>NZ_JBIVRU010000023.1:0-73119 GCF_044755845.1 Lysinibacillus sp. NPDC092081
GCAGAGGAACGAGTAAAAATATTTCGTTTAGCTTGGGATCTAACGATGAGTTCATTTGGAACAAGACAAACCCAGTATGAGCGATACTTTTTTGGCGACCCGATTCGATTATCCAGCGATTTATATAAGAAATATCCAAAAAATGAATATGTAAAGGTAATTAGTAATTTCTTGAATCTAAAAAAAGAAGGGTAATAGAAATTCTATTATTGTCTTAAGTGAATACAGGTTAAATAATTCCTTTTTAGGATCAAAATACTACGCTCAATCTTTTTATACATTGAGCGTTCTCCTATTTTTGCAATGATTCCATGCTATTTTAACGATATTTTAGCTTTCTTTAAATCCTCTTAATCAACATTAAATGCAATATGTTTTTATGAAGCGTGGTAAGGGATTTCTGATCCTTTCCTACCTATAACCAATCCAACTCTCTTCTTCTTTAATTCAATAAAACTGCTCTATTATCTTTTATAAAGTATAAGACCTAATTTTTTATAAAACTCTTATTTAATTTTGTTCTTCTATTCTAATCCTTCTTCAACTAACCTGCTTTTGGATTCTGTTTTCTTATTCAACTAAACTGCCCCGTTAGTTCAATAAAAAAAGAGCTGCATATGCAACTCAATGATCTTCAAGTAAAGCACCCCGTTAGTTTAATAAGGACAGCGACGCTTCTTCAACAATCGCGCCCGATTTGCTGAATTAGTGAAAACTACTTTTCAATTGTAAATTCTTGACTATGAGTGCTACCATACCCCGATGACGAGTCAATAGCGATTTCATAGTTTCCTTTTGGAATTTTACTTATCAATAATCTATATTCAATTTTCTCATTAGGTTCTAATACCAATATTCTACCCTCATTGGCGTTTTCATTTAAATCTATGTTTTCCACTATTATTTCTTCAGAAGGTATCTCTTTGTTATCTAAATCACCGATTGACCAATTGTATTCTAACCAAGTGGGGAATTCCAACTCTGCCTTGTTTTCCCCAACATTAGTAAGACTGAAAAGGAATTCCCTTTTGCCATTAACATTTCCTTTGTCCTCTAATTGTGAAAGTATTTTTGGGTCTTCTTGCTTCTGATTACCATTGAAAAATACTATGAATCCAACGCCTATTATAAGTAGTCCTATTAATATTATAAAAGTCTTTTTCAAGTCCACACCCCCTACAACTAATATTAGCACGCTGCCTCCATTAAATGGCCAGAGTATTTAACAACAAGTTAAACAACACTCTTCAACTAAACTGCCCCGTTAGCTTAAATATTTTTTTATACAAACTTTTGCTTGGTGTTAATCCGATTTAATAACCTTTTGTTCAATTCCCATAACGCCGTTTTATTGCTATCCCATTTCAAAAGCGTTACTGCCTCTTCAAAACATAACCATTTGTAGTTGAGGTGCTCTTTTGATAAAGATATATCTTTTGTAGGAACTTTAACACCAAAAGAAAATTCTTTTAATACATAAACGTCTTCTCCCCAAAGGAATTTCCCAACTACATCTTCTACTGGTAGTGAAGACATAGAATCTAATTCAATATATGGATAATCTCTTGTAATACCAGCCTCTTCAAATGCTTCTCGTTTAGCTGATTCGATAGGAGTCTCACCCTCTTCTCCACCACCAGCTAATCCCTGCCAATATCCATAATCACTTCTCTTAAAAATTGCATATTCAATAGAATTGTCAGTGATTATATAAGGAAATACCAAAACTTGATAAGGTGCCCTCATTGCTTATCTCCTCCCAAAAATAACCTTAAAATAAATTTGACCTTTCTTCAACCAACCTGCTTATATATGTATCGAACTAACCTTGGCATTAGTGAAAAGCTACGGTTCAATTGAACAGTCACACCCGTTAGTTAAGTCTTCTTTATAGTAACTTTTCCCTCTTTATTTTCTGCATGATTCCATTCAACTTGTATTTCAAATGTCCCCTCTTTAAAGAATAAAGGGAATCTTCTTCGAATAGATTGCTGCATCGGAAGGTTATCTGCTTCCTTTATATTTACCCAAACTGCCTTTCCTTCTGGTGCATCTTCAAGTAATTCTCCTTTGAAATCTTTTGTGATGTAGTTAAAAATCATATATCTATCCATAGCAACTGGATTTACATATTCATAGAGACCTTTAAAAATAAGGTTACTTACTTCTAAACCAGTTTCTTCTTTTACTTCTCTAATTGCACTTTCTACGATACTCTCAGGAAATTCAACTTTGCCACCAGGTGGAATAAACCCTTTGAACTTATCGTGTTGTCTATCAAGTAGTAAAACCTTGTCTTCTTTTTGAATCATGCAAACAGTCCACATTTTATAATTTATAGAATTACCCATTACTTCCCCCGTATTTTTTATTTTAATTTTACTATATATTTCTTAGTACCTTTTCCACTAAATGCTCCGTTAGTTCAATAAGAAAAAAAGAGCTGCATATGCAACTCAATGATCTTCAATTAAAGCCCCACGTTAGTTCAACAACTTCTTTAAATCAATTCTTGTGTAGGTTTTATTATAGGTCGTACCATCATCATTATAAAATATAGCTTTTTTTAAATATGAGTTGGAGGTAGTTTCGTAACCGTGTTTGCTAATTAACTTTATCATTTTGGGATTTTCTATTAGGTCAACACTCACAAATATCTCAGAATAACCTAAACTCTTTGCAATATTTTCTCTATACCTAATTAAATCTGAACCTATACCATTACCCCGATAATCCTCTTTTACATATAAGTCACTTAATTTAGGAAGCAAAGTGCCCTTTAATTTAAGAACTCCAAAACCCAATATAAGTGAGTCTTGTTCAGCGATTGCCAAATATACTTCCCTTTTTTCAAATTGCTTTAAATAATTCATGAATAAATCTTTATTATTTCTAATATCACATAAACCCGATAAGTCGTTTTCATTCGCTAATCTTATTATGTAGTTCATTGTTATTTCCACTTCCTTATTCTTCAATAAATCACTATTATAAATATTCATTCCTTCTTCAACAATCCTGCCCCGTTAGTTCAACAAGAAATCCAATATTTTTATTCATTATGCCAAACATTTTCACCAATTTGCTTATAACGATTGTCCTTTCAGCTTCTGTTTCTGCATATTTTAGAATTCTTAACGTTCTTTCTGTATATCTCAAGTACTTTCCACCTTATTATTTTTTCAATAATCCTATTTATTCGGAATTAATTGCAATAATCTTTCACCACGCTGTTTATAAGCATCCAGATGATTTTTTAATAGTTCTTCATTATTAGTTTCTAAAACTCTAATTGTATTTCTTACGAAATTCCAATTTATGCAACCAGATAACCATATTAGTGAAGATAGACGGTAAAAATCATTTTCACAAAGAAAATCATTTATTTTGTAACCTTTTATCAAGGCATTAGCGACAATGGGAGACATTTCAGTTGAAGTTATTCCATTTGTTCTGGAATACCATTTGATAAGCCAAGCTAAACCCTCTATCCTATCACTGTAGCCAATTGATTCAAAGTCAACAATCCCTTTTATTTTTCTATTCTCATCCCAGATAATATTAAGTGGATTTAAATCTGATTGTATAATAAAATCAAATTGCTTCGTTTTGGCATTTTCTATATGATATTCGGTTGTTTCAAGATACTCATCTACCATTTTCAAATTTTCTAATGATATGTAAGATGTCTCAACCGTATTTCGGAGATTATCAACAAATTGGGAGTAGCCAACAAGTTGAGATTGTTTCGGAAAGGCAGAACTTTTATATAAACTTGAAATATCCCATTTTACCAAATTCCTCTGCAATGTACTCATCACAATGAGTAATATGTTCTCCTTCAATCCATTCAAATAGTATAAAACGATAACTTTCATTTTCTATTTCAATAGTTGTAAACGGTAAATCTTCTGAAACGGGGAATAAATGCATAAACGGAACTTGATTATTTATAAGAAATCGGCAAAATTTGGTTTGTTCAAATAAAATATTATTTGTGATTTCTCCAAATACAGTGTTGGGGGAACGCTCCGATTTAATGAACCTTGCAGAAATTTTTTTTCCATCAGCAACTATTTTATAATGTAGGTCATTATTCCAACTTCCTATGTGTAGCTCTTTTTCTATAATTAGTGATTTGTTCCCTAATGAGTATGGTTCAAGTGCTTCTTTTATTAGTTGGTACAATTTTATATCTCCTTAGAGTTAAGTAGTGGAATACCTTATTTACTAAATCTCTCAAGTTTACATTAAAGTATCTTTATATCTTGTTGTTTGTTACCACACAGTTCACTTAACATTTGGTACAATTTATGTTTTGAATCATATTTCACACTTAGATATAATCAAGCCACGAATGACCAGTTGGAAATTGTCTTTTCAAAGTCATTTTTAACCAATCCCTTTGTTCAGGCAGTAAATATGGAAGCATAATTTGTAAATCTTGAAAATCTTTTTCTCTAACCTTTGAGCTACCACCTTTATAAAGGAGTTGAATCTCGGGTCTCAGGTAAGGTATCTCATCATCTGTTCTTAAAAACATATCCTCTAACCTTCTTCGAATAGATTTTTCTCTCCTGTACATCCAGGATTGTTGCTCTGTCTCTACTAACATAATTTGAAAAGCCCAGGGAGAACTACTGCTTTTAGTAACCCAAATGTCATTTGTGGTTTTTAAAAACTCGCCTTCTTGCCAAGGAACAAGTTTCCCATTCTCTGCTTTGTATAACATCCAATCACCTGACAAATGATTATAGACAGTCAATTGTTCCTCTCGAAGCATTATTACATCTATATCATCATGTACCCTTGACTGTTTGCCTAAATGTAAATCTAAAGCCCATCCCCCTGCAATACCCCATTTAATTGGAATAATAGAAAAGAGCTTATAAATCTCTGTTACGGTGATTGATTCCCAATTATCTATATCTGTCCTCAAATAAACGTCCTCCCGTAGCGTTGAAATAAAATTTGATTAAAAGTATCCTGTAAACGTTGATTTTCGTTATAAAAACCCACCGTTTTAAAATTAACGGTGGGATTCTATTGATAAAATAGTGTGTTTTCTTAAAAAGTTGAACAAAATTTTTCAAGAAAGTTATCCTATATATTTCCTAAATGATTCGTATCATTTATAAAGTGAATTACCTTTTCCTTATCAGTAAGTTCAATTAAACTAATTCCTGTATCTCCAATTTTAAAATAATAATCCATGTTGATTGGCATTTGGTAAAATGCACGTAATATATTATTAATTACCCCACCATGAGCAACAATCGCTATTCGCTCATATGTATTTCCTGTCACAATCTTAGAAAATATCGTTTCAATTCTCATTCGAAATTCTATGAATGTCTCTCCATTTTCAAAACTTTCATGAAAAAATTTTGGCTCAGGATACTTTTTCGCTTCTTCAAAGGATAATCCAGCTTGTACACCATTATTAAACTCCATTAATTCTTCTTCCAATTGCACTGGGCATCCAATAGTTTCTCCTAATATTTCAGCAGTTTCACGTGCTCTTTTTAACGTACTTGCCCATATAAAATCTGGTGGGAAATCATTTTTTACTTTTTGTGATAAACTTCCCACTTGCTTTCTACCTCTTTCCGTTAATTCAAAATCAGCTCTTCCTTCATGTACGTTTAAAATATCTGCTTCAGATTCTCCGTGGCGAATTAATAGTATTTGCATGCCTTTTCCCCCTTATATCTTTTAAATAAGTATAAAACTATACTCCCTCTATAAACATTGATGCATGAACGGTTTCCATCATTTCGTGATGAAGAAAAAATAATTTTTCACTTCATTTACAAACAGTGTTTTGAATTTATTGTTTTATTTTACAAGTTAGCTGTACGCTTCGCTAAAACTAATGGAAATCATTAGCTTTTTTATCCACTATGTGATGCACAATGGATCTCTGCGATACTTATGACGACGTACCCTCCCATGTCTCTTAGCGTCATTCGCGCTTACATTCCTTCGTTCGGTCTATTCATAAGGCAGAGGCCTGCTATGCTGCTCCGTTAATTTAATAGGCTGTTTTCTCAAAAAATTGTTGCTTCTGGTTTTGCTATCTTCTTCAAATTAAAGCACTTGGTAGTTGAATATTATCCGGCTGCTGTTTCTTCTTTCTTGTTAAACTGGAGTCCCTGTTTTTCCAAAGAGTTAAAAATAACTATTGTAATCAATAAAATAGAGTTCTTAGTTCGTTTTAAATTAATTTTCGTTTAGATAAATAAGATACTCATATAAACATTACTTTTTAACAGCGTGTCGCTCTATGTTGAACTACAGAGTGAATGCGGTCCACAGCATCGAAAGTCCGGAACACAAGAGGAGAACATCCAAGACATATCGGAATGAGACAATACTCATACGTTGCACCACTCTCTTGGCAACGAACGTGCCAAGCATGAGTGAGGTACCTATGATAACTCCCTGTAAAATCGATTCTATCGGAAGTGCTCCGAGCTCTTGGAAAGTCACAACCTTGCTAATATAAAGTACAAGTGAGCTAACAGCTTCCGTAGAAAGAAATGCTCCTTTCATCAACCCATAGGAAGTAAATGCCGGGACACTTAGAGGACCGGTCGAAAGAACGATACCCGTCAAATATCCGATAAATCCACCAGCAATGGAAAGCTGCCATAAGCGAATATGTATTTTTTTTGCATCGAGCCAATGCCTTAAAGGAATCATAGCCAGAAAAAAAATGCCGAGTCCGATATTGACCATTTGCTCTGGCAATACCCACAAAGTACCGGCACCCATCGCTGCGGCAGGTACACCTGTAACGGAGTATGCAGCAAAAGCTTTCCAATTTATTTCACGCCACCAGGCAATAACCCTCGAAATATTCGCCATTATAGCAGCAACTGCCATGATGGGTACGGCTTGCTTTGGACCAAATGTAAAGACCAGAACAGGCAATAACATGATAGATGATCCTGTCCCAATAACGCCGCTTACAACCCCGGCTACCAATCCTACAAATAATACAAATAAATATCCTCCCAATCACAACACTCCCTAGAATCTTTATTTAATGTGTTTCAATAAATCTAATTTCCTCTTCCAAACTCAAAACAGCTCAAGGATATTCTACTAAGGCACCTGTTAGATAAATACTCCAAGTAAATTTGAGCATACTTAATAAACCATATAGCAAATAAAACATATTTGATAATCCTATAAAGGGTCTATAACAAAATCAAAAAATTCCATTCACTTTTCCTTAACAGACTCGGCTTTCTCATCTCAGGTATGTAAATACACAATATAATAACTATACAAATAACCCCTGCATTCAAAGATAGTACACTCATCATTGGATCTACCTTTTTAATAGCTTTATAATTTTAGCTTGAGCCAATAAAGTTTACAATAGCTTATTCAAATAACCTATAACGTTCGTATCTTGTTACTTTTTATTCAATAAACCTACACCGTTAGCTCAATAAGAAAAAAGATGCTGCCGCAGCAACATCTTGTTTAACTCTTGCACCCCATTAGTGGAATATCAGCAATTTTCGAATTCATGTTTTCTACTGGTTGCCGAATTGGAGAAATAGTTGCCTTAGAAAAGAACCATATTAATTGGTCCAATCAATCCGCAATCGTTAGAGGAAAAGGTGATAAGGAAAGGGAGGTTTATTTTAATACGCGTTGTGACATATGGCTTAAACGTTATATTGAAAGCCGTACTGACAATAATCCTGCCATCTTCGTGACAGTAAGGCAGCCACATAAAATGAGTGTTGCCCAAATGCGATACATCATCAAGCGGATATCAAATCTTGCTGAAATCAATAAAGAAATTCATCCACATCAACTTAGACACAGCTATGCAACGCATTTGTTGAACAATGTCATACAAAGTCTTATGTGGCATGAGAAAAGCGAAACAACTAGGATCTACGCTCAATTAAGCGGGAGGCTAAGGAAAGAGTATTATTAGAAGTACTTTTAAATGTAAAAGGAGCAATGTCTTAAAAGACTTTGCTCCCACTTGACTAAAGCACCCGTTAGCCACCCATGTAGCGCAAAAACCAGCGCCACACCACAGAAAATGAAAGATGATTAAAATCTTTCATGGGAGTTGAAGAATCTAAATTTCTGTTCCATTTGAGAGTCTCTTTAATAACAAAATAAGTAACTACTCCTAAGCTAATGTAGATTATTAACATACTACCCAATATCGCAGAGTATTTATATACATCATAAAGGCTGTATATACTTAGTAAAATATAGATTGTTAAAAACACAAGTCCTTTCTTTCTGCTTTTCACAAAGACTGAGGAAAAAATAGCCAAAACTATACTAACGACTGCCAACTGAAATAAAATTAGTATTGTGAACATCAAAATATTATTATCCATTACACCAATCCCTCCTACATGACTTCTACAAATAAAAGCAATTTCCTTGGCCGCTAAACTGCCCCGTTAGTTTAAGTGCATTTCTTCACAACCCTAATAGTCAAAATAATATAAAAATTCAATAAGAAGTCATCTCACCCCTAAGAATCTAATGGATTTTAGGAATTTTTCATTTCACTTATAACCAAACTTTGTAAAGCCATTGGTTACTTTGAAACTCTTCCAAGTGTTGTTGGTTAGTAACCATATTACAAAGAGCAATAAAATTCTTCTACTGTGGCATTTTAGTAGTCTCTTGTCTGAGACCCAATGTCTTACCATTGAATGATCAATTACTAATTCTTTCGCTACTGGTTATATCGAGTAACATAATCCATCATTATCAGTAGTAACAAAAAGGCTTACCCCTTTTATAACAAGAAGTAAACCTTTTTATTTACTTATTAAATAAACAACTCCACAAATTTTTTTTATTTTATTTATTTGGCATCGATTCTCAGATATCCAGTTAAACCCCCGTAAACAATATCACCATCTGGCAAAACCTGAATCAAGGAATAAGCTCCATTATATGCTTGACTGTCCCCTAAAATTAGGCGCGTTTTAACCTTTCCTGTATCCCAGTCGAGTCCAGTAATCTCCCAAGCCCCATCAACATAACCATTGAAATAAGCTTGATTACTACCCGCACTTACCATAGGTACTACCGATGGAGAACTCACATCAGGATTCGCCCATGCTCTTTTCCACTCATTCGTTTTAAAATCCCACTCAAATTTTTCTACACCTTTTGGCCCTGGTCGTGTCACCCCAGAAACAACAACGTTTTCAAGCTTTGTCGGAAGTTTATCAGGAAGACTGTTATTGACTACAAAAGCACCATACCCCAATATAGCCACCGATTGCTCTGACTGTGCTTCTTTCAAATTATTCTGCCCGAGGTTCACTTTCATTTGTCCGGCAATACGACGAGACTTTGTTCCAGACTGCTGCTTAAAGTCGGTTGGAATTTCATCACGCCAAAAAGCAACAATGTTCATCACTTTGGAACCATCCGTGATGACGACAAGTTTATCTTTGTCATCACCAAACCCCATAAGAGTCGGAGTAGATCCTGACCCCACATCAAGTTTTATACCACCTGCTGCTTCTCCCACTTCATACTCCGATTTCCAGGCCCCATCCTTTGGATTATCACTGAGCTTCTTACCATCCCAGACAAATTTGTGCATATATTTACTGGATACCACGTAAATACCGCCTTTTTCATCAAGAGAAAAGGAGTTTGAAATAGTTTCCTCACTCAGCTTAATATACTGCACTTGTTCTTTGAAATAGCGATCAATAACCCCAACTACACCGCCTCCAGTTACAAAGACCACTTGGCCATCATAAGTAAGATTCAATCCTAACAATGCATCAGACAATTTCATGTTTGGATTTAATAACTCCTTTGGCAGTGTAAATTTCCGTTTTAATTCAATGTCCGAAAATGGATCATACGAATGCTTGTCTCCAAAAACCATAATGCTATCATTCACAACGGTATAAAAATTCCCTTCATAATCCATCATTGGATACACTCCGGAACGAACAGCAATATCTTCCACATATTTAGGGAAGTTCTTATTGATATAAGCCAATAACTCGTTCTCACTTTCGAAACTATCTAACTTATCCGTTACTGCATCAGCATCTTGGGGTGATAAATAAGTCTGACCAGGAATCTTAAACTCGGAAATTAATTTAAATTGCTTATCATCAATCAGAACTTTGGCAATACGATTATTGTTTGCCAACCAAATAGTCTGTTCTCCTGTAGGATATACCGGACCACTCACATAGCAGATATTGATTAAACCACCAGGAATGCGTTGAATCTTTTTTTTAGGAATTTTCTTGATCCCAGAAGGAGCTGGAACCACAGTTGAATCCGTCTGGGCAGGATCCCAATGAGAGAGACCAGATAGTCCATCTACTAAAAAGGGATTCTTCGGAGGTCTATTCGGAACATTGATATTGCTTAATGAATTTGTTTCTCTTTCTTGTTTCATGCTCTCATGACCTTCTTTTATGATAGGAATAGTATTTATTTCCGCCTTGATAGGACATGCAATAGTAGACAATACCAATAGTAAACTGATTAAGGTAAGAAATTGTTTCATTGTCTTATTAACCCAACTACAATAAGAAGCCTAAACAGGTGATACAAGAACTTATTTTCCGTTAACGTAATAATCTCTGTTGGAGTTCGATATATCACACCACCTGTATCCAAATCTACAGTTCGAAAAACTTTCTGTTGCATTGTGTTATGAAAAATCATTTAGTAATCCAACTTTCTCTATAAGTGTTTTAATTGTTTTTACTACATCTTTAAGTATTTTCAATCGTTCATTCCATATACATCAACTTGGAACTACCAATGTATCTCTAAATTGGGGTTCATAATAACTTAGTTAAGTTTTAAAAGAAAATATTACAAATATGTTTAGATTGATCTACTTTTACAAAATGATAACTAGACTTATCAACAGAAAATAATGTATGTTCCATATACCCGTACAAATACGTTCTATTTCGAAAGTGTAAAAATCACGAAAAAAGACTGCTTAATTTTTTTAGTTCTAGATTTTTTATGTCTAGAGCTTTTCATGTGTCCGTGTTTTATCTTGCGGTTTTAAAAATTTTGGACGTTGACTATTTCCTTTTTGAGATAGACGCACAAAGGATTTTTTAAAATCAGGCCAATCCAAATCTGCCACAATAGTTAAGTAGGGAACACCGTATACCCGTACGTTTGCTAAATAAAGAAAAATGAAGAACATTGATATAAAGAAGCCGAATAGGCCAAAAATAGCAGATCCCAATAAAATTAAAAACCTTAAAATACCTGTCCCTGCTATAAAGGATTGATTAACTAATGTAAAACCTGAAATGCTTGAAATAGCAAAAACTATAAGCATTGGAGCAGATGTTAAGCCAACTTTAACTGCTGCATTACCAATTATTAATCCGCCTACAATACTTAGTGTCCCCACGATAATAGATGGAAGACGAAGATTTGCTTCATAAAACAATTCAAACAGTAATAGCATTAAAAACATTTCCAACACGACTGGTAGTACATTTCCTGTTCTCGCTTCTACTAACGTCGCTAAAAAATATATAGGTAGTTGCTCTTGATGAAATGTCGTTATAGCAATCCAAAATCCCGGTAAAAACATACTAATAAAAATACCTACTAAACGTAATAAACGTTCTACAGAACTTACAATAATGGGATACTCATAATCCTCACTTGTTTTAAAAAGTAGTGTTATGTTAATTGGTACAATAATGGCATACGATACTCCATCAACTAAAATAATAACTCGTCCTCTCATTAAGGCTTGCAATGCAAAGTCAGGACGACCTGTATAATCATGTTTAGGTATAATTTTCGTTACTTTGCCCATTTCCCCCATTAATACATCACCACTAAACACAATATCTGTGTCTATTTGTTTTAGATCCTTCTTAATTTCATTCACTATTTCTTTATCTGTTATATCGTTCATATAAAGCATCGCTACTTTTGTTTTGGAACGTCTACCAATTTCAAAATTCTCTACACTAAATGAATTGGTGGGTAATCTTTTACGTATTAGAGCAATGTTGATAAAAATATCTTCAATAAAATTGTCTCTCGGTCCTTTTAAAACTGATTCGATTAGGGTTTCTTCAGGATTTCGATTTGGTTTTTTTGAAATATCACTTGAGAATAGTATGTTTTCTTCTTCAAAATACAATAGTACATTCCCTGTATAAACCAGTGTAATAGCATCAGATTTTTTTTTTACTTTTTTCAGATTAGGTAAATGCAAATCGTTCATTATTTTTATTTCTAATAATTCAGTAGATAAACCATATAATAAGGATTGAATTCTAGTAACAACAACACCATTTAATAACTGTTCGTCAATCATTGAATCACATGTAATAAAATGTACTTTATATTGAAAAAAGTTATATGATTGAAACATCACATCAGCTGAAAATTTAAATAGTTCTTTCAACGATTTTAAATTTTTTATTTGGTCCATTGAATGTCTTTCCCCTACTTATGGTGAATTCGAGGAAAAGTTTTCATTTTCAAAAAACTTTTCCACCTAATTCCTCTAAATCATAGCAATTATTTATTTGTTTACATTATTATTTCGATGAATTACTCGATGAAGAGTTAATGGCTGTATTTTGTAATGATTGATTCATTTGTTGTGAAGATTGGTTCATTTGTTGTAAAGGCTGAAACTTTTGCTGCGAGGATTGTGTCTTTTGCATTGGCTACATCATTTGTTGAGCATTCTGTAGATTTAATTTGTTTGAAATATTTTTTGTCAGTTGTTGAAGAGTACCATTTTGCAATACTTTAACTACACTCAAAATAATAGCACCAATTACACCCCATGTAAGAAATCTCACTAATAAAAACATCCTTCCTTATTTTTTATACAAATTTAGTATTGGAAATTAGGATAAAATTATACTGAATATTTTTTGGGTTATGTTCTGATAATCTTACCAATTCTATCCAAATAAGGTCTATAGAATTATTTACGCTTGTTCAACTAACCCTACACCGTTAGTTGAATAAAACACTAACAAATTAGATTGACTGTTGCTTCAGGGCAATACGATGAGGTCTTACAGGTTCAACTTTGAGTTAGCTTACAACTTTGGGTAGTTGGAAGATAACAAAGGGAATTGAAGCAGAAGGAGTCACTCGTCTTTCACCATAAAGTGTAAGTAATATTAGTAAGTCTAATTTACTTTCTTTAGTTTCGAAAGGAGCCAGCTCAATATACGGCTATGCGCCAAATACTGGTAAATCATCTTCATCAGTGAACATTTTTTTAATTTTTGTTATATAATCACCTTTTAATTAGATTATCTAGCTATAAATCTAAATTGATGCAAGAAGTATTATTACCATAAATTTCTTTCTAAATAAACACAAAATGCATTAATCTAGAACGGTGCTTTCCTATATTTCAAATAAACCTCACTTATTTATGATACGGTTCACCGAAACTAATTTTAAATTCGTTATAAAAATGGAATTCCTTATTGGACTAACCTGCACCGTTAGTTGAATAATTTAAGAGTAGATTTTACTCATAAATTATTCAACTAAATTTTATAAATATTAGTTCAGTTTAAAAATACACAATGCTCGTTTATAAAACCTGTAACATTATCAATAGATATGGACTTATACAATAATGGGTCATCCAAATTAAAATAGTCATGATCAGCTAAGGTGAGATGGATTCGATATTCATTGCTACATAAAGGGCATATATTCGCCAAAAAGTATCGTCTGGAAACTGTAAAATAACCATTTATTTGTCCAATACAAAATGTGATACTATGTCTTCTACTCGCCTGCGATTTCCTTTCGGGAAAGGGAAATATAGGTATTATAAATCTAAGTAAAAATATAACCGCCAATCAATATGATTGGCGGTTCCTTACTTTTAAATATACAATTATACAACCACTTTTTTTGTGGCAAACGAGTATCTCTTTCTATAATTATATTTGAAAAATAACTATAAATAATTAAACTAATTCATTGCTTAGCTGGAATAAACCCAGCAGCTTCTGCTTCTTCTTTAGTACAGAACATCTTCTCTGCTACTGTATTCTCATAGTCACGTTGCCCTGGCATATGAAAAATTTTGTTACCTTTGGAGTTAATATTTCCTTTGATTTCGCAACTGCCCTTATTGTTATTAGTATTCGATTTATCCTCATTTATGTTAGACTGCTTTCCTTCTTTTATTGCAGCATAATATACATCTTTATCGTATCCACGATTCGTTACATAGTCTTCAACTGACCAAATACCAATAGCAGATTTTTGCGCAGTTTTTTGAATAGATTTAAACCAATCTACATGCTTCGTATTTGGATTATAAATATATGCCACGCGAGCTAATCCATTTTTCAATAATTGCTCTTGAACACTAATACCATCTTTAGTATAAACATATGCTAGTAATCTTTTATATTTATCACGATACGAAACGTCAAATTCTAAATAAACCATATCTTGACCAGCTAGTAGCTGCTTTGCAAATTCTTTAGCTTCTGGCCCATAAGGTTGCTCCCCTAACGTTTCATGATTAGTCTCAGGGGTATCTACAAGAAGAAAACGTACTTTTTCTGAGCTACCCTTATATTTTATTCTTATTGTGTCGCCGTCAATTATATCTTGTAGTTCGTATTCTTCAAATTTACTCACATCGTACTTTTCAGCAGTTTCCTTTGTTGAAGCTACAATTCCTTGTATATCTTCAGTTTCAATAATATCTGTGCTAGTTTCTTCCGTACATCCACTTATAAGCAATGTAGAAAAGAACAAAGTCAAAAAGAATTTTTTCAAATCAGTATCCTACTTTCTTAAAGATAAAATATATTATTTATTTTCCTTATATATCATTTTCCTAAATTTTAATTATACGATTCCAAGTTAGACAATGCCTCCGTAATAAACCAAACTGATACCTTTAGTGCTTCAAACATTTTAGTTTGGCACGAATTTCTTCCACCTACTTTATAAGATTCAACATTGTCTTCCCCATTAATAATATAATTTCTGATCCTACCTTTTCATAAAATCAAAAAACCCCAGTTAAATTATAAACTGAAGACCAGAAAATTTATCTAAAAATTAAATACAACACAACAGCCAAAATAATTGTGCCGCTAGTGATTAACGTCTTAATATCTTTGTCACTCATTTTCAGTACCTCTTCTCTAACATTTATTAATACTTTATTTAAATCTATTATAGTCCACTAATATCAAAATAAATTTGATTTGTTTTCAGCTGAAGAATTTTTCAATAGTGATTAGAGTATTACCCTACTCATTAAAAAATCTTCAGTTTCAAAAACCGAAGATCATAATAACTATATAATTAAGCAATATTTACATATCATACTTGGTACATCATTATTCTACATAAGTTAATATGTACACTTTCATACAAATATAATTAATCAAGATATGGCTAAAATCTATAATTAACTAAATTATAATGTGTACACATCTATTTTGGAGACTCACATGAAACCATAGTTATATCAACACTTTACGATTTTAATGTGTACAAAATTATAATGTACAGTTTTATAGTGATAAACCATCATATGCTTTAATAAAGTCTACATCAAAGCGTTTATTTCCTGTTTTTTTTCTACTTGTTCAATAGAAATAGTACCATGCTGGTCAGTAGATGTAGTATCCTTTTCTTGGGCTGGTGATCTGCCAAAAATCATATACAATGCAACAGCAAGAATGATTGTACCACTCGTAATTAACGTTTTTATATCTTGCATTTTCATGTAGTAGTTCCCTCACAACTTTTCATCTTTATCACACTTTAAGGAAGCTTCTAAAAGAATCCCTAACTCATCAAAAGTCCTTATAGTTTTCACGATGTTTCTATTGTAAAATATCAGGCTACTACATTCAAGTTATGTAGTTGCAATGGCAACCTGACTATTTTCTATCTTATAGTGTGTTTGAATGTCCTATTTTATACATCGGTATGAGTATACAAAACAATCGGCTAAGCATACTAAAAAACAGAGCCTCCTCAAATTATTGAAGATGCTCTGTTCACAGTGGTCTGATGATCTGCTTTGTCCAACAAATGTTTTTGGTGCGAAAGCGGAGTGTTAACGTAGCGGCAGCAAAAACAAAAGCGGAGGAAACGCGCGATGAATGCCGATCGCTGATAACATCATGAAAATCGCTGATAAAATGCCGATAATTGCCGATAACATCACGAAAATCGCTGATAAAATGCAAGAATTGCGCCTAGTCGGAACGGAAATCAACCCTCGTTTTGCCGGAGGTGCCATATTACAACTTAAAAAGAGCCTCCTCAAATTATTGAGAAGGCTCTGTTATATATATTAATTCTATGTTAAATCTCATTATGTGATTTTGATTTTGGTCCTAGCTCTTCTGGCTCGATATCTGCAAATGTGCCGCCTTCTTCTTCTAAGTCACGCATACGATGTGCAATACGTGATGCGGCAGAGGCTGCGATACTGCCAACTAAATCATCTAAAAACGTATTTACATGATGGCCAGGTTCTGTATCCAACTTCTTAATAATACCGATTTTTTGCTTGTCTAAGTGTCCAAAAGTTGTTACCGCTATGCTACCATATGTAAAAACAGCTCCAAGTGCGATTGTTTCATCCACACCAAATAAACCCTCATCGGATTCTACTATTTGTTGTAATGGTGCCGATAATAACTTTTTCTCTGCAAGTTCATCTAGTTCAATCCCTACTAATAAAGCATGTTGAACTTCACGCTTACGTAATACACGCTCAACAGAATGAACACAGTGATCTAATGTTAAACCTTCATTATAGGATTTTTGCATTTCATAAACAATTTCAGCAATATCCTTTAGCGATACACCGCGACGAATAAGTGCAGCTTGGGCTGCCTTCGCTACTTCATCAGAGTGTATACGAGTACTTTTATCATGCATAACTATCCCTCACTTCGATTTTATTACTAGAATAGTGCTAGCCCAACCTATTATACCTTTACTTTAGCTATATGGTACAATTTTGTTACAAACATGAGAAGGAGTGTCATCATTGGATAAGGGAACTGTACAGGATTTAAAGTTCTATAGTGAAGCATTACAGGAGGAATTACAGCTCTATATTTATGTTCCTGCAAATTATTCTCCACTGTATAAATATAATATTTTAATTGCATCAGACGGCAAAGATTATTTCCAGCTTGGAGGTATTACAAAACTTGCTGATGAACTTATCGATGACTATGAAATCGAAAATTTAATCATTGCATTCGTTCCTTATAAGGACATTAAGGATCGACGTCATAAATATATTCCTAGTGGAGAGCAACATGAAGCATACCTTCGTTTTTTAGCACATGAGCTTGTGCCTTATTTAGACGCTGAATATGCAACCTATCAAATGGGAATGAGTCGTGGGGTTATTGGTGATTCAATGGCTGCAACCGCTTCCTTAATGGCAGCATTAAAATACCCAAGTATTTTTGGCAAGGTCATTTTACAATCGCCGTATGTTGACGAAAATGTTCTGCAAGCTGTAGAGAATTTTAAAGATCCAGGCACAATTTCCATTTACCATATTGTCGGCAAAGAGGAAGATAAAGTAGTCTCGATGGATAAAACCATTAAAGATTTTTTAACACCAAATCGTCAGCTGCATAATCTCATGTTAAACAAAGGATTTTCTACATTTTATGAAGAATTCGATGGCAATCATACATGGAAATATTGGAAACCTGATTTACGTCGCGCATTAATTGAAAATTTCAATTAATATGGACGATTCAAATTACGAAATCGGAAATTTCTGTTATACTTAAATAAAAAATTGTTTATTTTCGGGAGGTAATGGCCTATGAAGTACGGTATTGTGGCATTTCCATCAAAAAAATTGCAAGATTTAGCGAATACTTATCGCAAACGTTATGACCCTCATTATGCGAAAATTACTCCGCATATAACATTAAAAGACAGCTTCGATGCAACGGAAGAAGATATTCAATCTGTCGTAAAGCAATTAGATGAGCTTGCTGCCAAATATGCACCTTTAAACATTCATGCATTACGCATAAGTTCATTTTTCCCAACAACAAATGCGATTTATTTCCGCATTGAACCAACTGAACAATTAACAGCATTCCGCCAAGTTTTAGAAGAAAAAGTACCTTTTGGTGAGTCAAAACACGTATTTGTACCACATATTACTATTGCTCAAAAAATGACAGATTCCGAGCACGATGACATCTTTGGGCAATTACGTATGACAGGTGTTGACGAAAAAGATACAATTGATCGTATTCATCTTTTATACCAATTGGAAGATGGCTCGTGGACAACATATGAAACTTTCCGTTTGTCAGGAGCTGAGTAATCCTTGTATACCGTTAAGATTGTTGAAACAGCGAAAGAACATGAGGATGCGTTTGCAGTCCGCAAACAAGTTTTTGTTGAAGAGCAAGGTGTGCCGCTTCATCTAGAATGTGATGCTGAGGATGCATCTGCAACGCATTTCATTATGTACGAAAACGATGACCCTGTAGGTGCTGCACGTTTAAGAAGTATCGAGAACGATGCTGCAAAAATTGAACGTGTTTGTATTTTACTAGATCAACGTGGCAAAAAACTAGGTGCTTTAATTATGAATGAAATGGAGAAGCACGCCATTTCAATAAATAAGAAAAAACTAAAACTTCATGCACAAAGCTATGCTATTCCGTTTTATGAAAAGCTTGGCTATACGGTAACATCACCTGAATTTATGGATGCTGGTATCCCACATCGTGCTATGGAAAAAATGATCTAAACGCAATTATGCCAAGGCATAATTGATCAAAAAATAGGTGTTACGTAAATGCTGATGCATATCGTAACACCCTTTTTATTTCTCTACAATGCTTTAAAGGTTGATTTATAAATGAAAATCCATTTAAATCAACCTTTTAGATATATTGCTTTGCATAGTAGATTCATGTTATTTCATCATTTTAGTAATTTTATCTAAATCTAGTGAATTACCATCTTGAATAATAGATTGTACTAACTTATCTTCAAGCTCTTGCGTAATTTGTCTCTTGGACATCTTACTTACGCGCCGTACGATTTTTCTTACTTGTTTTTCATTTGTAAAATCAGCATGTTGAATTTCATTTGCTAATGCGAAGATTTCATCCATTGATACTCCAGTTTTTTGTTCAATTGAATTAAACAACGAGCGATTCATGTTCCCCCTCCTATCAGTTAAAATTAAATTTTTCCTACTTCATTTCATCTACTAAACCTATGACAACTAGTGAAAGCTTTAAACTTTATTCAGAAAATGGAGCACTCTGAAGAAAAGTTAAAGCCTCTATCTACTGTCACAATCAATTATGCCTCGGCATAATTGCGTTCGGAATCGGCTTTGTGCTTAGGCCTGCGTGAGGGCCGACACGATGTCGGTCATTTCGGTAATGCCACAGGACGTGGCGTTTTTACCGATGCAGGTCAGTTAGCCGTTATCGCATGGATGCGATGATTTTAGGCTAACATCCTTTATGAACTCCTTTCCGATTCCGTAACTTCCGCCGGAGGCTTTAGGCCAACAGGACGTTGGTCACTCAGTCGTTGCCACAAGACGTGGCGTTCTTAGACTGAGTTCCTTTATTTCAGCAAATGTTTGGACATCCGCTGAAAAATAGCTAAACCCGCATTCATCTCACCACTTATAAAGGTGGGAGACGTCTGCTGAAAGAAGTTAATCAAATTATATGCAAGCAGCGCCAACAATGATCAGGAGAATGAATAGAACAACAATTAAGATAAAAGTTGAACTATGCCCATGTCCGTAGCCATAGTAACCTCCATGGCCTCCGTCATGGTGACCACCATAGTAACCTCCATAATCTCCTCCGTAACACCCATCAGCATGCCCTCCATACGGATGTGCACCCCAGCCTTGATATCCCATAAAAATACCCCTCCCTTCTACAACCTATAATATGTTAGCGTTGTAAAAATGGGTGGGGTATTCGTCTAATCAACATTTCCTTTAGGTTTAAATATTAATGCTCCGATAAAGCCAAAAACAACGGCAGCACTGATACCTGAGCTTGTCACCTCAAACATCCCAGTTAACACACCTACAAGCCCATGTTTTTCCGCCTCAACAATTGCACCATGCGTTAAGGAGTTTCCAAAAGATGTAATAGGGACAGTTGCACCAGCACCAGCAAAATTAATAAGTGGGTCATACAAACCCATTCCAGCAAGAATTGCACCAGCTACGACTAAAGTACTCAATGTATGTCCAGGTGTTAATTTACCAACATCCATTAATAATTGACCTATGGCGCAAATAATGCCTCCTACAAAAAATGCAAACACAAATGTCATAACCATAGCTTTTGCCTCATTTCATTGTAATTTCAATCGCATGTGCCGTACATGGAATTGTCTCGCCCTGTTGAAATGAAAGCGGAGACAGTAATGCTCCTGTCGCCACAAGAAGTACTCGTTTATAGGTACCTGCTCGCATCTGTTGGATCACATAACTAAAAAAAACAGCTGCCGAACAGCCTGCACCACTTGCACCGGATTGGAACGTTTCATCCTGTCCATAAAACTCAGCACCTGCATCACGTAAAGGTTTTAACTCTTCGCTCTTTATGCCACTCTCAACAAACATTCCTTTTAGAAGTTTTATGCCAAGTTGACCTAAATCGCCTGTTAAAATTAAATCATAATGGTAAATTTTTTGATTTCGCTGCTCTAAATGTGATTGAATTGTTTGAAAAGCGGCAGGTGCCATCGCTGCACCCATATGAAAAGGGTTATCCATACCATAATCAACCGATTTTCCAATAGTTGCTGCTTCAATAGAAGGGTATTCTTCTTGATGTTTACCAACAAGAGCATAACCAGCAGCCGTTACCGTCCATTGAGCAGTTTGGGGCTTTTGTGAGCCATAATTGATTGGATAGCGGAATTGTCGCTCAACCGCGTTGTGTTGACTAGATGCACCAGCTAGCGATAAATTGGAGGCACCTACTTCTGTTAACAGGCTCGCAACAATTACGGAAGATATAGAGGTGGCACACGCTGAGAATAATCCGATAAAAGGAATGTCTAAGTCTCTGGCCGCAAAATTGGTTGGTGTCATTTGGTTAACCAAATCGCCGCCCATAAAGTAATCAATGTCCTTATTTTTCACGCCCGCTTTTTTCATAGCAAATTCACAGGCCTCTTCAACCATTTTTCGATGACCTTGTTCATTTGTTTTCATTTGCCAACGTTCATCATCATAGGTCGCATCAAAATGTTGACTAAATATACTACGTTTCTCTAGTGGACCTGCTACCACACCACCTGCTATTAAGGACGGCTTCGATTGAAAGACAATTACCATGAAACCACTCCTATCGTCACAAGAATGAATTTAATAAGTGCAATAAAAAAGGCGGAGACAACACCAAATAATACAACTGACCCAGCTAATTTAAATAAATTCCCTCCAACACCGAGTACTAATCCTTCAGATCTATGCTCAATGGCAGCAGAAATAACAGCATTACCAAACCCTGTAACAGGGACAGCTGATCCGGCTCCAGCAAATTGACCAATTTTCTTATATAAGCCAAAACCAGTTAAAATCATGGCGAAAAATATCATTGTTGCAACTGTTGGATTTCCGACTGTCGCTTCAGTAAAATCAAAGAAAATCATATAAAAAAGTGATACGGCCTGCCCGATTGTACAAATAAGACCGCCTACTAGAAATGCCTTTGCAACATTCTTAAAATAGGGCGGTTTCGGCGTGACATTTTGTTCTAATTGTTGGTATTGTTCTTTTTCCACTATGTTTCCTCCTTTGCAAGCTTTTTCAATTTCTTAATTTTATCTTTCAGTTTAGTATCTTCAACTTGTTCCCTTTTTATTTTATTGGCTTCATAAAATATTTTATAATCAGCTGAGACAAAAACATCTTTGTTTGGATATTTTTCATCAAATTTCTTTTGCAACTTTTTCTCTAATTTAGCCTTTTTCCACTTATCCCATGGTTTAATTTGCACTGCTACAAGCATACTATTGTCATATTGAATAACCGTTGTTTTGTCTACAAAGTCCTGTTCTTTTAAAATGGCTTCAACTTCCTTTTCATTTTCCGGTGAACCGTAGACAATAAATTTTTCTTTTTCACCGCAACCACTTAAAAGCGATAAACTGATTAATAGAGGTAACATCATTCCTAATAGCTTCAAGCTTTTACCCTCCTTTTCTTTAAAGTTTCTCCATACATAAAAAAACTATTCATTTAACTATATATACGAAAGCCCGAGTCCATTTTTCATAAGCACATATTGTAGAAGTAGTAACAAGGAAAGGAGGTGACAATATGGGTTGTGGCAAGCCAACAAATCCTATTGGACCAATCCATTCAGCAGGCTGCGTTTGTGACGTAGTACGCGCCATCTTAGACATTCAGAATCAAGCGGTGAGAGAAGAATGTCAACCATGTACAGCTAACTGTTTCTTAGAACCACTTGGAGGCATTGTAAGTCCTGCACGCTCTCATGCAGATACACGTGTATTCATGTTAATTACAAAAGACGGTACTCCGTTTAAAGCATTTTTCAGTTCACCAACAGCAGATCCATGTATATGTACATCAGTATTTTTCCGTGTAGAAGATATGTTCGATGAGTGCTGCGCTACCTTGCGTGTTTTAGAGCCTTTATGTTCATTTGACTCCAGTGAAAGTACAGTCGATCTATTAAGTCGAGATGGCTGCTGTGTCAACATGAAAAAAATATGTAAAGTAGATGATTGGAATTCAACTGAGAGCTGTATCACTGTAGATTTATCATGCTTCTGCGCTGTACAATGTATTGCTGATGTTGACTTAGGGATTTGTGAATAATCTTTTCTCCTTTGACACACTACACATAAAAAAAGTGTACAGCATCCTCTGCTGTACACTTTTTTCATAAGGTAGGTAATTGTTTACCTCGCCATAATACTTGTTCTATTTCTTCAAAATAGATAATCTCTTGTGTCTTCAATTCGAAAGAAGTAAGCATCAATGAATCGGTCTGTACTTCAGATGCACTACCGCGTAATTTTCTACCATCCTTCAAACATATAACTAATGGTTGATAGGCTTTTTGCCGAAACGGCTTTTCTAAAAATTGAAGTTGCTTTAGTAAATACGGATCTATTTGTACTTCTTCAACCACTTCTTCTTTTTCTTCAATAGTTTGTTCATTGAAATAGCCGTTCCTACTATACACTGACGTACTTTCATCCAAATCAAGTTCATGTAGCACCTTGGAAATATTTAGAAAATAGGATGGTGACTTTATAAACAAGCGTGGCTCTTGACCCAAATTACTCACTTCCCTTTTTTCATACAATATGCAAAAGGAAGAAATTTGGTTCTCAAGCGATTTGACTTAAGAACACTGTCGCCAAACCTAAGTAAATTAAAATACTTGTAATATCATTTAATGTTGTAATAAATGGACCTGATGCGACAGCTGGATCAATTTTCATGCGATGCATAAGCAGTGGAATAAAAGATCCTGCAAGTGTTGCTACTAAAATCGAGCCACAAAGCGCTGCTCCTACTAGCATTCCAAGAATAAGCTCTTGTTTCCAAATATAGATGATGCCGATCACAATCAGTCCACAAACAACTCCAGACATTAATCCTGTACCTGCTTCACGTAGTAGTAATTTTAGCTTGCTATGGTCTTCGACATCGCCTGTCGCAATTCCTCGAATAGCTACCGCTAGTGCCTGAGTTCCACTATTTCCAGAAGTACCTGAAATGAGAGGGATAAACACTGCGAGTAACGCAACTTGTTCTAACGTTGCCTCAAAATGTCCTATCAAATTTGCTGTCAACATCCCTAAAAATAATAATATGACAAGCCATGGCAAACGCTTTTTAGCCGCTTGGAATGAAGTTGTATCAAATTTATCCATATCGGAAATACCCGCTAATTTAGAGTAATCCTCCGAGGCTTCCTCATCAATAACGTCGATAATATCGTCGACTGTAATAATCCCTAGTAATTCTCCCTTATCGTCAATAACTGGTGTCGCTAAGAAGTTATAGTCTTTCATAATTTGAGCAACCTCTTCTTGGTCATCCCCTGCGTGCACCATCACAACACGTTCATTCATAATCGAACGTATAAGGGTATCTTCATCAGCAATAATTAAATCACGAAGCGTAATAACGCCTGTTAATCGATGTGCTTCATCAACGACAAAAATATAATAAATGGTTTCGGCCTCTGGCGCTTCTTTCCGTAAAATTGCCATTGCTGAACGAACAGTAGAATTTTCTGGTATCGCTACATATTCAGGCGTCATGATAGAACCAGCTGTACCTTCGTCATATCTTAATAACTCATTAATCTCTTCAGCTGCTTCCTCATCCATCATGCCTAAATAGCTTTCACGTTGTTTTGTATCCAACTCATTTAAAACGTCTGCTGCATCATCTGCATACATATGAGAAAGCATTTCTGCACCATATGACGGATCCATCTCAGCTAGATACGCTGTGTATTCATCATCATCTATTTCGATTGCCTCAAAAATATCAGCCATTTCCGTCGGAGACAAGAACGAATAGATGATCTTTCGTATATCAGGCTCCACCTTCTCATAAAACGTTGCCTGATCATATGGATGAAGCTCTAAAAACTCATCGCGGAATGCGTTTATATCATGTGCTTCGAGCATTTCTCGCAAACGTGCTTCGTCGAATTGCACATCATTCTTTTCATTTCTTTCCTCTATCATGCTTGTCCCCTCCTTCCGAGCATTAAATCATTGATACGGGCAATGCCGTAAATCTACCTTATATATAATAGAGTGTATTGTGCCTTTTCTGCAAACCCTTTTTTTACTACATCGCACTTACGACATCGCTGCAATCTAATTGGATAAATTTGCGGGTAAAAGTTTCTATTTTATCCTATTACCATAACGTGTGGTTGATTTCCGTTCCGACTGGGCGCTTTCCTGGGGGCGTCCGATGAGCCGCTTTTGTTGTTGCTGTCGCTACGCTTTCACACAGATAAAACATTTGCTGCCGCTACGTTAGCACTACGCTTTCGCACAGAAAACATCCGCTACGCTGCAGGGTCTCGGACCAACACGATGTTGGTCACGAAGGCGTTATCACAGGATGTGATGGTTTCAGCCTTCGTTCCTTTATTGCTGATCCCCGAGGAGTCGCCCAGTCTCCACTACAATCAACTTATATACCTAACATACATTCAAAAAAATGTCATTCTCAACTATGGTACTGAGTCTAAAAAACCTCTACTTTACTATATCCTACAATCACTTTCTTTTCTGTTAACATGCTGTTAAGAAAAACTTATTACTTTTATAGAAAATAAAATGATAAAGAGATGCCCGTTTGTGCGAACATCTCCTTAAATTTATAACATGATTCAGTAATAGTTTTCACTCTTAGTGAACTAATGACTGTTTAGATAGTCTCGAACTTCAAACTAAGGAGTCATTCAATAATCGTTGCATATCTATGTTTAAGTTACTTGTGAATTGTAAACTCTCACCTGTCAAAGGATGAAGCATCTTTAAGGACACACAGTGTAAGGCTTGTCTATTTATATGCTCTCGACTTCCACCATAAAGTTCATCTCCAACAAGTGGATGTCCCACATAGGCCATATGCACACGGATTTGATGTGTACGCCCTGTGTGCAACTTTAGTTGTATATGTGTCATCGGTTCATCATGTAAATAAAAGCGCCTTAAAATTGTCACATCTGTATGCGCAAATTGACCATCCTCACGCACCTCTCGCTCAATGATACTTGTCTCCTTGCGTCCAATAGGAGCTATGATGGATTGTACTTCTTGTGCCACATGTCCATGTACAATTGCTTCATATTGTCGAGAAATCTCTCCACTGCGCTGTGCAAGTCCCGTTAAATGATGAATATGAGCATGTTTGGCAATGCATAGCAAGCCAGAAGTATCACGATCAAGTCTCGTTACGATATGAGCAGTTGATGCTAGACCTTGCTGCTGAAAATGACCACACACTAGATTAGCTACGCTATGCGTTGGATGCTCACGCGAAGGAATCGTACTCTGATGTGCAGGCTTCTTAAGCACTAAGATAGCTTCATCTTCATAAATAATAGAAAGTTCACCATGTTCAACTGCCAGCCCTTCACTTTTTTCTTCAGGAGGGAATTTAACTGCAACTCGATCCCCAACGTGAAGTGGATGTCGAACATTGCGTTCAACATCATTCACTGTCAGTAATCCTCCATCAAATTTAATAGCCGTTAAAGCTCGCTTGGAGATGCGCCATTCAGTTAAGGCCTCCCTTAGTAGTTGGCCTTCCTTTTCTACTATAAAATGCAGTGTAAACCTTGTATCCATATTACTCATTTGCCACGAATGATTCATGTACTCGTTCCCAGAATGGGAATGGACGGAAACGTGCAAAACGGACTCTTTCAGTTGCTACATTAAAAGCAATCGACTTCACATCGCCTTGCGTGACTTGTAAATGATCAACTGTCATATTAAAGTTTTGCTCATTTACTGGACGTAAAACACAGTGATGGTGTGCTGGTAAAATGAGTGGTGAACCAACTGTACGGAAGACACGGTTATTGATAGATGCTATCTCAGTGATTTGGAGTGCTGCTAAAGTCGGGTGAATAATTGCTCCACCGAGGGCTTTATTATAAGCTGTACTACCAGAAGGAGTTGACACACAAAGACCGTCTCCACGGAAACGTTCAAACTGATTACCATTTAACTCTACATCCATAACAAGTGTGACATCTGGTGATTTCACAGTTGCTTCATTTAACGCTAAATACGTATTAGATTCCGCATTATGATGCTCCACCTTTACCGCTAGTAGTGGATACTCCACAACGTTAAAGTCTTTTTTAGCAATGGACAAAACAAGCTTTTCTAATTCAGATGGTTTCCAATCCGCATAAAATCCTAAATGTCCCGTATGGATACCTACGAAGGCAACCTGATCTAGCAAATGAGAATATCGATGAAAGGCATGTAGTAAAGTGCCATCTCCTCCAATAGAGATTACGATTTCAGGAGCCTCTTCATCATAGGTTAATCCAAAATCTTGCAAATACGTTCTAGCTAGCTCCATTAATTCGTTCGACTGTGCATCTCTACGTGATTGAATGGAAAATTTCATTTTGTGTCACGCTCCTTCTCCGATAATAAATTAGGATTCGATGCTTCTTTGTATTCACTAAAATAGGCCTGCGCTTCTTGTATCTCACTACGAATGGACGACATTTCCTCATCCAATCGGAAGGCGGCCTCCGCTGCACTTTGAAGGCGATTTTTTATTTCCTCGGGGAACATGCCTTTATATTTATAATTTAAAGAATGCTCAATTGATGCCCAGAAATTCATGGCTAGTGTTCTTATTTGAATTTCAGCTAATACCACTTTTTTCCCCTGTATCGTCTCTACAGGATATTCGACAATCATATGATATGAGCGGTATCCACTTGGCTTATTATGTGTAATATAATCACGCTCTTCCACTACACGCATATCTTTACGCTGACGTATTAGTTCCGTAACTGTGGAAATATCATCTACAAATTGACACATAATACGTAAGCCTGCGATATCCCCTAGCTCATCACCTAGTCGTTTAGAAGGCTCAAAGGCAAGCCCTTTTTCTAATGATTTATCGTATATACTTGCTAAAGGCTTTACACGTCCTGTCACAAATTCAATTGGCGAATTTGCATTAACAATACCAAACTGTGAACGCATACCTTTTAATTTTACTTTTAACTCATCTACTGCTTGTTTATAAGGACTCAAAAATATTTCCCATTGTCCCATCGCAAAAACCTCCCGACATTCGGTATCGAACAAAACCAACACCGTCTGTTCGTTTTGTCTTTTTATTCAGCAAGAATTGCCTTGAAGTGTTGTTCCACCGTTTGGACAAATTCCGCCCCATAATTGTAATTTCCTTCAATATTATACACGAGCATTTCCAGTTCATCGTAAAAATTAGTAAGCTCAATAACTTCTTCACCTAGTTGTAGCTTTGGATTTTGCTTTTTTTGTAAAATATGTACAAGTTGCTCCCAACTACTCGGTGAAAAACGCAAGTAATGATAATTCTCTCCTGCATCAAGTAAATAAATAAACGCAAAGTCATCAGAATCTGCAATTAATTGTGCAGCAGGTTTTAACTGTAAATTTGCTTCAATGTCGTTTAAACTAAAATGAAGTTGCTCGTTTTCAAAATTCAATGTTTCTATTGTATAAATTTTACGCACATGCGGTTCCCCTTTTCGTCTTACTCTTCCTCTTATTTTATCATAGAGGGTAAATAGTTGCAGTGTGTAAATATTAAATCGACGATTAAACTTTAACTCATAAGCATAACGTGGGGTTGATTTCCGTTCCGACTGGGCGCCTTCCTGGGGGCTTCCGATGAGCCGTAGTGAAGAGGAAATAACCATTTTCATATCAACAACCTTCTTTCTCCTAATCAACACACGAAAAAAAATTAAAATAAGCAGGTGAGCATATGGCACAACAACTTGAAATAGAATTTAAAAATCTCTTAACAAAACAACAATACGAACATTTATTGCAAGAATTCAATATTCCCGAAAATGCTATTCATCGTCAAACAAATCATTATTTCGACACACCTTCTCAAGCTATTCGGAAACGACAAAGTGGGCTTCGTATTAGACAAATCGACAAATATTTTGAATGTACTTTAAAAGAAAAAAATGCAGAGCATGCACATTTAGAAACAACTGACGAATTAACTGCTGAGCAAGCTAAGAAAATGCTTGTTGGAGAAGGTTTCTATGCCCAAGAAGTAGCAAAAAGACTAGCTCTCTTCAACATCCCTTTAGAAGAATTAGCAGTATTTGGTTCACTAACAACTGATCGTGTCGAAATTCCTTATAAGGATGGTCTACTAGTGTTCGATCATTCTTTCTATTTGCAGTGCGACGATTATGAGGTAGAATATGAATCAAAAGATGAAATAAAAGGAAATTCAATCTTCGACGAATTTCTACAGCAATATGGTATCGAAAAACGGGCTACAGATAAAAAAATCGCACGTTTTATGAAAGCATTACAAATGAATGAATAAACAACAGTAGCTTAACTAGTATACAAGAAAGGGTGACAAACTCCTTGGATATCCAATCACTCAGAACTTTACTTGACATTCAAGCATTACAAACACTAGGATCTTCAGAAAATTCATCGTCAAACAATCTTACAGACAGCAATTCTATGTTTTCAGACATGATTAGCGAATTGCTCGGCGACTCAACTACTGCTAACAGTGCAAAATTATCTAGTTTGCTCGGAGGTGTATCAAACGCTTCGTCATTGATGAATCAGTTTAGTAGTTTAAATGGGTTATCTGAAGACATGCAAAATAGTGCCTATCAATCATTACTTTATAATGGTTCTAATAACGTCTTTATACCTTCTGCTGTACAGGCGGCATTAGCAAATACACAATCTAGTACAAAACTCGACTCCTATGTTTCGGATAATGTAATTGGTTCAACAGCGTATGCCAATTCATTAGCAGGTGCGAACCAATACGCTTCGATTATTCAAAAGGCAGCATCTACATATAATGTACCTGAGAAACTCATCGCAGCTGTGATTAAGCAAGAGTCTAATTTTAATTCAACTGTGGTTAGTCATGCTGGAGCACAAGGATTAATGCAATTAATGCCAAAAACAGCGCAATATTTAGGGGTTACAAACGCCTTTGATCCTGAGCAAAATATTATGGCAGGGGCAAAGTATATGCGCCAATTGCTAGATAAATTTGATAATGATCCTACACTAGCATTAGCTGCTTATAACGCAGGATCTTCACGCGTTACAAAATATGGTGGCATTCCTCCTTTTAAAGAAACACAGAATTATGTCAAAAAAGTGATGAATTACTACACAGTTTAATCGCATAAACATTGTTAATACAGTCTTTTTCGGCAAATTTCACCCACGTGGTGAAATTTGTGCTTTTCTAGCGAAAAACATTTCGGAAGAGCGCTTTGTTTGTGTTAACGAAAAGACGTTGATAGAATAAAGGTAGTCACAAGAAATTCACATTTGTAAAGATGACCAAGTATAAAAATATACTTTACGATATAAAGAATTAAAGGGGCATTTAACTTATGAGTCGAAAATACACTGTTCCTTATGAGGAGCTGGGAGCCGAAAAGCTTTCAGAGCTAATCCATGCGTTCTATAAAAGAGTTGCTCAGCATCCTGATCTTATTCCAATCTTCCCGAAAGATTTGACAGAGACAGCCCGCAAGCAAATTCAATTTCAAACACAGTATTTAGGTGGACCAAATCTTTTTACTGAGGAGCATGGACATCCAATGATGCGTGCACGCCATATGAATTTTCCGATTACACCTGATCGTGCTCAAGCTTGGCTTGAATGTATGTCCGAAGCGATGGATGAAGTTGGGTTAGAAGGGAAGTTCCGCGAAACTTATTATCAACGTTTAGTATTAACAGCTCATCACATGATTAATACACCAAATGACGATGAGGGGGAATTGTTACGTGAATAATATTCAACTGTTGCAAGAGCCAACTCCTGAGTTTTCTACTGTTAATAAGCCTATTGAATTGTATATTTTCGTAGATCCACTTTGTCAAGAAGCTTTTAATATGCAAGCCATTCTTCGTAGGTTACAGCTAGAGTACAACCATTACTTTACATGGCGCCTTGTACTAAGCACGGAGCTTGCCTCTTTAAATTGTTTAAGTACGCGTGTAAAGGGTTGTGTATCAGGTATTGAGCTCGACATTAATCACCCTGTTTTACCATCTATCGCTATTAAAGCAGCAGAGTTACAGGGCAAACGTGCAGGAGCACGCTATTTGTCGAAACTACAAGAATATGTATTACTAAACAAGCAAGATGTCAATTCTTATGCTACGCTGTTAAAAATCGCAGAAGAAGTTCAATTAGACATGAATGAATTTTCTGCAGACTTTGGTTCAAAGGAAGCAGCACGCGCCTTCCAAAGCGATTTATATATTAAACGTGAAATGGAAGTTGATGAAGTACCTAGTATTGTATTTTTCAATGAATGTATTGAAGATGAGGGTCTTAAAGTTAGTGGTAGCTATTCCTATGAAGTTTATGAACATATTTTACAAGAGATGATGGATGAGCAGCTTGTGCGCCAACCATTACCAACAATAGAAACGTTATTTACAAAATTCCATACACTTTCAACAAATGAAGTAGCTTTTATCTACTCATTAACAGAACAAACAGCTGAACGCGAATTAAAGAAACGTATGCTACAACAAAAAATTGAACGAATTCAGACAGATCACGATACACTGTGGCGTATTAAATAATGCAATTATACTATTATTCTATAGAATAGGGACTTGTCCAAGATGCCCCTAAAAATAAAGCAAGTGAAGAAAACTTCACTTGCTTTATTTTGCCTTTTATTAGCTCCATCATTAACTTTCTCTCGGATTATACAAACTTGCTGTAAATAAATGCACAACCTCATCTATCATCTCATCGATATCCGGATTAATATGCTCATTTATATATGGTAATGTCAATTGAAAAACTAAAATTGATGACAGTAATGAATAGAAAAAATTCGCTGTATATTTAAAGTTCCCTTTTGGAATTTTCCCTTGCTCATGTAACTTAATTAAATAATTCTCTAAATGGTCAAATAACTTATTGGGGTATTCAAAGAACATTTTCTCAAACTCTTTGTCTTGTTGAATCTCACGCATGAGTACCCAAATAGTTTCCTTGACCGGAATGTTTTCTTCAAAATAAGCTTGCGCCAAGATTTTAAGATCATGCTCTATATCCCCAGTAAACGCCTCTTCTATTTTAGGAAAATAATCTCGGTCTGTTTTATGTGAAATAACACTCTCACGAAACAAATTCTCCTTATTTCCAAAGTGTCTAAAAAGTGTAATGTGATTCACACCGGCACGTTCAGCAATTTCACGTGTCGAAGTTCCAGCAAACCCCTTTTCACCAAAAAGTGTCAAAGCAGCATTAAGAATTTTTTCTCTTGTTTTCAACTTTGCCATTATGCCCACTTTCCTCCTCCGAACATAATTTGCTCAATATTATATCGGAATTAGAAAGTGATAGCAATCAGTTGCATTCAGTTTAATCAATTATGCCTCGGCATAATTGCGTCAGAGGCTTTAGGCCAACCGATGTTTTTTTGCGAAAGCGTAGTGCTAACGCAGCAACAACACACGATGTTGGTCACTCAGTCGTGTGTTGTTGCTGCCGCTTCGCTTTCGGTACCAAAACATCTGTAACTGACGCTTCGCTCGAGTTAACGTTTCATAGCAACCTCAAAGTTTCGTTCTCTCATATATTGCTTCATTCTTCTTGCATTTATGCCATTCAAATATGCAAAAACAGCACCAATTAACATGACAATTGCTCCAAATCTAAAAACTGCTTTATATGCTAAAGAAATATGATCCTTCATTATTTTTTCTAACGCTGGATAAAGATTTATTATTTCCTCCCTTTCAATGGCAAATCTCTTCTTAATTTCAGCATGTGCGTTATCTGGTGAAGATTTTAATAGTTTTTCCTCTTCGTCCGTTAACTTATGTAAAACATCCTGTAGTGACGATTTATTTTCTGTTAGCTCATTTTTATTGTTTTCGAATCGAAGCTTTAGCTTTTCCTTTGTATTATCACTTAGTTTACTTATTTCAACCTTTTCGATCATTTCCTTTTTTGCCGTTTTCATTTCGTTCTGCAGCATATGCTGTAGCATCACTACTAAAATTGCCACGCCAACCGCAGCACCAATTACACGACTTACTTGAAATAACCCTGATGCAATCCCAGTCTTTTCTTCGGGAACCTGCAAAATGAGCGCTATTGATAATGGACTAAAGATTAAACCCGATCCTAAACCGACAATCATTAAAACTCCGACAATAGCCCAAACCGATTGATTTGGTGAAATAAAACCTAACAAGTAGGTTCCTATACTAAATAATACATAACCAATGACACCAAACCATAATGTCCCCCATTTATTTGCTTTAGCTGCAAGAGGTGTAATGAGCATTGTCGCTATAGAAGATGAGCTAAGAATTAAACCCGCCTGTATCTGAGAAATTCCGTTTACTGTTGTTAAATAAAATGCCATTAAAAAGTAGACACACATCATACCGATTCCTAAACATAACAATGCGATATTCCCACATGCAAATTGATAGTTTTTAAACAAATGAACTGGAAGCATTGGATCTTTATTTTTTGATTCAATCTTTACAAACAATAGTAAGCCTATAACACTGCCAATTAAACAGCTAAGAACAAGTGGTGATGACCACCCAACTTCTTTCACTTGTAAAAGCCCGTATATGAGCGCAAACAATGACATACTAATTGTAATCATACCCATCCAGTCGATCTTCTTAGAAGCAGTAGGATCATACGATTCATGTACAAAAGTATGAATTAAACTTACTGCTAAAATTCCGATTGGTAAATTAATATAAAATATCCACTGCCATGAAAAATGCTCTGAGATGATTCCTCCAATTGTTGGTCCCAATGCTGTCGATATCCCTGCCATTATTCCAAATAGTGCCGTTACAATGCCAACCTTTTCAGGCGGAGTATGAACAAGTACTAAAGGAATACATACTGGAACAATCATTGCTGCAGCCAAACCTTGAATCGCACGAAATAAAATTAATAACTCAATAGATTGCGATATTCCACAAAGAACTGACGCAACCACAAACAAAATAAGCCCTATTTGAAATATTTTCTTCCTACCAAATTGATCTGCAAACCTTACCGCCGTTAGCAAAACAACGCCAAATGCAATGTTGTAGCTATCAATCACCCAAGAAATTTGATCAATTGTAGTTTCATAGTATGCTGTAATTTTTGGCAAAGATACATTCACAATAGTGGTGTCCAATAATGCCATAAAAAAACCTAGAGCCGCAGCAATTACAGGCATCATATAACTTTGTTTACTCTTCACTTTCTAACCTCATTCCATAATGTAATCATTTGATTGCATTATAAATAAAAAATAAAATGAATGCAACTGGTTGCATTCATTTTATTTTTAGAAAACAGTGATTAGGCTCTATATATTTATCGGAATGTTCTAGTGATTTATCGGAACATATTAGTAATTTGACGGAACGTTTCAGTGATTTATCGGAACATTTTTGAGTTTTATCGGAATACTTCACTGTTTGATCGAGATTTATAACAAAATAAAAGAAGCGCCACTATCCTCGACAGATAGTGACGCCTCTCTTTCACAAAGGGGATGGGAGAAATGTTCACGTTCAAACAAAGGGGTGTATGTTTGTTTTGTGATTTATTTCACATGAATCACTTTATCATGGAATAGTAAATATAGCAATAAATCCGATGGTAGATTCACAAATTTGTCAAATAGAAAGCGATTACAAACAGTATTTTTTCAAGATACGCACTTTTAAACATTTAGAAATCAAAAAAAATCATTATTCTTTAAATTTTTTTCGTTCAAATAATCATAGAAAAAAGGCTGTAGTGACATTCCTACAGCCTTACAAATTAATTATTCAACAATAACTTTTCTAACTCATTTAAACGTTCTTCAAATACTTTACATGCATCATCAATCGGTTTTGCAACGTTCATATCAACACCTGCTGACTTTAATACCTCAATTGGGAAATCAGAGCAACCTGCTTTTAAGAAGTTATTAATATAACGTTCTACAGCTGGTGTACCCTCTTCTAAAATCTGTTTACTTAATGTTGTTGCAGCTGATTTACCTGTAGCATATTGATACACATAGTAATTAAAGTAGAAGTGTGGAATACGAGCCCATTCTAAGCCGATTTCCTTATCTACAACAATATCCTCGCCGAAGTATTGTTTATTTAAATTATAGTAAACCTCTGTTAAACGCTCTGCTGTTAAAGATTCACCATTCTTATCCATTTGGTGGATTAGGTGTTCAAATTCAGCAAACATTGTTTGTCTGAAAACAGTACTTCTAAACCGTTCTAGCCAATTATTTAATAAATAAACTTTCTGTTGCGGATCTTCAACTGTTTTCAATAAATAGTCATTTAAAAGTTCTTCATTACATATCGAAGCTACTTCAGCTACAAAAATAGAATACTCGCCATAAACAAACGGCTGATTTTTACGTGAATAATAACTGTGTACACTATGACCAAATTCATGAGCTAGTGTAAACAGATTATTAACATTGTCATGCCAGTTCATTAAAATATATGGATTTGTTCCGTAGGCGCCTGAAGAGTAAGCTCCACTGCTTTTCCCTTTGTTTTCTAAGACATCCACCCAACGGTTATCAAGCCCCCCCTGAACAATGCCTTGATATTCCTCACCTAGTGGAGCTAAAGCCTTTACTAAAATATCCTTCGCTTCATCGTAAGTGACTTTCATATCGACTTCCTTAACGAGTGGAGCAAATAAATCCCACATATGCAGTTCGTCCACGCCTAAAAGCTTCTTACGTAATGAAATATAGCGCTGCATAGCTGGTAAATGCTTATGGACTGTTTCTACTAATTGATCATAAACACTTTCTGGAATGAAATTGTTAGACATTGCTGCGTGGCGTGCGGAATCATAATTACGGATACGTGCGCTGACATTATGCTTTTTAACATTGCCAGTTAATGTAGACGAAAACGTATTTTTAAAGTTACCGTAAGATTCATACATTGCTTTAAAGGCATTTTCACGAACAGTGCGATCTTTACTTTCTAGAAACTTAATATAGTTACCGTGTGTTAGTTGTACTTCTTCTCCATCTTCATTTTTCACTTTAGGGAAGACCATATCAGCGTTGTTTAACATACTAAATGTGTTTGAAGCCGTACCTGTAACCTCAGACATTTGTGCAAGTAATGCTTCCTGTTCTGTTGGTAATACGTGCGGACGTGCCATCGTTATTTCTTTTAAAGATTGCTTATACAGTTGTAAGTCTTTGTTTTCTGTTAAGTAACGTTCTATTGTTTCTTCACTCAATGATAAAGTCTCTGGTGTTAAAAACGATAGGGCAGCTGAGATACTGGTCGCTAATGTTTGAATACGACTATTCATATCCTGATAGAAGCTATTTGTCGTATCTTGGTCATTACGCATATGAGCATACGTGTAAAGCTTCATTGTACGTTGGTAAATATCATCGTGATAAGTTAGAACTGCTAATAACGCATCTGCACCATTTGTTAAAGTACCTGCATAGCTAGACGCCTTTTTTGCAAATTCTGCAACTTCTTTATACTCCTCTTCCCATAGGGCATCAGTTGCAAATATATCCTCCAAGCGCCAAGTTAATTCTTCTGGAACTTCATTTCTTACTAAAACTCGATTACTAGCCATGTGCCAGCCCCCTTTATATGTGAGTTATTCCTACTCCCGTATTTTCTCAGTATATTACGGCAATTGCAAATAAATGTGTGTACACCTGCTCACAAATATCTGGAAAACAACCGTTCTGATAACTTTTCGCCAGCACTATTCCATAATTTCTGATTGCTTGTACCGCTCGATTTGTAACCTCTACATTTTGTTGGATTAAAAACGATCGAATATTTCTCTCGTCTAGTTCATGAGGTGATAATTGTAAACGACGACAAAAATGATGTAAGATCGTTTGCCATTCAATAGAAAACATCGGTATTGCTTCCGCATCTTTTACCGGAATACCTACGTAATCAGGCATAGCAGTTAAAGCAAAGCGTAACTCATAACAACTTCGTAAAAATAAATCTTGTACCCCATTTCTACTATGGAATAATCGTTGGTATACGAATTGCTTACAATGCTTTTTATAAAGCTGCCAATAAAGATAAAATTCCTCTTTCGTAATTGACTTAGGCTCATAAAAAGGAAAATGTTGCTTGTGAATAGTTAGTTCTTGTACTTTACCTATAAAAGTATGCCCATGAACATGAAGAAGATTCGTCCAATAAATAAATCTCGATGTGTTTGCATCATAGGTCACTAAATAAGCCAAGCCTAGTGCTGTAGCATTTATCACCTTTTGCATAATTGGAGAAATAGAAATTTTTTGGATACCTTGTGTAGATTGTTTTTGAGGTGTTTGGAAAAGCCACAATGGCTGTATAGCATTGTTCTCATACCCAGATGTACGCATTAGCCACTTTTCATGAGAAATTGTACTACATTGAAATTCAATGGCAACTTGCTTTCGCTCCATTATCAGAAGCATATCTGGCCGTTGTGAAAGCTTCCGTAAATAAGGCTCCAGCTTTACTGTATGCCCTAGTTTTCTCAGCCATTCAAATAATTGGACTTTTCCTTGTAAATGAAGTTTAGATTCACCCTCTGCAAATAACTGTACACAACTATTATTAGCAATATGAGCGAAATGAGGGATATTATATTTACCTATCTTTAATTGGACAGGCTGTTGGCATTGAGGACAATAAAATTTCATCTGCTGTCTATATCGTTGTAAAGCTTCCCTTGAATATTGGTATGGGAGAAAAATCTGTTGCTGCTCGTTATAAGCCGTAAGCATAAAATCATCTCCTTTTTGACTATTGTAAAGGAGTGTTTTTATAGCAACAAATAAAGAACGGCTTTTTCCTAAAATTTAAAAATTGCTATCTTTTAAATTTTTACTTTCCCTCAATCTAGATCCTTTTAAAATAAAAAGACTGTAAATAAACTTGATAATCACCAAGTTTGTCTACAGTCTAAGCCACTGAATCAAGTACTTATTACTTTAAATAAAATATTTTCGTACTGTTTCAAAGCAATCAAATTCCATAATTTTCTCGCCATATTCCTCTAAGCGATGGATTGTGAAATTCGATGGTATTAAAAATTCTTTGATAACAGCATTTCTATCGTGATGATTTAGTTCTTCATCTGCGTTCGCGAAGTCAACTACCAAATAGTACCAATTTTCATATTTAAATAATGAGGAATCCACTAATTCATCTGTTATGCGTTTCGCTACAGGGATTAACTCATCAATATCTTTAAATTTATAAACATAAATGTCTGTATCCATAAATAACTCTGACTCATCTAAGTCACCAAATTGAGTTAGTTGACTGAGAAGATCCTCTCCAACGTCCTCGAATGGGGCAAACATTTCTTTGTGTTCGTCAAAATGCGAAGAACCATCTAAGGTTTCACCGTCTTTTAAAATATGTGCACGTGTGACAATGATTTCTAAGCCTACTTCAGACGCATTGATATGAATCCAAATAGGACCTTCTACATCAAAGTAATCCTCCGTGTTTACTTCATCAATCATATCCCAAAAAAGTTGTTCACCCTTCGCTCGATTGTACCAGATTTCTTCACGACTATAGCCGCGATCCTCTATATCATTGTACGTAATAAAGAGCTTGAGTGTATTTTCGTTTACACGTTCGATGTCCACTAGACCTCATCTCCCTTCACTGCCATTTGTCGAAAAACAGTTTTGTTTCATTAGTATGCTTTTATTCATTGTTTTTAACCTCATACTCCATTTTTGTTTTTCAACCTTTGACCACACTACAGAAAAACCGTCGAGCAACCGAATAAAAAATTAATTGTCCACAGTTGTCTCTACTTATATTGTATGCTGTTCTGTCATAAAATGAAAAGGATATACACCGTTTCACAGAAGATATTTGAATTATTGAAATTGTAGTAAACTATTAAGCTAAAATCAAGTTTAACATACTTTACCGAAATATATGACTTTTCCCTATTATTTATTATTCATTATATAGAAGGTTTTACTTAAGTAAAACACAAAAAAATAGATGTCACAATATGCTTGTTGCATATGTAACATCTAATACTTATTCTATGCAGAATACGGAGATATTAGTTCACCATGCGTTGTGCTTCTTGTAATTGATAAGCACGAACCTTACGAGGTAGGAAACGACGAATTTCATCCTCGTTGTAGCCAACCTGTAGACGTTTCTCATCTAAAATGATTGGACGACGTAATAAGCCTGGATACTCTTGAATTAATTCGTATAAACGTTGTAATGGTAAGCTTTCAACATCAACATTTAGTTTCTGGAAAATCTTTGATCGAGTTGAAATAATTTCATCCGTACCATCCTCTGTCATACGCAAAATTTCTTTAATTTCACTAATGCTTAATGGTTCGGAAAATATATTACGTTCTGTATATGGGATTTCATGCTCCTCTAACCATGCTTTAGCTTTTCGGCAAGACGTACAACTTGGTGATGTAAATAAAGTTACTATCATACTGACACATCCTTTCCATTTAATCATTATCTATAAACCAGTGTGTTAAATTAGAATTAATGTAATGTAATCTACAAACCATTATACAGTACTCTGTGATGTTTGAATATAGTTCCAATAAAAAAAAGAATAACCTTATCACACAAAATTTTCTGTCTATTTATATAACTTTTCAAAGCAGCAGTTACTTCTTGGCATGTCTAATGAACTACTAATAATATTCCCATTCGTAGCGCATTTTAAACACCCATTTCTCGATTGTTTTGTTCTCATTTAAAAAATTTAAACGAGAATATTGTTGGTTCAATGTGTACAATATAGACGTATATTTACTAATATTGGTTGCATTTTCAAATAAATAGCTCATCACCATAACGTTTGGTTGATTTCCGTTCTGACTGGGCGCTTTCCTGGGATGTTGAATAGATAAAAAAAAGCAGCAAAAATAGCATATATTTTTTTTCGAAAAAGAACACCGCCAAAAGTCTGACTTTAAGCACTTGCATTTCACCAAGCCTTTATAATATAATTTTTTGCAATAAATCAATTATGTCTTTGGTGAGTTCACCTCATCTATTCACTTGGAAGACAGTTATTGAACTAAATAAAAAACGCTGACGAAGAGTAGTACATTTGCACTTTACACGTTTAGAGAGTCTGTGGTTGCTGCAAACAGATCGTGTAAGCATTTGGAATGGACTTCCGAGTTAGCTTTGTGAACGTCTTAGTTTCCTTACTGGAGTCTATTAGCAAAGCTCGTCCCTTCACGTTACGAAGTAAAGTGGCCGATTTAGGCAAGCTGGGTGGTACCGCGGATTCAAACATCATTCGTCCCTTCATTAGAAAACTAATGAGGACGCATGATGTTTTTTATTTTGGATAGGTCATATGTAAAGACTATCTGAGGTAACAAAATTCGAGGAGGAAATAACATGACAACTATTTTTTCAGGCGTACAGCCAACAGGTATTGTAACTCTAGGGAACTATTTAGGTGCATTTAAGCAATTCCCTGCATTACAAGATGAAGGAGATGCTGTTTATTGTATCGTCGATCAGCATGCAATAACAGTGGCACAAGATCCAAAAGAATTACGTCAAAATATTCGCAACCTAGCAGCTACGTATATTGCTACTGGGATCGATCCTAAAAAATCTACATTATTTATTCAATCAGAAGTGCCAGCTCATGCACAGGCAGGCTGGATGTTACAATGTGTTGCATCGATTGGTGAGCTTGAACGGATGACACAGTTCAAGGATAAATCTCAAGGTAAGGAAAGCGTATCTGCCGCTCTACTAACATATCCACCATTAATGGCAGCAGATATCCTTTTGTACAATACAAACATTGTTCCTGTCGGTGATGATCAAAAGCAGCATATTGAGCTGACTCGTGATTTAGCAGAGCGCTTTAACAAACGTTATGGTGACGTTTTAACGATTCCTGAAATTCAATTACCAAAAGCAGGGGCTCGTATCAAATCACTACAAGAACCAACAAAGAAAATGAGTAAATCCGATCCAAATACAAAAGCGACAATCAAGCTTTTAGATACAGCGAAAGACATTGAGAAAAAAATTAAGTCGGCTGTTACTGACTCTGATGGTATTGTGGCATTTGATGTGGAAAATAAACCTGGTGTTTCTAATTTGCTAACAATCGAATCTGCCATTTCAGGCGTATCTATTGATGACCTTGTAAAAAAATATGAAGGCGTTGGCTATGGTGGTTTCAAACAAGGTGTTGCAACAACGGTTATTGATCACCTGACACCAATTCAAGAGAAGTTCTATAATTTGGTAGAATCCTCAGAGTTAGATATTATTTTAGATGTAGGTGCTGAAAAGGCAAATGCTATTGCAAGTGCTACATTAAAACGCATGGAAGAAGCAATGGGCCTTGGTCGTGCACGTCGATAAAAAGAAAAATTTATCATAGAAATGATCATAAGAGCTTGGCCAAAAAGAGAGTAATTTAAAGGTTACATCTTATCTTTTTCATTTACAGTTTTATCATAACCAAGATCAAGCACAACAGCGCCTAACACAATGGCTGATCCAATGGCCATATAAAATGCTGATGTATGTGCCATAAATTTAAACACAACTATCCAAGAATATCCGAGTGTCCGATAATTCAAATACAAGATGAGATTCCCTACGGAGAGAATCAATAAGCCGTAGCTCATTAAAAATAAAAAGAGTCGGAACAAGATAGAGCATCCTTTCTGTTTCTTCTTAATTATCATCTATTCATAAAACTATAAAAAAAGACGTCAGCCACGTAAATTAGGCTGACGTTTTTTTGGCTGGCCATATTAAATAAAGTATGGCACTTCGGCAAAACGAGGGGTTGATTTCCGTTCCGACTGGGCGCTTTGTCGCTGACGCTTTGCTTTCGCGCAGATAAAACATTGTTGCTGTCGCTTCGCTTTCGCACAGAGCAAAGCTTCCTGGGGGCGTCCGATGAGCCGCTTCGCTGCGCTGCAGGGTCTCGGGCCAACAGATGTTTTTTGCGCGAAAGCGTAGTGCTAACGTAGCGGCAGCAGCACCGATGTTGGTCACGAAGGCGTTATCACAGGACGTGATGGTTTTAGCCTTCGTTCCTCTATCGCTGATCCCCGAGGAGTCGCCCAGTCTCCACTCCAATCAACCACTTCACATAGTGTGTATCTACTGGCATATCACTCTAATTTATAGTGATAAAACGAAACATCAGCAACAGTGAAGACAAAAAATCAGTGGGAGATGAAAATCCCCCACTGGTTAAAGTTTCACTTTATTATTCCTCGATTTTTTTGAATAGTAGACTAGCGTTGTGTCCACCAAACCCAAGTGAATTACTCATAGCATATTTAATCTCTGCTGTTCGAGCTTCATTCGGCACATAATCTAAATCACATTCTGGATCTGGATCTGTTAAATTAATTGTCGGTGGTAAAATGCCTTCTTTCAGTGCTAGCGCTGTGAAAATAGCTTCAACACCACCAGCTGCACCTAATAAATGACCTGTCATTGATTTTGTAGAACTCATTGCAAGCTTATAGGCATGTTCACCAAAGACCGTTTTTACCGCCTGTGTTTCAAATAAATCGTTATATGGTGTACTTGTTCCATGTGCGTTAATATAGTCTACTTGTGAAGCTTCTACGCCGCCATCAGTTAAAGCTTGCATCATTGCACGAGAAGCACCTTCTCCTTCTGGAGCTGGAGCTGTAATATGATGCGCATCCCCTGTTGCACCATAGCCAAGAACTTCTGCGTAGATTTTTGCACCGCGTGCTTTTGCGTGCTCATACTCTTCCAAAATAACAATACCCGCACCTTCACCGATAATGAAACCATCACGATTTTTATCGAATGGACGGCAAGCTATTTCTGGGTCTGTATTTAAAGATAATGCAGTATTTGCACAGAAGCCTGCTACTGCCATCGTAACGATTGGTGACTCTGCGCCACCAGAAATCATAACATCTGCATCGCCACGTTCAATTACTTTAAAAGCATCCCCAATGGAGTTTGTACCTGAAGCACATGCAGTTACTGAACAAGAGTTAATGCCCTTTGCCCCAAAGTGAATCGACACTTGGCCTGAAGCCATATCTGGAATCATCATTGGAATGAAGAATGGACTTACACGTCTTGCTCCACGCTCTTGGAATGTTAAAAATTGTTGTTCGTATGTTTCCATACCACCGATACCAGAGCCAATCCAGACACCTGCACGTGGTGCTAGCTCTTCATCGATTGTTAATTGTGCATCTTCCATCGCCATGATGGACGCTGCTAAAGCATACTGTGTAAAGCGATCCATTTTACGAGCTTCTTTACGTTCAATATACGTTTCAATATTGAAGTCTTTCACTTCAGCGGCAATTTTTGCTGCGAAAAGATCTTTATTTAAACGTGTTAACTCGCCAACGCCTGATTTTCCTACTTTAATGTTAGCCCATGTTTCTTCGATGCTATTTCCTAGTGGTGTAACTGCGCCAATTCCTGTAATTACTACTCGTCGTTTACTCATTGTCTTACTCCCCTCAAGCATTCTTCGTTTTTTATTTTCCCCATCTAATTGTAACGGCACCCCATGTTAAGCCACCGCCAAATCCAACCAGTACTAATAAATCATCATCTTTAATCTTACCTGCCTCAAGCTCATCTACTAAGGAAATACCAATAGACGCTGCCGACGTATTCCCATATTTGTGAATCGTTTTCGACATTTTTTCCGGTGGTAGTTCTAGACGCTCACGAGCAGATTCCATAATTCGAATATTCGCCTGATGCGGCACTAAAAAATCTACGTCTTCTTTTGTTAAACCTGCTTTTTCTAATACATTTACTGCAGATTCACCCATTTGACGTACTGCAAACTTAAATACTTCACGGCCATTCATAGCGATTGTGTCCTGCTGTGTTAAATACAAGTTCTTACCACCTGTACCGTCAGCTCCAAGCTCAAATGATAAAATACCTCTACCTTCTGATACTGGACCAACAACTGCTGCACTTGCACCGTCACCGAATAATACAGCGGTATTACGATCTTCCCAATCAAGTACTTTCGACAGTTTTTCAACACCTACTACTAAGACATATTTATAAGCATTTGATTCTACAAATTGCTTTGCTGTCACTAAACTATATATAAATCCTGCACATGCAGCCGCTTGGTCCATCGCAGCAGCATTAACTGCTCCAATTTGCTCCTGAACCATACATGCTACACTTGGAAAGTTTTGATCTTGCGTTACTGTTGCTACAAGTATTAACCCTATTTCCTCTGGTGTAATACCGGCCTTTGCAATAGCCTCTTTTGCAGCAGCTACTGCTAAATCTGAAGTTTCTTGGTCATCTGCGGCAAAATGGCGTTCTTCAATCCCTGTACGAGTTCGAATCCATTCATCCGAAGTGTCCATAATTTTTTCTAAATCAAAATTTGTAACGACCTTCTCCGGAACGTATTTGCCAATTCCTATAATACCAGCGTTCATTTAGCAACCCCTCTGCTTTCTTACTATCAATTATTAGTAACTGGTCATAATTATAACTCATAATGAAGGAGAGGTGCAAGATGAATTAAATTTAACGTCTTAAAACTAGTAGTATCAAGGGTCTCCAATCAACTTATATACATGCATATGATTTAACAAATGTCATCTCCAACTTTTAGAGCTGATGCAAGAAAAAACGTATTTAGGGGGATAAGTGAGGCTGAAAAATTTAATAATGGCGGCTAATGAGAAAAAAGCTGCAAATAGATCTGCAGCTTTAGCCTAACAATTGCTAACATTATTATCAACAACGTAAAAGTCGATATCGTAAAAAGATGAAAGGTGGCTCATGCATGTATCTGCGTACGTCCAATCTTTTCTCTAATAGGTCGTTAAGGATCACGTTCTCTTTGGAACACTTAGTGCTCTGAAGAAATCGCTTGATGGGTTGCAGCACAGAAGGTTTCAAACGACGTGTTGTACGTTTCTTTTTGTTAGGTTTGCTACCGTAGTTGTGTCAACGTAATGGCTGACGCTTTAATCGTCTGATGTTGCGGCGGTGTTTTTGGTTCAATAAACAACGTTGAGTAATACGCATCCGCAATGGTAATCAAGTAAATCACAAAAAGCAATTGTTTCATTCAATGGTTCAAAATTTCATTTCTCCCTTTTTTCAGTTCTATCAATTCGAATTGTCTAGTTATAATACGAATGATACGTAAAAAAATTTCACATTAAAAATAACCAACGTACAGATGACCCTAATAAGCAACCTCGGTATGAGATCGCTTAGAACTACAACATTGGTTTGAATAATAGATAGCCATACGCTAACCCTTTTGCTCCATAAAATAAAATTGGAGCGAGTATGAACCATGCTAATTTTTCATCCAATACTTCAACCTTTTCTTTACTAGTCTTTTTCTCTAGAACTTTTTCAATCATTAAAACAATGATAATAATCATACCTGCCAACAATAATGAAAAAATCATTTTCCACATTAATGTAGAAGCTAAGAAAAGATACACTTCCGGAAACAGAAGGGAATCGAAAATTGGTATGAACCAATCGAATATTTTGCCATCTAATATGTTCTCAATTGATGGTTGTTCGTTTGTTAGTTGCCTTTTAACTTCTTTAATAATTTCTTTTAAAAAATCTCTCATTCTCTTTCCACCCTTAACTCTTATTATATTTCCAATTTTTTCTACGGAACTAGAAGTGAAAAGTTTCGTTGAAGATTTTAGCACTACCTCTCAAGACGTATAAAAAGCCACACCTGATAAGATGTGACTGACTCGTAATAAATAAATTATGGTTCATCCTTGATGGTGCTAAATGTGTTGGGGAGCGTTATTCAAAGGACACAATTGCCTAAAATAACTCTTCAAACTCATAATGAAGGACAAGGGCAAGATGAATAAAATTAATGCTTTTTGTCTTAATCGACTCGCCTACGAATAGAACGACTTCTCCTTAGATTTAAACGACCTCGGACACTCCCTAGCAATCAGCATTTGCGACGTCTTCGAATTTCGCCGATCCTACTGAATTTGCATGAAAATACAAAAGCAAGGTTATCGTTGTGACAAATTCGCGATGTTTCACAGAAAAGGTTCTTTTTTTTTCGATTTATGTTATGATATGATAATGATATAAAAAAGTTCGGTTGAGGTGAAATTAATGCAATATATCGTAACATTCATATGGTCATTCCTACTAGTTTCAATGTTAAACTACGTAGTAAGCTCTGTACTTGGTGCAACGTTTGATTTCCAAACTGCTGTTGTCACATCAGTTGTATTTACAATTCTTGTTTTCATTATCGGTGCAGTTATTCCAAACGAGTCAACTCCAGAAGCTGCAGACAATCATTAATTCAACTAGAAAAAACCTGTTTCGCTCAATGCGGAACAGGTTTTTTTGTTATTTTTCAACGACACATTGACCGTCATGCATTCTAATGTGCAATGTTTCTCCTGGTAATACTTCACCTCGAAGTAATTCTTTTGCAACCGCAGTTTCAATATAACGCTGCACGAAGCGTTTTAGTGGTCTAGCGCCAAACTGAGCATCTGCTCCTTGTTCTACAACCCAATCAATTACATTTTGTTCTACTTGTAAAGTAATATCTTGCTCTGCAACTCGTTTGACAAGCTGTTCGACATATTTCCAAGCAATCGCAGTAAAGTGTTCAGCTGATAATGCATGGAACATAATAATATCATCCATACGATTTAACAGCTCTGGTTTAAAGTGTTGACGCAGTGCAGCCATCACTAAATCCTCAACTGCAACATCGTCTTCCTTTGCTTCCATTAAATAGCTTGAGCCAATGTTAGAAGTTAAAATGACCACTGTGTTCGTAAAGTTGACCATTCGACCTTGGCTATCCGTAATGCGTCCATCATCCAAAATTTGCAGTAAAATATTCGCAACATCAGGGTGGGCCTTTTCAATTTCATCTAATAATACAACTGAATATGGATTTCGGCGAACAGCTTCTGTTAATTGTCCACCTTCTTCATAGCCAATATAGCCTGGAGGTGCCCCTACAAGACGTGATACACTATGTTTCTCCATATATTCACTCATATCAATGCGAATAAAATGGTCCTCAGAATCAAACAGCTGTGCCGCTAGTGCCTTCGCAAGCTCTGTTTTACCAACACCTGTTGGCCCTAGGAATAAAAAACTACCAATTGGTCGTTGCGGGTCTTTAATACCAGCTCGAGCACGCCATACCGCTTCTGTGACAAGTTGTACAGCATTCTCTTGTCCGACTACACGCTCATGCAATGTATCTTTTAAGCGCAATAATTTTTCACGCTCACCTTCTACTAATTTCATCACGGGTATGCCTGTCCAGCGTGAAACAATAGATGCGATTTCATCAGCTGTTACCTCTTCACGTAAAATACGTGATTCCGTACCATTCTCTAATTGTTTTTCCATCTCTTTAATTTCCTTTTCAAGTATAGGAATTTTCCCATGACGTAGTTCGGCTGCTTTATTTAAATCATATTTACTTTCTGCTTCATCTAAGTCACGACGGTATTTATCAAGTTTTTCACGTTTTTTCTGAATGCCGTGTAACGCTTCTTTTTCGGTTTCCCATTGTTTACGCATACCCCCAGAGGATTCTTTCAGCTTTGTTAATTCCTCACTGAGTTGCTCTAGACGCTTTTTACTTGCCTCGTCTTTTTCCTTACTTAACGCTTGCTCCTCAATCTCGAGCTGCATAATACGGCGTGTTACTGCATCCAATTCCTGTGGCATGGAATCAATTTCTGTTCGAATCATCGCACATGCTTCATCGATTAAATCGATGGCCTTATCTGGCAGGAAACGCTCTGTAATATAGCGATTTGATAGCTCTGCTGCCGCTACAATTGCACGGTCATGAATGCGTACTGCATGATGTAACTCAAAGCGCTCTTTCAAGCCTCGTAAAATGGAAACTGTATCTTCAATAGATGGCTCACGTACAAGCACTTGTTGGAAACGACGCTCTAAAGCAGGATCTTTTTCAATATACATACGGTATTCATCTAATGTTGTAGCCCCGATACAATGTAGCTCACCTCGTGCAAGCATTGGCTTTAGCATATTCCCAGCGTCCATTGCACCATCCGTTTTGCCTGCACCAACAATTGTATGAATTTCATCGATAAATAAAATAATACGCCCCTCTGATTCTTTTACTTCTTTTAAAACACCTTTTAAGCGCTCTTCAAATTGTCCACGATAACTAGCACCTGCTATTAAGGCACTCATATCCAACTCATACAGTACACATTGCTTTAACCCCTCAGGAACATCGCCCTTTACTATACGTTGGGCTAACCCTTCTACAATAGCTGTTTTACCAACCCCCGGCTCACCTATTAAGACAGGGTTATTTTTCGTTTTGCGTGTTAAAATACGAATGACATTACGAATTTCTTCATCACGGCCGATTACCGGATCCATTTTACCGTTTTTTACTTCATCTATTAAATTACGTCCAAATTGCTCTAATGGTTTTTTGTCATTTGTTTGTTGAAATTGCATATTTAGCACTCCTTTTCAATAATGTTAAGCGGAATCCCGTTTGCCATTCTGTTTCACGAAAAAATGTTTGACCTTTTTTGACTAACTTTATTTTACAACATACGACAAACCTTAGCAAAGAATTAGCCCTAAAATTTCTTCCCTTATAACTAGAAAATTACGTTATAATAAAACTATGTTTCTTAGATTTAGTATCGAAATTGTTCACCATCCTTTTGTAAAAATTAAACATTTTTACGAAAAGAAAGCGATGTGTTGGAGATATGGTTATAATGGATAATATACAAGAAAAATTTCACGATCTTTTTCAAAAGCACGGTGTTTTTATTAAAGTGAATAAGGATAGTAAAATTTTTTTAGAGGGCGAACGTGCGAAAGAAATTTATTATATAAAAACAGGAGCCTTCTCAATTAGTCAGGAAACGGAGAATGGAAAGGAATTAACCATTCGTATTTGTGGTCCAGACAGTATTATTGGAGAAGGCTCATTATTTTGTAACCTTACGTATAATTCCATGACTGCTGAAGTTTTAGAACCCTCTAGTTTATATGTACTAAGCCGTGAATCATTGGAACTTTTATTAGTGGAACAACCTGATTTAATGGTGGAATATATGAAGTGGTTGCAAACAGAAAATTTAAAGCATCAAAGTCGTTTGCGCGATTTAGTTTTAAATGGTAAAAAGGGCGCTTTATTTTCAACGCTCATCCGTCTTTCGAATACTTATGGTAAGCCTTTAGAGAATGACACTATTTATATTGACTTACCGTTAACAAATACAGAAATCGCTAATTTATGTGCGACGAGTAGAGAGATGATTAATCGCATGCTGAATGACTTAAAGAAGCACAATATCATATCGTTCGAAAAAGGTTATATTACCATTCACGATCTACAATTTTTAAAGGATGAAATCGCCTGTGAGAATTGTCCGTTACAAATATGTCGTATCGATTAATCGCTACACGTAAAATCCCCGCTTATGAGTTATAAGCGGGGATTTTTTATTGTGCTTTAAGTGGACTTAGCGTACACCTAATGCCATTTTTGCATAGCGTGACATTTTATCTTTTGACCAAGGTGGATTCCATACAATATTGACATTTGTACTTTTTACCTCTGGAAGCTCACCTAATGCTGTATTCACTTGATCAACAATAACAGGTCCCATTGGGCAACCCATAGACGTTAGCGTCATTGTAACGGTTGCTACACCTTCTTCATCTAACTCTACATCATATACTAAACCTAAGTTGACGATATCAATACCAAGCTCAGGGTCAATTACATTTTCTAATGCACCGAACATGCTGTCTTTCATATCTTGATCCATTTGTATTTCTCCTTCCGTCACAGTGTTAACTTAATCATAGCAGATGCATCTTATTATGCCAAATGCTGTGCAAGCCATTCAGTTGCTGCTAACATACCGTCTCGTGACACAGCATGGCCCGCTCTTTTATTAGCTAAAAATTTTAAGTCTTCTGGATTTGTTTCATAATACTCGCGTAAAGTTAAATAAAAATTATACGTTTCATTAAAAGGAACGGTTTTATCTAATTCCCCATGCCAAAATAGCACAGGTCGTCCTGCGAATTTTTCTGGTGTTAGGCTGACATCATATTTAGCAAGAAGCTCATTCGTTTGTTGTACTTCTTCTTCGGACATTGGCCAATTCACACCGCTTTTAGCGAATTGTTGTAATTGATACTCCGCTAATTTAAGAAATCCTGGTGCACCCATACATACTGCTGCTGTTTTGATCCAATCATATTGCTTTAAACAGCCCGATGTTACAATTCCACCCATCGATGTACCAGCAACGCCAATGTTATCATTCACTAATAATTTTTTATTCTTTAATTCATTATATAATTGTGCAACTTCATGAATAGAATTTAAAACAATATCCCAAAAATGTAAGCTCATTTTCATCTCAGATAGGCCTTCACTACGGTCGCCATGTAATTTTGCATCTGGTAATAGGACACGCACCCCGCTACCTACTAATTGATATGCATAATGTAAGTTATGTTCTTTTGCACTCATAAAGCCATGTAAGAAAATCACTACTGGGGTTTGTTCATTCATATTTTCTGTATGTATATGTAATAATGGAATATTTCCCCACATTTCATTCTCAACAATCATCTTTGTCACTCCCAACTTTTGTCTAATCTTTATGTTAGCAAACTTTTCTCCATGTGACAAAATTTTGACGAATGGTTTACAAAGCGATACTATTCAAATTATAGGAAAGGGGCAATAAGCTATGAAACCGCATTTAATCGTTTTAGACTTAGATGGTACGTTATTAACGGACCAACAACAAATTTCATCCAAAACTAAAAAAACATTATTGCAGGCAAAGGAACAAGGTCATCAAGTGATGATTGCTACAGGCCGTCCTTATCGTGCGAGTGATATATACTATCACGAGCTTGGCCTTACAACGCCCATCGTGAATTTTAATGGTGCCTACGTCCACCACCCAAAAAATGCTGCTTGGCAGACTATGCATACTCCTATTGATTTAGGTGTAGTGCATAATGTCGTCGAATCCATCAATAGCTATGAATATGAAAATATTATTGCGGAGGTTAAGGACGATATTTATGTGCATACAGAGGATGAACGGATATTAAATATTTTTAATATGGGGAATCCAAAAATTACTCTTGGGGATCTCTATACCCATTTACTTGATAACCCAACTAGTTTACTAATTCAAGCTAACGAAGTAAATTCAATGATTATTCGTGATCATTTACAGGCTGTTCATGCAGAGGTCATTGAACATCGTCGTTGGGGTGCGCCACTTCACATTATTGAAATTGTTCGCCGTGGCTTAAATAAAGCAGTGGGAATCGCTCATGTAGCAAAGGATTTAGGTATCCCACGCGAGCGTATTATTGCATTCGGTGATGAAGATAACGATTTAGAAATGATTGATTACGCTGGCATCGGTGTAGCAATGGGCAATGGCATTCCTACTTTAAAAAATATTGCCAATGAAATTACGACAACCAATAATGACGATGGAATCGCCAAAATACTCATCGAACGCTTGAAATTATCCTAGTTAAGTAGTGATTTAATAAATATCCCATTTTTTCAGTTTAACTTTATTCAGGAGTACCCTTTATTCAATGGGTACTTATTGAATTAAAAATACATCCCTATTCCTGGGTTGCAATTATAATGAAACTCGATATGATATTATATCTATATAACATTTATTTAGAAATATAGAGTGGAAAGTGAAAGCTCGACACTTGTTCACCTATTATGTAGTATAGGTATTTGAAAACTTCTCATATAAAGTTAAAAGAATGTTAAATTAGGGGGACAAATGATGAAAATTTTTACTGATAGTGGATGTGATTTACCAAAGTCTTACTACGAAGAAAACAATATTGAACTTCTTCCACTACGAGTGCAATTGAACAATAATGAATATGATGATGTCATTTCGATTGATTCCAAAGCAATTTACGATGCTATTCGCCAAGGTGCTCGCCCAAAGACATCCCAAGTATCACCAGAGCTTTTTCTCAAGCATTTCGAAAATCTAGCAAAAAATGAAGAAGAGGGAATCTACATCGCCTTTTCTTCGGAATTATCAGGCACTTATAATACTGCGGTCATGATTCGCAATCAAGTACAGGAGCAATATCCATCCCTTAAATTAGCTATCATCGATTCAAAATGTGCTTCGCTAGGTTTTGGACTAGTAGTCGCAGAAGCCGTTCGACTCCGAAACACGGGAGCTTCATTAGAGGAAATCGAAGCAAAAATTACAGCACTTACCCCACAAATGGAGCACTTATTTACGGTAGAGGATTTAGATTACCTCGCTAAAGGTGGGCGTGTATCAAAGGCAAGCGCATTTCTTGGAGGGCTATTAAGCATTAAACCTATTTTAAATGTAGAGGATGGTAAGCTTGTGCCGATTGAAAAATCTCGCGGACGTAAAAAAGCCATCGCTCGCATGTTAGATTTAATGCAGGAGCGCGGTGATAATTTTTCTGATAAAATTGTTGGTATTAGCCATAGTGATGATGCAAACTTTGCCAACGAAGTAAAGGCTTCTATCCAAGAAAAATTTTCACCAAGAGCCATTCAAGTAACAATGATCGGTTCAGCTATCGGCTCACACGTAGGACCAGGTACAATTGCCATCTTCTTTACGAATAAAAGCTATCAAGCTTAACAAAACCCCCTCCGCACTTAATAGTGTTGAGGGGGTTTAGCATTTTATCCTGTATGAACTGCCCGTTAAATCAATGAGGGATGAAAAACCCCTCTATTTTAGAGCATCTTGCTCATTACGTCGTACTTTACCTCGTCTAATAATAGCAACTACAAATCCTATGAATATTACCCATACTAATCCTAGTGCTACCATATACGGTACATTTAAACCTTCATCATTTCTAACTTGATAAATCTCTACCATTTCACGATCTAAAATAACCGGATAAACGTCTTTTTCATTAATACGAACTTTTTCTTGATGTAAAATACCATTTAGCATTTTGCCTTCACCCAGCTGAGCAGGTGTTAAATCAACGCGTTGTGTTTTACTAGTGTTGTTAACCATGATGACCCATTTCTCTTTATCAGATGTTCGTGTAAATACAAGCAGGCCATTTTCATTTGTAATAACTTCAAAATCACCGTTGCGTAATGTCTCAGATTTATTACGTAACGATTGGACATTTTTAATATAGTCGATTAATTCCGTATCTGTTTTAAAGTTGTATATTTGGTGAGTATCTGGCTTTGTTTCCCCGTTCATCGCAATTTCTGTACCATATTGCACAACTGGAATTCCTGGCATCATAAATAAAGCACCCATCGCCATTTTCAAACGCGTTGGTGGGAACATATTTTCTGCTGCTGAATCAAATGTAAAACGACGCGTTTCTAGTGAATCAACCATAATCTGAGATGGTTTCTCACCTGTAAAAGGTTCCATCAACTTAGAAGAATCCATATCAACATTTTTAAATATATTACGGTAAATATCAGCCGTAGCCGGTGAAATGCTTGCTTCAAAGTTTGCTTCACTTTCTTCATTAGAAATCACATAGAGCGATTTTTTCGAATCTTTTAATGCCTTAATCACTTCATTAATAAATCCTGTATCGGCACCAGCAATATTTGTTAAACGCACCCCACCAACATCATATGTAGAGACAAAATCTGTTGCTGATTTAATAAGTGCTTTTTGTACATCTTTGTTTGTTAAGTCCCACTGTACTTGTCCATTATTTGTTGAGGCAATCCAATCCTTTTTCGCTGGATCTTTTGCCCATTCATGATTCGGACTTACATTGTTTAGTGGAAAATCAACCATGATCGATACATTTTTAGCTTTATAAGCCTCAATGACACTTTGAAACTCCTCAGATGTCCCAAAATGACGCTCAATTGTAGAGTAGCTTGTCGGCATCGATCCATCATATTTTTCAGTGGCAAAAACCGGGCCAATGGAAGCGATTGTAAAGCCCATTTCTCCGATAAATTTTAATTTATCCTGTAAGCCTGCAAAATCGCCTCCTGCAAACTTAGTAGGGTCTTGCGTATTTGTATCAAAATCGTTAGAGCCCGAACCATTAAAGAAACGGTCAACGAGTAAATCATAGATGCTTTCTTCTGCAATTGTTCTTGTCGACGCTTCATCAGCATGTGCAACTGGTGTAGCACTCACTAATGAAGCTGCCAGTAAGAGTGATGCAGCTGTCGCACTCATCCACTTCTTAAATTTCACTTTTATTCCCTCTCTTTCAAACCAATCCTCGTCAATTTTACCAAATAAAATAGTCACGTCGCTATCATTTCAAAATATTTTCCGAAAATGCAAAATTAATTACGGCAAAAAGGTGTCAACTTCCTTTAAATATATTCATCGGCTTGGTCAGGGGACCCGATCAGTTTTTTAAGGGATCTGAGCATTTCTTCGGCTGACTCGATCAGTTTTCTGGGCTACCTGATCACTTCTCCGGATTACCCGATCAGTTTTCTGGGCTACCCGATCACTTCTACGCCTTACCTGATCAGTTTTCTAGGCTACCCGATCACTTCTACGGCTTACCCGAGCTGTTCTTCCATCGTTTTTCAAACTACTTAAGCGATTGCATCTTCCCCAAAAAATAAAAAGCCGTGAAGCTAAAACTTCACGACTTTTACAAAATTAGGCTAAGAAATCTTGACCCATTGGTAATTTGAAGCCTAGGAACAATGTAATCAATAAGAATACTGCAAATAAAATCCAAAACATGCCCGTTGGTTTATTTTTCTTTTGACGAACTAATACCATTTCCATCATGCCAATAACTAAAATACCGCCTAGGAATTTAAAGCCGTAGAGCATACCCATATTAAAATCCATACCTTTAATGAATAGTGCCCCACCAGTAATGATGATTAAAATGTAGAATAAACGTAATGTCATATGTAAGCCTTTTGACTGCTTGCCCATTAATGCTGCAATTAAAAAGATTACGATTGCAACTACCCAAGTAGTAACATGCAAATGCGTTTGGCTAGTTAAGAAACTCATTATTGTCCCACCTCATATTCTTTTTTCTATCAAACTCTATCCTACCATGTGTTGGAAAGGGTTTCAAACATTACAATAGTGCTCACATAATAAACTTAAAAATCCGCGGAGATAAACTCACGCGGATTTTAAAAAAATTATTCAAAATGATTCACTAAAGTACCGATGCCTTGAATAGACACTTTCACTGTATCACCAGCTTTTAAGAATTGTGGCGGATTCATGCCTTTACCAACCCCGGCTGGAGTACCCGTTAAAATAACATCACCTGGCTCTAATGTTACATGTTGAGATAAAATCGATACTAATGATTCTACAGTGAACATCATATCTTTTGTTGAGCCGTTTTGACGTACTTCATCATTCACTTTTGTTACCACTGTTAAATCTTGTGGATTCGGAATTTCATCTTTTGTTACAAGGTAAGGTCCAAGTGGACAAGTTCCTTCCAAGCTTTTTCCTAAGAAGAATTGCTTATGTTTTTCTTGTAAATCACGAGCTGTTAGATCATTGGCAATCGTGTAGCCAAATACATAATCGTATGCTAAGTTTTTCGGAATATTTTTACCACGTTTACCAATGACAACGGCTAATTCGCCTTCATAATCCAGTTTAGATGAAAGATCAGCATGGATAGATATTGTTTGGCCATCAGCAGCAATAGCAGTCGGAGATTTTGTAAATACCATTAAATCTGTTGGAGCTGCCTCTGCACCCATTTCTTTAGCATGTTCATCATAGTTTTTCCCAATACACATAATGTTTTTTGGTGTACGTGGAATCGGTGATAACCATTCGATCGCTGTAAATTCACGTTTGAAGCTATCAGCGCGATCTGATTTTTCAGCTGCTTCTACTAATTTACGAATCTGTTCAACAAAATCAAAGCCTAGAGCAATGCCATCTACAATTGAACTTGAAAAAGAAGGGACAACTTGAAGTTCATTTTGAATAGCGAGTACATCCCATACCGCTTCTTCTTTTTTTACTTTTGGTCCAAAGCTTACATGTCCACCTAGTTTAAACGATAAAATTTTCATGATTTTCAGAGCTCCTTCTTTTTTCTACATGATACAACAATATTATAGGAATTGCCTTACTTTTGCGATAACTATTTTTATTCCTACTATTTCGCATGCTCTTCACCATAACGTGGAGTTGATTTCCGTTCCGACTGGGCCCATTTCAGAGGGCGTCCAGTCTCACTTCAATCGACTTCTACACATGACATACGCTTTTTCGGCTAAACTTTTTGTAATAAGCCAAATCGCAATAAATTATTTCTTATTATACAAGACGCATTCATTCACTTTATGTTGCCATCACATTAAAAATGAAGGCTGATTTCTATCGCAGATTGCTCGATTTTTGGAAGAGAGTCGAGCACTCACACAATTATCCTGCTTTCATTTTCGCCTTATAAGTTAATTTGCGCCATAAAGCCTCTAACGGACCTTGTTGCCATTTTGCTAGCCAAATTTCTGCCACAATCATTTGTACGATAATAATACTGACTGCAATTAACACGCCTGTTGCGACGCTCACTTTTCCATACCAGCCAAATCCAAATTGATAAAATAAACATGTTCCAATGATCGATTGAAGGATGTACATCGTTAACGACATGCGCCCCATTTTTGCAAAAGGACTAAGTAGCTTTGAGACAACTGGAAGTAAACAAAGTAAAACGATGAGCCCAATGTAGCCTACTGCTAAAATTGGACCGCCTATGTAACCTTTCAAGTAGTCTAATAAATACGTACGTGTAAACATGATCGGTAAGCTCTTGATCAAAATACCAATTGTTAAACCAGCTATTGCTAATGTCAGCCATAGCCATTTTAGCTCCTTCGCTCGTTCCACTAAACGCCATTTAGAGGCCGCGGCACCAATTAACATAAATGGTAAAATTGTAAATAATGCCACAAACCACATGCCGATTTCTGCCTGAACAGATAAATCGGTTAAACGTTGCATAAATGCGTCGACCCAATTTCCTGTTCCATAAGCAGTTATCGCCTGCTCTACCGAAGTAATATTTAAATACTCATCAACTTTCATATTAAAATTAATATATCCTACAATAAATAACATAAAAGCTTGCAAAACACCGTTAATCATAAAACCGATTGACAATAACCAAATAGGATGTAGACGTAGTAAGAGCAATAAAAAAACGCCGCAAAATGCATACATCATTAAAATGTCGCCCCACCAAATGAGTACAGCATGTATCAAACCAATAACAAATAATACAGAAAGTCTTCGCAGTACTATCGCATAAAAATTTTGTTCACGACTTTGTGCTTTTTGCCATTGCATAGCGAGTCCATAGCCAAATAACATGGCAAACAGCGGATAAAAGCTACTTTGTACATAAATATCTAAATTTTGATGCCACACTATATCTGACGGTGTTGTAAACCATGATGCCAAATCAATATATGGCATTGGCAAATAAAAGGCAAACATATTAACGAGTAAAATGCCTAGTAAGCTAATACCACGTAAAATATCTAATGTTGTGATGCGTTCCTGCAACATTGTCGGTTTTAACTCCACAAAATAGCCTCCTCTATGTATATGGCGAAAACAGAACTCTCTAACATTCATTCCCTTATATTTATATCAGATAGCTCTGTTTTCACCGCGTTCACTTATGCTTGTAAAGCCCGTTCAATATCAAATAAGTATAGAACCTTATCACTCACTTTAATTTGAAGGATAGATTCAATCGCCTCACTATAAACTCTAAGCTGGACACCATATCGATCTAAGAGTTCCTTCGTTAGCGCTGGCTCCTCAGCAAAATGTGATTGAATACGGTCTGTCTTATAATCAAGCAAGATCCATTCACCATTTTCATCCTCAAATAAACAATCAATAATACCTTGAACAATTTGAGCGTCGCCATCTTCATCTACTCTACTAATCGTAAATGGGAGCTCTCTCCGGATTATTTTTGCATTTTTAAAGCGTTGTCCAATGTCTGTCGTAAAGAAGTTATATATTTTTTTCCATGGAACAACCTTGCCCTCAGACTCAGTCAGAAGCTGCCTTGCCACTAAATTAGCGACAAACTCCTTAACCTCCTGTACATTCGTAAAGCCGTTTTGAGGTACATGCTGCATAACTGTGTGGACAGCTGTTCCTATTTCTGCACCTGTCAGCTGTTTGTCCTGTAAAAAGGTTGGACGGGGCGCAATGGTTGTCGCTTTTTGCTTTGAAGGTGCTGAAAAGTAATATTCAGGCTCCTCCTGCCGCTGTAGATTTTCTAAACGCTTAATTTCACTAACAGATGTTTTGGAGCGTTTTTGTGTTGATTGTTGAAATGCATACTGTGATTGAAAGCGCATCGTAATTTCCGACAGTAAAGATTCATCCTCTGGCGTTTCTAGCAATGGCTGTACCTCATCCTCTAACGCCTGTATGTCATACGCATAATGACTTGTTTCAATTGCACGTACCCACCAATGCGATACATCTTCAGATGCCTTATAGGAGGAGTTAGCAATTGAAGCAAAATCTGCGTGTCTGGCAACTGTAGGTCCAAGCCAATCAAAGTAGCTATTAGCTCTCGCGCGTAAATACTCCTGTAGTGGGGCATCCACCGGTAAACTTTGAGCATCCTGCCAGTTATCAAGCGTTTTACTCCAATTTTTCACGGAGCCTACTAAAATAAGTCGCTCCTTCGCACGTGTCATTGCTACGTATAATACACGCATTTCCTCAGCACGCATTTCAAGCTCCTTTTTCTCCTTTAGCGCTAAAAATGGTAGGGATGTATACGTAATACGATTTTCTGGATCAATTGCCTTCACTGCAAGGCCAAAATCTTGATCGAATAAATATGGATTGTGGAAATCCATTTTATTAAACGGTCTCCCCATCCCTGCAACAAAGACAACAGGGTATTCCAAACCTTTTGAAGAGTGGATAGTTACAAGACGGACAACATCATCCTTTTCTCCAATCGATTTCGCTGTTCCTAAATCATCCCCACGCGTACGCATACGATCAATAAAACGTAAAAAACGAAAGAGTCCTCGAAAGGCTGTTTTCTCATACATTAAAGCTCGGTCATGTAAAATGCGTAAGTTGGCCTGACGCTGCTTTCCATTCGGCATCGCCCCAACCATCTCATAATAATGCGTGTCTAAATAAATTTTCCAAATTAAATCTGACAGTGACCCACGTCGCGCTAAATCTCGCCAGTTTTCAAACGCTAGCATAAATCGTTGAAGCTTCACAAAAGTGTCAGATTGCACACCATGTCCATCACTTCGAATAAATTGCCTTAATGCATCATAAAATGGCGCTTTTGTATCTGCTAGCCGTATTTTTGCTAGCTCATTTTCTGTTAAGCCAACAAATGGAGCACGTAGCACCGAGGCTAACGGAATATCCTGATATGGATTATCGACAACCTTTAGAACATTCAGCATAATCATGACTTCAAGCGCATCAAAATACCCTTTGGAGGACTCCGCATAGAGAGGGATTCCCGCAAGCTTAAATTCCTCTACTAAGTCTGTTGACCATGTCATTGAACGCATTAAAATCACAATATCACTATATTTTAATGGACGTTCTGTCTTCGTTTTTGTATCGAATACGGTTGTCCCATCCTCCATCATCTGCCGAATACGCTCAATGATAAAACGTGCCTCATACTGTGATTTTTTTAATTCCTCTAATTCCGAAGCGTCGTTTGTGCTATCTTCTGTCTCTTCGTCCAGCGCCTCTTCTTGAGGAGGATGCAGAATGACTAGCTCTACCGGAACTTCTTTATCATCATATGGTGCTGCTGGCTTTAGTGAAGCATTTTCATCATAAAGAATTTCTCCAACACGCTTACCCATAATTTGTGCAAATACATAGTTTGTAGCGTTCAACACTTCTTTTCGGCTACGGAAGTTAGCGTTTAAATCTATACGCATTCCCGTTAAATCTGGGGCCTCTAGAAACTCACTGTACTTTCGCATAAAAAGCTTCGGTTCTGCTAAACGGAAACGGTAGATGCTTTGTTTTACATCACCAACCATAAAAAGATTTCCAGCTTGCTCACTACCTGTTTTCACAAGTTGTAATATTGTTTCTTGAAGCATATTTGTATCTTGGTATTCGTCAACAAGTACTTCTTTAAAACGTTGTTTCAAATCTAGTGCAACAGGTGAAGGCTGTAATTCACCTTCGACTACTACAGTTAAAATTTGTAATGCGAAATGCTCTAAATCCGAGAAATCAATAATTCCTCGTTCTAACTTCGCCATGCGGAACTGTTCACTAAAAACATTTGTCAATTCGACTAATGTTCCTATCGTAGGACCCATTAATCGTATTTCTTCAAGCAAGCGCGCAGGAGTCCGAACGAAAAAAGTCTCTTTCAGCTTGTTCACAATTTTTTTAGCTGCCTCACGTTTTTTCTTGGCAAGCTCTTGTAGCTCCACATCCACTAAAGCATCCTTTGATACACGCTTTAACGTTGACCATTTTACAGTACCAAAATAATCAAAGAGTTCCTGCCACGTTCCTTCACGACTAATGCGAATGCCTTCCTGAATCATGGCAAAATCCATTTCTGCGGTTTCAGCATATGGTGCAGGGCCCTCGGGCTGAAGCGTAATGGCACGCATTTCAGAAATTAACACAAATGCCTCCTCAAGACTATGCTTGACTGTTAACTTTACATATTTCGACAGCTCTAAATCATCAATTGTCACGTCCGTTGCTAAGTCATATGTCTCTGGTAGACTACGAAGCCACTTATGAGGCTCTGCATGAACACGGGACGTATCATAAAGCTTGCTTATTAATGTTTCAATAGCCTGATCATCACGATCCGATGTAAAGCTATCAACAAGACGATAGATTGCTTGAACCTGAGCCTCGTCCTCAGAATCGTAAGCATCTTCTAATACTTCTGCTAAAATATCGTCCCTTAACAACGCAACCTCCGCCTCATTCGCTATACGAAAGCCTGGGTCAATATCTAACATATAGGCATACTGCTTAACAATGGCTAAGCAGAAGGAATGCAGTGTTGAAATTTGTGCTTTATTGACAAGGCTTAGCTGGCGTCGCAAATGGTTGGAAGTTGGATTTTCTGCAATAGCCTTTTCTAGTGCCTCCGCCATACGGTGACGCATCTCAGCAGCGGATGCATTTGTAAATGTTACGACAAGTAACTCGTCGACATTGATTGGGTTCTCTGTTGCAACTACCTTTTCAATCATGCGATTAATAAGTACTGCCGTTTTACCAGAGCCTGCCGCAGCCGATACAAGTGTATCCTGACCGCTTGCATAGATGGCCTTCCACTGGTCGTCAGTCCACGTCACTTCCGCTGGCTTTTCAGGTATTTTTTGTACCAACTTACTTCATCTCCTTCCGAATTTTCTCAACGATATCATTCGGTTTTGCTTGCTGTAACTGACGATAGCTTTGTTTGCCATCAGATGGGTCAAATTGACAAACAGCTGTAAATTGACAGTAGTCACATGCTGTTTTTGTTTTAAGTTTATAAGGACTAATGGAGGTATCCCCTGCTAAAATTCCATTACCAGCCTCTTGATGCTTGCGCCGTACAAAATGCTGTAGATTTTTCATATCATTAACAGGTACAATACGTGACTGAGATTCTGATGGTGTCCCATCTTTCTTCATATAGACAGGAATAATTTTTGAATGCCCACTCGATTCCTCTAATTGCTCGTCCATCGATAAAATGGACTCTGCATTTTCGGACAAAAGACCTTTCATTTTGTATTGTTTTAAACGGTCTTCCTCAATTTCACTGTCGCTTAAATCCTTATCAAGCTTTAGCATTGGATTGTGGACATGTACATAAAGAACTCCGGCTGGCTCCGCCTCACCCGGTAGCCAATAAGAAGAATTCTCCATTGCTACATCTAAATACGTTAGTACCTGCAGAGACAATCCGTGGTAAACCTCATTCAAATCTAAATCACGAGCTGATGATTTGTAATCGACGATCCGTAAATAAGAGCGGTCATCAATAGACGCACTATCCACCCTATCAATACGACCTCGCATAAACATTTTCTGACCACCTGTTAAATCAATTTCAAGTGGTGGTAGCTGTTCATTTTGCCCCGGTCCAAATGATGCCTCAATGGCAATTGGTTTAAAGTGAGATACATTCGCATGCTGTGTAAGTGCCGTCATTGTTCGCTCGACAATACGAATAAGCTTGCGTTGAATGTAGCGATAACGTGCGCTTGACAGTAAGATTTGATGTGAAAATACCGGCACAATTTGCTCAACGGCTTGTCGTGCTAATTGTTTAATTTGCTGCTTTGTTAAACGTATCCAGGATAGTTGCAGACGGTGTGTCTCCTCAGTAATCCATTTCAATGCCTCATGGAATAAATCGCCCATTGCAAATGTTTCTAGTCTGTACTCTGCACGTTCTTCTAGATGAAGCCCATACGTCGTAAAATGCGAAAACGGGCAACGAAAATATTTCTCAATACGAGACACACTAGATGTTAGCTTTTGGCCATATAATTCCTGAGTGATGTAGTTTTCTAATGGCTCTGCCTCATTTTTATGCGTAATTGGATGTAAAACTCGTTCATAAATAAGTGCCCAATAAGGGTCCTGTTTATAAAATTTTTGTAAAGCAAGCCACTCTGGCGCTAGCTCTCGGCTATGTTCAGCTTGGCGTTTTTGCACCATTAAATGTGCTAAAGCTGTACGTGGATGGCGTATATACGGTAAAGCACTTTCATCAAGTAATTCAATTGGATCAATGACGACTCGCTCGACCTTGACACCACTCAAAAGGCCAGCCGTTTTATCATTGCCGATTATTTTCTTTATATAGAGTGAGGATAATAGCGCCTTACCCTCTTCGTCTGCCGTTGGATAGGACATATATAATTTATCGGATGGCGTCGTTAAAGCACGATATAGCAAGAAATTTTCCTGCAGCAAACGATTTTTAGATGTTGGCGCAAGCTCATAACCAATTTGAGTAAACCATTCACGTTCGGTATCTGACAGCAATCCCTCATAATCCATACGAGTTGGATAGACTCCATCATTCATTCCTAAAACAAATGCGACTTTTATATTCGATAAACGAGCTAAATCAACTGTCGCTACCATGACTTCATCTAATGTAGGCGGGATACGCGAAAATTCTAATGTATCAAAGCCCTCATCTAAAATTTTCGCCGCTTCCTCCACGGACATCTCCTGCTCACCAAACATATAAACAAACTGATCGAGCACTGCAATCCATTCTTTCCACGCTTGATCATGCTCACTTGCAGCTAATGCATCACCTCGATCAAGTTCGCGGTCTTTCATTGCTTGAAGTTTTTCATAAACATTTAAACGCTCAATCAACTCAAATAAAGCTGTCGCTACATCTCTACCTGTTGTCGCCACTTCCAGCTTGTCCTGTAATGATTTAAGCGGCTGACGAATTTCGTCGCGAATGGCCTCGATTTCTGCCTGCATGGCACGTTCTTCGTCTGTTTGCACGCGTGAATGGAATTCAAGTCCACGATACTTTTTGAAAAACCACCTGGCTTCCTCAAACCAGCGCTCCCCAAAGACGCCCTGTGCTAAACAGTAGTTTTCTAAACGATCCGCACGCTCTCGCCAAACATTTTGCTCAGCATGTAACGGGAAAAATAGATCTGTTTTCACACTACGAAAAACTGGTTCATATTTCCAATTAGAAGTAATAACCTCTAAAGCAGATCGACTAAGCTCAATTAAAGGATGATGCAGCATCGTCTTTTTCGTATTTGTAAAAATAGGAATTTCATACTGCTGGAAAATTGTTGAAATGAGCGGATCATAGACTTCTGCTTGTCTATAAAGAAGTACTATATCTTGATAACGATACCCCTTCTCTCTTGTCAGCTTTGTTATTTCCCGGGCAATGGCATGTATCTCTGCACGTCGATTTGATGCTTCAAGTACCTTTACATCACCTGATGTTTTTTCCGCTTGAGGCACCATATCAGCAAAATATTTTTCCATATGTTGTAAATCATCAGATTGAAAACGATGCGTATTGTAGAAGTGCAATGGTGCTGCAACTTCAATGCCTTCTTCATATGCAATATCGTGTAAACGTTGGTTCGTTGAAGCGGCTTCATGAAATAAAGACTGCTCATCATAAACTTCATCGATATGGTCAAAAGGAAGAACTACCGTCACCTGTTTCGTCACCTTTAATAACTCTTTTACAAGCTCTAATTCTCTTACAGTAAATGCTGTAAAACCATCTATATAAATGGACGCCTGCTTCATTGTCTCAGAGTATTTTAGTTGCTCGGTTAAAATCGGATAATACCCCTCACTATCGACATATGTCGTGCCAAGTCGTTCCTCCAAAGCTTGTAAAACTACTTGTAAATCATTCGTTTTCGCTTGCAATGTATTAGGTGCATCAATGGCCTGCAAAGATGCTGTCACTTCAGCTAACACTGAACTATTTACACTATAACGACTAAACTCTCGTAAAAGCGATTCAATTTCCTCCGTAAAGCCTCGTTTCCCAGCTGCTTGTCGAAATAATGAAAACTCACTTTTTTGTTCCTCTAAAAGTTTGCGGATAAGCATTCGATAGCCATAGCCATTTACTTCTTTTCGAGCAATACCACCCGTTTCCTGTAATACTAGCCATGCTAATCGTTTGAATGTCATGACCTGCGCACGGATTAAGCCTGGCAAGCCATGCTTATTCGTAAGCTCATACTCCGTTGAATAAGACATTTGGTCAGGCACGATTACAAAAATTGGATGCCCTAACGGATCTGTTTTTAGTTGCTCGACAATCTCTTGATGAATAAACGTTGATTTACCCGTTCCTGAACGTCCCGATACAATACGCAATGTCATGTTCTTTTCTCCTCCTGTAAATAATCTATTCTAAAAAATGTTAGTCGTAAATACACGAGCTTTGTTGGTCTGCATGAATGTTTATTTGCATTGACCCGATCACTTTGCAGGTCTACCTGAGCAGTTTTCGTATTGACCCGATCACTTTGCTGGTCTACCTGTGCAGTTTTCGCATTGACCCGAACGTCTCGCTACTCTAACTGTGCATTTTAATGTTTTATCTAAGCGCTGCTCCACGTTACTCGAGCATTGCATTACCTTACCTTTATGAATGAAGATAAAAAACCCCTTCTCTCATTTTACATGATAAAAGGGGTAAGATGTGCATATTCAACTTTCAACGTTGATGATTTTTCGTCAATTTCCGCGCATGTTTTAAGTCTTTCTCTACACGCGCATTTAATCGTTTCTCCATAAACTTGCCGACCCACCAAAGCAAGACAATCGCAACAGCGGCAATAATCAATCTTACAGGGCTTGTTAAGAGCGACTTTAAATCGTAACCAAGTACGCTCATTCCTAAAATCATAACGAACTTTCCAGCCAATAACACCACAAAATAATACTTTTTATGAATATGGGATAGCCCTGCTACAATGTTTACAATGATTGAGGGTGTAAAAGGAAAACAAAGTAACACGAACAGAGGACTAATACCATTCATATCTACCCATTTAATTAGCTTCTCTACTTTTTTACTGCCTGTTACAAATCGAAGCTTTCGATGCTTGCCAAAATGTCGGACAAGTAAAAATACTGCATATGAACCAGCTACAGATCCTAGCCAGGATAATAAAAAACCTAACCATAAACCAAATGCGGTCGCATTGGCCACAACGAACACGACCAAAGGTAAAAATGGAAAAAATGCCTCTATAAACGTTAATAATAAACCAATGACCGGGCCAAGCGTTCGATATTGTGCCGCAATATGCTCAATATTGTCTACAGTAAACCATTCACTCAAAGTCGACACCTCTATTTATATTGCAAAATTAAATGTAAAATCGTTAACTTTTCCGACGTATTTTTATACTCATGTGGCTGATGTCCTGAGAATACTAGTGTATCCCCTTCTTCTAGTAATTCATGCATCTCCCCAGCAGAAATAATGGCCTGCCCTTGGATTACAGTCACAGTTTCCTCTACCCCTTCTGTGTGGGCCTCACTTCTACTTAAAGCGCCGGGCTCCATTTCAACCCTATAGAGTTCCCAGCCTCGATCTGGATTATATGGAATAATGGAATACACACGATATCGCCCCTCATCTTCATCTACACGTGGCGCATCCTTACTACTATATTTCATGAAGTGTGCTGTTGGTGATTGTAATAACGAAGAAAATGAAGTGCGCATTCCCGCAGCAATTTTCCAAATCGTTGATACTGTAGGATTTGCCTCCCCTTTTTCAATTTGTGCAAGTTGCGCTTTACTTACCCCTGTAGCTTTGGCAACATCGTCTAAGCTTAAATGACGTTGTTGCCGGATCTTCTTTAATTGAAATGCTAAATTTCGACTCATTTGCTCCATTTTTATTCACCAATTTCTATTGTTTATTTTATCAGACATATGTATACTTTAATAAACACCAAGAACTATCAGACTATTCCACCATTAGTATACATGGAAACTTTTAAGAAAGGACGATCTTTTTATGACAAGTACAACAGATTTTCAGAATGAAACAGCAAACACGCCAGATGATAGCTTTTTACAAGGCGTTAAAGATTGTGTTCCCACTTTACTTGGTTATATTAGCATAGGACTCGCTTTCGGTGTTGTAGGTTCCGCTTCAGGATTATCTGTACTCGAAATTGCGCTTTTAACTATACTCATCTATGCAGGCTCCGCACAATTTATCTTTTGTGCACTTCTTTTATCAAATAGCCCTGCTTCTGCTATTATTGTAACCATTTTTGTTGTAAATCTACGCCATTTATTAATGAGTTTAACAGTAGCTCCTCATTTCACACGATATTCCATGCTAAGAAATGTTGGTTTCGGCACGTTATTGACGGACGAAACATTCGGTGTAGCTGTTACAAAGCAAATGCAAACCGGTAAGCTACATGGCAAATGGATGGATGGGCTGAATATAACTGCTTATTCATTTTGGATTCTTTCTTGTGTAACTGGCGCATATTTAGGTCAATGGGTAGCAAACCCTGAAAAATGGGGCTTAGATTTCGCATTGATTGCTATGTTTGTGGCACTTCTTGTTCTCCAGCTTAGCAGTGTAGGTAAAAGTAAAATCATACATTATCTTATGTTAATCGGCTATATGGTTGTCATTATGTATGGTCTTTCTTATATTGTACCTTCGCATGTAGCTGTTCTTCTTTCAACAGTAATTGTAGCAACTATTGGGGTGGTGACAGTTAAATGACGACAACTGCAACTATGGTATGGCTCATCATTGGCTGTGCACTTGTAACCTGGCTACCACGTGTTATTCCTTTTATATTCGTCCGAAATGTGCAGCTACCAGAGATTGTATTAAAATGGCTAAGCTTTATCCCAATTTGTATTTTGAGTGCTCTTGTCATCGAAAACTTATTGGATACAGACAACGGTAAAATTGTTACACTCAATTGGCCTGTATTTATTACATTTGTGCCAACGCTTATGATTGCACTTGTTACCAAAAGCTTATCTATAACAGTTGTAGCAGGGGTTATCATTATGGCAGCCGTAAGATTTTTCATGTAAAAAGGTCAGTCTTAAAAGTGAGAAAGATATCACTTTGGACTGACCTTTTATATTAATTTAAATCACCTTTGTTTTTTTCATTTTACTTGCTAGCCAAAAGCCAACTGTTAACGAAAATGCATCGATTACGAATAGAGTAGGTGGCGAAGTATGACCTGCATAGACAGAGGCCGCAATAAGCGCAATTGCCAATATTAATGCAACATACCGATTATACGTAATTCTAGTAAACAATAATACGAGTAATGCTGGTAAAAATAACGCTAATATCATTTTCCCGGAAACATCCATCATATGTCCCTCGGCTCAGCTAGTAATAATCCAATACGATAATGATCATTGCTATATATAACATGCTGTGTTAAGCGTATTTCATTGTTACGATCTACTACTTCCAGACGACAATGTGCAGCATTTAATTGCAAAGCCTCATATAAATCATTTTCAGTAAAAATGGCTTGACCGTTTACTTTACGAATACATTCCCCTGCCAGTAAGCCCATTTTTTCAGCTGGTGAATCAGGTAAGACTGCCGCAATAATAGCGCCCTTTGAACTTGGTGCAACCGCATAAATGTCCGTTTTATCTTGCAGTGCATAGAAGATTGAAATAATGATACGAATCACTACACCAATTGCCAACGTGATAAAGCCGATGAATGGCTCCAAGGCTGCTGCGAGTCCACCAATTAAAATGAACTGTCCTAGTATTAGCACGGATCGGCCGATTTTTGCCAATCTCAATGCCGGTAATTCTTTTCTAGTAAGCTTTGAAAAGCCTATAACAAGTGGAAATAGTACGAGTGCAAAGGTACTCTCTCCTAATGTAAATTGTGGCCAATATTGAAAATCAACCGGAATAACATTACCAGGTATTACAAAGAAGATTGGCAATACCCATACATTTCTTGAGCGGTAGACAATTGCTTGCATACCTCGCTTCGTTTTTTCAATTCGCGGTGTCGTTACCTTCATTGCTGTTCGACGAATTAATATGCCCTCAGCAATTACACATAGACCTGCTAAAATCGTAATCGTTACAATGGAACCATCTAATAAATTTACACCTTCTAAAGAGATTTTCCACCAAGAAAAAGTCCAATTGTAATGGTACATCAACCACATTGCTAGTGTTGCAAGCCCCATCGTATAAATAGGTGAAAGTGCATTAATGAAGAACAATACTAGTGCCAACACAGAAATAGCGATTAAAATCATTAAAAAAGCTTTAGGCACTGTTAAACCTAAACCAATACTTATTAGTGAAATGAGGAGGGCATTTAGCCAACCATATTTCCATTGACCAATTAGCTCTGTCCAACCCCAAATAATACGTCTATTAAAAAACTTACGCTCCTGCTTTACACGACTATAACCTAATAAAACCGCAAATAAAATTGCGATATACATTAATGGGTTGATTAAAAAGCGGCCAATCGCTGTTACAATTTCTATTAATATATCACTAACCATACGAACACCCGCCGTTTCTATCTTGAATACTATGATTTTATTGTATCAAACGTCTACACTCTTGCGTAGTACAATCTAGTAGAAAGCTTCCTATTCTTATTTTTTTATCTTATTCAGCGAATGTCACAGATTAAATTTGACGTTGTAGGTGCGTTAGTTTCCATTTTTATACACTTAAAATAAGTATAAGAGGCTAATTTCCGCTAGTAAAGTTTGATTAGAATCATTTCTCTGCTATAGAGATAATTTTTTTATCGGATATTTATGTAAACATTGATATGAAGAGTGTCGAGAAATGCTCTTAAATAACGGTGCAGGTTAGCTCAACAAGAAACACTGAATTAAGTTATCTAGTAATCTAACAAAAGCCTCATTTTCTCCTATATAAAAATCTTCTTCAAAAGGTTTAACGATGTAAAATGTAGAATTACTATTAATTACATTTCGTTAGGAGTGAAGCTATCCATACCTTATCAGGGAAGGTTATTCTCATCACAGGCGCAAGCTCAGGTATTGGGCTTGCCACGGCCGAGTTGATGGCATCTAAAGGGGCTAAAGTAATTATTAATTACAATTCAAATGTAAAGGGTGCCATGGAAGCCGTCCAACGTATTCAAGAAAAATATGGAGACGCCATTGCAATTCAAGCTGATGTTATTAATAAAGAAGAAGTGAACTCAATGGTTGAACAAGCTATTTCTTCATTTGGCACAATTGACGTTTTAGTTAATAACGCTGGTGGTGGCATCCGCCAAAGTACATTTATGGATATGAGTGAAGAGCTATGGGAAGAAACGTTTAAATTAAATGTAAATAGTGTCCTCTTATGCTCCCAAGCTGTATTAAGACATATGATTCCGAAAAAAGGCGGAAAAATTATTAATGTATCTTCAGCGGCTGCACGTATTGGAGGGGCAGGAGAAAGTATTCATTACGCATCTGCTAAAGGAGCGATAAATACTATGACGATTGGAATGTCCAGAGAGCTAATTGAATATGGAATTATCGTGAATGGGGTAGCACCTGGAATGGTAGAAACACCTTTTCACGATAAATTTGCTCCTGGCGATAATCGGCTTGAGCGTATGGCTTCATCTGTACCTATTAAACGGGCTGCAACCCCTTTGGAAATAGCAGAGGTAATTGCCTTCCTTTCTTCCGATGCTTCAAATTATATCCTTGGAGAAATGATGAATGTTAGTGGTGGGAGATAATTAAAAAGCAGGAATTTTATTAGAAATTTTTAGTTCGTAAGTAGATGTCTATTACATCTTCTATCCTTTACGTTTTTTGTACAATACATTTTATGAACTAACGAGGTGCTTTGCTTGAAGATTATTGAGTTGCATGGGCTGCTCTTTTTTTCTTATTGAACTAACGGAGCAAGTTAGTTCAATAAACACTACCTTATTCTAGTAAAATAAGATTTAATAATGAAGACCAACAGGAGGCAGATCATGAACGAGAAAGAATTTTATGTTTATCATATCGTTACTTGGCATAAAATGACCACGGGGCAGATAATTAACTTTGACAACAACCAAAAAAAATACCTTATATAGCTTCTTTTTTGAAAGGGAGCAATTAAACTCTAAAGGTGAAGACTTTATTAAGATTTTATACGGTCATTATACAAATGAGGGCTTGAACATTAGTAAAGAGAATGCCGAAGTAGCTATTAAGTATGTAGGACAAACAATCAGAGCTATTAGAGAAGTGGTAGTAGAAATGGTTAGACTACAAGAACATCCTGAATACCCTTCAAGATTGTCTTGCTTATACGCTGCTAAAAGCTATGAAGACGCTTTGAAATGGAAAGAAATATTTGATTCATACAATCGTAATGTTTTGCAGATTGTTAAACTTCGAGTTAGTGGGGATTATTTTGAAGGTGATGCAAACCTTTTACCAAAGGAGATGGGGTTCCTTTCTCTCAAAAAATTGAACAAGCTAGAGAGTATTGGAAGGGTAATGTTAAAAACGAGCTAACTGAACTTTTGATAAACGGAAAAATTGAAGTGGTAGAAATTACTAATGATTTCTCATCTTAAATTTTGGAAAGTCGTTAAAGGTATCTAGCCTAATCATGTGTTAACAAGTAGAGGGCGAACAGTTTAGTTATCGGGATCAAGTCCCACGGGCAGGTCCGTTGTGCTAACGGAGCAGGTTAGTCGTACAAGGATTGGGAATCTCTTGCACTGAAATAGGCTAAGGGTATATTTGAAAAAAGTGCGTCTCTACAACTGTAGAGACGTTTTAAATTTAAAGACATTATTTCAACAATTAAGAAATTAGGACTTTCTATTTATTTCATATATTTTTTCTCGAATTGAAACGAAAAGGTTACACCATTTATCTAACTTATGTAAAGGAAGGAAATGACGGGAAGTCTTTGTTTCAGCAATATAGATTTAAGAAGGGTCAGCAAGGAGATCAAAACATTTCTTCAATTAATTGAAGGAGATATAGAAAAGCTCTATAAAACCTAACGGCATGTATTTCATCTCTACGGTAGGTCAATCGCAGTCTTTTGATTTGAAATTTCGATTAAGATAAAAAAACTTTATTTCCAATTGATATTGTCTTGGTTTTATCTTTACATTGTCCAATTATAATTTGTTTTTGTAAGGCAAATAAAACATTGAAATGAGGAATTTAAATGGGTAAAAAGAATTTATTCACTGTACTTAGTATTTCAACAGCATTATTAGTAGGAACTGGAAGTGCCTATGCTACACAAATTCAGAAAAACGAGTCAGAAAAAGCGGTACAAATAGTTAACAAAGAATCGAATGAAACAACAAAACAAGAAGTAAAAGTACAAGAAAGCGAAAAATCACCATTTAGTTTCACTGATGAGGCTTTTTTCACAAGAGATGGTCAGCCTGATTACTTTGCTAATGAGTTTTTAAATAACCAGGACCTATTTTCTTTATTAAATATGAATGGGGCAGAATTAAAACAAGAATTAGCAATTGGAAAATCGGTTGTTGAAATTGCAGCATCTAAAAATGTTTCTACACAACAAGTGATTGAGGTCATTGCGAAAGCACAGACTATCGTGCAGATTCAAGGTGAAGAGAATGGAGAAGTTCCTGCAAACACTGCTTCAATGAAACAACTTTTAAAAAATATTGAACCGAAAGTATTACATGTAATTGAACACAAAAGTAATTGAGCACAGTACTGAAACGTATTGAAGATAATGTTCTGTTTCACAGCTATACCGATTTAAGAAAATTCGAATATTAAAATCTTTTACAAAACCAGAAAGTCTCCTCTTATCTGAGGACTGACCCCATAGATTGAGACAAATAAAACACCTTAAGTTGAAAACAGGTATGTAAATACCTAAAGACAAATTGGAGGTGTTTTTCTATGGGTACAATAGTAAATTATCCAACAGAAGTTAAATTAAGAACAAGAGAATTAATATTAGCAGGAGTATCTGTAAAAAACAAAATACAACACAAATCAAAACACGGGTGATATTTGTTCCCTGTCTCATTAACGGGGGCAGTTCGCTAAGCGGACGCCTTTTCTTTCATACTACATTTAATAACAGTCATCTACTTCAAATGAAAGATTGGATGGTAACCTGATGTTTAAATACAGTAGATTTCAACGATTCATACTTAAGTAAAAGTAAAATAGTACGCCATCTGCAGTATTCATTACACCATACTGCAAACCATGAAGATTTAATATATTTTTCGAAATGGCAAGACCTAATCCAGTACTACCTTCTGATCGTTGTCTAGACGTATCACCACGATAGAATCGTTGAAATTGTAACTTTGTTTGAACCATAAAAGCTATACCACGCTTTTTCTAAGGCTCTAAATCCTCTTTGTAATAGTGATAAAGATTCCTCATTTCTCAACCTTCTGCTAGTTGGCAGAAACCATAACCATTTCAATGGTATTATTTGGGTTAACTTTACTAAAAAATCGCAAATAAAAAAGCCGAGAAATAAATTCTCGACCTGAATTATTTGCTTAGCGACGTCCTACTCTCACAGGGGGAAGCCCCCAACTACCATCGGCGCTAAAGAGCTTAACTTCCGTGTTCGGTATGGGAACGGGTGTGACCTC
>NZ_JBIVRU010000024.1:0-60748 GCF_044755845.1 Lysinibacillus sp. NPDC092081
TTTGATGTCCAAAATTTTGTTTCGTTCACCAACTCAAGGTTAGCTACTAAAAACTTTATTGATTACGTTTTGCTTGTTCAGTTTTCAAGGTTCATGTTGTTATCTTGTAGTGACAACTTTTAATATCATACGACATAAAAATTTGAATGTCAACAAGTTTTTTAAAAAGTATTTTTGGAGCGGGTGATGAGAATCGAACTCACGACATCAGCTTGGAAGGCTGAGGTTTTACCATTAAACTACACCCGCGAAACATATAATATTCATTTAAAATGGCGCGCCCGACAGGAGTCGAACCCATAACCTTCTGATCCGTAGTCAGACGCTCTATCCAATTGAGCTACGGGCGCATATTGTATATATTCATAAATTGACTTGGTGCGGCCGAGAGGACTTGAACCTCCACGGGGTTGCCCCCACTAGGCCCTCAACCTAGCGCGTCTGCCATTCCGCCACGACCGCATTCAATTAGGAACTTTCTTATTATACTATGATAATCTAGAAAATCAACCTTTTCTTCTTAAAAAAGATGAGCCATGAAGGACTCGAACCTTCGACCCTCTGATTAAAAGTCAGATGCTCTACCAACTGAGCTAATGGCTCATATTAAGAAATGAATGGCTGGGGTACTAGGATTCGAACCTAGGCATGACGGAATCAAAATCCGTTGCCTTACCGCTTGGCTATACCCCAATAAGTGGCGGTCCCGACCGGGATCGAACCGGCGATCTCCTGCGTGACAGGCAGGCATGTTAACCGCTACACCACGGGACCAATGTTACTATATTTTTATGAATTAAACTAATGAAATGACCCCTACGGGATTCGAACCCGTGTTACCGCCGTGAAAGGGCGGTGTCTTAACCACTTGACCAAGGGGCCATGGCTCCGAAGGCAGGACTCGAACCTGCGACAACCTGATTAACAGTCAGGTGCTACTACCAACTGAGCTACTTCGGAATAATTCATATGTTTTGTCGTCGTTATCTTGTCGACTTCTACTATTATAGGGACATCTTCAGTAAACGTCAACCTTTTTTATTATTTTTTTTATTCTACTAGTTTCAAACGTCCTAAACACTTGCTACAGCAATATTTCTCCACATTCATTCTAATTTTTCTTACATATAATTGTTGGCATTTTACACATGTATATGTATAAAGCCGATGTCGTTTTTTTTGAGATGTCTTAGGGGTTTGTAATAATGAGCAAAAACGAGGAGCATTCACTTTTACTAATAGCTCTCGAAAATCTTTGTCTCGATGCTGATACCCCTTGCCTTCCAAATGTAAATGATAATGACACAATTCGTGTCGAATGATCCCTTCAACTTCGCTAATACCATACAATTCATAAGCTTTTGGATTAACTTCAATATTGTGTGATTGTAAAAGATAACGCCCACCTGTCGAACGTAACCTTGAATTAAAATATGCTTGGTGCATAAATGGCTTCCGGAAACTTTCTAATGATATTCGACTAACAAGATTTTGTAGTTCCTCATTGTTCATAATCTATATCACCTCTAACAACAAGAATACCACACTGCGTAGTATAGACAGTGTGGTATAAATTTATCCCGCAAATCAGTGGGGATGAAGAAAACCCTCACTGATTAAAGTTTCACTTACGCTTCGATAGTTTGATCTTTAGGAGGTAGCATTGTTAATGAAATGCGCCCTTTATTGACATCTATTTGTTCTACCCAAACCGTCACAATGTCACCGAGAGCAACAACCTCTAATGGATGTTTAATACGTCTTTTTTGTAATTTGGAAATATGCACAAGCCCGTCCTGCTTCACTCCAATATCTACAAATGCTCCGAAATCAACTACGTTTCTCACTGTACCTTGCAATTCCATCCCAACTTGTAAATCTTCCATTTTTAATACATCTGTTTTCAGCAGAGGCTGAGGGAATGCATCACGTGGATCGCGACTTGGTTTCATTAATGTATCCACAATATCATGTATTGTGACAACTCCAATATCTAAAACTTCACTTAATTTTTCTACATCTAGTTTTGCAATGGCTTCCTCTGCCTTCTGTGACCCAAGCTCTTTTTTATCAATTTGTACTACCTCTAAAATACGCTCTGCTACATTATAGCTTTCAGGGTGAATGCCCGTAGCGTCAAATGCATTTTTAGCTCCTGGAACACGTAAGAAACCAATTGCTTGTTCATACGTTTTGGCACCAAGTCGTGGGATTTTCTTTAGTTGAGCACGTGTAGTAAATTGTCCACTTTCCTCACGCACCTTCACAATATTCTCCGCAACTGTTTTAGATAATCCAGAAACGTATTGCAGTAGCGAAGATGAGGCTGTATTAACATCAACACCAACTTGGTTAACAGCTGTCTCTACTATAAATGTTAAAGACTCAGTCAATTTCTTTTGAGAGACATCGTGCTGATACTGACCTACTCCAACTGCTTTTGGCTCAATTTTTACTAACTCCGACAACGGATCTTGCAAACGACGCGCTATAGAAATGGCACTACGCTGTTCTACCTGTAAATCAGGAAACTCTGTACGGGCAATTTCAGACGCTGAATACACAGATGCCCCTGCTTCATTGACAATAACATAGGCTGTATCAGTTTCAAGCTCATTCAATACATCTGCAATAAATTGCTCTGTTTCGCGTGAGGCAGTTCCATTACCAATAGCAATGATAGTAATTGGGTATTTTGCTAAGATCTTTTTCACAATTGCTTTTGATTTTGCTACATCTGGTTTCGGAGGATGTGGATAAACGGCTGTAACCTCTAGCATTTTTCCTGTTTCATCTACAACAGCTAACTTACAGCCTGTACGGTACGCCGGATCTACACCTAATACAAACTTCCCTTTCATCGGAGACTGTAATAAAAGATTACGTAAATTCTCAGAGAAAATGTGGATAGCCTGTGCCTCTGCCTTTTCTGTAAGTTCATTTCGTAACTCTCGTTCTATAGAAGGCTGAATTAGACGTTTGTACGAGTCCTCTATCGCTAACTTCACTTCGGCAATTGCTGGAGAGGATCCTGTAGCAGGAATCCATTCCTTCCACATAATCATCAGTACTCGATCTATTGGTACATGAATTGCTACTTTTAAGATTTCCTCTTTCTCACCACGATTTACAGCTAAAATACGGTGTGGGACTATACGATTTACAGGCTCTTCATATTCGTAATACATTTCGAAAACGTTTTTATCGTCTGCCTCTGCATTCTTTACACTTGTTACAAGAACACCATCTTTCCAGGAATACGTACGTATTTTTTCGCGAATTGCCGCGTCATCAGCAAAGCGCTCTGCCAAAATATCTCGAGCCCCAGCTAATGCCTCCTCTACATTAGCAACTTTCTCTTCGTCTATGAAAGCCATTGCTAATTGTTCTAAAGCATCACTACGATACTCTAATAGAAGATCCGCAAGAGGTTCTAATCCTTTTTCTTTCGCTATTGTCGCCTTTGTTCGGCGTTTTTGTTTATAAGGTCGATATAAATCCTCTACACGCTGTAACACAGTTGCTGCTTGAATAGCTTGTTCTAATTCAGGTGTTAGTTTATCTTGTTCCTGAATTAATCGTATAACCTCTTCTTTACGTTGTTCAAGCTGCTGTATGTAGTGATAACGATCCTCTACAGCTTTAATCTGTACCTCATCAAGGGACCCAGTAGCTTCTTTACGATAACGTGCAATGAATGGCACGGTGTTTCCTTCTTCTAATAATTTAATAACAGCCTCTGCTTGGCCTGGCTTAATAGCTACATCCTTTGCAAGGAGCTGTAACATTTGCTTTTGTTCCACATCATCACTACCTTTTTCTTTTCATTTTACCATTACACTTTACTAAAAATGCAAAAAAATAGTCTACTCTGAAAGAAGAGTAAACTATTTGATTAAATAATGAAGATAAAAAGGCATCGAGATGAAAATTCATCTCGATGCCCCTATACACATATGTATATCAAAATTTAACAAGCCCTAAACTAATCATCAATGCACCATCAACTTTCTCCATCAACGCATGGTCAAGTTGCGTAATACGATCTGTCAATCTTGACTTATCAATCGTCCGCACCTGCTCGAGCAGAATAACCGAGTCACGTTCAAAACCATACTTTTCAGCATTGATTTCGACGTGCGTCGGTAATTTTGCTTTTTGAATCTGTGCGGTAATAGCTGCAATGATGACAGTTGGACTAAATCGATTTCCAATATCATTTTGAATAATCAGCACCGGCCTAGTGCCCCCTTGCTCGGACCCAACTACCGGCGATAAATCTGCAAAAAAAACGTCACCACGTTTTACATTCAAAGTGTCATCCCCCGCTAACGAGACGCTCCACCGTATGTTGTGCTTCATACTCTGCGTGCAAGCATTCACTTGCAATACTCAGATTAATATGAGACATTTCAACATATCCTTTCATCATAGCTTCCCGTATTTGATTTGGTTGCTCCTGCATTAAAACTTTGCGCGACAAAATATGCGCAAAAGATTCACTTTCAATTACTTCCTTTGTTTGTAGAAATAGTCTATCCTGAACAGCAATTGTAGCTTCTCTTAACTTTTTCTCGTACACAGCAAGCACCTCCAACGGAACCATCCACTTTTTCATTACTACCCATTCTACCATTGAAAGATATCGTTGAAAAGACACGAAATGACAAAATATCTGACAATTTAAAGTCCAAGTTGTAAAAATATGTAGGTTGTCGAAGGAATATGCCGATTCATTCACCTTGTAATCTGTCACAAATTATGAATGACTCAGCTTCTCGGTAATCTCACCAAGTTGCTTTAGTATAGTATTCATTTTGTCCAAAAATGTTGCAGCTATTTAAGATAGCCTATACAAAATTCTTGAAGTAAAATCTTCTAGGTTGAATCTAATGTCAAATGTATAGTCTAGGAACTCTCGCTGTAATAATGCATGGTATTTCATAATTAATGGTTTCAAGCTTTGTTGCCCATTCATTCATTGAAATAACATTCTGTCCTTGACGACCAATGAGTGTTACTTTCTCACCTATAGCATATGCTTTTGGCAAGGCAACCATACATTGGTCCATACAAATTCGTCCAACAATCGGCATTCTTTGGCCATCAATAAGTACTTCTTGTCCCCCTAATTTGCGAATCACTCCATCAGCATAGCCTACTGGTACCGTTCCTATCCACATATCCGAAGTGGCCACAAAAGTAGCTCCATAGCCAACTGAATCACCTGCTTGTAACTGTTTCACATGAACAAGCTCACTCTCAAGCGAAAACGCTGGCTGTAACGGAAATGGTAAAATACCTTCTACATAAGAAGATGGTGATAATCCATACATCGAAATACCATATCTAACGGCATCAAATTGTAAATGTGCATCTTTTACTAAAGATGTAGCCGTGTTTGATGCATGAACAAGTCTAGGTTTTTCAGGCAATGCAGTTACACATCTCTCAAAAAGTTGTACCTGTCTATCGAAGTATGATGTATCCTCTTCATCCGCAGTCGCAAAATGTGTAAATATCCCATCAAGCTCCACATTCACTGTATTCTGTATAGTTTGATACAGATCCAATAATTCTTGTTCTGAACGAACGCCAATTCTGCCCATTCCGCTATCTACTTTTATATGTAGTCGTAAAGGATTTGTTTCATTAGCTATGAACGGAGCCGCTTGCTGTACCCATTCACTTGCATATGCCGTAAGGATTATGCGTTGTTTTGCAGCACATGGTACAAACGAAACTGGAGAGGCACCCAATATTAGTATGTCTGGCTCTTCAAAATGTGCTCGAATATGTAATGCTTCATCTGGCGTTGCCACGGCAAGCATTGTTGCCCCTGCCTCAAGTGCTGCTTTTGCAACGGCTACATCTCCATGACCGTATGCATTTGCCTTTACGACAGCAATAATTTGAACATTAGGTCGAAGTAGCTTTTTCAAATTATTTAGGTTTTGTTGAATTGCTTGTAAGTCTACAATTGCTTTGGTCGGTCTAAAATATTGCTGTGTCTTCATTAGAATACCCTCTTTATTATTTATTAAAACAATATGTATCGATTAAATTGCTTTTTCTTTACTGTTTTTACATAAGCTGTTCTATTTTAGACTAATTTTATACATAACTTTTATCATATATGACTTAACACTTTCAAAACAGTGTTAATTTTCATCAAAACTGCACTATTTTACTTAACAAGCTACAGCTTTCCATATAGAAAGCTGTAGCTAGAAAAACTATTTCATACTACCTATCGTCATAGAAGTGGCAACTTCCACCATTTCTTCACGAGTCAATTTACTAGAAGCTACAAAGAATTCGACGCCATCCTTTTCCCAGCTAATAGATGTATCGGTAATAGCACCAATCGTAAAGCCTAAATCTACCGGATCACCAGGTGACGATACTGGCAACATTGCAGTCTCTTTCGTAACTGGTTGTTGCATGACCGTAAATGGCTTATCACCGTCGAATGTTAAGATGACACGGTCCATTCCACCCTCTCGCATGACTTTCTCATCCACCATCTTCGTATTTTCCAATTTCACAACAGGGTAGTGTGTTTGGAACTCTTTATTTTCGGCTTCTGCACTTACTGCTTTTTTCCCTTCGTTTCCATTCGAATTATTGTTGCTCTCCTTACCGTCTTTGTTATCTTTTTTATCTTTTTCTGGTGGTGTAGCTTGTTCACCTTTTGTTTCATCTGATTCTGTAAATTGCTCAACCGCATACTCTTTAGCCGCATGTTGAACACCTAATTTTATATTTTTAAATGTGATACGAATTTGCTCTTCTTTTACATCATTCATAATTACTACGGAAGTTGGAAGCATTGTTTTCTTATCAACTGTTATAACTTGATGTGGCATACTATTTTTATAGCTATTTCTAGTAGCCGCTTCAAATATATATGCTTTGTCTTCCTCTTTCATGACTAAATTTTTATCTTGAGCTAAATCTTCTGCTAGTGCGCCTATTAAATAAGCTTGACTATTTTTCTTTGGCCAATCACTTTGGAATTTATACATTTTGTTTAATGTAGGTGTAACAACAAAAACTCCATCTGCATTTCGCACTATCATTTGTGAAACATCTTTCCCACTTTCTACTACCTCTACTCGATAGAAATCAGGTTTCGTATGCCAAACTGTTACATCATATTTTTTCGGATCTCCACCTGATTTAATCTCCATCGTAGCATTCAATTCATAACCATTTGCCTCTGCCCATTTCCCATTAACTTTCTTCAACACTTTTTCCTGTGAGTCTGTACCACATGCCGATAGAAGTAATATCGTACAAAGTAAGACGAGCCATTTAACTATACGGTTGCCCACGCTTTCACCCTTTCCTTCTTTCAAATCCACTACGACAATATATGAACCGTATTTGTCAGTTATGTCATTTGAACAAGGGCAATATATTTATCCTCACTCAGAAATTTATTTGCTTTTAACTTCTTTCAGCGGGTGTTTGGACAACCGCTGAAAGAAGTTAAGCCTCCGGCGGATGTCACGGAATCGGAAAGGAGTTCTATAAAGGATGTTAGCCTAAAATCATCGCATCCATGCAATAACGGCTAACTGACCTGCATCGGTAAAAACGCCACGTCCTGTGGGCATTACCGAAATGACCAACATCGTGTTGGCCCTCGGTAAAAACGCCACGTCCTGTGGGCATTACCGAAATGACCAACATCGTGTTGGCCCTCGGTAAAAACGCCACGTCCTGTGGCATTACCGAAATGACCGACATCGTGTCGGCCCTCGTGCAGGCCTAAGCACAAAGCCGATTCCAGACCCAATTATGCCGAGGCATAATTGATTAACTATCACCATAAAGTATGGTTGCTTTCCGTTCCGACTGGGCGCTTTCCTGTGGGGTGTCCAGTCGGAACGGAAAGCCATTTATATAAATGACTAACGTTTTAACAAATGTATTATTGTAATAATATTATTTGTGCCGCTGCGTATTGCTTAGAATGTGTTATACTTACAAATCCATTTACAAGCTCCCCTTTGAAATATAAAACAGGATTACCAGCTTCCCCTCTTAAAATTTCAACATCATGAAGCTTACATTCTTCACCAATACCAGTTCCTAATGCCTTTGAAAATGCTTCTTTTGCAGCAAATCGTCCGGCCAAAAATTCTATTCTACGAGTTTCTGAATGTGCATCGAACAAAACTCTTTCCCTTTCAGATAAAATGCGGTCTTTAAATTTATTTGTTCTCCCCATTGCTTTAGCAATACGGTCAATTTCTACAATATCGAGACCAATTCCTTTAATCATTTGAACTTCTCCTTTTCCTATTTCTAAAAAGCCATGTATAATAATTGTAAATTGAGGTGGAGTTATGTTTAGTAGAACAGAAAATTTTAAGCAATATACAAAGTATTATCCGATTGTTTCAACATTAATAGCGGTTAATTTATTTGTTTATGTACTAACTATTTTACCTGGAGTAGGAGAAAATGTATTGAATTACGGAGTTCAAGCGAACTTCCTTATACAAGCTGGTGAATGGTGGCGCGTTATTTCTGCAATGTTTTTACATGCTAACTTTTTACACGTTTTCTTTAATATGTTTTCTCTGTATTTATTCGGTCCAGAGCTTGAAAAAATTGCCGGCAAGGCACGTTTTATGACAATTTATTTAGTGTCTGGTATTGCAGGTAACATGGCAACCTATCTACTTTATGATAGTAGCTATACAAGCCTTGGTGCAAGTGGGGCTATTTTTGGAATATTCGGAGCTTTTGGAGCACTTGTCTACTATACACGTCGTACAATGCCAATGCTTCGTAAACTCATTTTGCCAATTATTGTTATCAGTGTTATTATGACTTTCCTACAGCCGAATGTTAATGTCTATGCTCACTTAGGTGGTTTAGTAGTAGGATTCCTTCTTGGACTCGTCTACTTACATCCAAAAAGAATTTTAAGCTGGCGTAAACAAAAGATGGCGGGTAAGTAATAGGTACAAAGAGGAGCTATCATCGCGGATTGCTCCTCTTTTTTTTATACTAGAGTGATATGCAATTCGCCAATTTTATTTCAAATTGCAACAGTATCCTCTTTCGCTGCCTTTATTTTTTTCCATTCAACTGCTGTCAAGCCATAGACAACTTGGTCTACATGATGATCATAAAGCCACTCCGCATCTCTTAAACGTCCTTCTTCATTAAAACCTAACACTTTTGGGATTGTGCGGCTTCGAATATTTCCTACCGCTACTCGCACTTCAATACGATTTAACTTTAGATAGCTAAAGGCATAATCAATAAATGCTTTCATAGAATTTGTGACTAACCCCTTACCAACAAATTCGTTCCCTAACCAATATCCGATACTTGTCCATTTATGCTGCCAATTCACTTGATGATAGCCAATCACTCCCGCAAGCTTCCCCTCATAACATATCCCCGCTTGTAGGCCATTATTATCCGCGTATTGTTGCATTGCATCTCTTACAAATCGCTCTGTATCCTCTACTGTTTTCACATCATCCACAAAAGGTAACCACTCTCGCAACGTATCTCTCGAACGATCCGTCAACGCGAATAATTCATCTACGTCACTTAAATCCAACAATTTTAAATACGTGTTCTTATTAATATCATACTTAAACAAAATTACCACCCCTTTTGTTTGATTTATTCTATTATAAACAGAATTTTTTCATATTTATAGATAAAAAGGATAATTTTTCTATCGATTGCAAGAAATCCAGATTTCTGCATTCAATGTTCATACCAAGATAATATTGTTTCAGCATCTTGCTGCTCTAAGCTTCGTACATTCCCTGTCATACCAGTCACGCCTGACATAACTGTCGCTTTTACAGTCATAACATTTTTTCTTTTTTGGAAATACGTTTGAGTAGTCCCAATAGATTGTATGCGTTTTTTCTCCATAAAAAATGTAATACGACTGAACACACGATATTGCATAGTTAGTTGCTTTCCATCGATCATATAACCAGCTGATTTATGTTGCCAAATACCAATTAATATTGTTAATGGAATTAATAATAACGAAAACAACCCATACGGATATAAGAAATAACTACATGCACCAATTATAGGTATGAGCCAAACAAAATCAATTCGGTAAAAAGATGGACGAGCTCGTTTTGGTGAATAGATAAATTCTGGTCGCCAATTTATATCTGGAAAAAGTTGCTTTAGCGTTTCCAAACAATCTTGCTTCTGAATAAGTGGGAACAGAGTAATTTTTTTATCATTTCCCTCTCCACCATTTCCTCCAGCACTCTCAACAACAACTGTTGCAAAGCCAAATAATTGACGCACTGGATTCTCTACAATACGAATCGCCTGAATTCTATTTAACGGTAAAGTAATTCGTTTTTTCTCAATTAGCCCTTTTGTAATAATCAGCTTTTCATCCTCAATTCGGACTGTATATTCATAATAATTGATCAGTGTAATAACAAATGACACAAACCATGCCACAATTAGGCTGAATATCACTGCTAGTGCAACTAAAAGCGCGCCAAATTTCGCAAAGTCTGCTAACTCATTAAAAATTTCCTCGTATGGGATGATATCTGAAAGCTGAGAGATAATTGCTGCTACCCCGGATAGAACGACCCCAATTCCACCTGAAGTTATGGCCAATATAAGTAAATCACGTATCGACATATGATAAATCATTGGAGCTGATACTTCCTCTATTAGTGACTGTTCATCATTCATCTGTTCATTTACTTGGCTTTTTGCACGACGCATTTCCAGCTCTATGACATCTGCCGCTACCTTACGTATCGCCGTTAACTCTACCTCAGGCTTTCTATCCTTACTTCCTGCAGTTTCAACCTGAACTTTTACTAAGCCAAATAGTCGATGGAAAATACCCTCATTGTAATTTAAGCTTTGAATACGTTCAAATGGGATATAACGTTTCTTTTTAACGAACAAGCCGTACTTTACACGCAATTCTCCATCTTCAAACCAATATACAAAGGTACGCCATTTAACAATGCCACTAACAAGTGCAAGTAAGGCCCCTACTCCCCATATACCGAATAAGAAAATCATCCGCCAAAAATTATCACTATGGAAATTAAAGGAGAAGTGAAATCCATTAGTTGCAATAATAATAATTAACGGGAAAATCATACTCTTTAATGCTTTTGCACTTGTAATAATAGCTGATATCGGGTGTAAACGATTAATTTCCTTAGACATCATCTTCCGCCACCCTTGCTAATTCCGAAATACGTGCACGAAGCCCATCAGCCTCGTTCATTACAAGTGCAGGAATTGTATGTACAGTTGCAGCTGTAGATATTGAAATATTACCTAAACCATATTTTTTTAATATTGGTCCTTGCGTCGTATCAACATGCTGCACGCGCACCATTGGAATAAGTGTACGTTTAACAACGAATAAACCATGTTGCACCTCAATCTCATTGTCACGCACCTCATAGCGCCAGCGTTCCCATCTTACCTTTGGAAATAGATAAACAGATAGGATAGCACTAAGTGTGACTACAGCAACTGCAATGAAATAAATATATGATGGCCATTCATAATAATAAGTGCCGTAGCATATTAAAGTCGCGACAATCAAAAGGAATAACGTTTGCAATACACCATATAAACGCCACACCGTTAACCCTTTTCTGGAAATTTTGTGAATTGGTTCTGTTCTCAAAATCGATCCCTCTCTTTCATTATCTAAGTATACGTAACCATTTATCTTTTTGTTTCATTTGTATACAAAAAAACCTTACAGCCGCTTAGACTGTAAGGTTTAATCATTTTGATGAAGATAAAGTTAGTCTTCGTGACGACGTGGTGCGCGTGAACGACCTTGTCCACCCTCACGGCGACCTCCGTCACGGCGTCCGCCATCTCGACGATTTCCGCCACTTCCGCCACTTCCGCCACGACGATCTCCGCTTCCTCCACGACGATCTCCGCCACGTCCGCCTTCTCGACGTCCGTTAAAGCTACGGTTACCGCCACGTCCACGATCTCCACCACGACTGTTAGAACGCTCACGACGCATTGGTAATGGTCGTTCTTCAGTAATTGTTACTGGCGAGTCATCTGGCTCTTTTGTTAATGAACGAAGTGCAGCAGCTACAACATCGATTGCATCATGGTTTTCAAGTAATTCTGTCGCAAGTGTACGATAATCACCTAAATCGTTGTTCGCAATAAGACCTTCTAGTGTCTCCACAGATAGGCGTTGTTGACCCACTAAAGCTTCGTCCGATGTCGGTGGTTGAAGTGGTGTCATACGTTTTTTCGTTGTTTCTTCTACAATACGTAAGTAACCCATTTCGCGTGGCGTTACAAACGTTACCGCAAGACCTGATTTACCTGCACGGCCTGTACGACCAATACGGTGAACATAAGACTCAGGATCTTGAGGAATATCGAAGTTATAAACATGTGTTACACCAGAAATATCAAGCCCACGAGCAGCTACATCTGTTGCCACAAGAATATCAATTTTATTTTCTTTAAATTGACGTAATACAGAAATACGTTTCGCTTGGCTTAAATCACCGTGAATCCCTTCAGCAAGGTAACCACGAATTGATAACGCTTGTGCAAGCTCATCCACGCGGCGTTTTGTACGTCCAAAGATGATTGCAAGTTCTGGTTGGTGAACGTTTAATAAACGAGATAAAACGTCGAATTTTTCACGCTCAGCAGCCTTCACAAAGTATTGATCGATGTTATCAACTGTTAATTCCTTCGCTTTAATTTTTACAATTTCTGGTTCACGCATAAATGTCTCAGCAATTTTACGGATTGCTGGTGGCATTGTTGCTGAGAACAATAATGTTTGACGTTCAGCAGGCACGTTTTCTAAGATCGAATTAATATCATCGATAAAGCCCATGTTTAACATTTCATCAGCTTCATCAAGTACTAATGTTTGAACATCTTCTAATTTTAAAGTACGACGATTAATATGGTCAATGATACGACCAGGTGTACCAACGATAATTTGAGGTTTATTTTTCAGTGCACGGATTTGACGGCCGATTTCTTGACCACCGTATACTGATAACAATTTTACACGTTTATCATAACCAATTTTATATAGCTCTTCTGAAACTTGAATCGCTAATTCACGAGTTGGCGCAATTACCAACGCTTGGATATTTGGATTTTTTGGATCGATTTTTTCGATAAGTGGAATCCCGAAAGCGGCAGTTTTACCAGTACCTGTTTGCGCTTGACCTAATACATCACGACCTTCAATAGCAAAACGAATAGTACCTTCTTGGATTGGTGTTGCTTCTTCAAATCCCATACGCTTTACAGAGCGTAATGTAGATTCGCTAATATTTAATTCTGAAAAATTTGTCAAACTTCTCAATCTCCTTTTTTTCCTTTTAAGTTGACAAATGGTTACATTTTCAGATGAAGTTGTCGGCAAATTCGAGCCTGTGTTTTGGAACGTTTCCGTTACTTAAAATTTTTCTCTATATGATGGTCACATAGAGCTCTCTTATATGAAAAGGAAAGCCCGGTCTTTACCGAGCGGTTTGATTCTGTCGTAATTATTCACTTTAGAATAAAACCGTTGTGTTCAAAAAAAAGTACTCTTCAATCAAATATGAAGAGTCTTCGCACAAAATGTATCCATTGCTTACACTAGTCTAACATGGGATTAAAACGTATGCAACGATAACGCATGAGTCGTAATAATCTGACTACTTCACGAACTCTTTAAAAACGACAAAACGTAAGAAAACCACTCAGAGCAATCTTCGCCATAACATATATGATGCTTGCTATTATCAGAAAAATACAAATTTTTATCACTTGCGGTTAATTGATCATATAAAAAGTGAGCAGTGTGATAGGGCACTATTCCGTCTAATTTCCCTTGTACAATATATACCGGAATTTTAATATCTTTATAATATGGCTCAACCATTCGAACAAGCTTCATGAATTCTATCGTTGACGATAGTGGCACATTATTAAACTTATGCCGGTATCGTAAATACAGCTCATTATTAGGCAGATTAAGGTGATACGCCTCAGTGGCAAGCATTTTAAAATCTTTGACCAGTTGCTTCGGACTCACATACTTGGCAGCAGCGCTTAATAATACAAGCTTTTTCACTTTATAACGCTTAGCTAAATAGAGCGCTATAATGCCACCCATTGAAAACCCAACTACCATTACTTCATCTACTTTTTTAGCAAGAGCACGAAAAGCGAGCTCGGCATCCATTAACCAATGCTTAGCGGTGAAACCACGCATTTGTAGTTCCTCCCCATGCCCTGACAAAGTAGGTTCTTCAATCAGCCAATTTGTATGCGTACGTAAATAGGTAGTAAAAGGTTCTACTTCATAAGGTCCGCCTGAAAATCCATGTATACATAACACACCTACTGACATTATTTTCACCTCAACTCATTTAAGTCAATGAATGAAAGAATCGGTGAGAGAATGTGTCCCACCGATTCCTGGTTTCATTTTATGATGTAAATGCACGTAAGATTGTTTCTAATTTCATACCACGAGAGCCTTTTAGTAAAACGATAGACTCCTCGTTAGCTTGCTGTAGTTTTGCGATAATTGGCGTGTAATCATCCTCTACATATAGCAAATGTTCCTCATCAAAACGCTCTTTTAAGACTTCATTTAAATAAGCCATTCGTGGGCCAAATAAACATACATAAGCGATTTCTTCTGCATGAATATCCTTCGATAAATCTTCATGGAAATGCTTTTCATTCGGGCCAAGTTCAAGCATATCACCTAACACAAGCCATTTTTCTGGGCAAATCGTTGTCGATGCTACAAATTGAATAGCCGCCTTCATAGAGGTCGGTGCAGCATTGTATGCATCATTAATAAACAATGCCCCATTTGATCCATTCACTTGTTGCATGCGCATATCCGTTAAAGCTACTTGTTTTAAGGATGCACGAATTTGGTCATCGTTTAAACCTAGCTTTTGAGAAATTAACATGGCGACTAATGTATTTTTCACCTGATGCTTCCCGAGAACTGAAATAAAGAAATCTCCTTCAATCACACCATGTGTAGAGAAGCTACTACCATCGGCCGTTGCTTCAATATTGTCTGCATACAATAGATTGCCCTGCTCTAAGCCAAATGCCACCGCATTTAACTGCTGCTCTTTCGCAACTAGCTCTTGAAGCAGCGGTTCATCTCCATCATAAAATAGCACTCCATCTGGTTGCATTCCTTGAATTATTTCAAACTTGGCTTTAGCAATTCCAGCACGTGAGCCTAAATCTTGCATATGAGCCTCGCCAATGTTTGTAATCACGGTCATATGTGGACGAGCAAGCTTCGTTAAAAATTCTATTTCACCAAAACCACTCATTCCCATTTCAAGTACAGCGACATCAGTATCTTCATCTAGCTGTAAAACCGTAATAGGTAAACCTAGTTCATTATTAAAATTCCCAATGGTCTTTTGTACTTTAAAAAATGGTGTTAGCGTTCCTGCTAAAATATCTTTCGTCGATGTTTTACCGTTTGAACCAGTAATGCCAATAAATTTTGCTTTATGCTCACTGCGATAGGCACGAGCCATTTGCTGAAGCGCTAATTCTGGATTATCTACAAAGAGTAATGGTACACCTTGTGGTGGATTTGGTTCATCTTTCTGCCAAAGAGAAGCACCTGCCCCTTTTTCAAAGGCCTGCAGAACAAATTTATGTCCATTGGCCGTTTCACCACGAAATGGTACAAACAGGTCCCCTTGTTGAATTGTACGTGTATCAATGGAAATTCCTGATACGACCGTATCACCAAAAGCTGGCACATCTTCATTTAACCATGTAGCTAACTGCTTTAATGTTTTTTTCACAATAATCCCACTCAGTCTTTTTTATAGTGAAGCTGTTGTTTTTCTTCAAAACGCTCAATTGCTAGTGTAATCAGACGATTAATCAGCTCTGGGTAGCTTACGTTTGTATGCTGCCAAAGAAGAGGATACATACTAACAGGTGTAAAACCTGGCATTGTATTCACTTCGTTAATATAAATGCTGTTATCGGCCGTCACAAAAAAATCCGCACGAACTAAACCGCTTCCATCAATGGCTTTGAACGCACGCTTTGCTAGCTCCTGTAAGCTTGATACTGTATCTTCAGAAAGCTCTGCTGGAATAATAAGGGCCGTTGAGCCATCTTTATATTTAGAGTCATAATCATAAAATTCAGTTACTGGTTTAATTTCACCAGGTACAGAAACTTCCGGGAAGTCATTTCCTAGCACAGCTAGTTCAATTTCACGAGCGACAATACCTTGCTCAATGACAATTTTACGATCATACTGTAAGGCTATTTCGATAGCCTTCACTAATTCATCACGATTTGTTGCCTTGCTAATTCCGACACTTGATCCCAAGTTTGCAGGTTTCACAAACATCGGCCAATCCAACTTATCTTCACAACGAGCAAGGATTGCCTCCTGCTCACTAGCCCACTCGCCACGAATGAAGTACGTATACGGCACTTGTGGTAAGCCGGCAATTTCAAATAATTGCTTCATGATTACTTTATCCATGCCAGTTGCTGATGCTAACACACCATTTCCTACATACGGCAAATTTAGAACCTCAAGTAAACCTTGAACGGTTCCATCTTCACCATTAGTACCATGAAGTAATGGGAAAATTACATCAAATTGGACAGATTTTCCATCTTTATCAATTAAAAAATCTGTAATATTATTTTCTAAAATTGTGGCATCATTACCAAATTGTAATTCTTCAATTGTACTTGCAGGTTTTTTTAGACGCTCACCACGGCGCCATTCCCCTTCAAGCGTGATGAAAATCGGATATACTTCATACTCCTCGAAATTCAAAGCTCCAGTGACTGCACGTGCTGTCGACAATGACACCTCATGCTCTGCTGACTTTCCACCGTATAATAAACCGATTCTTTTTTTCATTTTTGTGCCCTCCACATACTTCTTGAGTACTATTAGTTTATCATGAAATGTCTTGATAAATGACATCAATTTCGCCTTGGCGTAATTGCGTCCGGATTTTGAATTGTGCCTGCACAATTCAAAATCCGTGACATCCGCCAGAGGCTTTAGGCCAACACGACGTTGGTCACTCAGGCGTTTTCACAGGACGTGAAGTTCTTAGCCTGAGTTCCTCTATTTCAGTAGGTGTTTGGACACCTGCTGAATGAAGATAAAAATCTCACCGTGATTTTGACGGTGAGATTTGAGTGTATATTCATTCTACGTACAAATGAACGGTTAAATAATATAAATCAATTCATCGTGCTCATTTTTCAAAATTGTATTTAAATCATCCCATACCTCATCAGGGAAGGAGTATTCTGACAGATTGCGAATTTCGATACCGTAGGCTACTTTAGGTTTTTCAATTCGATACAATGATAACAGTGCTCCGTCTTTAGTAAAAGAACGATAGGCACGCAAAAATTCAGGTGAAATAGAAGGAATACTCGATTTCACCTTCCGCCGCCAAAAACCAGTGCTACGTTCCTTTTCTCGAATCAAACTGTTCAAAACATTCGCAATGAGTAAATCAGAATCACTTAAATGTCGAAAATAAATTTTAGTCATTTTCTCTAAGTCTGAAGAATAGTAGACAAATCGATTTTGCAATTTATTAAAAAATGGTGAAGTAATCGGTTCCTTTTTATGACTTATGTAAAGCAATTCTCCTTGTTCCATCGGTGTTAGTTGGTCTAGCCTCTTCTCATCCATAAAGTCTATCCAACACAATTCTTTGGATTCAGTAGCTTTCTTTACAAACTGAGGTACTTCCTCTTCTGGTATATAATCAAACTGTGTATGCATATTAAAGGAACCATCTTCATAGGAATGTTTCAATAACAGTAAGTGATGCAGTGGTTCAAGTGCAGCCACAAATTGCGAGAATTTAAGCCCGCTAAAAATAACAAATTTATCGACATCATTCATATGAACATAAATATGATACATAAAATCTTCTGCTGACTTCAATTTTTTAGCCACAACCATCACCCCATTCTTCACTACATTATAAAACTAAACATGCATTTTTTGAAACATTTTATGCTAATAATCGTCATAACAATATTCACAGGCGTAAAAGTGTTTTTTACGGTATAATATGAATGTTAAAGATGCTATTGTATGTATGTTTTTAACCACTCTGAATGAACAAATTTTAAAAAATATAATTCTATTCATTTTTTACAAATATCTGCGAGGATTCTAAGCCAAAAGCAAGCATCGAGCTTCATCGTTAACACACTTATTTCGGCATCAATATTTACCTCTTGACCTAAGGTGAATACTCCTTATCAATTATGCCTTGGCATAATTGCGTCCGGAGGCTTTAACTTCTTTCGAGGGTGTTTGAAAAGTAGCTTAAATCCGCATTCATCTCACCACCGAAAAAAGTGGGGGACTTTTGTTGAAAGAAGTTAAATATATTTGGTAGCATATTGAATTGGAATTAATTTGAATCAAATTTACTCATGAAGAGATACTATATTAATTTAGGTGGCTTGTATGGAAAATAAACGAAATTTCGCGAATCGTTTTGACTGGACGCTCGCTTTTATACTTTTAACCTTCCTAGTCATAAGTTTGTTAGCCATTGCCTCGGCGCAAACATCAGGTCAGTATGGCATTAACTATGTTCCTAAACAATTGCAATGGTACGTCATTTGCGCAGTAATTATTGGAATAGTTATGTTTTTTGAACCTGACCAATATAAAAAAATGTCTTGGTATATGTACGGTGCAGGAATTTTCTTATTAGTACTGCTTATCTTCATGCCAGAAGGAACAGGACAAATCGGTGAGCGTATTAATGGTGCAAAAAGTTGGTATAAGACACCTTTAGGAAATATTCAGCCCTCTGAGTTTATGAAAACCTTTTACATTTTAGCACTTGCTCGACTAATTAGTAAGCACAACGAAGTTTATTCTTTTAGGTCAGTAAAAACAGACTTCATATTGCTATGTAAAATCGCAGCTACACTGCTACTACCTTTAGCTCTTATTATGAAGCAGCCTGACCTTGGTTCAGCATTGGTATTCTTTGCCATTACAGCTGCTGTTGTCATTGTAGCAGGTATTTCGTGGAAAATTATTTTACCAACTTTTATAGGTGGCGCTATAGCAGGTGGTTCTCTTTTATGGATGGCACTCTTTATGCAGGGTTTTTTAGAGAAAGCATTCGGCTTTAAACCCTATCAGTTTGCTCGAATCTATTCTTGGTTAGATCCATATTCATATTCTTCTAGTGATGGATACCATTTAATTACTTCCTTAAATGCCATTGGTTCAGGTGAAATTTTCGGTAAAGGTTTCCGCGGTCGCGAAGTTTACGTTGCCGAAAATCATACCGATTTTATTTTTACGGTTATCGGAGAAGAATGGGGTTTTATTGGTGCTAGTATAGTTATTTGTATTTTCTTTTTATTAATCTATCATTTAACAAAAACTACACTATTATTGAAAGATCCATTCTCAACATATGTATGTGCTGGTATTATTGCAATGATTACATTCCACGTACTTGAAAATATCGGTATGACTATTCAGCTTTTACCTATTACCGGTATTCCCCTACCGTTTATCAGTTACGGGGGAAGTTCATTGATGGGGAACTCGCTAGCCCTCGGTCTTGTTTTCAGTATGCGTTTCCACTATCGTACGTACATGTTTACTACTCACGATGATGATGATTAATTATGGATATAAAAAATGGGTAGTCTCAATTACAGAGACTACCCATTTTCATTTGTAAAACGAGTTAAGCTTGAACTTGCGGAGTTTGCGTTGGTGGTGTGAGCACTTTTAAAAGTTCAAGTCGAGACTTTGTTACAGTGGCTGTTACACCCAACTTAGATAAATTCGAAACGATCTTTTTCAAATCTACTTCTTTTGTCATACATTCCACCTCAATCTTTCCTCGAATTTATATAACGTTTTATTTCCAAAAAAGTTTCATTTTTGCAAGTGTATGATGTCTGACGAATTAATCTCTTTCTATCATACCATTTAACTCTGCATTAAAATTTTTCATTTTTGTTACAATGTAAATTTTTCCTTAACACACTATTTACCATCTCATCATCAAAGCGTGGGGTTGATTTCCGTTCCGACTGGGCGCTTTCCTAGGGGCGTCGGGGCGACAGGATGTCGGTCACGAAGGCGTTATCACAGGACGTGATGCTTTTAGCCTTCGTTCCTCTATCGCTAATCCCCAAGGAGTCACCCAGTCTCCACTCCAATCAACTATAACGTGTTAATAAATGGAATTCTTATAAACTCATTTACCACTAAATAGCAAAAATTAAACATAAAAAGTTAAAATACCGATATACCCTCTAGTAGTATACCCCAGAGATAATTTAATACACTATGCGACAATCGATACAAAAATTAAAAATGGAATGAGTCCATTTAGTTACTTTAAAATCTTCATTAATTTTAAGTATTAATATAATCCCATTGTTAACAGTCTGCCGTTTTTCTATACATTGTTTTAGCCTTGTTTTCTCAATTGAGTTGGCCCCATGAAGTCGCCCAGTCTTCGCTCTGATCACTTTTATACATGGCATGCACTTTAACAAATGTCATCCCCTACTTATCAATTACGCATCGGCATAATTGCGTCCGGAATCGGCTTTGTGCTTTGGCCAGCAGATGTTTTTTGCGCGAAAGCGAAGCGGCAGCAGCAGATGTTTTTTGCGCGAAAGCGAAGCGGCAGCAGCAGATGTTTTTTGCGCGAAAGCGAAGCGGCAGCAGCAGATGTTTTTTTTGCGAAAGCGCAGTGCTGACGTAGCGGCAGCAACAACATGAGGGCCGACACGATGTCGGTCATTTCGGTAATGCCTCAGGACGTGGCGTTCTTAGACTGAGTTCCTCTATTTCAGCGGATGTTTGGACACCCGCTGAAAGAAGTTAAATTGTTTTGTCTTCCGTTTTCTTGTAATAACAATAACAAGAGAGGTAGAATATACATACTAAAATACTGTAAGAAAGCAGGGTACTGTATGAAAAAGGCAATTTTATTATTAATGTCTGTTCAATTCCTCGTCTACCTTGGATTTGGAATTATTATACCTGTCTTACCCGAGGTAGTAGTTCAGCAAAATTGGGATAATATACACGTAGGTGGCTTACTTACAGTGTACTCGCTTGCAAGTTTTTTCACTGCACCACTTTGGGGTATGCTATCCGATAAGGTAGGACGTAAGCAACTTATATTAATGGGCCTAGTTGGTTTTAGCTTAAGCTTTGTTATTTTCTCATTATTTATTGATAATTTAGCAATGTTATACATCTCACGTGTTGTGGGTGGTTTATTCTCGGGCGCACTATATACAGCTGTAACAGGCTTTGTAGGAGATATGTCGAGCGAGGAGGATCGCAATAAATATATGGGTCTCATGGGCATGTCCATCGGGCTCGGTTTTATTTTTGGTCCAGCAATTGGTGGTATGCTCGGGCATTATAGCCTGCAAATGCCATTTATCGCTTCAGCAACACTAATTGCACTATTATTTATTTATGCAAGTTTCGTTTTAAAAGAACCTACAAAACGAAAAGATACAAATAAACGTGCAATTGTACCAAAGGGTGCTACCAAAATGTTGCAGTACCGTGTGCGTTATTTATTTATGTTCTCATTTTTAGTGACTTTTATGCTGGCAGGAGTAGAAGCCACGTTCCAGCTGTTTCAAATTGATCGAATTCAAATTACACCATTACAAATTGGTTATTTGTTTATGTTTAGTGGCTTTGTAGATGCAGCTATTCAAGGCGGTGTTGTTAGACGTATTAAAAATGGAAGCGAGACAACTTGGCTAATAGGTGCACAAATTGTCACTGCTATGGGTATGCTTTCATTCACTTTAACAACCAACTTATTTATGGCAGGTTTTGCCCTTTGTGTTTTCACAGCAGGAAATGCACTAGCAAGAACATGTGTCGTATCTCTTTCATCTAAAGAATCTGGTGGTCAATACGGGACTGCAGCGGGTCTTTCCTATTCAATGGATAACCTAGGACGCATTCTAGGTCCACTATTCTTCACTTGGCTATTTACATTACAATCTAGTTTAGGCTATTATACTTCAGCAGCAATAGCCGTCGTTTCAATAAGTTTAATATTTATTTTTAAAGCATCAAATAAATCTTTACGACTTGAATAATTTGTTGATAAAAGGCCGTAACTTAATAGGTATTCGAAGTATACAGAACACATCAAGGAATATTAGACTCCTTAAAGCGGAATATCGGAGGGCTCTGCATGAACAAAACAACAAATCTTTTACTTCCCAAAGAGCTAGAATCGTTTCGTTTTGAAATTGAAGATACACTACTTTCAGCAATGATTATCACACCATATAAACGTTCAACTACGTTTACGGAAAGTAAATTTGCTGGGGAACCTTATTTACCCTATTACCAAACGTATCCGAAAGATATTACAGGTGAGCCTATGCGGCTATTAGCTCAAATTAACTTTGCAGAAATGCCACCACTAAAGGATTTCCCATCTCAGGGTATTCTTCAATTTTTTATTTCATCTAATATTTTCGTGAATGCTGATCATTATCACGAGGATATTTTCCAGCAATTCTATAAAATACGTTTTTATCCTACTGTAGATTTTAAAGCGACTGTCCCTAAACAAGAGTTTTTAGCACAAAAAGCAGATGATCGGTTCCCTATTGATCAGGAGTTAGCATTACAATATCAACCGATCCAAGAACCTGTTTCTGCTTTAGATTATCGGGCGGTACACTATTTACCAACATTAATTCCTTCATCAGAAGATGTTGATTTACGGGAGATTTATCTACAACACTTCTTAGGGGCTGGAGCTAAAATTGGTGGTTATGCCTATTTTTTAGAGGAGGATATCCGTCACGAATCGCAGCTCCTTAAACGATATGATGTATTGTTACTCCAAATAGACTCTAATGATGAAATCGGTATTATGTGGGCAGATAGCGGCGTTGGGAAATTTTTTATTAACCGAGAAAAGCTTCTTCAAAGGGATTTTTCCGATATTTTATTTCAATGGGAGCATTACTAATCATTGATCTTTATTCAGGCAAATGTATTCTGTAGCGAAAGCGAAGCGGCAGCTTACAACCATTACGACAAGGCGAAATTGATTTTGGATTACCTCGTTCTAGTTTCAGAGGTAATCCTTTTCCATGCTTACTAACAATTTCTTATCTTCTTTCCACATATAAAGTAAGCTATACTAGATATATTGCGAAAATATAGTAAAGGCAGGTGTAGGAATGAGTATTTTTACAGACTTTGGATATCTAGTATCTTTAATTATGTTTGTCAATATTTTAGCAGCCATGGTCATAATTTTTTTAGAGCGTAAAGATGCCACTTCTACATGGGCATGGATTCTCGTACTATTTTTCATTCCATTAGGTGGGTTTATTTTATACTTGCTATTCGGACGACAATTACGGAGAAAGCATTTATTCCGTTGGGAAGGACGCAAGGATATTGGTATCGATAACCTTATTAGTTATCAGACAGAAGCGATCCGAGATGATACGTTCGAGTTTCGTATAGAAAATGCGGAAAATTATAAAGAGATGATTTATATGCATCTTAAAACAAATAATGCAGTATTAACGCAGGACAACCACCTTGATATTTTTGATGATGGGGCAGATAAATTTGAGCAACTTCTAAAAGATATTGAGGCAGCAAAAGATCATATTCACATTCAATATTATATTTTCCGTCTAGATGACTTAGGTACACGCATTGTTACTAAACTTATAAAAAAAGCACAGCAAGGGGTTAAGGTAAGAATCTTATATGATGAAATGGGCTCACGCAACGTTAAAAAACGCCATTTCAAGGAATTGCTTAATGCAGGCGGTGAAATTGAAGTATTTTTCCCATCCACTTTGCCACTTATAAACCCTCGTTTAAATTTTAGAAATCACCGAAAAATCGTTGTGATTGATGGCCGTATTGGTTATATCGGTGGCTTTAATGTCGGAGATGAGTACCTAGGTCTACAAAAGAAGTTTGGCTATTGGAGAGATACACATTTACGTATTGAAGGTAGTGCCGTACATCCATTACAAACACGTTTTTTACTTGATTGGAATCAAGCTTGCGCACAACAGAAAATGGGTTATTCGGACCGTTACTTCCCTGCTATTCCGAAAAAAGGCGATGTAGGCTTACAAATCGTGTCTAGCGGACCTGACTCTGAATGGGAACAAATTAAAATCGGTTATTTAAAGCTTATTAATATGGCGAAGAAATATATATATATCCAAACGCCGTATTTCATACCTGATGTTAGTTTTTTAGATGCTATTAAAATTGCGACGCTTTCAGGCATTGATGTAAGAATCATGATTCCAAATAAGCCTGATCATATGTTTGTTTATTGGGCTACATACTCATACGTAGGACAATTATTGCGTGCAGGAGCAAAAGTTTATATTTATGAGAAGGGCTTTATTCATGCTAAAGCAATTATTATTGACGATGAAGCATCTACAGTCGGAACAGCAAACCTCGACGTACGAAGTTTCAGTTTAAATTTTGAAGTAAATGCCTTCATCTATGACTCAACGATTTCACATCAGCTTGCTGAGTTGTTTGAAAAGGATATTTTTGATTGTACTGAATTAACCTGGGAAATGTACAAAAATCGTTCTACACTGATTAAATTTAAAGAATCCATTTCACGCTTATTAACACCTATCTTGTAGAATGTAGAAAAGGAAGAGAGCTAGTTCATTAATTATGAACAACTCTCTTCCCTTTTTTATTTCACACCTAAATATTCTTCTAGCGTACTATTTTGTTTTTTAATGTCTTTTGCTATGTCTACACCAACATAACGGTAATGCCATGACTCATACATATAACCTGTGATGTCTTCTTTATTTTGGGGGAATCGTAAAATAAAGCCGTAGTCTTGAGCATGTGTAAATAACCATTGTCCTGCTGGTGTTTCACCGAATTCTTCAGTTAGCCATAAATTATCTTTGCCGCGCTCCCCTATATCAAAGGCCAAACCTGTTTGATGCTCTGAATAACCTGGTCGAGCACTATAGCGATCAGCCGCAGCTTGTCCATCACGTTTAGCATAGTTATTATATAATGTTGTTTGATAGTCAAAAGATCGATAGCCACTAAAGGCTACTAAATCGAAACCTTGTTGTTTTGCTGCAGCAAACATTTTGTTTAGTGCTTGACGTGCCTCAGGATTTTCTTCAGGCGCGAAGGTAGATGGTAGCGGATATATTTTATTCGCTAATAAAATACCCTTAATATATGTCGGCTCAGTTGGTAATGTTTGATTTGGTACATAGCCATTTTCATCTGTCTTCTGCTCTGGCTTCACAGGATTATCTGCTGTTTTTTTCGGTTCTTCTTTTGCGGGTGAATCTTTTTTAGTTGGTTCTGCTGTTTGTTGTTCTTCTTCATCTGATGCATTACTTACCTGTTTATTTTTATAGTTATAAACTACGAAAATAGAGACTATAAGCGCCACTGAGATTACAGCACCAAGGATGAATGGTAAACGTTTCTTTTTCACTATTTTTTACCCCTTTTAAAGTTATCCAGTACTACATGGTAAGTATCCTCTTCAAAGAAATCAATTATGCCTCAGTATAATTGCGTCCGGAATCGGCTTTGTGCTTAGGCCTGCACGATGTCAGTCATTTCGGTAATGCCACAGGACGTGGCGTTTTTAGACTGAGTTCCTCTATTTCAGCGGTTGTCCAAACACCCGCTGAAAGAAGTTAAATCTCTTGTCGAGAGAATAGTCCTTCAGTAAGTACCGACACTAGTTTTTACTATATTGGTATAGTCTCATTTTAGCACTGTTCACAATTTAGGGTGTAGATTTTCACCAATGATTTTAAAATTAGTTTGTGAGAATAATAATAAACACTACTATAGAAGCAATCGAGAAAAAGATTGCCATGTACTTCATCCATTTTGCCTCTTTTATATAACCTTGCTCTTTAAAACTTTTTGCCCTAAAACCATTCGATACGGCAAACATAATCGTCATTGCCAATACCGCAAAATTAAAATTACCCATGATAATAAATACGATAGCCGCAATACTAAAAATCGCGACTAGAATAGATGATAACCACTTTATGTTCATCTTGCTGTCCTCCTAAAAAAATCGAGGCTACATAGGCGCCTCGACATAAATTATTTTATGAGTTTATTTTTTCCGGATGCTCCGAATAAAATTTTCGACCGACATATGTTTGAATAATCAACAATGCACCGCTGACTGACCAGTAAAGTGGTAGGGCTGCCATAGATGACATCGAGATAAAGACAATCATAATTGGTGAAATGTAAATAAACATTTTCATTTGTGCTTTTTGTTGCTCTGGTACTGTCCATAATGATACACGTGCTTGAACTAAATATACAAGACCTGCGACAATTGTCATAATGATATCAGGTGAGCCTAAGCTAAACCATAAAAATTCATGTGCTTTCACATCTGTAGAATATAAAATGGAGAAATAAAGACCCATGATAATTGGCATTTGAATTAACATTGGTAAACAGCCCATGTTGAGTGGATTAATACCATGTTTTTGATATAATGCCATCATTTCTTGTTGATACTGCGTTTGTTCTTCTTTTGTCTTTGCTTCCTTCATCTTTTTCTGAACAGCTTCCATTTCAGGCTTAAACGCATCCATTTTCATTTTCATCTTTTGTTGCGAACGATAATTTTTTAACATTATCGGCATTAAAATTAAACGAATAAGAACCGTAATAGCAATGATTGCTAAACCATAGCTACCTGAAAACATAGTTTTACCGAAAAATTCCAATAAAAATTCCATTGGTTTTACAAAGATACTATAGAAAAAACCTTCTTTGTTTTGCACCGCTTGACAGCCACTAAGAACAAAAACGACGAGTCCAAGCATTGAAAATAGCTTCAAATTTTTCATTTTTCCACCTACTATATATTTATCAACTAAAATGAAGTATACATTAAAGGGTCTATTTTTATCAAATAGCAAGTGCTACTAATTCCACTGTTTTTGATATCAAAAAAAAGATGCGAGCTTTAGCATCGCTAATACGTTCGCATCTATTTATTAATCATATTGTGAATAACTACTAAGTATACTTCTGGCTATCAATTATGCCTCGGCATAATTGCGTCCAGAATCTACTTTGTGCTTACGCCTGCAGATATTTATTACGCGAAAGCGAAGCGTCAGCAACAACATGAGGGCCGACACGATGTCTGTCGTTTTGGGAATGCCACAGGACGTGGCGTTTTCACAGGATGGGAAGTTCTTAGCCTGAGTTCCTCTATTTCAGCGGATGTTTGACACCCGCTGAAATAAGTTAAACGTTTTGAAGCTCTGATTCCGTCATTTCAAAACGATAAAATTCATGATGTAGCTCGTCTCGGAAATGTTTGGGCGTTACCCCTGTATATTTTTTAAAGATGCGGGTAAAATAGCTTTGGTTACAGAAATGGAATTGATCTGAAATAGAAGTAATACTTTTATTAGTGTGTCTAAGATAGTACTGTGACTCTTCTACTCGACGTACATTTAGATATTCAACTAGTGTAATACCAACATGTTCTCTAAAAATACGTGATAAGTGACTTGTACTAATATGGAAGTTATTTGCGATACTTTCTACTGTTAAGTCATTTTCCAATTCATCATTTATATACATAATTACTTTATTAACGGTCTGGTGACGGAAAGTCGGTTGCTTACGATCTGCGATAAAATAGACAAAGAAATCAATTAAATCATCCGCAAACTGTAAAAATTCTGCGTCTTTCATCTGATTTTCAATCATATCATTACACGCAATGTTAAAAGCAAATGCTTTCTTCGAAGGAACTTGATTGTCTAGCAATTTACGAGCAACAATTGACGACAAAACAGAAAAATAACTTCGAACAATTTTAATGACTTGTTTGCCAAAACGTATTGAAAGAATATCAATTAATTCGTGCAAAGATTTCTTAGCCTTTGCAGATTCTAAATGGTAAATTTCAAATATTAATTTCGACTCAATATTAAAAAATTCTTCTACACCGATGTATTGGTTAATACTATCGATTTCCTGAAAGTATCTTTTGGATATCGTTTCTGACATAGAATGTTGATGTAGTTGCATAATCTTCCCCATCTTTCCTCAGATTGCACAAATTGCTTTCACAATTTTTGACATCAATCTACTTATTTCAAAATAAGAAAATAGTATTCCCTTATTAATTGTATGAATTGAGTCATATTTCATAATTATATAATGAATATAACTTAAAAATAACCCAACTAAACCACCAGTTACAAAAAAAAATAGACTATACAGTGAATTTTACCATATTCTGCGATTTCCTTTCAACCACATTTTGTCTTCCATACTAGTTCCAATTTATCATATATACATAGTAGAAACCTCGTAACTTATTTACTTACAATTAGATTTTACCATATACATACCAAAATCAATTAGTAATTATTTAAAATTTGTTACAAATTATGTAATGGGTTTTGCGCATTTATATTTCATCAATCGACATTTCTCTTTTTTATTCCGAAATCTTCTCTATATAATTTATACGAATATGTAGTAAAATAGATGATAATACTATTTTTAAAAGTTTAGACGAGGTGTTAATAGTGGAACCAAGACAAATAGAAGAAATTATGGAAATTATTAAGGAGTTCTTTCCCGAGAATACTTCCATTGCAATTTCCGATACAAACGAATACTTGTACTACCAACCGAGCAAAAAAGTTGATTTAAAAATCAAACCTGGCGACCCAATTAAAGAAGGGTCTGCAGCTCACAAAGCGTTAAACTACGGACAAAAGATTAGCTCTTACATTGAGCCTGATGTATTTGGCGTAGCATATTACGGCATGAGCATTCCTTTAATGGAAGAAGGTGAAACTAAGGGTGCTATCACTGCGATCTTCCCACAAAAGCCGTCAGCATTTTTAACGAACTACATTACAATCAAAATTGATGATTGCTGGTACCCAATCAAGCATGATCAGGTCATTTATCTTGAAACACAGCTACGAAAAACATTTGTTAAAACAATGAGTCGTGAAGGATATCACCGCTTAAACCTAAGTGATCTTGAGCTATTTTTAGCGCCTGACTCATTTATACGTTGTCACCGCTCTTATATCGTTAACATTGACTACATTGATGAAATTCAACCAGATTCACATTCAACGTTTTTATTAATCATGAAAGACGGTACTCGTATTCCTGTTAGCCAACGCTACGCAAGTTACTTCCGTCGATCTTTAGGTTTCTAATTTTGATAAGTACAGCGAGCATTTTTTATTGTTCGCTGTACTTTTTTCTTACTGCACATCACCAACAGTCTAGGATGACATGTTAAAGCTCATCAGACGCACCCAGGAAAGCGCACATCCCCCCATTATGTTATTTAATCTTTTATTTTTAGAAAATTTGCTTTGTAGCTCTACATTAAAACGTTTTCTCTGTCGAAAATTCGTTTTTATGCTCATTTTTCCTGTTTTTACTCAATTTAATGCTATTTCTAAAGTATTTGTGACAATTTGGTGATAGTATTATTCAAATGGTTGGTGTCATACTACAACTAAATAAACAGAAAATTCTTACACGTTTTTCTAGTTTTGTAATCGGTTTCCATCAAACTTTTTAGGGGAGGATTTTTTTATGGATGCAAATGTTCAAAAACGCCTAGGCTTAAAAGAACTTGAAAGTAAAATTGTTACTGCTGAAGAAGCTGCAGCACTTATCTCTGATGGTGATGTAGTTGGTATGAGTGGATTCACTCGTGCGGGGGACGCAAAAGTTGTTCCTATGGCTTTAGTAGAGCGCGCTAAAAACGAAAAATTCAAAATTGATGTATATACAGGAGCTTCTTTAGGACCTGAAGTAGATAAATACTTAGCTGATGCTGGTGTTATCCGCAAACGTGGACCATTCCAAGGAGATGCAACGATCCGTAATTTAATTAACTCTGGTGATGTCCTATATGTAGACGCTCATCTTTCACATAACGCTGAATTAGTTCGTCAAGGAATTATTGGACCAATTAAATATTTAATTCTTGAAGCCGTTGCTATTACAGAAGATGGATTTATTATCCCAACAAACTCTGTAGGTAACTCACCAATCTTCGCTGATTACGCTGAAAATATTATTGTCGAATTAAATATCTCTCATCCAGAAGCTTTAATAGGTATCCACGATATCTATGTACCAGGTGAGCAAGGTCAACGTGAAGCAATCCCAATGACTGATGCTATGCAACGCATTGGTGACATCGGTATTAAAGTAGATCCAGCTAAAATTAAAGCGATTGTTATTTCTGAAGAGCCAGATGCTCCTTCATTAATCGTTCCGCCAGATGAAGAAACACAAACAATGGCGAACATTTTATTAGACTTCTTCAGCGATGAAATTAAAGCTGGTCGCTTAACAAAACAATTAATGCCATTACAATCTGGTGTAGGTTCTGTTGCAAACGCTGTACTTGACGGCTTCGCAAATTCAGAATTTGAAGATTTAGTTGTTGCTTCTGAAGTACTTCAAGATGCTGTATTCAACTTAATTGATGCTGGTAAAGTTAAATTTGCAGCAGCTACTTCAATTACACTGACTGAAGAATTACAGAAAAAAGTATATGGCAACCTAGAGAAATACGCTGATAAAATTTGCTTACGTCCACAAGAAATTTCTAACCACCCAGAGCTTATCCGTCGTTTGGGTCTAATCTCAATCAACACTGCTCTTGAATTAGATATCTATGGAAACGTAAACTCAACACACGTATCTGGTACTCGTATGATGAACGGTATCGGTGGTTCAGGTGACTTTGCACGTAACGCACGTCTAGGTATTTTCGTTACTAAATCATACGCAAAAGGCGGCGCTATCTCTTCAATCGTGCCAATGGTTTCTCACGTAGACCACACTGAACATGATGTTGATGTAATCGTAACTGAGCAAGGTATTGCTGACTTACGTGGTCTAGCACCACAAGAGCGTGTACCTTTAATTATCGAAAACTGTGCACACCCAGATTACAAAGAACAACTTTGGGATTACTATAACCGTGCTCTAGAAGCAACTGGCGGCCATCAAACACCTCATATTTTAGAGGAAGCACTTTCTTGGCACGTAAATCTTGCTAAAAACAAAACAATGAAAAAAGAAGTGGCTAAAGCTTAATTTTCATATTTCAGGAACGCCTCATAAGTTGAAAAACTTATGAGGCGTTCTTTTTTGTCGGGAATGATATAATCAGTGTAATACTTATATTGGACTATCTTACTAAATACATAACTTTTCATCGGAGGAGCAATGAAGAAACTTATCTACTTGATTATATTCTTTTCATTTTTCGACCTATTTACCCAGCTTCCTGTCATGAGTACATATGCTGAATCCTTAGGGGCATCCGCCTTCTTTACTGGCCTGGCTGTAGGTATGTATTCTCTTTCCAATACATTTGGTAATATTATCTCTGGTTTTTTAACGGATCGTAAGGGACCATTCGCTATTTTAATCCTAGGTCTTTTAACAACAGGTCTTTCACTATCACTTTATAATTTAGTAGAAGATCCTTTTGTTCTATTAGTAGTCCGCTTTGTACATGGATTAGTTGCGGGCTTTATCGTTCCTGCTGCTTTCACATTTTTAGCAAATGCAACTGAGCAAGAAAAAAGAGGTAAGGGCAGTGCTATCTCTGGAGCATTTGTTGGTATCGCCGCAATAATCGGCCCTGCCTTTAGTGGAATTTTAGCGAGTCGTACTAGCGTACCATTCGTTTTTAATATAACAGCAAGCTTTATGCTCTTGTTGAGTGTACTTGCCTTCTTTTTGCTAAAATCAAATCAGGTAAAAAAAGAAAAATCTGCGCCACCTACAAACATCCCTATTCATGTACTTTTTAATAATACAGGTACATTAAAAGCCTTCTTTAGTGCATTCTTTTTAATGTTTTCTCAAGGGGTTATTGCCTATCTCCTTCCTCTTAAAGTACAATCTTTAGGCTTTGATTCACGTTTAAGCGGTACTTTGATGAGTACATTCGGAATTATTGCTGTACTCGTATTTATTTTGCCGACTAACCGTATTTTCGATAAGGTTGCTCCAATTAAAACATTATCACTTGGTATAGGTTTAATGGGGATAAGTCAATTATTAATTAGCCAGGCGGATTCAAGTACGTTCCTTTATATTGCAATGGCCTGCTATGGGATCGGGTTTGGCTTCTTATTTCCATCAGTCAATTCACTTTTAATCGACTCTACGACTGCTGACATTCGTGGAAAAGCCTATGGTTATTTTTATGCCTTCTTCTCACTAGGAGTTGTCCTAGGTTCCTCATTGCTCGGATGGCTCTCTCTAGGTATTGTCAGCGGCTTTATATTTACCGGAATTGTATTATTAGTATTTGCAACTATCATCATATGTACACAAAAAAGACCTTCTCACGTGATATGAGAAGGTTTTTTTGTTATTAATTCTTTTTTTCATGAATTTCTTCATGATAGTAATGGATACTTGTATGTCCTCCGCCTTCAGCAACCATTTCATTTGAAGCTATTTTTGTTGGAGAAGTTCCGGCTTCTGTCGCTACCTCAGTAGATATACGCTCTGAAATGTTTTCGTGCATCTCCATATTCGTTGTATTCAAATAAGAGGCTAATTTAGACTTTGCACCATTGAGCGTACTTAATGCTTTATCACGGTTTTCTTTTTTACTTAAATAAGTTGCTGCTAAAGCTAACCCTGCAATCACAAAACCTTTACGTTTTGCCATTATATATCCCTCCCAAAAATATAGAAACTGGCTCTGTTTTATATCTTTCCCTATTTTTAAAGGACTAAACATAATTTTTATATACTTTACAGCATATATAAAAAGAGAGACATCATCTATAACCCTTCGCCTTCATCATATAAACAAAATTCATAGTACGTCTGTATGTTTCAAGACATAGTTAATCATTCTCCTACTAAATTTTATTGCATGTATCTATTTCTTGCTTATCACCGAAAATTAGGAATGACATTTGATAAACATATGCCATTTATATAAGTTGATTTTCTTAAATCACGATATTTTTGTAACTATTTATGACTATAAAGGACGAGCAAAGGGAATTAATGAATTAATACTAATAATTGGAGTGTGATTTTTATGAAAGATTTAGACTCAGTATATGATTGGATAGACATGGCTTCATTAGTAGGTGGAGCAGGCCTCTTAACAGCACTTATATATAGTATTTTACTGTAAGGAGCAGCATGGATGATTGGCATTAGAAGATCAATTATGCCTCGGCAAAATTGTAGCTGACGCTTTGCTTTCGCTACAGATAAACAATGCGTCCGGAATCGGCTACTTGGGCATGCACGAGGGCCAACACGATGTTGGCCATTTCGGTAATGCCACAGGACGTGGGATGCAGGTCATTTAGCCGTTATCGCATGGATGCGATGATTTTAGGCTAACATCCTTTAAGAATTCCTTTCTGATTTCCATGATATCCGCCGGAGGCTAACTTCTTGCAGCGGATGATTGTACATCCGCTGCAAGAAGTTAAAAGGCAATCCGCCATCAAACAAGCAGATTGCCTTATTTTTTATCCCGCATTAACGGGAGTAAGCTTCACCATAAAATTTTGCAAAATTAAAGAAATAAGATGTGATTAAAACTGCCCGTAAACGCCCGATTGGTGAAGATTAATAATCAGTGGGGATGAAAAAAATCCCCACTGATTAAAGTTTCACTTTATTGTTTTACATCATTATAAGCATCAGATTTTTCAAATGCTGCAACTACATACGAGCAAACAGCTTCCATTTTATAACCTTGCTCACGTGCATAAACTGCGGCATGATCTAACAATTTTTTGGCCACGCCTTGACCACGGAGCTTATCTGATACATATGTGTGATCCATTACCATTACTTGACCTTTTTGCTGCCATGTAATTTCCGCCAATTTTTCCCCTTCTTGCTCATAGACAAAAGCAAGTTTATATTCCGCTAGCTGTTGTAATTGAAATTCCATTTCTCACCACTCCTTTTTATCATAGTAACATAGCCTTTAAACATGTAGCACTTCAAAAAGTCCCACCCCTTGAAAAATAAAAGAATCTGCCCACTTTCCTCTAGTAATCAAGAGAAAGTGTTGCAGATTCTTTTCTATAAATTAATTAAACCATGATGCAATTGTATCCTTTAAATTAGCAAAGAAATTTTTCACACTTGCCCAGAATCCTGTATCTTCCATTAGCGATCCAAATTTATCTTTAATTGTACTGCTAATATCGTCTAATTGTTTAGACCATTTACTAAAATCAATGTCTAGTTTACTAATTTTGTTCATCAAATCAACTAGCAATTGACGGTCCTTATCACTTAAATTAATTTCAAGCTTCTTTAATTGCTCTTGCACAATCTTTTCAACCTCTTCTTTAGTTGCTGGCTTTGATTCTGCAATTTGTTTTTTGATTTCTGTTAGTAATTCTGCAACCTTGGCATCGTCCACACCTGCCGATTGCGTAAGAGTAGTTGCTACTGATAGTTCGTCATTTGCAACATCTGTGCGATCAGTATCAAGCTTTTCACCTGTTGTTACTTCGTATGCTTTGTATATTCCCACAAGCGCTGAATGACCTGTTACTGCTTTAGGTGCAGCCACCTGTACTGTTGCATCTTCAATACCTGCAGTTAGCATGGCATTTGCATACATTTCAGAAGTAACCTGTGTAATATTTGATGGTGTAACAATTTCAATAACTAAGCCTTCTCCTGCATTCTTGCGCGTAATTTTGGCAGAAGAATACATACGAGAGCTTGAATTACTATCTTTAATATATTTAGCTAAGTCTTGACCTGAAACTGTTATTTCTTCAACTTCAGGCTCTTCGTTCACTTTTAATGACTCTTTAACAGACTCTTTTTCAGCCTCAGATAAGTTTGCACCATATACGACGATTGGTACTCCTAATTTTTCATCAATTGCTTTAGGTGGCGTATTATCAGCTGCAAAACCTGTTGCTGGTGCCATCACGCCAAATACTAACATAGTCGCAGTTAGTATTTTTATCCACGTTTTTTTCAAATTTTGTGACCCCTTTCGTTAGAAAACTCATTTGGCCAGTATCATGTTTGCCAATCAATGATGCCTCGGCATCATTGCATCCGGAGGCTTTAGCCCAACACGATGTTGGTCACTCAGTCGTGTGTTGTTGTTGTTGTTGTTGTCGCTACGCTTTCGCACAGATAAATTGCCACAGGACGTGGCGTTCTTAGACTGAGTTCCTCTATTTCAGCGGCAGTTTGGCCACCCGCCGAAAGAAGTTAAGCAATAATTAGTACGAAAAAAAGACGAGAAGGTTTCATAGTAGCTCTCGTCATTTTCTTTCACTTCATCTGGCAGTCATTCACCATACCTTAGATATATGAATGTCTTCCTGCACTAAATTTCCTCTGTCCAACCATTTTGTTGTTTCACCTTACCAGCTTTCAAAAGTGTACCTAACGCACGTTTAAATGCAGCTTTACTCATATTAAACATTTCTTGAATTTCATCAGGTGAGGATTTATCGCCAAATGGCATTTTGCCCCCAACATCTTGTAAATAATTTAATATTTTTTGTGCATCATCTGAAATACGTTCATGCTTACGTGGTAAAAGTGAAGCATTCATTGAGCCATCATCTTTTACATCAATAATACGAACATCTACGTCTTGTCCAAGACGAGGTTCTGCATTACGCTCTGACTCATGAACAAAAATACGGTACGGAGTCTCCACACCTAATAAAAATGAGCCAACTGGTAATAAACGATATGGACGTGCCTTAATGTTTTTATTATGCATTTCTTCAAATGCACCTTCATACAATTCCGAAATTTTTTCTTCAGTTGCTAAACGTCCAAATAAATCACCATTGCGATCTGTGCGTAATGTCATAAATAAATGGTCGCCTGGTGCTGGCCAAAGCTCTGTTATTGCAGGTAAATCTTCAGCTTTTACTAGTACCTCGCGTGACGTTCCGATATCTACAAAGGCCCCTTCATGCTCGACTACTTTTAGAACACGAGCCCAGCCATATTCCCCTTGTACGAAAGACGGTATAGCTGTTGTTGCTGCTAAATCGCCACGACGATCCGCAAATAAAAATACTTCAAGGCGGTCACCTACTGCAAGTGGCTCTGTTACCTCTGAAGCATTTAAGGGCAGTTCGTTAACTCCATTTGTTAAGATCCATTTCGATGCTTGTTGCTCTAATACAGTTAACGTAACAACTTCACCTGATTTTAATTCGTTCATATTGTCTTCCTTTCCCTCTTACCATCATTTTCACAAAAACTTTAGAAATTATGATGTGTTCTAGATGCCTCTAGTTTTTTAACGATGTCCGGATTTTCTTCCATTACCTGCACAAGATCCGCAATTCGATCGATTGAGTTCCAACTTAAATGATGTTCAATTCCTTCTACATCATCGTAAATTCGCTCTTCATCTACACCAATGATTCGCAAAAATTGCTCTAGAAGCTCATGACGCTGTACAAGACGTTTTCCTAGCTTTTCTCCTCTAGGCGTCAATGTAAGGCCACGGTATTTTTCATAAACTAAATAACCATCTTTATCTAATTTTTGAACCATTTTTGTAACAGAAGAAGGAAGAACAGATAATGCTTCAGCAATGTCAGACACACGAGCATACCCTTTATTTGTAATTAATAAGTATATTTGTTCGATATGATCCTCCATACTTGGTGTTGGCATATCCTATTCCCTCTCTTTCCTTTTCTTACTCTCTAGTTTACTACAAGCTTGCCTTAAAAGTTAACTGAAAATACATATGCCAGAAAAACAATACATGTGCATCCTAAAAAGAACCAACTTCATATGTTGGCTCCCGTGTAGATGGAAAATAAGTGTCAATGAAATTAAGGTATCATTTTAAATAAAGGATGCTTTACGCAAAGCAAGGGGTTTATTTCCGTTCCAGGCTACTCGCTTTCCTGTGGGCGAGCGTCGAGCCGCTTCCTCTGCTGTGCTCCGTGCAGGGTCTCGCCTGTCTCACTTTCCCACGGGAGTCGAGTAGCCTTCCACTCCAATCAACAATAGCGTAGTGCTATTATAATTTCATGCATTTCAAAAGTGAACGCTTTGGCTATTCATCATATTCGAACTAAATAGACTTATTTGTATCTGATGTTGCTACCACTTCGCTTTCGCACATAAAATATTTGTTGCTGACGCTTCGCTTTATCATTATAAATTATAGTGTCGTACCAGAAAATACACGCTAAGTGAATTGGTTGATTGGAAAATAGGGGAACGAAGGCTAAAAGCATCACGTCCTGTGATAACGCCTTCGTGACCAACATTCTGTTGCCCCGACGCCCCCAGGAAAGCGCCCAGTCGGAACGGAAATCACCCCCTCGCTCTGCCAAAGGTTATACTTTATTTAGACACACCTTCATTGACCCAATACTTTTTCAAAAACATGAAGAGCCAACTTCATATAGAAGTTGGCTCCACCTTATGTCGAGGATACTTATTTACCACATGTAATGCATGAATAATCTCTTTATTGATGCGTTCGATATTTTCAGGAGTATTCATCATTCTAAATGCTTCATCTCTGGATTCCATAGATGTAACATACTTACTAGGCAATGCATTCAGTGTAAGTGCCACTGCGTCAAGTTCACAGATTTCACATTTACAAAATGTTTGATATTCCGGTCCTCGTAGTAGAAAACTTACTAAACCACGCACAATTTCCTCTGTAACATTTACTAAAATAGGATCTGACATATTCAAACCTTCGCCTCATTTATATTTAATTGTTACATTATTCCTGAAACCATAATAGCGTTAACAAAGCATTTTTTCAAGAATCACTAGTAGCATCTATATCAATAAATATTACTAGCCCCTCAGAATGACTAATTTCCTGCACATTTCCACCGGATTATATCTTATTCACCATTTCTTAGATTTGATTAATCGTAATGAATTAAAAACAACTATTAATGTAGCACCCATATCTGCAAAGATTGCAATCCATAATGTTAGCCATCCTGGGATAACGAGTAACAGAGCAACTAATTTTAGGGCTAAGGCAAATATAATGTTCTCTTTAATAATGCGTAATGTTTTTCTACTTAAACCAATTGTATAAGGAAGCTTCGTTAAATCATCACCCATTAATGCGATATCCGCAGTTTCTAGTGCCGCATCAGTGCCAGCACCACCCATTGCAATACCAACATTGGCTGAGGCAAGTGCAGGAGCATCATTGACACCATCTCCTACCATCGCCACTGCGCCAAACTGTGCACGTAAATCTTTAATGGCCATTAATTTTTCTGCAGGTAATAAACTTGCTCTTACATCTGTCATATTTAAAGAAGTTGCAATTGCCTGTGCCGTTGGTTCTGCATCACCTGTTAGCATAACTTTATGCTTCACTTTTAAACCATTTAATTTATTTAAGACATCTTTACTTTCTTGACGTAATTGATCAGCAATACCAATCATCCCAATAAACTGATCATTACTAACAGCTGCTACAACTGTTTTACCCTGTTGTTGAAGTTTTTCAACCTGTTCTTTTATCGTTTCATCAACAGTCGTTAATGTAGCAATCCATTTTAAGCTTCCTACATAAATTGTTTGACCATCTACCGTTGCATAGGCACCCTTGCCTGTTACGGATTGAAAGTCTGTTGGTATAAGCTCTGTTAAACTTTTCTCATGCAATGCCTGTAAAATTGCTTTAGCTAATGGATGCTGTGATTGCTTTTCAACGGCCGCTACTAGCTGTAAAACATAATCCTCAGACACTTCCTGCGATGTAAAAATATCTGTTACAGCAGGTTGACCTTTTGTAAGTGTACCTGTCTTATCAAATGCTATTGCTTCAATATGACCAAGCTGTTCTAAATGGATACCACCTTTAATAAGAACGCCTTGTCTAGCAGCATTCCCGATTGCCGTAACAATAGCAACCGGTGTAGAAACAACCAGAGCACATGGACACCCTACAACAAGTACTGCTAATCCTTGGTAAATCCAATGTTGCCAATCACCTATAAATAAAGGGGGTATAACCGCTACAAGTAAAGCAACAATCATAATTGCAGGTGTGTAGTATTTCGCAAAGCGATCAACGAACTGCTGTGAAGGTGCTTTTTCTGCCTGTGCTTCTTCAACTAGGTGAATAATTTTTGCAATCGTTGTATCCTCTACTCGCTTTGTTACACGAACCTCTAGGGCACCTTCTTCATTTAGAGTTCCTGCAAATACTTCGTCATCGACTGTTTTATTGACCGGGATAGATTCACCTGTAATCGCCGCCTGATTCACTGCCGACAATCCGCTAACTACAATTCCGTCCATAGCGATCTTCTGACCAGGTTTTACGATTAAAATGTCGCCAATTTCAATCTCTTCCGTCGGCAGCTCCATTTCATGAAAATGCTCGCCATGTGCTCGCTTTATCGTTGCTGTTGGTGGAGCTATATCCATTAGCTGACGAATCGATTGACGCGCCTTATCCATCGAATAGGCTTCAAGTGCTTCACTTACTGCGAATAAAAAGACAACAACGGCCGCTTCTTCCCATTCACCTATAATCGCTGCACCTATTACTGCAATGGTCATCAGTGTCTTCATATCAAATTCAAAACGTGTTAGATTGCGGAAACCTGTTTTAAAAATGCCAATTCCCCCAACTAGAATTGCGATAATAAACATCCCAATAGTTAATGGCTCAATTTCACTACGCATTGCTCCAAACACATATCCAAGCACTATGAACAGCAAGGAAATTCCAGCTAATATATTTTCTGTTTTTCGATAAAAAGGTGTTGATTTTTCAATTGTTCTTGCTGTTGATTGGGATACTTTTATACCGTCGAAGGCACCTGCTTCTTCAAGCTGATCAACGTCAATATTACCAATAACCATTATTTTAGAAGCGCCAAAATTCACTTGTGCATCCTGGACCTCGGGGATAGCCTTCACGTTTTTTTCGAATTTCGCTGCACAGCTGGCGCAGGATAAGTTTTGTAGCCTGTATTCTTGTTTAGTTGGTGTCGCTGCCATTTGCAATCCCCTCTTTCACATGTTCATAGGCAATCGTTACAATTTGATACACATGCTCATCAGCTAAAGAGTAATACATCTGTTTTCCTTTACGATAGGATTTCGCTAAATTATTATCTTTCAAATAACGTAAATGATGCGATGCTGTTGCTACTGACGAACCGATTATGGAGGCAACATCGCAAACACATAATTCATCTTTGATCGTTAAGGCATACGTAATTTTCAGTCTTGTTTCATCAGATAATGCCTTTAAAAATTTTGCTACTCCTGATAGATCTGGCATTTGCTGTTGTACCTTAATGACAGCTTCTTCATGAACATGTGTTATCTCACATACTTCTTTTGGCATTTTTTCACCTCATTCAAATATTCGTTTGATTGTTTTCAATATAACATAATATCCCATCATATTCAAACGAATATTTGAATGTAAATGATTTATATCACAAGTTTAAAAATACTTTATTTAAATTGCTAACTCATAAATATAAAAGTAAAAAAGCTATCACTTCAATGTGATAACTTTGCATGTTGTTCTGATAATGAAATTATGGTGACATATTAAACAAAGTGGAGATAAATAAGGCACGCTAAGAGGTTGATTGGAGTGGAGACTGAGCGACTCCTTGGGGATTAGCGATAGAGGAACGAAGGCTAAAACCATCACATCCTGTGATAACACCTTCGTGACCAACATCGTGTTGGCCCAAGCGGCTCATCGGACGCCCCCAGGAAAGCGCTCAGCCGGAACGGAAATCAACCACTCGTTTTGCTGAGAAACCATGTTGTCTTAATATAAAACCCTATAGATTCTTATAGCCTCTCATCCTATTGTGCTTTCAATCGTAACGTTTTACCTTTAATATCTTCTTTCCTCACAAATGTTTGATGATAATCTCCATTCGCCCAATCCATTACTTGATCTTGATACCAGGCAGATTTCACATGTCCACTCTGTCCCGGACCAACGATATGATAGGCTGAGCTTAAATCACCAATATCTACAACAAAGCGCCATGATGCTCCATGATTAACATTTCCAGCTAAATCATTGTCAGCAGCCTGAACAGTAACCTTTGAACCACCAATAGGAACCTTTTTAGCATTAAAATATGCCGCAAGAATCGGCGAAGCTTTACCTAATGTATGGTCAAAGGTAAGTTGATGGAAGTCACCCCATTTCCATTTCGACACGTTTTTTCCGAATTGATCTTCTAGTTGTGCGACAGTGAGCTCTAACGCCTTGTAAACTGTTGCATCGACTCCACCCTGCTCCTCAATCCATATACTCTTGTTACCTGCATAAGCTGTACGTAAAAGCTGGTCAGTAATATTAAATTTCCCATACATTAATTCATACATATCTTCTGGCATCTGATCCTTAAATAACACTTCCTGTAACTTTTCCATTAATGTATGGAACACTAATGGTGCTCCTGAATCCTTTGCATCTACCATATCCCAATTCTCTAATAATTTAATAACATCTTTATATTTTCCATCCTGATTTTGTGCTTTTATCGACGTTAATAAAGATGGTAAAAACTCACGAGCATATAGGTTATGCTGATCCATTTGTAAATTCATCATATCTTCCACTGTTAAAGAATCATTCGCCTCTAAAACTTCTTTAATCCGTTCAAAACGATAAGGCTGTGCCCAAAAATCTGTTATATGATAAGGATATTCTTCCCCAATGACTTCATTATTCGCTGTTGCAATAAAGCCTTCATCTGGGTTTACTACAGTCGGAAGCTCACCCCACGGGATAAAGCCCTCCCACCCATAGTCACTAGAATCACCTGGTACTGGTAATTGCCCGTCTCCTTTTTTTCGAATCGGAATTTGACCATTCGCTTTATAAGCAATCGTGCCATCCTTTGATGCAAAGACAAAGTTTTGAGCGGGTGCCTTAAAATCCTCCAACGCTTTTTCAAATTCATTCCAGGATTTTGCCTTATTAAAGCCTAGTACAGCACGTAGCTCTGTCGTAGGCTGCAGTGCCGTCCACTGCATCGAAAATTGTGCTGAAGGCTCAGTATCTTTAAAAGCTAAATCTGTCATGATTGGGCCATGACGTGTGACAACGACTTTAAAATCTACCGTTTCTCCGTCCTTTACCTTAATCGGTTCATCACGTACCTCCGCTTGCTCCCACTTGCCATCATAGCGGAACTGCGTTGGATTATTCGGATTTGGTATTTCAATATATAAATCCTGTACATCAGGTCCAACATTCGTTACTCCCCATGCAATGTTATCGGTGTGGCCTAAAATAATTCCTGGAACACCTGCAAAGATTACGCCACTAACATTTTGCTCAGGAGATTGTAAATGCATTTGATACCAAATAGATGGTGTACTTAATCCTAAATGTGGATCATCCGCTAAAATTGGTGTACCGTTTTTTGTTTTCTTCCCTGATACAACCCAGTTATTACTGCCGTTAAATTCATTTGGCAACAGTTCAGTCTTAAAATGCCCTGCCACGGCTACTGGATTTTCTTTATTTGCCTTGATAATAGATGAAGCGTTTTCAGGATACTTTATAAATAATTCTTTAGCTTTTTCTTCACCAAAGTTTTGTAAAGCCCAATGACGGAACGCAAGCGTATTCCAATTACCCCCTAAGTCATAGGCCATATATTTACCAATAGTGAGAGAGTCTACAACGGACCATTCCTCCGGTTCGTAGCCTAGTAATGCAAATTCATAGCTTAAAGTATTATTTTTCTTAGCCTGTGCAATAAAAGCATTGACGCCATCTGCAAACCACTCAAGTACCTGCCTGCTTTCTGCATCATAGGTAGATAATGACTTTTCAGCTGCATCACGCAAACTAAACGTTCGGAAATGTTTGTCAGTATCAATAGTTGCCTCACCGATTATTTCCGACAAACGACCACTAGCTTGTCTTCTCGCTAAATCCATTTGAAACAGTCGATCCTGTGCTTGAACATAGCCTTGTGCACGATACAAATCTGCATCTGTCTTTGCAAAAATATGAGGGATCCCCTTGTCATCCCTTGTGACGGTTACATCTTCATCTAGCACGCTCAACGAAAGCTCTCCATCAATTACTGGTTTTGATTTATTCATAAACCATGTAAATCCGATAAATGTGACAATAGCTACTACAGCTAAAAATCCTGCTATAGCCAGTAGCCACTTTTTCCATGTAAACTTTCTCACACCTCAACCCCCTTTTTGCAATATATTCTTTTACCTTTTAAAGATTCGAAGTTTAATGCTTATTGCGTTGCAGTATAAAAAAAATCGTATTTTCCCTTTAGAAAATACGATTTTTTATGTTGTTGAAAAACTATTGTGTCAATGAAATTAAAGAGTCATTTTTATTAAAGTATGGCTCTTCGGCAAAACGAGGGGGTGATTTCCGTTCCAGCCGGGCGCTTTGTTGTTGCTGTCGCTACGCTTTCGCACAGAGCAAAGCTTCCTGGGGGCGTCGGGGCAACAGGATATTGGTCACGAAGGCGTTATCACAGGACGTGATGATTTTAGCCTTCGTTCCTCGGCTCGACGCTCGCCCACAGGAAAGCGAGTAGCCTGGAACGGAAATCACATTATTTAAAGTGATAAAACATTCACAAGGATTTCCCAGATCATTTTATTCTCATAGATACTAGTTATTAAGCTGTAATTCGATTGGGCAATGATCACTGCCCATAATTTGTGAATGAATGCTTGCCACATTAATTTTGTTCTTTAGTCTTTCAGAAACAATAAAGTAGTCGATACGCCATCCGATATTACGCTCGCGTACTTTATTCATATAAGACCACCATGTATAGTGATCTGTCGTATCAGGATGCATGTGACGGAATGAATCTACAAAACCACTTGCCAATAGCTCCGTCATTTTTTCACGTTCTTCAAATGTAAAACCTGAATTACCGGCATTAGACTTCGCATTTTTTAAATCAATTTCCATATGTGCAACATTTAAATCACCACAGTAAACTATAGGTTTCTTGGAATCTAGCTCTTTTAAATATAGCGCTAATCGATCCTCCCATTTTAAACGAAGAGGTAATCTCGCTAAATCACGCTGTGAATTTGGGGTATAAACATTCACTAAGTAAAAATCTTCATACTCTAGTGTAATAATTCTTCCCTCTTCCTGCGATTCATCCTCACCAACGCCATAACGTACTGCAAGTGGGCTATGTTTTGTAAAAATGGCTGTACCTGAATAACCTTTCTTCTGTGCATAATTCCAATATTGCTCATATCCCTCAAGAGAAATCTCCACTTGTTCAGCCTGGCACTTTGTTTCTTGAATACAGAAAAAATCTGCATCTACATGATTGAAGAAATCTAAAAACCCTTTACCTAAGCAGGCTCTAATTCCATTAACATTCCATGATATAAACTTCATTTTCTTTTTCACTCCTCAAAAAAACGCCCTCCACCATTAGTGAAGGGCGTAGTATCCTATAAGTCGTCACCAACGATTTTTACTTCTGTTTCTAAATCGATGTCAAACTTTTCTTTAACTACTCGTTGTACCATTTTGATTGTTGCAATATAGTCAGTAGCCGTTGCATTACCTTTATTAACAATAAAGCCTGCATGCTTCGTTGATACCTCTGCATCACCTACGCCTTTTCCTTGTAAGCCACTATCTTGAATAAGCTTGCCAGCAAAGTGACCTGGTGGGCGCTTAAAAACACTCCCTGCAGATGGGTATTCTAACGGCTGCTTAGATTCTCGCTGAAACGTTAAATCAGCAATTTTTGCATCAATTTCTTCCTGTACACCTTTTGCTAATTGAAATTCAGATGATAATACATAATACCCCTTCTTGGTAATGATACTTTGACGATAACTAAGTTCAAGCTCATCTTTCGATAATATTAAAATTTCGCCTTCTTTTGTTAATACTTTCGAAGAAATAATAATATCCTTAATTTCACCGCCATATGCACCTGCATTCATTGCCATAGCTCCACCAACTGAGCCAGGGATACCGCATGCAAATTCAAAACCTGTCAAAGATGCTGCCGCAGCCAGTTTCGATACAGCCTTAATAAGTGCACCGCTTTGCGCGTAAACATGGTCACCATTAATGCGAATCTCATCTAAAAATGAAAATGTAACAACGATCCCTCGATGACCGCCATCACGAACGACCATATTAGATCCATTACCTAACATTAATAAAGGTATATTATTTTTATGGGCATAGCGAATAACCGTTGTTGCCTCTTCCTCTGTTTCAACGAGAACGAAAACATCCGCTTTACCGCCTAATTTTGTCATAGTATATTGCTGTAATGATTCATCTAACTTAATATTGGCTGGATTAACGCTCTGTGCTAAATCCGCCACCCATTGTTCTTTTGTCATAAGAGCTAATTCCTTTCTAACATCCTTCTTACTCTACACTAGTATGGATTTAGAACCCTAATTTGACAAGTAAAATGAAGGTTATTTTTTATCTCGTCCTAATGGTTAACAAGACTTCCTGTGCAGAGATGACGAATATGATAAAGAATTCATGGTCATTAGTATTACATATGTCCAATGTTAATCTATCCATCAAAAATTTCGAGATAGACATACTTTTACAGCCAACTCGTTGCCCACGATTCGATATTTCGGATTGCTCCTTCTAGTGCCCAACCTTTATCCGTCAAAGAATACTCAACACGCACCGGTACCTCTGAATATACTTTTCGTTTAACAAGCCCTTCTTTTTCTAGCTCTTTTAAACGTTCCGATAATAAACGGCCACTTACAGGTAATGAAGATTCAATCTCATTAAAACGCTGTGGTCCATCTAATAATTGATATAAAATTAACCCTGTCCAGCGTTTTCCGATTAAATCCATTGCTTTTGCTAAACGAGGACATAAATTTGTCTCACTCATTTTTTTCACCTCTTATGTACTCTATTGTAACGATTATTTTTTAAAAAGTAAATTTGAAGTAACTAATTTACTTACTGTAATCTATTTACTGTTATTTATTTAATTACTAAATGTAACTTAAGGGGTTGATGGCATAGAAATTAACCATGACCGTCCGATTAGAGGAGAGTCATAGTGCAACAATGAAAATGGCAACCTACTTCTAAATAGATGCACCTGATTTGATTATTATGACTCCTTCCATTATTTATCCTCTTTGTAAAAGAGAAGATTATGTACTGTTATGATGTTGACGAACCATTCTTTCGCGAATCATAGTTTTTATAATTATCTCAAACTTTCACAAAATAAACTTTTATCGGGCAGCTGGCAGAAGGTGATTCTGGCTTATTAACATTTCAAGGAACACGTTATCATGCATTTGAGCGACATAAAAAGGAGAGCAGCGTTTAACAACGCACTCTCCTTTTAACATTTCATTATTACTTAATTAAATATTTAGCAAAGCCGCCTTCTGTGTCTCCTAAATATTCGATATTGCTACCTGCAGGAATGACTTTTTGTGCATCCTTAGCAGAGTTGTAAATAATTTTTGTATTTGCTGGGAAAGGTACAAATGACCAATTGTTATCCGCAGCAGGGTTAATTGTTTTGTTTTCAATAATGTAATCAATTACAGCTTGGCGATTTTCATAAGCATAGTTAGTTATGTTAGAGCCATCTGCATTTTTAAACGTGGCACCATAAGAACCACCCACGCGATAATTGTTTGAAATGATGATAAATTCTTGGTTTAGATCGATTGGTTTACCATTGTATTGCACATTTTTAATACGATTCGCTTTTTTGTCTACTAAAATACCTTGACTATCATATTTCGCTGGCGATGTTACATCGATTTGATAAGTTAAGCCATCTAACACATCAAAATTATAAGAACGTGCTTCTGGGTCAATAATATTTTGTTCAGCAGTTTTATTCGGATCAATTGTTGTATAAATACCAGCAGCCATTTCTAACCATTCGATTGCTTGTGCACCTGTTACTTTAATTGTTGCAACAGTATTATCGTAAACATAGATATCTGCCATATTTTTAATAGCAAGCGGACCTACAGGAATGTTTGTGTAATCTGTAGGGTTATTACGAGAGCCTGCCTTGAAAGGAGCACCAGCAGAAAGTATTGGTGTTTTTTCATCAGCAGTACCTTTTAATTCTTTTTCAATAAACCATTTTTGAGCTTGTGTCACAATTTGAATAGAAGGATCATCTTGAACCATCGAGAAGTAGCTATGGATTGGTGCAGTTGTCTCACCAACAGGCTGACGTATATACTTCAATGTTCCTTCATGTGCTTCTTTAATTGCATTTAAAACTGTTTTAGATGGCTGTAAGCCTTCTTGTTTGATAGAACGGATAGAACCTTTTCCATCCACTACAACCCATTTAGAGCCTTGTTGTTCTAGTTTTAAATCAATAACTCCAAGATAGCTACCATAGCTTCCAGCCATTACTGTAGGTACTCCGTTAATTGTCCCTTTTTCTTGATCAACATTTTTAAGATTTTTATAGTCACCTGGGAATGTTAAATGAGAGTGACCTGTAATTAAAGCGTCTACCCCTTCAATCTCAGAGATTTGGTATCCTACGTTCTCGTTACCTTTTACGTAAGTATCCTCACCAATACCCGAGTGTGAAAGTACTACAATTACGTCTGCACCGGCTTTTTGCATTTCTGGTACAACCTCTTTCACCGCTTCAACTGGTTCTTGCATTTCTACTTTGCCTGCTAAATGGATAGCATCCCATTCAACAATTTTTGTAGGTACGATACCAGTAACACCAACTTTAAGCGTGTGCTTTTTACCTGTATTGTCTACAACCTCTTTATCAAGAATTACATACGGTGTATACAAATGTTTTTTTGTTTTAGCATCGTATGCGTTAGCATTTACGACTGGATATTTTGCATCATTAAATACTTCATCTAAAAACTCTAAACCATAGTTGAACTCATGGTTCCCTAAAGTTCCACCATCATATTTCAGTGCATTTAGTGCTGCAATAGCTGGATGAACTTCACCTGGTTTTAAAACATTCTCTAACGCTTTATAAGATCCTAGTGGCGTTCCTTGAATTAAATCGCCATTATCAAATAATAATGTGTTTGGATTCTCAGCACGGGCTTGTTCAATTAATGTTGCTGTGTTTGCTAAACCTATATTAGCTGATTCAGTATCTAGGTAATAATTATAATTTGCAAGGTTTGTATGAATATCTGTTGTTCCTAAAATTTGAAGATCTACTTTAGTTGTAGATGTAGGTAACTTGTATTCAGCTACAAAACGTTCAATAATACTTTGCATTTGATCAGTAGTTACATAGTCACGAGGACGAATTGTATTATCCTCAAAGCCTTGTAAGATGTTTGCTGCAACGGCATTTGCTAAATCTTGCTTATGTGTTGTAGCAATTTGATCTGCATCTTTAAACTTATTTAATACAGAAAGCGGAGCGTTTTCATTGACTAATCCACGAGCAGAAATAACAAATGCTTGTTGACGTGTCAATTTATCATTTGGATCAAACAATGTCGCAGTTTTACCTTTAATAAGCTTCAATTCTACTGCTTTTTCTACATACGGGGCTAAATCCTTAGAGACGTCAGTGAAGGCAATTTTCGAACCATCACCTAGCTCCACATTTAAGCTTTCTACTATTTCTTTCACGTAATCCCCACGTGTCACATCGCCTGATGCAGCATTTGCGGATAATCCAAATGGTAACACCGTGAATAGAACAAGTAACATCGCTAAGAATTTAGTTATTAATTTCTTATTCATGAAACAACCTCCTTATAAATCTAATATTTTCCTACGATTTCTATTATATTATACTAATTGCTTTATTAACCGAACAAATAGTCCTAATTGTATGTATTTTTAAACGAATAGCAAAACACTTTACTAGAAAATGATAGATTAATATCATTTTATATTTATTTCACATAATATGATGTTATTAAATGTAAATCGAGAATAAGCGCATAATACCAATATTTCAGACCTTCTTATCACTACCATACCTCTATGAAAGAAATAAAAAAAAGTTCTCTCAAATTAGAGAGAACTTTTATTAAAAAATAATTTATTATGCGTTTACAGTTTGTAAAGATTGAGCTACTTTTTTAACCGCTTCTAGGCCATTTGCAATAATTTCTTGTGCTTTATCTTGTGACGCGTTATGACCTTCAATGATAACCTCTTCGATAATTTCCATACCGAACATGCCAACAACATTTTTGATGTAGTTAACTGACATTTCCATTGGTTGTGCTTCAGGTGAAGAATAGTAACCACCGCGAGCATTTAAGATAACTGCTTTTTTGTCAGTCATTAAGCCTTCTAATTGACCGTTTTCATTATATTTAAATGTATAACCAGCTTGGAATACATAGTCAATGAAAGTTTGTAATTTCGCTGGGATTGTTAAGTTCCAAAGTGGGAAAGCAAATACAACAACATCAGCTACAGTTAAAGCGTCCATTGCTTTTTGTTTTGCTGCTAAAAGACGTGATTCAATGTCAGTTAACGCTTCACCGTTTTGAACTTTACCAAAAGCATTGAAAAGATCTTGTCCGAAATAAGGCATATCTTCTGCGAATACGTCAAAAGTTGTTACATCTACACCTTGTACATTTTCCATAAATGTGTCATACATTTTTGTTGAAATACCATCTGGACGGTTGTTAGCTTTTACTACTAATACATTCATTATATAAATTCTCCCTTAAAATCAAAGTTTAATATCTCGAATTCAAGATATATAAGTATATTAAAAAAATTAACGAAAAAAGTCAACGATAGTAGACTCAGACTTTTGACTGAAATGTGGTCGATTCAAAATATTTACATCATAACGTAAGGTTGATTTCCATTTCGACTTTGCCACATGATATGCGTTTAACAAAGGTCCATCCCCTTTTGGTATTGCTTGGAGTGTGAAATGAACTTTCCAGTGCTTCTTCGTGTTTCGAGAGTATTCTGTAAGGGAACCCAACCTTTTCGAGGTCCTTACCCGAATGTTGTAATAGTCAGATCGGCTTCCTGCCCAAGATCAGGTTCTATTATTTCTTACCTTTCTCCATCAGCATTAAAATTTACAACTATCATCAGTACAAACTCCACCATCTTCAGAGCTCGCCATCTTTAATCCTGGTTGTAAGCCTTCTTCCTCTGCTACTTTACGTAAAGTTTCCTCAAATACTTCTTGAGGTTGTGCCCCAGAAATGCCGTACTTACGATTTAATACAAAGAATGGTACCCCTCGTACGCCAAGTTGCAAACCTTCTTGTATATCAGTCTCTACTTCTGTTTTAAAATCATTGTTAGAAAGAACCTTTGCAACTTCTTCACGATTCAGACCTACTTGCTCAGCAATATCGATTAATACATCATCCTGACCAATACGCTTTGCTTCAACAAAATAATTGTGTAATAGTGCTTCAACAAGCGCTGTAACATCCCCTTGTTGTTCTGCCCATTTTACTAGACGATGCGCTTTTAATGTATTTTCCTCCATTAAATGATCAAAGTTATAATCTAGACCAACTTCTTTTGCGCGAGCAGCAACACCTTGCGTCATTTCCTTTGCTTTTTCTAGCGACATTCCATACTTTTTCGCCAATGCTTCATATGTAGTCACATTTGTATCCACAGGTGTCGTTGGGTCAAGTTGATAGCTTTTGTAAACGAGCTCTACCCGCCCCGCATAACCAGTATCCTGAATCGCCTGCTCTAACTGCTTTTTGCCAATATAACAAAATGGACATACATAATCTGACCAGATTTCAATTTTCATAGGTAGTCACGCTCCTTTTGCTACATTGTAGCGATAGTAATTACAGTAAGGCAATCTTTATGCTTCATTGCATAAATTTTCAAATCAATCTACATACTGAACGTAAAAACAATGTGAGGGTTATGTATGACACAATCTCTTTGGCTCGGTACAATTGATCCCGTTTCTCTGCCATCTCTTCCTGCGTCAACAACTTGTGATGTATGTATAGTCGGTGGAGGCTTGACGGGGCTATATACAGCCTATGTCTTAGCAAAATCAGGTGTAGATGTAGTCTTGCTTGAGGCAAATTCCCATATCGGTCATGGTACGACTGGTAATTCAACAGGAAAATTAACTGCACAGCATAGCTTAGTTTATGCGAACCTTATTGAAAAACTTTCTGTAGATGAGGCACGACTCTATTATCAGCTCAATCAACTAGCAGTTGAAAAAGCATTGCAGTTACTCCCTAAAGAAAGTATTCAACAAGTAGATTCCTTGCTTTATTGCCAAACAAAAGAAGGCTATGCCCAATTATTAAAAGAATGGAATGCCTATAAAGTATTAAATATTAAGGCGAAACTCACTTCTGAAACAGAGTTGCCCTTCCCAGTTACAAAAGCACTTAGCCTGTCCCAACAGGCTCAAATACATCCTGTAGAAGTTTGTAATTTCCTTGTAAAAGAAGCATTATCAATGGGCGCAAAAATCTACACAAATACCCGTGTTCAGCAATTAAACATACCACAAAACAACTTACATACCGTAAATGATATGTCGGTTCAATACAACAAACTTATTTTGTGCACACATTATCCAATCGAAGCCTTTAGAGGACTTCAGCTTTTTAAACTTTCTAACAGTCGCTCCTATATGGTTGCTAGCAAAATTACCGATACACTACAAGGTCAATATTTATGTGTAGATAATCCTACTCGCTCTATTCGGACGGCTACCATTAACGGCGAGCATTATTTAGTATTAGGTGGAGCTAATCATATTGCAGGTGAAACAACTAATACGGAGCCCTATTATGAGGCCATTCAAAATGAAATGAAGGCGCATTTCGATCAGGAGCCAATCTATCGCTGGTCAGCGCAGGACATTGAAACACCAGATATGGTCCCGTATGTTGGCAGGATTACACCGTCCTTGCCTAATGTTTTCATTGCAACTGGCTATCGAAAATGGGGAATTTCCAATTCTTTTGTAGCGGGAGATATACTATCATCTCTAATAACAGGAGCAGGGAATGAGGATGGAGCAATTCCTCTTTACTCGCCAGCACGTACGAAATTCGGGGCTCAGTTTATGCAGATGCTAAAGGTAGGAGGCTTCGTAGCCAAGGAGTTCGTGACAGGTTATGTGAAACATGCCAATACACCAACTTGCACACATTTAGGCTGTAAAACAAAATGGAATAAAGCCGACGAAACTTGGGATTGCCCTTGTCATGGCTCTCGCTTTAATGCCAAAGGAGAAGTTCTTGAAGGTCCTGCTGTACACCCATTAAAGCTAGAATAAAAAAAGAGGTTGCCTTTTTCAGGACAACCTCTTTTTTTATTATTTCAATGCATCAGTTAAAACTGGAACGATTTGTTTTTTACGAGATACAACACCAGGTAAAAGAACGCGATTATTCACAAGCTCCGCGCCAAATCCTTTTGCTGCAGCCTCTGCTACTTGTCCAGCTGCAACGGCTGTTGAATCATTGTTTAAAATATCTGTTACAACAAAGAAGAATAAATCTAAGCCATTTTCCGCTACATTTTTATTTAATAAAATTTCTAATTCCTCTTGGCGACCAAGTACATCGTTAATATCGACAGCATTTACTTGAGCTACTACTGATTTGTATTCACCGAATTGGAATTCTTTTGCATCTAATGATAAAAGATCTTCTAATGATTTATCTGAAAGGTCAGCACCCGCTTTAAGCATTGCTAAACCGTATTCAGCGGCATCAACACCTGCAATTTTTGCTAGCTCCTCACCAGCTTTCACATCTTGCTCTGTGCAAGTTGGAGATTTGAATAATAAAGTATCAGAAACGATGGCAGAAAGCATTAATCCAGCAATGTTTGCAGGAATTGCTACGCCATGTTCTTTAAAGATTTTGTTTAAAATCGTTGCAGTACAGCCTACAGGTTCTGCACGGTAGTATAGTGGATCAGCCGTTTGGAAGTTAGCAATACGGTGATGATCAATCACTTCTGCAATTTGTACTTCTTCTATTCCATCAGCAGATTGCTGGAATTCATTGTGGTCTACAAGGATTACTTTCTCTGCTTCTCCAACTACTGATGAAATTAATCGAGGTGCCTCAAAGGCAAATTTATCTAAAGCAAATTGTGTTTCGTTATTTACTTCTCCAAGGCGTACCGCTTCAGCATCAACGCCAATTTGCTGTTTTAAATATGCATATACAATTGCAGATGTAATTGTATCTGTATCTGGATTTTTATGACCAAAAACTAAAACTTTACTCATTGAAATTATTCCTCCTAAATGGCAATAACATTTATTATTTTTTATTTTATCATACCTTATGAACAAACATGTTATAAAGTGAAAGTTTATCTATAAAGGATCTATTGCCAATACACAACTAAAATCTTCTATTCTAGGATTATCGCGGCTTCATGTATTATTTATCTTTCCTATACATTAAAGAAGCTAATTTAAGGACTTATTAGTCAATCACAAAATAGAGGAGGATATTTGTTAAAACGTATGCCAAAAATATGAGTTGATTGGAGTAAAAACTCGGGGACTCCTTGGAGATCATACTATCACAGATGAAATCCTGGAGCGAGCCAGTTGAGAAACGCAGAGGCTAAAGGCACCACGCCCTGTAATGACGGCTCATGACCAACATCGTACTATCCGCTTCGCTTTCGCACAAAACACATCTGTTGGCCAAGCGACTCATCCGACGCCCTCAGAGAAACGCACAGTCGAAATGGAAATCATCAGGAAACTACCTATCCATACCATTTCTAAGTTATTATTAAATTTAATATATTTATCTGTTAATAACATCCTATTTATAACATTTAATAATAATAATGCATAGTTTATAAAAAATATTTACTATTAATAGATATATAGTTGTGTTTTCATATTTAAGAAACCGTAATTTTATGCTATCATCAGATAGTCTATATTTATTAGGATATACAGGAAATGGGGATCACGATGACAAAGAAGATGGAAAAAAAGTATATTCCTTTAGCAAATTATTTTGAAGTAGCTTTACAACAAGAAATTACTTTATCATTTAGCGAACTCGAAAATATTATGGGACAAGCCTTACCAAATGCAGCTTACTTGAATAGGAGCTGGTGGAAGAAAACAAAGCCCCCACTCTCTCACTATTTGTCATGGACAAATGCAGGCTACTATGTCATTGATGTAAAACTCGGTACCAGTGTAACCTTCGCACGTACACAAATGAAGACTACGAGCAATATTTCTAAAAATGACGATAACCCACCTGCATACATAATTCGAGCAATTGAAGCATCAGATGCTAGATCATTTATTCATTTGCAAGAAGAAATTTTCAAAAAAACTGACTTCATGTATAATATGGAAAACGAATTAGATCTCACAGTTCAACAGCTTCGTAAAGATTTAGGCTATTGGAAACAATTGAAAAACCGTACGATTTTACTTTGTATATTAAATGGCATTTTTGCTGGCTATGCCGTTGTCCATGGATATAAACATTCTAAAGCTAAGCATGTTGCATCAGTTCGCCTAGCTATTAAGGAAGAGTATCAGCGACAAGGTATCGGTTCAGAGCTGATGAAGGCAGTTGAACGCTGGTCTATACAGCGAGATATTTCACGCTTAGAAGCATCTGTTATGGAGCATAATGATGGCGCTTTAAATTTGTTTAAAAAATTAGGTTTTCAACAAGAAGGTATCCGACAAAACGCCATTAAATTAAATGATACCTTTATTAACGAATATAGCTTAAGTAAAATTTTATAAACTTCTTTTTCAGGGATGTCTAAAACTTATTTGGACATCTTTTTTTATGTGTAACGTTGTAAAGTTTTTAGAAAACCTGCTTTTCTCTTGCAGCATCTAAGAATAGCAAATTATTTTCTACTTGTTCATATGATTGCTGATATTTCTCATATTGTGCCTTATCCTGACTGACCATTTCCTCAATTAGCGCATGTAAAAACGAAAACAAAACTGGAATAACGTCCAATGAAGATTGCTTTTTCAGACCAAGTGTAAATAACGCACTTGCATATTCGCGAATAGAAGACAACGACGAACCAGTAATGGCAATAATTTTAGCCTTTTTCTTCTTGGCAATTTCTACAATCGTTTGAATATCGTTTGAATGCTTTTCCCATGAAAAAACTATTAATGTCGTGTGCTCACTCATACTGTTAATTTGCTGTACAATATCGTCGGATTCTGAGCGAAGCTGTTTCACATTTGGGCGCAAAGTTTTCATTGTAGACGATAACCAATTTGCAATGGATGCAGCTTGACGAGTACCTAAAATATAAACGTTCTCTGCTTCATGCATCCATTTTGAGCTTTTTTGAAGCATATGATCGTTAATCAAATGAATCGTATCTTGAATATTTTGAATATCACGTTGCATCACCTTACCAAAACTTGGAACATCCTTCTTGCTTGAAGAATATGTAGGTTGAAGACTCGCACCATCTTTTTGAGTCATTGAATAGCTTCTAACCTTGTCTTGAAGCTCTACATAGCCCGATAAATCCATCGCATAACAGAAACGTATAACTGTAGATTCACTAACATTCGCCTGTCTACCAACTTCTGCTGCTCCGTTACCAATTATAACTGTAGGGTTATTCATAACAAATTGTGCAACTTTACGCTGTCCCTTCGACAGCCTAACAAATTTTCTTTCTATATCTTCTTTAATGCTCATTTCTAACAACCTTTCTATCAATGAAATTATCACGAATGGAGATTGTTTCCTACTGGCTCTAAACTCGATTAAAAATACAGTATCACGATTAGATTCTGAATACAATGACTTTTCCGAAAAATCTTCAACGCTTCAACTTGCTAATATAATAGTTCGAAAAAAAGACATAAGATCGTTTCTATTTTCATTATTAAAGTTTATTGATGAATCATCACTATCTCTTGAAGGTTAATTTCGGTTGCCACTGGGCGCATTCCTAACAAAGCTCGCTTCGGGGTCTCGGGCCAACAGATGTTTTTTGCGCGAAAGCGAAGCGGCAGCGGAGGGTTTTGTTTGTGCGAAAGCGTAGCGACAGCAACAGCACCGATGTTGGTCACGAAGGCGTTAACACAGGACGTGATGGTTTTAGCCTTCGTTCCTCTATTGCTGATTCCCAATAAGCCACTAGCCTGCATCCCAATCAACTTATCCACATGCTATACGTTTTAACAATATATCAATTCCCATTTTCAGTAGTGAACCTTATTTTGTGATTTTAACAGATTTTTAAAAATATTTGTATAAAAATTAATAATTTCTAATTTTTATGTACACAAATCAGAAAAATGTCTTGGACTATAGTTCATCCAAGACATGATTCTTTTTGTTATTCTAATTCAATTTGTTTCGTTTCTTGACCTAAAAATATTACCCCGACAACACCGATAATAATCGCTCCGCAGAAAATAGCAAAGATGTAGCCGATATCATAACCTGCCGTTAACAAAAAGCCTACTAACAGAGGTCCAAAAATACCGCCGATGCGCCCAACAGCTGCTGCCATCCCTACACCCGTTCCACGAATAATAGCTGGATACTGCTCTGGTGTATAAGCATAAAGTGCACCCCAAGCCCCTAAGTTAAAGAACGATAAAAACATCCCCGAAGTTAATAGCACTACTATTGTTTCGGCATTACCAAAAATGAAAGCACTTACAGCTGTACCGATTAAATAAGAAACAAGTACAAATTTCCGTCCGAATTTTTCTATAAACCATGCAGCTGTAAAATAACCTGGTAGCTGCGCAAGCGTCATAATGAGAACATATTTAAAGCTCGTAATCATATCAAAGCCTTTACCAACCATGACACTAGGTAGCCATAAAAACATACCGTAATACGAGAAAACAACCGTAAACCATAACACCCATAACATAAGTGTTGAGCGTACATATTTTTTTGACCATACTTCTCGAATATTTTGCACAATACTACGTTTCTTAGACTCTGCCTTCACAGCAAATTGTGGTGAATCCGGTAAGTGCCAGCGAAGATAAATTGCATATATTGCTGGAATTGCCGTTAACAATAAAGCCATACGCCATCCCCATGATGGAATAACAAAATACGAAATCAATGCTGCGATTAACCAGCCCACCGCCCAGAAACTTTCCAGTAAAACAACCACTCGCCCACGCTCTTTGGCTTCTACACTCTCAGAAACTAGCGTCGATGCGACTGGCAATTCTCCCCCTAGTCCCATGCCTACTAAAAAGCGTAGTGCCATAAAAGCAGCTAATGTAGTTGTAAATGCAGACAAGCCACTTGCAATCGAAAATAATACAAGCGTCCACATAAAAATTTGCTTACGGCCCACTTTATCGGCAAGCACGCCGAAAATAAGAGCTCCTACAGCCATCCCAATTGAGTTTATGCTACCTATCCAGCCCGATTGACTTGGCGTTAATCCCCACTCAACTGCTAATGCTGCAATAACGAATGATAATATTCCTACATCCATTGCATCAAAAAGCCATCCAACGCCTGCTACCCCTAAAAGCTTATTGCGAGAAATAGATTGTTGAGACTTACTCGATGTTACTGTATTTGTCGTCATTTTAACCACCTGTCTTTACACTTGACTATACAATAGTAAGTTTACTATACAGTTGTTTCAAGAAAGTGACAAGCCAAAATTCAAATTACCGAATTGTTTCGACAATTTCTGAAATGCTATTGAAAACATGGGGCAATTTGCGTTAAAATGTCTTTTATACAAAAACAACTGTTCTTTCTATAAGAACAAAAGGAGATCGTAAACGTTATGTGGAAAGGCCTAATTGAAGAATATAAACAATTTTTACCCGTAACAGAAAATACACCTGCTCTAACTTTAAACGAAGGCAATACGCCTCTTATACATTTAGTAAATTTATCTAAAAAACTTGGCATTGAGCTTTATGGAAAAATCGAAGGTGCAAATCCAACCGGTTCTTTTAAAGACCGTGGTATGGTGTTTGCCGTTGCAAAAGCGATTGAAGATGGTAGCAAATGTGTTATTTGCGCTTCAACTGGTAACACATCAGCCGCCGCGGCAGCTTATGCAACACGTGCTGGAATTCAGTCCATAGTCGTTATCCCTAAAGGAAAAGTGGCCCTAGGTAAACTAGCCCAAGCGACAATGTATGGTGCAAAGATTATCGAAATCGACGGTAATTTTGATGATGCATTAAATATTGTTCGTCAAGTAAGTGAAACAACTCCAGTCGCACTTGTAAACTCTGTGAATCCATACCGCATCGAGGGGCAAAAAACGGCATCATTTGAAATTGTAGATGCTTTAGGAACAGCTCCAGATTATCTTTGTATCCCTGTTGGTAACGCAGGTAACATTACTGCGTACTGGAAAGGCTTTAAAGAATATGATGCTGCAAAAGGCTCTGGTTTACCAAAGATGTTCGGCTTTGAAGCTGAAGGTGCAGCAGCAATTGTAAAAGGTGAACCTATTGCTAATCCTGAGACAGTGGCGACAGCTATTCGTATCGGCAATCCTGCAAGCTGGAAATTTGCAGAAGCAGCTCGCGATGAGTCTGGTGGAATTATTGATTCGGTTACAGACGAAGAAATTTTAGCTGCTTACAAATTAATTGCTGGTACTGAAGGAATTTTCGTTGAACCAGGTTCAGCTGCATCATTAGCGGGCGTTATTAAATCCGTTAAAAATAGCAAGATTGCCGAGGGCTCTAAAGTTGTGACAATTTTCACGGGTAATGGATTAAAAGATCCTGAAACTGCAATGAATGTCTCAACTGTAGATGTTGTCTCACTTAAAAACGATGAAGAAGAAATCCGAAAATACATTGAGGGCGTACTATGAGTAATATGTGGGAAATCTCAGTTCCTGGGAGCACAGCAAATCTAGGGCCTGGCTTTGATTCAATAGGACTTGGCTTGTCTCTTTATTTAAAGTTAACTGTGTCTTTACAGGATAGTTGGGAAATTATCCACCTCGATGATAATGGTCCTAAAGAGTTTGAGCTAGAAGAGCACTTACTATTCGTGATTGCTAAAAAAATTGCGGATCAATACGGTAAGCAGCTACCTGCCTGCCGTGTTGAAATGGCAAGTGAGCTTCCATTAGCCCGTGGTTTGGGGAGTAGTGCAGCGGTCATCGTTGCAGGAATTGAACTAGCTAACCAAGTCTGTAACCTAGGCTTAACTGTACAGGATAAACTCAATTTATCCTCACAAATCGAAGGACATCCAGACAATGCAACAGCCTCCGTATTAGGAGGATTAACAATCTCTTCAATGGATGAAAATGGAATTGTTGATACATTTCATGTCAATAATATAGATGCTTCCTTTGTTGTGTATGTGCCCGATGTCGAACTAAAAACAAGTGAATCTCGGTCTGTTTTACCAGAACAATTTGACCGTGCATATGCAGTGATGGCCTCTGCAAATGCAAATATGCTAGCAGCATCATTAATGGTTCATGATTTTGAGCGTGCAGGTCGTTATATGGAAGCTGATTTATTCCATGAACCTTTCCGTGCCAATTTAATTCCACAATATACAGAAATTCATGCAGCCGCAAAGACTAATGGGGCATTTGGAACGGCTTTAAGCGGTGCGGGACCAACGCTAATTTCCATCATCCCTACTGCTATTGCGCAAGATTTCGTAAATACTATGAAAAATCTATTTCCAGATCATCAAATTATCTTAACAAAAGCCGATGAAAATGGTGTAAAGGTAAAATTCGGACGTCTACTGCAAAAGTAGACGTTTTTTCTTGAAGGGGGAAGTAGCTTGAAACCAATTATTTTCTGTGATTTTGATGGCACTATAACAGAAACAGATAATATCGTCTCTCTAATGACTCAATTCGTTCCAGAAGAATCTGAGAAAATTGCTAAAGCAATGATGGAACAAACTATAACCTTTAAAGATGGCGTTTCAGCAATGTTCGGGCTATTATCAACTAAACAAAAGGATGCTGTGATCCAATATTTATTGGATACGGCTATTGTACGTGAGGGGTTTGGCGATTTCGTTCGTTTTGCACAAGAGAAACATATTCCGTTTTATATTGTTAGTGGGGGTGTCGATTTTTTCATTGAGCCACTATTAAAAAAACACGGTCCATTTTCTGGTATATATTGTAACAGCGCTGATTTTTCAGGACAGCACATTAAGCTCATCTTTCCTAATAGCTGTGATGAAGAATGTGCGAAATTCGAGACACAGGGTTGTGGTTGCTGCAAGCCAAGCGTTATGAGAAAAGTTACACAGAGCAATCATTTTAAAATAGTCATTGGAGATTCACTTTCTGATTTTGAGGCAGCAAAACAGGCAGATTTAGTACTTGCTAGGGATCATCTTATTGAACGCTGCAAAGACCTCCATCTTCCTTATGAGCCCTTTGAAACATTCTATGATTGCTTAGAAGTTGTAAAAAAGCTTATGGAAGCAGAAAAGGCTGTTTCCATGTAATTGAAAAGCTTTGTGAAATAGGGGCGGTATGTTTAGAAGTATGTTTCTACATAAAAAGGTTCTAAGTCAAATGTTGGGGTGCACTAATCTCTCAGCACGTTAGCCCAAATGAACTCCGATTTCTTTATACTTTAAATTTAATAAGATTTT
>NZ_JBIVRU010000025.1:0-60366 GCF_044755845.1 Lysinibacillus sp. NPDC092081
CGGGCTACTCGGGATGTGGAACACTCCAAAAATGGACGTTGCGCAACACAAAAAATTAACTTGAGTGTGTCTACAATCTTGACGTAGATCCAACAATCTTTACGAAAACAGCCTTAAGTAAAGTGAAGACCAAAATTAAAAATACATCCATTATCTCAATAAAGATTTAATGGATGTATTTTTATATGCAAATAAAAGTTTGATTATAAAGTTTGATTATATATAATCAAACTTAAATTCTCTAAATATAAGATACTGTTTTATTTTATTATACTTTTTACCCTATATTCAATGTTTTGTCCAAAGGTTTCATAATTATTTCGGCTCCCATGAAACGAGTGCCGCATGGAAATCATGACGATAATAATAACGCCCGTTCTTTTCCTCAATAAATGGCAAAAGCGACTCTTCAACATGTGCTCTATTAAAAGTATCATTTAATATTTTTTTACTTTGTGTTGTTACAAGCTGCTCTAAGCTTTCATATTCATACACTCGTTCCAATGGGATGATTTTGCACTCTGCATAAATATCCATTTCATATAGCAAATTTAAAAATTCTATATAATCTCTTCGTGGAAATTTTATATCGTAGCCATACTTTTCGTATAAAATTTCATAATGGGGTTGAATCGGCCCTGTTGTCATGCCAATAATTGCACGCTTTTTAGCTAGACGATTCATATGGTAAAGTGCTGATTTGATTTCATACATACGATAAAAGCAATTGACACCAATGACTATATCGTGCGCTTCTACTTCATCCTCAGCAAGGCTCTCCCATTTTGCATGAATATAGGAAACATGCTGCTTATCCTCCATGCAATTTTCTAAATAGGTAAGGATACTCTCTGAGCTATCGACACAAGTCAGCTTTCGTACATGATCAGCTAATGGAAATGTATAATTGCCCCAGCCTGGACCAATTTCCAAAGCCGAGTGCTCCGGTTGAATACTTTTTTTAATTTCTTGAAAAATCTTTGCAGCATAAGGATCTGTTTGTCCAGTCTTTTTACGCGCGATTGACTGCGCCCAAAACTGCTCCTCTAATTGATCATTGACCATTCTTTCAGGCATTTGGCCATGCCAGTCCTTCATACCTTCCTGCCATAACGCCTCATAATTTATAGCTAACGGTCCTTTTCTTGTCATACAGGTACCTCTATATTCATGATTTCGTATACTTTTTTCATATCGAGATTAGCACGCACATGCTTTGCCAGCATATTATAAGCGTCCTCTCTACGTTCTGCGTCACTTTTCACATCGCTTAGTAAAGGAGAGAGCCCCTTTTTCACGCGAATGTCATTGACAAGCTGTCGTGTAAAGGTACGATTATGGAATAAACCGTGGAAATATGTCCCGATCACTTGTTCATCAGCACTTACTGCCCCATCTACTCGCCCATCTGCAAGCTGTAAAAATGGTGATACTTCGTCACGTAAAATTTTTGTACGACCAAGATGAATTTCATAGCCAGTAAACGTATCCTGTCCTCTTGTTCCGGTCATTTGAACTGTTTTTTTATCGCCAACAAAAACAGTTTCCATTGGCAATAATGCTAGACCTTGTGCTGAATCGCCATTTCCTTCTACTGCATCTGGGTCTAGTAACGTTTCCCCAAGCATTTGGAAGCCACCACAAATACCAATAATTTTTGTCCCTTGTGCGCGTAAATTTGCTATCGCATGATCAAAGCCTTGTGCCTTTAACCATGCTAAATCATCCATAGTACTTTTTGTTCCAGGTAGTATAAGTAAATCGGGCATCCCAAGCTCATTGACATTGCCGATTAAGCGGACACCAACCTCTGGCTCATCGAAAAAAGGATCAACATCTGTAAAGTTTGAAATGCGTGGTAAACGAATCATTGCCACATCCACTGCAAACTCCCCTTGCTTTGGCTTTTTAAAGCGTAATGAAGATAACGCTAGCGAATCCTCAGCCTCAATATTGACTTCTACATACGGTACAACTCCAAGAACAGGAATCCCCGTTTCACGCTCTACCCATTCAATGCCATCATCCAGTAATTCACGCATCCCTCTAAACTTATTAATAATTAGCCCTTTTACACGTGCACGTTCTGCATCGTCAAGTAATGCGAGCGTTCCAACAATCGATGCAAATACTCCACCTCGATCGATATCAGCAACTAGCACTACCGCTGCATCTGCCAGATGAGCCATCCGCATATTTGCTATATCACGGTCTTTCAAATTGATTTCTGCAGGGCTTCCCGCACCTTCAAGGACAATGACATCATATGTATTCTGTAAAGTTCGTACTGACTTTTCAACGATTGGCATCGCTTCTTGTACGAATTGATTGCGATAGCTTTTGGCGTCCATATTTAAAAAATGCTTGCCATGAACAATCACTTCCGATACCATATCTTGCTTTGGTTTAAGCAATATAGGATTCATATCCGTAGTTGCAACAACACGTGCTGCCTCTGCTTGTACACCCTGTGCACGGCCAATTTCACCGCCATCTTGAGTGACGAACGAATTAAGGGCCATATTTTGCGATTTAAACGGTACTACCTTTAGCCCATCATCAGAGAAAATACGACACAGCGCAGTACAAATCATACTTTTCCCTACATCAGATGCTGTTCCTTGAATCATGATAGATTTTGATGGCATAATCTTTTCCCTCCTTTATTTATAGTTGAAGCGCGGGGGCAGAATTTACTTCGCGGGTGTTCTACCTCGTTCCGCGGGTATTTCACCTCAAAGCGCGGGTATTCTGCTCCGTTCCGCGGGTATTTCACCTCAAAGCGCGGGTATTCCTCCGTGCGCGGGCATCTATTAGAATTCTAGGCCTTTAACAGCTGGAATTCCTTCATCATAATAATGCTTTGTCGCATCAATGGTTGATACTAAATCGGCCATTGCAATAAGCGCTGGATTGGCGCTACGGCCAGTTACGACTAAATGCATTGTAGATGGGCGCTGCTGAATAGCTTCAAGGACTTCGGCTATTGGAAGCACATCATCGATTGGAAATTTTGTAATAGCAAGCGCATTGTTGAGCTCATCTAAGACGAGTACATCAATACTGTCGTCTTGCAGAGCGGCCTTTGTTTTTTTCCATGCCTTTGCTAACGCAGCACGATGCTCCTCGGGTGTTTTTGTCCAAGTAAAGCCGATTCCCATTTGCTCCATTTCTACGCCAAGTTTACGAAGAGCAATTTGCTCTCCGTATGTACGCTCGGGTGATTTAATAAATTGCATGTAGCGTACATTTAGACCTCGACCAACTGCACGTAATGTGACACCAAGAGAAGCTGTTGTTTTGCCCTTCCCTTCACCTGTATAAACTAAAAACAAGCCTTTTCTAGCCATTGTTCAAGCCTCCCTTAAAGCCATGTTGTTTTTTCTTCAAATGATGTACGTTTCTTGTCTTTAAGCTCCTGCTCTTCTGGATAGCCAATAAAGATTGTTCCTACTACTTTTTGTGATTCACTTGCACCAATGAATGTATGCATACGTAGGTCATGAACAAGCCCTACACCGCGGGTACGCCATACAAAGCCAAGCCCAAGTTCCTCGGCGGCAAGCCACATAGACATGATGGCACTACACACAGCAAAGACATTATCTGCTGTCGCATCAGCATCGTCTTCAACTATATCTGCCGTCACAACAATGGCCACAGGCGTTGTTTGAACAACCTTTAACGAGCTTTCCACTAAATTTGGTTTTGTTGGGAATCGCTCCTGTAAATAAGCACTTGCCATTTCCTCATAGCGTTTCATCGCATCGTCTTGAATAACATAAAAATGCCAAGGCTCACGCATACGGTCATTTGGAGCATAAGTGGCCGCTTGTAAAATTTGCTCGATCTTCTCTTTTTCAACAGGCTTTGTCGTGTAATTGCGAATCGCTCGACGATTTTTTAAAGCCTCGATTACTGTCATGATGTATTTCCTCCTTATGCTCAAATAAGTTTTATTCCTTTATGAGATAGCAAGCCCTTGCTCCTCAAACCATTGAATTTTTTCGCGTACATTGACGACCTCGCCAACGACAATCATGGAAGGATTATTATAGCCTTCGCGTTCAATAATGGTAGCTATTTCATCAAGCTGACCTGTAATAGTACGTTGTTGATCTGTTGTTCCCCATTCAATAACGGCGACTGGAGTTGTTGCTTTGCGACCATTTTCGATGAGCTTTCTTGAAATATAAGCAATATTACCAACGCTCATATAAAAGGCGACTGTATCGATACCTGTTGCAAGCGCAGGCCAATTTAAAAAGTCCTGTCCTTTTTCCTCACGGCCATGCCCTGTTACAAGGGCAAAGCTAGTCGCAAAATCACGGTGTGTTACAGGAATACCAGCATACGCCGGAGCAGCAATTCCTGCTGTAATACCAGGTACAATTTCATAAGCAATACCATGATTTTTTAAGATTTCCGCTTCCTCTGCACCGCGACCAAAAACGAATGGATCGCCACCCTTTAAACGTGTGACTATCTTGCCTTCCTGCGCTTTTTCGACGAGTAATGTATGAATCTCATCTTGAATTAAGTGATGCTTACCAGGTAATTTACCGCAGTACACAAGCTCAGCATCTTTTTTCGCAAACTCTAACAATTTCGGGTTCACAAGACGGTCATATGCAATGACATCAGCCTTTTGAATACATTCGAGCCCGTATACTGTAATGAGCTTTGGATCTCCTGGTCCAGCTCCAACTAAATACACTATTCCGTCTTTCATCGCGCTTCTCCCATCAGTATTTGTTGTAAAAATGCTTCACGTCTATCAATCTCTCCATTACGTGTCCATTCTAGTAGGCTTGGATCAAGTAATGCTTGTAAAGCGGTACGTCTTTGTGGGCCTTTTTCAAACTTAGCAACAATCATTAAACGCGCTTGCTGTAGGAAGCATACATAGTCATCATAAACGTCATCAAATTGCTCTTCGAGATCAGCTTTAATTTTACGTGCTAATGCTGGACTGGCACCTGACGTTGATACAGTTAACACTAATGGACCACGGCGCACTGTTGCTGGCGTAATAAAGTCGCTCTCAGCCTGCGCATCAGTGCGATTGATGAGCTGCCAATGCTGGGCTGCTTCTTGGACAGCCTCATTTACTGACGTATCATTTGTTGCCGCAATAATGAGTGATGCATCATCTAAGTCACGCGGTTCAAATTCTTTTTCATGCCACGTAATTTGCCCAGATTCCGTAAGTGGCACTAATGAGTCATCTAGAGTTGGGCTTACAACGACAATATTGGCTTTAGCTGGTAGCAGCGACGCTACCTTCTGTGTGGCTACGTGCCCACCACCAACAATTACTACGGTTTTATATTCAATATTGATGTGAATAGGAAAATAATTAGTCATGATTTTTCACCTTCTTACAAGCTGTTAACCAATTGTCAACAAGCTTTGGGTTTGATACAAAATGAAAATGCGTGTAGCCCGCTACTAAATTCCCTGCTTGGTAACCCTCTTGTTTGTTACCAAAGCGCCCCTTCGTTTCATAGGCCGGCGTATTGTGTGTGCCGTTATATTTTGAATAGTGGAATTCATGTCCCTTTGCTTCTTCATCTGTACCAATTAAAAAATTATGTTGTGTGCCAAAAATTTCACGGTAGCCGAGAGCCGCTAGCTTTGTTTGCATCGCTACTTCTCCCGGAATAACACCTACCATGTCATAACGGTCACCATTGCTATTCTTAATAGCCTCTGTCAAATACATGAAGCCTCCACACTCAGCCAATGTCGGTAAACCTTTGGCGATTGCTTCACGAATAGATTTTTTCACATCGAAATTTTTCGCTAATATATCAGCAAATTCCTCTGGGAAGCCCCCACCTATATACAAACCGTCTGCTTCTGCGGGAACAGGCTCATTCGCAAGTGGTGAGAAAAATTGCAGCTCTGCTCCTTTTGCACGTAGCAGCGCCAAATTTTCTTCATAATAGAAGTTAAACGCGGCATCCTTAGCTACGGCAATGCAAATATTTTGTGATGGTTGTTCCACAAACAGTTGCCCGGATTCTTGTAGAACGGGAGCCTTTGTTAATTCAAGCAATTGATCTAAATCAATCGTCTCTGCCATTAAAGACCCTAGCTTATCAAAAAATGTATCGAGTTCTCCGCGTTCGATTGCAGGGACTAATCCTAAATGACGACTTGGAATATCAATCCCTTCCTCACGCTTCAAATATCCGATAACAGGAATACCACACTCCTGCTCAATAGCAGCCTTCGCAATTTCATAATGGCCAACACTACCGACTTGGTTGGCAATGACACCAACGATATTCGGTTGATCCGACAACAATTGAAAACCTTTCACAACTGCTGCAACACTTCGTGCCATACTCGCACAATTGACGATTAAAATAACAGGGCTCTCTGTGACAACACTAATGTCTGCAGCTGAGCCAGCATCAGATAACGGACTTTTTCCATCATAAAAGCCCATAACTCCTTCAATAATGGAGACATCCGCATCCATGCTTGCACGCGCGACAATTTCACGCACTGCTTCATGTGAAAACATCCAACTATCGATATTGCGCGATACACGTCCTGTAACAGCCGTATGATAGGTAGGATCTATATAATCGGGACCACATTTAAAGCCTTGCACAATTTTGCCCTTTTCTTGTAACGCTTTCATTAGTCCAATGGTAAAAGTTGTTTTACCAACACCACTGCCTGTACCTGCAAGTACAAAACGATTTGTTTGCATAGGCTTCCTCCTTAAAATGTTAATCTAGCAACAGAGATTGTTGCATTGCCCGACTTTTTCTTTTCTAGCACAAGCGACTCGACCTGCGCATAACGCATTGCTGCAGGCTCACTCACCCCGTATGCTCCTGTATATTTAAATACGGTTTCCGAAGGTGATGGGAAGTCAATTTTATTTAATTCCGCCGGTGAATATGTAACAAATTCCCAATCGTATTTCTTTGTTATTTCTAGGAAGCATTGCTCGTTCTTCTTTAAATCAATCGTGCATAGCGCTTTGACACTTTTTTTCGAAAGCTTCAGTTCTGCAAGGGTTTCATCAATGACTTGTTCAATTTCTTCCACAGATGTCCCACGATTACAGCCCATGCCAAGCACGACCGATTTTGGTCGATAAATGACACCATTTTCAAGAAGTACTTCTTCTTCAGAGTCAATGATGCGATCAGTAATTAGCAATGTCGCATGTGGTTTCGCTTCCATCGCTGCATATGTTGACGGGTACATTTTAATTTGCTCTGGCATCGGTGTGTCACGCATCCACCAGTCACGCTCCCCCGTTTCCTGAACGATTGCGACGTGCTCCTCGTTAACAACAGAGGCACTAACGGGAGTCAGTTTATCGGCACTATCCCACACCCAGCCAAAACGAGCACCAAATAAATCAACCGGAATCGTCTTTTGTACATCTGAGGCTGTCGTAATAATCGGATTTGCCCCAAGCGCTGCAGCTACTTCATGTGTTAGCTCATTGGCGCCACCTAAATGTCCCGATAAAACGCTAATAACGTTTTCACCACGGTCGTCAATAACAACAACGCCTGGATCTGTCTTTTTATCCTTTAAAATCGGTGCTATCATGCGGACAACTGCTCCGAGTGAGATAATTAAAATTAAGCCTTTATATTGCTTAAAAAGAGTAGGTAGCAGTAAACGCACAGTACCTGTAAACATTTGAATATGCTTTTCTGCTTCATCCCCCTGCTCAAATTTACTCATATAATATAAGTCGCTCGCCGCAAATGTATGCTGTAAGCGACGTCCGATTTGAACACCGTGCTTTGTAATGGCTACAACTGCATAAGGATTTCGTTGGTCAACCTCTGGTAAGACGCCCTCTTGTAACTCAATCACTTGTCTTCACGCCTTTTCTGAAGCCATGTGTAAAGGTAGCATCATATAATTTCGAACGATATTGATCTTTATCATGAATATCCGGATCTAATGCCCAGCCAGCTAAAATCATCGCATGCTTACGAATCCCATTCACACGCATTGCTTCATCCAGTTCAATTAATGTTGTCCGTACGATTTTTTGATCTGGCCATGAAGCCCGTTGAATAACAGCTATTGGTGTATCATCAGACCAGCCAGCATTCTGTAATTCTTTTACTATTTTCTTTGTTAGCGTTGCGCTCAGGAATAATGCAATTGTACAGTGGTGACTCGCTAAATCACGTAGCTTTTCAAATTCTGGTACAGGTGTACGTCCTTCGGCACGCGTTAAAATAAGTGTTTGTGTTAAGTCAGGGATTGTTAATTCAGCACCGATTGCCGCCGCCGAAGCGAAGACAGAGCTAACACCAGGAATAACTTCATAGCCAATGCCCTCTTTTTTTAACAGTGCCACCTGCTCCATGATCGCTCCATACATAGCAGGGTCTCCTGTATGCATACGAGCTACTACTTTACCCGCGTTAACACGATCTACCATGACCGCTACCATTTCCTCTAAATGCATCCCTGCTGTACGAATAACCTCTGCATCAGGTTTTGCCTTTGCAATAAGGTCCTCACTCACTAAAGAATCTGTATACATCACAACGTCTGCTGTTTGTAGCATATGTAAACCTTTAACTGTAATTAAATCTGGATCACCAGGACCAGCACCGACAATATATATTTTCTTCATTATTTACGCACCACCATTAACGTTAAATATTCTAAATCGACACCATCTAGCTCCTGTACATCCCAAATAATTTCCTCGTCAGATGTTACCTTTGTTACGACTGATGCCTTATCAAGTAAATCTAAATCACGTAGCACCTCAAGCATTAAATCAATAACCTTCGCTACTTTAATGAACACCACTGCATCGTGACTTTCAATCGCTTCACGCATGGCATCATAGTCATCATGAGCAGGGACAATCGCAACACGGTCATCGCCATCTGCTAGCGCAATCCCAAGGCGTGATGCTGAACCATTAAACGAAGAAATTCCAGGAACTGTTCGAATTTCAACATCAGGGTGCATGTCCTGCATAAGCTTCATCATATGGATGAACGTACTATATAATAATGGGTCACCTTCTGTTACGAATGCGACGTCCTTACCTTCTTTTAATTTTTCATAGACAAGTTCAACTGATTTCGTCCATTCGCGTTCTAATACAGCCTCATCTTTTGTCATTGGAAATACTAGTCCAAGCATATCCTTTTCTTCTGGGTTAATATAGACATCTACAATACGATGGGCATAGCTTTTACTACCTTTTAGTTTTTTCGGGTAGGCAATAACAGGTGATTCCTGAATGATACGGAATGCCTTGACTGTAATTAACTCTGGATCGCCTGGGCCTACGCCCAAGCCATATAAAATACCAAGATTACTCATGATTTTCTTCCTTTCGATATGCAGAAATAATGTAAATCGGATTTAATGGGACAAAACGTGTCATATCTAATATTGGTTTACTGCGCGCAAGCTGTGCCTGCAATATGTCTACAGCAAAGCCACAAGACTTAAACGCTTCAACTGCCTTATATAAATTTTCAATGGTTGCAGCATTCAAGACAATACGACCATTCGGCTTTAAGCGTGTACAGCACAATTGTAATAACTCCACCATCTCTCCTCCTGTGCCGCCGATAAAAATCGCATCCGGATCAGGGAAGTTTTCAAGTCCTGCTGGCGCTTTACTATGAATAGCTGTAATATCTACACGGAATTTTTGCTGATTTTGCAGACAATTTTCTAAATCAGGAGCGTTTTTCTCCACTGCAAATATTTGACCTTCAGGCGCAAGCTTGCCGGCCTCAATGGCCATCGAACCCGTACAAGTCCCAACGTCCCAAATGATGCTATCCTTTTGTAGCTGCATTGCTTGTAAACTTAAAACACGAATTTCTTTTTTCGTAATAAGCCCTTTGTCTGGCTTACGCTGTGAGAATTCTTCATCATCAATACCGAGTGCATAGCGTTTCGGTACTGAGGTTTGCTGTAGAATGACAACATTTAAAGGAGAAAAATTAGCCATTTCTAATTCATCAAGCGAATACCAACCGAATTTTTCATTTGTTCCCTGTAAGTTTTCTGCAACAAATGCACGGTATTCTGTCATGCCAAAATGCTTTAAATAATTTGCTAGCGCATTTGGGTTATTTTCTGCATCTGTTAGCAGTGCCACTTTCTTTTTACCATCAATACGCTGTGCTAAGCCTTTCATGGAGCGCCCATGAATACTTGTGACATAAGCATCTTGCCAGCTTTCCCCCATCTTTGAAAAAGCAAGCTGGACTGAGCTCATATACGGATAAACTTCAATGTCTAGCTTTTTCGCTAAATAACCTCCGATTCCGTAAAATAACGGATCACCAGACGCTAAAATAACTGTATTTCTTGTTTCTGCAGATAATCTCTCAACAAGAGCAGATAGACCACCTTTAATCAACATTTTTTCACCAGTAAAGTTCGGGAAAAATTCTAGAACACGCTCTCCACCAACAAGCACCTCACAGTCGTCAATCCAATGTACATATTGCGGTAGTAAGCTATCTTGTCCGTTATCCCCGATCCCAATTAATTTCATCGATCGATGCAATGTCATCAGCCCTTCCTAATAATTGTCCCTGCATCGAATAAATCGATGTGGAAAGCGTTAAACCGCCCCTAATGTGATGTATTGATGAATAGCAGCACGCCTCACATAAGTGGTTGAAGAATGCATCATAGCCCTTTTCTGCCATAATTTCTCCGACCTGTGACGCGGTGTTTGCCTCTCGTACGTTTGTAACGGTTTCTTCATCTGCACCTATATCCACTGCTAATTGAGCTAAAAAGTTAAAATCAATAGGAGCACTTTTGGAGTGCACCATCATGACACCTTGTGCCACCTTCGAGAATTTCCCCATCATACCAACAAGCGATACTTGCTTCATACCAAGTCGTTTACAATGCTTTAATGTAAAGCCTACAAAATCGCCCATTTCTATAAACGCTTCCTCTTGCAAATGAGGGTACTGTGCCATCGCATACTTTTCACTACGTCCACCAGTTGTAACAACTAAATGCTCACAACCAGCCTCTTTTGCAACACTAATCGCTTGGACAATACTAGCCATATAAGCAGAACTCGAAAAAGGCACGACGGTTCCCCTTGTGCCTAAAATGGAGATTCCTCCAATAATACCAAGTCTCCCATTTAACGTTTTTTTAGCAATTTCTTCACCTTTAGGGACAGAAATAACTACATTAACGCCTCGTTTAATTTGAAATTCATCAAGTACGCCTTGTACAGTACTATGAATCATCTTCCGTGGTACTGGATTGATAGCTGCTTCTCCGACAGGCACTGGTAAGCCGGGCTTTGTTACACGCCCGACACCAATTCCACCGTCCAGATGAATGCCTGGTGTATCTGACCAGCTTACTGTGCCAACAATGAGTGCTTTATGTGTTGCATCCGGGTCATCACCAGCATCTTTAATCGTTTCACAGCATACAGCATCTTGCTGAAATGTACATTTTTCTATCGTAAAGGTCGCATCTCGTCCAATCGGCAAATGAATAGTACTTGTTTCTTGCTCTTCATTTGTAATTAAGGCAAGTAATGCGGCCTTCGTTACTGCAGTCGCACAGGATCCCGTTGTATAACCGTGACGCATGTCCTTGGGATCCTTTTTAGGCTTCCGCTCCATTATTTTTTCGCCTGTTCATCCGCTAAAAGTGAGACAGCATTCAATGCGGCAACCGTCACTGTACTACCGCCTTTACGACCAACATTTGTAATATAAGGAATACCTTCTAGTTTTAAAAGCTCTTCCTTCGATTCAGCAGCTGATACGAAGCCAACTGGCATACCGATAATTAAATCTGGTTTCGCTAAACCTTCTTTAATTAAACGAATTAATTCAAGCAATGCTGTTGGTGCATTCCCAATTGCATAAATGCCACCTTCGTGTAATTTAGTAGCCTTTTGCATAGAAATAATGGCACGTGTTGTGTTTTGTTTTTTCGCCTCAATCGATACGTCTTCATCAGCAATATAACAGTGTAAATCTCCACCATGTTTTTGGAAGCGTTTTTTCCCTGAACCACTTTCAATCATTTGCACATCTGCAATGACATGGCGACCAGCAAGGATTGACTTAATACCAGCCTCAAGTGCTCCTGGTGTAATAATTACGCTACGTCCTAATTCAAAGTCGGCAGAAGCGTGAATGATGCGACGTACTACCTTCCACTCATCCTCTGAGAAATTATGCTCGCCCATTTCCTCTGCAATAATAGAGAAACTGTAATCGTAAATTTTATCTGGGTCTACTGTTAATGGTTTGAAATCTGTTTTAAAGTCCATTTGGATTGCCTCCTAAAGTGTGTTTTGTACAGCTTGTAGTACATCTTCAAATGTAGAATATTGCTGTCCGTATTTTATATTTGGTCTTGCAATTAATATTGTTTCGATGCCACATGCAAGGGCAGCCTCTAGCTTTTCATCCACCGAGCCAACCTTGCCGCTTTCTTTCGTAATCATCAATGTCACATCATATTGGCGAAAGAGGGCTTCGTTTAATTCCTTTGAAAAAGGGCCTTGTATGGCAACAATATCTCTTTGTGCCACACCAAGTGCTTCGCATTTTTCCATATTATCGAGTCGAGGAAGCATACGCGCAATTACTCGTGTATGTTCTAAACCATGTAACACCTTTGTAAATGTTGCTAGCGTTTTACTGCCCGTCGTTAGCATAATGACGCCGCGTTTTTCCGCTGCTAAATGGGCAGCCTCGTCATAATCTTTCACAATCGTAATTAGTGGGTGTGCATAATGCTCATGGGCACGTTCATAGCGAATATACGGAACACTTGCTTGCTCAGCAGCAGCCATGGCATTCTTTGAAGCTTCTTCAGCAAATGGATGAGAAGCATCTACAACTAAACGGTACCCCCGCTCCGTAATAATCGTTGCCATTTCCTCTGCTGTTAAACGACCGACTAAATGAGGAAGACCGACTTCTTCAAGGCTTGAAGCAGCTGATTCAGTAACGACCGTAGCTGTCACAGCATAACCTGCTGACTGTAGTTCTAGTGCTAGATTTCTAGCATCGCTCGTCCCCGCTAACATGAAAATCATTTCACTGGCTCCTCTTCATGGTGATGATGATGGTCATGGTCATGATCGTGATCATGGTCGTGATCATGGTCGTGATGGTGATGATGATGCGCATGTCCATGCACTGCCGCATAAGCACGATAATTTTCTAAATCTTGCATACCTGTTGATGTACCATTCACAGCTTGCTCAATACGCTCTAATAGCACATTTTGTAAACGCTCATGATAGCCAAAATAGTTGGCAATTTGAATATCACAGTCAGGATATTTTTCGTTATATTGCTTGCGCATGCCATTCATACGTTCCATTAAGATACCTGTGAATAAAAAGTACGGTAGCATAATGATTTTTTTAGCACCCAGCTTCACACAGCGCTCTATTCCTTCTTCAACACGAGGATCTGTAACACCCATAAATGCGCTTTCTACATACTGAACCGGGAGTTTTTCCCATAATAAGCGTGTAATTTTATAAAAATCACCATTTGCAGTTGGATCACTGCCCCCACGTGCAATTAATAAAATGGCAGTATCTTTATGTTCTTCTTCAGCATTAAAGCCGATTTCTGATAAACGGTCTTCTAAAATAGCAAATATTTCTTCATGGATACCGATTGTTTGTCCATACGTGAACGTTATATTTGGATAATGCTCACGCGCATGTTCGATTTCTGCTGGAATATGTAGTTTTGAATGTCCAGCGTGAAGAAGGATAATCGGAATAACATGCACCTCTGTAGCCCCCTTCTTCACACAGTTCGTAATACCTTCTTCAATATTTGGCGAAGCGAACTCTAAAAAACATGTTTCTACTAAAAAGTTATCATCAATGCGAGGTGTCATCTGCTCGATAAACGTACGTACCTCTTCATTCCCTGCTTCTAAACGGCTCCCGTGGCCCACAAATAAAATTGCTTTCATCTCATTACTCCTCATTAGTCGCCGCATGGAGCTGGCTCTACTTTTATTTTTGAAGACATATCCTGATACGTAAAATGTAGGATCTTTTTCACACGTTTGAAGTATTTAAACAAACGTTCATTTGGATGTGCATTTGCTTTATATTCTTCGATAATGTCAGTGATAAGTGGTATAAGCTGTTCAGGCTCTAATCCCTCAACAACAGGCTGGGCCGCATGTGCTGTACGACCAACCGGCTTAGCACCAATAAAGACATCAAACTTACTTTTGCGATAAACAATGCCAATATCATCAAATACTGCTCGATAACATGCCATACCGCAGCCGTTAAAGCCAATATTTAATGTTTTCGGTAACGACATCCCACCAAGCTTTGCTTGAATCTCTTCCGCATACGGAATCGAATCGTACTTTTCTCCATAACAGAAGTCACAAGCCTTTAACGAAAGCACGTCACCAATTGGTGCTAGTAAAAAGCCAACTTCACGAAGCTTTGCTGTAACCTCTTCAGGATCAGACGTTGGAATTTTCAAATGAATCTGATGGTCTGGTGTATACTCCATCGTCCCTTCCTCGCCAACTACCTCAGCTAACGTCATCATTTGTTGAGGAGTAAAGAACTTATTGGCTACCCCAGGACTAACCGCTAATTCAAAAATGGATTCGATTTTTTGTTGAACACGCTTAGGTGTTACTTTCACCGCGCTTGTTCCCTTCACCATAGCAAGTGCAGCTGTCGCCATTTCCAGTGACGATTTTTTAGGATTTGATTGTGGTCTGATGGCTAAACTGGGCTTCATACGATTGGCATTAGGATCTGTCGCAAAATCATTACTCGCTGCTCCTGTTTCTTGATTCATTGCCCATGGTTCATTTTCTTCCTTCAGTCGTTGATGTGGTCGTAACGGTTGTTTTTCCTCACCAAGTGTATATTTACGTTGATAACCACGTGGCGTAATCATTTTATTGTCATAGAAAAATGTTGTTGAATTCCCGATAATAACTGTCGTTAACATGCCGATATCGTGTTCAAGCATTTCCGCTAAAGTAGTCATCGTAATTTCCTGACGGTCACGATACGCGCTTTTCACAAGTCCAACCGGCGTATCTGGTGAACGATATTCTAATAAAATTCGTTGTGCCTCAACGATTTGTCTCGTACGACGCCCACTTTTCGGGTTATAAAGAGCAATAACAAAATCCGCCATAGCTGCCGCTTCCACTCGTTTTGCAATTAAATTCCAAGGTGTTAGGTGATCACTTAAACTAATGGTACAGGCGTCATGCATAATGGGAGCACCTAGTAAACTTGCACACGAATTAATAGCTGAAATACCAGGAACAATTTCTACCTCGATACCAGTTGCTTCTGTCCATCCTAGCTCGATTAATACTTCATACACTAATCCAGCCATTCCATAAACCCCGGCATCTCCACTGGAAATGACCGATACGATACTTCCAGCCTCTGCTTGACGTACCGCTTCCTGTGCACGTGAAACTTCCTCTGTCATACCAGTACTAATAATTGACTTTGCACTAACTAAATCCTGAATAAGTTCAACATAAGTTTTATAGCCTATGATCATATCACTTTGTTGTAGTGCCTCCACAGCACGAGTCGTAATATGTTTAAAGTCTCCAGGGCCAAAGCCAACTACGAAAATCTTACCTTTTTGCGCCATTTTGTTACCCCTCTTTCACCTTTTCAATACCTTTAATGGCTGTTGTTTGTGCTGTACGTTGTAACGAACCTTCACGCAATGTAAAGACATGCTCATTATGTAACGATTCATGATTTAAATCTTGCACGAGTGCCTTCGCATGCTCCGTTGTCGGCACTCTGTACCAATTTCCCTGAGGATAAGCAATGACAACACAAGCATCCTTACACCTGCCATTACAGCGGGTCCTTGTCGTATGTATTTCCTTATCAAGTGCCAGCAACTGTATTTCATCACGGATTGCTTGTGTAATATCCTCAGCATCTTTTTTCATACAGCTACTACCATTGCAAATAAAAAGATGTGTTTTCATCCCTTCTAAATTCCAAGTTGTCATAGTTGTTCTCCCCTCATTTGCTTTTAGGAAAAAGAAAAACCTTTACTCTAGACGAAGAGTAAAGGTTTTGTAGAAGCAAAAAAAACGAATATAGTTGTGTACTCGCTCTCGCTTCAACTTCTCCCTCCGAAAAGTTTGCATGCATCATCACATAAGCAGGTTTCCTGACTTAAGCTTCCTTTTACTTTCGCGCCTTCCTAGATTTCACTAGTGGCTTCCGCGATTTCATCAGCTATTACAGTAGCGGGGGCTGTATCGGATTCTCACCGATTTCCCTATTATCTTGAAAATATTTCAAGCACTTATGGATGTTTTATATGAATTTATTATTTTTTTATAAAATTGAAAACTGTTTCTATCATAGCTTATTTTTTCATAATTTCAATATTTCTTTCTTAAATTGTGACATTTTTATTAACTTTTTTTAGAAAAATGCGACATTCATATTACATTTATCCGAATTTTCGACATAGAAACTCAATTAAAAATATTTTCATAAAAAGTATAGCATATTTATGGAAAATCATGTTACACTTTGTCGTGAAATCTCACAACTTCATCTTTTTTCGGTGCGATTTGTTCAGCATTTCGCTTAAAAGGGAAGCCGGTTTAAGTCCGGCGCGGTCCCGCCACTGTACTAGGGAGTTTTATAGAGAATGTCACTATCCAAAGGATGGGAAGGCCTATAAAACGTTGAACTAAAGCCAGGAGACCTGCCGAAAAATATGTGATCGTTTCAACCTACGAGGATGGGTGTGCGGCTTAGCAAATTAGAATTTTATTTGCATTTTTTCAGCTATGCATTTTTCCGCAAATGGAGAAGTGCTTTTTTATTTGCGCACGCTAATTCGAAATAATTTATTGAGGAGGAGAGATTTTTGAAATTCTCAGGTTGGAAGCTTAGTTATTTCTTATTGGCATTTTTATTTGTGCCAAATCGTGCATTTGCGATGCATATTATGGAGGGCTTTTTGCCAATTGAATGGGCGATTTTTTGGTGGGTCATATCGATTCCTTTTATTATTTTAGGATTACGTTCTATTCGTAAAACCATCGATGAAAATCCTGAAACAAAAATGATATTAGGTCTATCGGGTGCTTTTGCCTTTGTGCTATCAGCTTTAAAAATTCCTTCTGTAACGGGAAGTTGCTCACATCCGACAGGAGTTGGGCTTGGAACAGTTCTTTTTGGACCATTAGCGATGAGTGTTATCGGGACAATCGTATTATTATTCCAAGCTTTACTTTTAGCACATGGTGGCCTTACAACTTTAGGAGCTAATGCCTTTTCCATGGCCATTATGGGCCCTATTATCGCTTACTATGTATTTAAGGGCTCACAAAAAATGGGGCTATCATTTTCCATCGCCGTCTTTTTAGCAGCAATGCTTGGTGACTTAGGTACATATGTTGTCACTTCTGTGCAATTAGCTCTTGCCTTCCCTTCTGAGGTCGGAGGCTTTATGGCTTCATTCACAAAGTTTGCAGGTATTTTTGCATTAACGCAAATTCCTCTTGCTGTTAGTGAAGGAATTTTAACAGTGGTCGTTATGAACTTCCTGAAAAAATACAATGTCAGTGAATTAAAAGCTTTACGTGTTTTTTCAGCAAAGGAGGCTCACTAAAAATGAAAAAAAACTTATTGCTTTTAGCAATTGTTGTGTTATTAGCAATCGTTCCCCTGTTTATTCAAAAAGGTGCAGAATTCGGAGGGGCTGATGGCGAAGCAGAAGCAGCAATTAGTGAAATAGATGCTAACTACGAGCCATGGTTTGAAAGCTTATGGGAGCCACCAAGTGGTGAAATTGAAAGCTTATTATTCGCACTACAAGCTGCTATTGGCGCTGGATTTATCGGCTATTTTATCGGCTTAATGCGCGGCAAACATAAAGAGGGTTAAGCGATGTTACTCATTGATAAGTATGCTTATTTGAATAAATTAGCGTCTGTTCATCCGCTAGAAAAAATGACCTTATCCCTTGGACTACTTATATTGTCGCTTATCATGAGAGATGAACGAATTTCACTCATTACATTTATTGTAATGAGTGCTTTTATCATTTTAAGCGCAAAAATCCCTACAAAATATTATGCAAAATTATTATTGTTACCTGGGTTTTTTTTACTATCAAGTTTAGTATCAATATTAATTTCTATAGCACCAACAACTAGCACGCTACCAACGCACATTTGGTCATTTTCTCTTAATAGTTGGACAATTTTTGTCGGCAGTGCAAGCCTAGAGACAGCGCAGCAGCTTTTTTTCATCGTCCTTGGCAGCATTAGCTGTTTGTATTTTTTAATTCTCACAACATCAGTACAATCCATTTGTTACGTCTTGCGACAATGGCATCTTCCAACTCTATTTGTAGAGCTAGTAGAACTAACGTATCGTTTTATTTTTATCTTTTTAGAAAGTATGCAAAAAATTCATCTTGCCCAACAGGCCCGCCTAGGATACAACTCCCCTATGCAGTGGCTTCGCTCGGTATCAATGCTGATTGCAGCTTTATTTGTCGAGATGTTTCAACGCAGTCGTGAGCTAAACAATGCGATGGAAGCGCGTGGTGGCGAAACTGTCTATTGGCAGGATGATGTTATCTATAACACGAGAAATTGGACTGGTATTGCTGCTATTTTTATATTCCTCATCATTTATGGAGGCTTTTTCTGATGACAGATTTATACTTTGATTTAACACATTTATCCTACGCTTATGCAGATGGAACTCATGCCTTAACAGATATTTCACTTCAAATTCCAAAGGGAAAAAAAATCGCTTTACTTGGTCATAATGGAGCTGGAAAATCAACGTTATTTCAGCATTTAAATGGTATTTTGAAGCCTACCGCTGGAAGTATATCCTTTTGTGGTAAAGAACTGAACTATAGTAGAAAAGCATTAAAAGAATTGCGTCAACAGGTTGGCATTGTTTTTCAGGATGCAGACAATCAGCTTTTTTCTGGCACAGTTAAGCAAGATATTGCATTTGGTCCTTTGAATCTTGGCTGGACAGCTGAAAAAATTGAAGAGAAAATTGCGTGGGCTGTCGCTCAAACCGAAGTCGAAGCATTGCTAGATAAACCAATCCATTTTCTAAGTGTTGGACAGAAGAAACGTGTCGCGATGGCAGGAGTACTTGCAATGGAACCTTCCGTTTTATTATTAGATGAACCGACAGCTGGGCTAGATAATTATTATAGTGCACAAGTTTTACAGTATTTAGCTACGTTAGAGAACGGTGAACGAACAATTTTACTAGCTACGCATAATATCCCATTAGCCTATGAATGGGCAGATCAAATCATCGTGATGGAAGCTGGGAGAATTATTTATAATGGGGATCCAGTTGAAATGTTCTTCCAAGAGGATTTGCTTGAAAGAGCCCATCTTGAACGCCCATGGGTCTTTGAAATGGCCATTGCCTTACAAAAGAAAAAACTATTTGAGAAAAACATCAAAATGCCTCGTTCGAAGGAAGATTTACACAGACTTATTGAGCAGTTTTAAGTCAATTTGTCCATAATTGGCACTATTCAATTGTGATTGAATCCATACCCCTACTCCAATCTCACAAATCGAGTAGGAGTGTACCCTATAGTAAGAAAATGGACTCTTTATAGGTCCTGGGAGGATATTCGATCTCCCCTCTACATATTATTATCAAGGGTGATGGAAAAATATAGAATGGTACTTTTGGAAAAATATATACTTATTTACGAAACTTTTCTATCATTCATTCGTATTAGTATAGATGTCACAAATATTTGGTACACTCAAGGAGGGAAAACAGTTGAAAAACTGGAAAAAAAAATCAGTCGCTTTAGTAGCATCTGCAACACTAATGGTTCCTACGACTTCTGCCTTTGCTGAAGCACCTCAAAAAACAGCAAAGAACCAAGAGTTAGTGAAACTAGCTAGCAATAAGGACCAAACATTCAAGAAGCAAAATGACTGGATTAGTCAGGATACTATTATCGTCAAACATTCAGGTCTTGATAAGAATGTGCACAACAAAATTGGCTCAAAAGTGATCCGATCTATTCCTTCACTAGGTTACGATGTTATTCAACTTAACAAAGGAACAAATTTAGAAAAAGCAGTTTCATATTATGCCAAGCAAAAAGGGGTTAAAAGTGTATCCCCAAGTTACGTGTATCATTCCTTTGGCACAGAAGTAGATCCAAAGAAAAAAGATATGTATCATTTGAGCCTACTTCAAATTGATAAAGCACTAGAGTTAGCGGGCAACAATGATGTAAAAGTAGCCGTTATCGATGGTGGTGTGGATTTTAAACATCCAGATTTAAAATCTCAAGTACTTCCACCATATAATGCAGCAGCACCTGCCAATACTTCTTATCCTAGTGAGCATGGAACACATGTAGCAGGAATTGTTGGAGCTACAAAAGATAATGGGATTGGAGGACATGGGATTAATCCAAATGCCAAGCTCCTTCCAATTGATGTATTCAACGGAAAAGATGGTGCTAGTGATTTCGCCATTGCACAAGGAATCCTTTACGCTATCGAGCAAGGCGCTGATGTTATCAATATGAGCCTTGGTGGCTATGGTGAATCTCCATTAATGAAGGAAGCCGTTCAGAAAGCAATTGATAAAGGAATTACCGTTGTAGCAGCAGCTGGAAATGAATCGACAGATAATTACTCCTTCCCTGCTTCATTCGAAGGCGTTATTAGTGTAGGTTCTACGAATGATCGAAACAAACTATCAAGCTATTCAAACTACGGCCCATCGGTTGATCTAGTAGCTCCAGGCGAAGATATATATAGTTCAGTTTATGATGAGAAAAAAGGATCCTCCTTTGTAAAATTTAGCGGAACATCGATGGCCTCTCCTGTTGTTGCAGGTGTGGCATCCCTATTAAAATCAAAATATCCAGATTTAAAGCCTTATGAAATAGAAGCTATTCTCGAAATGTCAGCAAAGGATTTAGGTGACAAGGGCTATGATCTTACATATGGACATGGCCTTGTAGATCCTGTGAAAGCATTACAGTTTAATATTAAAAATCTACCAAAACAGTATTCTGAAACAAAAGAAGAGCGCTTGAAAAACGCAAAAGTCCTTAAAAAGGATACATTAAATACTGAAAAAGGTGAATTCAAGTTACCGGACGAAAAGAAATGGTACAAGGTTGATTTAGACGCAAATGAATATGCTCAACTGACATTAAAAGGTGCAAACAAATACGATTATGCATTTGATTTATACTTCTACCCTGAAGGCCATAACGAAGAAGTAAAACCAATTAACGTCAATGATGTTCGCGTAGGCAAGCAAGAAGGATACCTATATAAAGCAGATCAAAAGGGAACCCTTCTTGTTGGAGTTAAGGATCATAATGGTAGCTATAGCTCAAAGGGCGAATCTAACTACATTTTCACAGCTCAAACGACTAAAAAATTACCAATTGATTCATTAGATATGGAACATATGGAGAAGATTGAAAAATTCCCATTCAGTACAGCAGGGAAAAACTATACCCTACTTTCTGAAGATCATCTAGGTGACCAAGATTATTTTACATTTTCAGTGAATGAACCAACGACATTGAAATTTGATTTAACTGGTATTCCGGGTGTTACAGCATCTATGGAGCTTTATCGAAAAGAAGACTTAGTTAATGTACCGACAGAGGAAGCCGATGCTGAAGGATTAGATGTGCCGTTTCCAATTCGAGCATCTTACGGTTCGGAAAAAGGCGATGGAGTAAACTTAGTTGTCGATGTTATACCTGATGAAGAGTATGTAATCAGCGTATCTAATAAAAATCAAAACCATTTTTCACTTGAAATGTTCTTTAGCGGCGGTATTGAAACTGAAGAAACTGTTAGTGAATCAATCATTCCTTACACATTAAAAGGTGAAGTTGTTACCTATCCTAAAGATGAAGATGGCCTTTCATTAAATGGGGGAATGCAAGAAAAAAACGTACAACAGGATCTTTTACCTTTAGCTGAATATACAACAAAAAAACGTAAGCAACAAAATGATTTTATGAATATATTCATGAATCCAGATGCTATGGGACAACCGGAAAACGCTGACCAAATCATGAACCAAGCAATTCGTTTTGATATCGGTCAAGATCAAAAAGCATACTTCCAAACAGAAGATGATGAAGATTACTTCGCATTTACAACTAAAGAAGATGCCGTTTATGGTTTCCAAATTCAAAAAGGTATGAACCAATCACCAGCTGGTACTATATTTGAATATGATGAGGAAACAAATGGATTAATCCCAGTTTCTTCATTAAGTAATGATATGGGGTTACTCAGTCTACTTCTTGGATCAACAAGTGATCCGAACGATGCTAAGACAATTGCATTGAAAAAGGACAAAACCTATGTTGTAAAAGTAATGAATCTTGGTGACCGTTCCGCTGAACCATACACACTTAAAACAAGTAAAATGGCAGCAATTCCAGAAGACGATAATAGAAATAATAACACGCCAATAGCTGCAAAAACGATTAAACCTGGTATCGCTTATAAAAATCATCTCATTTATCAAGATGATACTGATTTCTACTACTATAAACAAAAGGGCAACGATGAAGTCATGAGTCTTCTTGTTTCTTCTGTACCATATACAAAAGAACAGCTAGATCAATTACCTAAAGAACTTCAAAATGACTTAAAGTTTTCAGGCTCCATTATTGAAGATACTAATGGTAATATGGAAATTGATCCAGAAGAATTGGCAACAGAAATTCCATTTGGACAAGCTGAAGACCTCCTTCAATTACTACTCGGTCTTGGTGGAACAACAGATGTAAATACATCTTTTAAAGCCAAAAAGGATCACGGTTATTTTATTATTCTTAACGGAAGCAATGTTGGACAAGTATCAATCCAACCATATACTTTAACGTTGTTTGATCATAAAAGAGTAGATGAAGATGCAGATTCCAAGTTAGTTAACGGCATACCGACAAAGCCAACTGTACTTACGAAAAAAGACGATAAATGGGTAGCTACTCAATATCTAAATGCCGGTGTTCCATTTGGTGACAAAGACTATTTTGAATTTAAAAACGACAGCAAACGCGATGTGTTCTTCTCTCTTCAAACAGAAAAAGCACTAGATGGCGTCATCCGTATTATTGATGCAAAAGGAAAAACAGTAGAAACTTTAGATCTTTACGGTGCTGGAGATGATGAAGTAGGAACAGTCGAACTGGATAAAGGAACTTACTATATTGAAGTAAGTGAATATTACGGCAAAGCTAGTACTCAACCATATACACTAGAAATAAAGTGAAACTTTAATCAGTGGGGGCTTTTTCATCCCCACTGATTATTAGTCTTCACCAATCGGGCGTTTACGGGCAGTTAATCTCCCATCTACCTTTTTACTTTCCGCTGAATTTTGAAGTGGGGTCTTGTACCTGACGCTTCGCTTTCGGTACAGATAAATTACTGCCCGTTAATGCGGGATAAAGTAGGATATAACTTTTGACTGAGAAAAGAACTTAGTAGAAGAATAGAATGAATTTTCGGTTGAAGGTAGTGCAAAAGGATTATCCCCTAGATGATGAAAAATCTAGGGGATTTTTTTATTAAGCATTCGTATTGGCCAAAAGTGTTTGTCACGAATGTGATACTTTTAACCTTTATTCCCCTATTGGCGACGCTGATCTCCAAGGAGTCGCCAGTTTGCTGAAAGAAGTTAAACTCCTATTTCATAAACTACATTCCTCTACTATTCTATCGATGTACCATCATCAAGGAAGTTCTAGTGTGATGAATAGACACAAAAAGACAAGGTGCTAAGTGCTGTTAAATCATCTCGTTTTTCTTCATGCTTTCTAAGCAGTGATATCCATTAAACTTGTCACGACACGCATTTCTTTACCCTCAAAATCCATGAATTGAACGACACCGTGGCGCTTTTTCGTTTGTTTTTGTGGTGTCCCAAGTAAGTCCTTTTTTATAAAAAAAATCAAAGCTGGTGGAACTTTACTCGTCGTAAAGTTTCACCAGCTTTTTAGATTTCAGAAATTGGTTTTGTCCCAACCTCTTGACGCTTACTTATGAAGAAAATAAATAGATGTCTTCGAACATACTTTAAAGTATGCTCAAGCTTGTTTCCTTTATATCAGTGATTAGCATATGACCCGGTGCATGGGTAATTATAATTGAGGGTTTACTTTCCATTGCTACTGCCTGAGGGGTTACGCCACAAGCCCAAAATACTGGTATTTCCCCTGGCTTAATGGACACGGCATCTCCGAAATCTGGTTTTGAAATATCCGTAATACCTATTTGTTCTGGACTACCAATATGAATTGGTGCACCGTGTACATTTGGAAAACGTGAAGTAATTTGGATTGCACGAATCGCATCCTCTGGTGTCATAGGGCGCATACTGACAACAGTTGGTCCTTCAAACACACCTGCTTTTTCACACGCGATATTTGTTTTATACATTGGCACATTACAGTTTTCTTGAATATGTCTTATTGGAATACCTGCTTCAAGAAGAGGTGTTTCAAATGTAAAGCTACACCCTATTAAAAAACCTACCATATCCTCTTCCCAATAATCTGTAATATCTAATACTTCTTCAGTTAAAATACCATCCCGATAAATACGATATTTCGGAATGTCCTTGCGAATATCTGCATTTTTAGCAATTTTTGAAGGTATAAATGATCCAGGTTCTGTCACGTCTAATAATGGGCATGGCTTTGGATTTCGCTGACAAAATAGTAGAAAGTCAAAGGAATGCTCCTTTTTCAAAATCACTAAATTTGCTTGTGTAAACCCAATCGACATGCCAGAAGTTGGTCCAAAAATTTCTTGATTGCGAATAAGTTTACGGATTTCATTCGGCTCTAAAGCACTATATGTTGTCATCATCAATTCACTCCTTATAAATTAACCATCCATGAAAAGATGCTCATGGATGGCTGGTTGTTAGATTAACTAAAAATTTTTGGAATTTGTTCAATTAATGTAATAATGCTGAGATATCCCATAAGAACAACTACAATTGCTCCTGTTACGGTTAACCAACGTGGATGCTTATATGTACCAACAATTTCTTTTTTGTGTGCAGCAACTAATATAATGCCAAGTGATAATGGTAAAACCAGTGCATTTAATGCACCTACCAAAATTAACACATTAACAGGCTTTCCAACCAAGGCAAAAGTTGATGTTGAAATGACGATAAATGCTATAATCACCCAATTATGATATTTCTCAATGTTAGGGTGGAATGAACGAATAAATGACACGGATGTATAAGCTGCACCTACAACAGAAGTAATCGCTGCAGCCCACATAATCATACCAAACATGCGATAACCAATATTACCCGCAGCTAGTTGGAAAACAGATGCAGGTGGATTGGCAGGATCAATGACTAAACCTTTTGAAACAACACCAAGAACCGCTAAAAATAAAGCAATACGCATTACACCAGTAATCAAAATCCCTGTCACAGAGCTTTTTGTTACTTCTGGCAAGGATTCCTGTCCTTTGATGCCAGCGTCCAAAAGGCGGTGACCACCAGCAAAAGTAATATAACCTCCAACTGATCCACCAACCAAAGTTACAATCGCAAACCAGCTAATTTCTTTAGGCCAAACGGTGTTCACAATCGCTTCTCCTACAGGTGGTGAAGTTTTAAAAGCAACGAATAGCATGAGTAAAATCATGACACCGCCAGCAATTTGCGCAACCTTGTCCATTGCCTTTCCTGCTTCTTTATAGATAAATATAAAAATAGCAAAAAGCGCACTTACAATGGCACCCATAATTGGATCTACGCCAAGCATCGCATTTAACCCTAATCCAGCTCCAGCAACGTTACCAATATTGAATGCTAAACCACCTATAACAATCATAATTGCAAGGAGAACACCTAATCCAGGTAATACCTTATTGGCAATTTCTTGCCCTCGCAAGCCAGAAACAGCAATGATTCGCCAAACGTTTACCTGTGCGACAATATCTAGAATTAATGAAATTAAAATGACAAATCCAAAGCTAGCCGCTAATTGCTGTGTAAATACTGTCGTTTGTGTTAAAAAACCTGGTCCGATAGATGAGGTAGCCATTAAAAAGGCAGCTCCTATTAACACACTTTTACTTGCAGTTTTCTTAACAAATTTTCCTTTTTTCTCTTGCTCGATTCCTGCTTCACTAACTTCCGATTTTTTTGCTACCATTGGCTTACCCCTCCTTGATTGCACTTACTGATATTTGATGTTCTGCTAATCTTGAATGAATATATTTTGCAAACTCTACAGCATGTTCCCCGTCCCCATGAATACAAATAGTATTTGCCTGTAAGGGGATTTCGATTTGCTGTTGTGACAGCACAATTCCCTCTTTCACCATTCTCACAACTTGATTCACAGCTTGTTCCTTATCGGTAATCAATGCATCAGGTTGTTTACGAGATGTTAAAGAACCATCCTTCTGATAGGTACGATCTGCAAACACTTCATGGGCTGTTTGAAGCCCTACTTTTTCTCCGGCTTTTGTTAATTCACTACCTGAGAGACCGAATAACACAAGTGAAGGTGAAATATCATAAATGGCTTGTGCGATTGCCTCAGCAATCGCTGGATTTTTAGCAGCCATATTATAAAGTGCTCCATGTGGCTTAACATGCTGCATGGTTTCATTGTAAGTCGTTAGAAAACCTTGCAATGCTCCAACTTGATAAATAACCATATCATAGGCTTCCTGTGGTGTGATGTTCATCTCACGTCGTCCAAAGCCATTTAAATCCGGTAATCCTGGATGTGCCCCGATTTTCACACCATTAGCAATGGCTAGCTTCACTGTCTCTCGCATGACTGTTGGATCTCCAGCATGGAATCCACAAGCAATATTAGCAGAGGTTACATATTTTAAGATTTCTTCTTGCTCTCCAAGTCGATAACGACCAAAACTTTCCCCTAAATCACAGTTTAAATCAACTCGAAACATCTTCTTCCCCCATTTTCTTCCCACTAAAGTAGTTATAATGAATACGTTTACAAATATTTTGTACCGATATTCGGAACTTAAGTTTTGAAATTTAAAAAAATCTTAACATATTTTATAATTGCTGAAAAGTATTAATTTAAAATTTTTAGAAAGAATTTTTTTTTTGAAATTTTCGTTTAAATTAAACTTGTTTTCGTTTATTGTTTAAATATAATAATAATAATCCGTTATTTAAAACTTACATACCGAATTATGAAACTTCAGGAGATGGTTTTTATGCTGAATTTAAAAGAGAATATACAAATAAGACCTTTGAGCGATTCTGCACTAGTCATACATGTAGGTGAAGGAATCAGTGAGGCAATTCACAACAAAGTTAAAAATATATTGAATTTATTAGAGAGAAATCCATTTGAAGGATTCATCGAGGTTGTACCTGCCTATAATAATGTGACAGTTTATTACAATCCGATTGAAGTATACTTTTCTAATATAAAAAAAGGAGGCGAAATGCCTTACGAAAAGGTGAAAGCAACAATTCTTTCTTTAATGAACCAATCTCACATAGTTGAAACAACGAAGGAACGTGTCGTAAAAATCCCTGTAGTATATGGTGGTGAAATGGGACCTGATCTAGAATTTGTAGCCTCTTATCATGGTTTAACACCTAATGAAGTCATTAAAATTCACTCTTCTGTAGAATATCTTGTTTACATGATAGGCTTTGCTCCAGGTTTTCCGTTTATGGGAGGAATGGACAGACAAATTGCAACACCTCGTAAAGAAACTCCACGGTTATCGATTACTCCGGGGTCTGTTGGAATTGCAGGAAATCAAACAGGGATTTACCCATTAGAAACTCCAGGTGGATGGCAAATAATCGGACGAACACCTTCTCGTTTGTTTCTACCTGAACAATCTCCTCCAACCTTATTACAACCGGGTGATCGAATTCAGTTTGTACCAATTTCGTTGGAAGAATATAAGAGCGATTGGGAGATGAAAACATGGGCATAAAGGTATTACAGCCAGGTATGCTGGCAACCATTCAAGACCTAGGAAGATATGGGCTACAAAAGTTTGGTGTTATCGTCGGAGGAGCAATGGATTCAATTTCCTTACGAATTGCGAATTTACTTGTTGGAAATTCGGAAGGAGAAGGCGCTCTTGAGGTGACACTTTATGGAACAACCCTTTTATTTGAGACTGATGAACTGATCGCAATTACAGGTGGCAATTTACAACCTACAATAGACGGGAAAGAAGCACCCATGTGGCGACCACTTTTCATTCAAAAAGGATCTGTTTTAAAATTTAATACTGCGATTAGTGGTTGCCGAGCCTACGTATCGTTTAGTGGCGGGATTCAAGTGCCCAAAGTGATGAGCAGTAAAAGCACCTACATACGTGCTGGAATCGGAGGATTTCAAGGAAGAAAATTGCTGAAGAATGATGTCTTTGAATTAGATAGACGATCAGAGTTAGGAGAAGAACTTTTTAAACAATTAAAAAAAGAACCAACGTACCTTTCTTGGTCAGCTGATTACACATCCTTTGTTACATTAAAAAAAACGCAAACAATCCGCTTCATAAGAGGCTCTGAATATGAGCGTTTCGATGAGGAGAGTTTAAAAAATTTCCTTTCAACGCCATACACCATCACAACACACTCAGATCGAATGGGCTATCGATTAGAAGGAGAGGCTATTCAATTAAAAGAGCCATTTGAATTATTATCCGAAGGGGTTACATTTGGAACGATTCAAGTGCCCTCCAATGGGCAACCTATTATTTTAATGGCAGATCGTCAAACAACTGGTGGTTATCCTAAAATAGCTCAAGTGATTTCTGCCGATTTATCATCATTAGCACAAATGCAAGCAAATGGTCGAGTCTATTTTAAAGAGGTCACTCTTGAAGAAGCTCAATTGGCATTAATACAGCAAGAAAGAAAACGAAATGAATTAGCCATTGGGCTTCGTTTAAAAAGGTTATAGAAGCGTAAGAGGCTATTCAATCGTCCAAAATTCGATGATAAAGATGGTGCTGTTTTCCAAAAAAGTTAGCAATTTCTGTGCAAAATGGGTAATCTCAAATGACTTTTGAGACTACCCATTTTTTAAAGCTGTTCATACCCCAATTGTTTAGAAATCTCTGCGGTAGCCTTCTTAAGTTTATCGACAAAGATTTCAACGTTTTCCCCTCGATAATTGGTTTCTAGTCCAGCAATACTCATTGCTGCAACGACGTCTCCTTTATGATCGTAAATCGGTGCTGCAACAGCAGATGTATAATTTTCTAATTCTGAATGGCTGATTGTATAACCAAGTTCTCTAGCCTGCACAATCGTTTCAAAAAGCCTTTCCTTTTCTGTAATCGTCCCCATTGCAAATGATTTAAGTTCTACCGATTCGAGATATTCCTTTATGTCTGCATCCGGTAAAAAGGATAATACAGCACGAGGGCATGCCCCTGCATAAAGAGGACTTTTTCTACCAATTGCTGTGTAGAGTCGCACTTTTTGCTTCGAATCTATTTTCTCAATATAAACAGCATCGTCACCATCACGAACGATTAAATTAATCGCTTCTTTTACATCATTATGTAAGTCATTCATAATTGGCTCTGCAATTTTTCGCACATCAAGGCGCGTTGATACTAGATGTCCAAATTTAAGGAAGAGAATACCTAATCTATATTTTGTATCAGTTCCCTTTTCTAAAAATTCCATTTCCTCGAAAGATTTCAACATGCGGAAAGCAGAGGTTTTAGGGATTCCTGATAACTCAATTACTTCTTGAAATGACAGTTCAGCATGATCGATAAATAGATTTAAAATATCCATTGAACGGATAACTGTTTTATTATTATTTGTCAATTTAAGTTTTCTCCCCCTTCTATACTAGCTTTAATCTAATCATCATTTTTTTCTTAATTAATAATTATACCTAACATCTTACTGTTTTTATATGTAAATCAGGTGACAAAGGAATAAAAAACAGGAGCAGAGAATCAGAGAATGGTTGCTTTTCTTCCATGCTCTTTACCCCTGCTTAATATTCTTATTTTGATTCCCTCGATTACTATGCTAGTTAAAAATTGCGGATATTCTTTTTTGTCATACGCTCTGACGATTTTCCTTCAATAAAATCACTCCAATCAAACCAACGATGGAGAAGATAACTGGCGTGATGAAACCATAGTAATATCCATCAAATAGATTTCCTGAAGTTGATTGAAAATGATCCAATATATATCCAAAAATGATAGGTAGCAATACAGCACTTAGAAAGCCACCCGTATTCGCAATCCCTGAAACAATTCCGGATTCTTTCAGATTAAAAGATTGACGTACAGCTGCAAAGGTTAATGCACTTGCCCCATATCCAAAGCCAATGATAAAGAAATTAATAATTAGAAAGAACAAGGAAGGATGCCCATTAAATAAAAGGAAAGAAAACCACCCTAATAAAACGATGCTATGAACGACAATATACGGTCTTTTAATTGTTTCTAACCGGCTTGAAATCCAACTAGCTAGAGGTGCTCCAATAAGTGCCCCGATAAGACCGATCATAATCAGCTGACTGGCATCTGAACGGGTCATTTCATACATATTCATCCCATAGGGTACTGCCCACGAACTGATAAACCCTACATAACCGCCGACTACCCCAAAATGGCAAAAGAATAAAGCCCACGCTTGCGGATTTGAAAATATTCTTCGCAGTACAACTGATGTTTTTTCACGTTGCACTTCTGCTGTATCAACTACTTGCTCATCCCCAAAAATTTGTTTTGTTTTTTTCACAAGTACAAAATAAAGGAGAATACCACATAAACATAATAGTAGTCCTACTGAGAAAAATGTTACCCTCCAACCAAGTAAAAGTATCCATGTGGAGAAAGGTACTGTCGCCAATAAGAAACCAAGACTTCCTGTCATGCCCGCCAGGCCAATTAATCGAACAAATTCCTTTGTATGAAACCATTGGGCCAAAATTAGCACCATGTTAACCCATATGGTCGCATCCCCTACCCCAGTTAGTATTCTGGCAAAAAACAGGACGAATTCATGTGTACCTAGACTATAAATAATTGTACCTAAACCTGTAAGAGTAGCACCAATAATTAGAAAAAAATTGGGCCCAAATCGATCAGCTAAAATTCCCATCGGAATTTGCAAACTTGTGTATACAAAAAATTGTATACTCGTCAATAACCCAATCGTTGATGCTGTTACATTAAAATCTCGCATCAATTGGTCTGTAATCAGTCCTGGGGCGGTTCGTTGACTCGCCATTAACAAATAAGTAAATAATACAGAAACAAATACAACCCATCTATATCTACTATTTTGTTTGTCCAATGATTTCTACTCCTATTAGCTTTTTACTATATATATATGAATTATATCTAACGTTAAAAACCTGTTTTTCAAAGTAGTTTTATGAATTGAATTTGGTTGAAAATGCTTTTAGATCTCAATAACGAATCTATTGGTTGGATGTGGCGTTGCAAAATGGCTATATATCGAAGCAACAATATAATCAGGCAAATGAATTGACACAACAAATTATTAAAATATTTGTAGTTATTAAGAGAAATTAATAGAGAGGTGGACAAACAAGTAAAAAGAGAAGTTCAGAAAATCGAACGTGAACTTAAAAGAAAACTAAAATAAAAAAGCCCTTATTTGTTTTGCAGAACAAATAAGAGCATGTGTTTAAAATATCTAAGTAAATAATAATACAAAATGAAGTGAATAAACAGAGGATAATATGTTCCCCTCCCACAATAACCAAACAAAGGAGATAATGTAATGGGGAAAAATCAACATATTACACCGCATCCAAATGGCGGTTTTCAGGTTAAAGGAGCAGGCAATTCGAAAGCTACTAAAATATTCAACACACAATATGAAGCTATTCAATATGGTCGAGATATCGCCATAAACCAAAAATCTGAATTGCTTGTACACAATAAACAAGGGCGAATCCGTGAAAAAAATAGTTACGGAAACGACCCTTATCCACCAAGAGGCTAATATTAATATCTATTCATCACTATATTAATAGGGTCGAAATTTAAAAATAGAAAAAAAGGTGAAAGCTTGGTAGATTATGTTCCCTACCAATTTTCACCTTCTTTTCATTTCAAATAACATTATTTCTCTTATTCTATTTAACTGCTAACGCCGAAGTTGAATCTGCTGCTAATTCTACTTGTAGATCCGTATATGGTAATCCATGTGCATCAGCTACCGCTTTATATACTATTTTTCCATTTACTACGTTTATCCCCTTCGCTAATACAGGATTATCTATAGCAGCTTGGCGATAGCCTTTATTAGCTATTTGCAAACCGTATGGAACAGTTACATTTGATAAGCCCATTGTTGAGGTACGTGCGCAAGCACCTGGCATATTCGCAACTGCGTAATGCACAACACCGTATACTTCATAAGTAGGATTACTATGAGTAGTAATCCGATCAATTGTTTCAATAGAACCCCCTTGATCTACCGCTACATCCACTACAACAGACCCCTTTTGCATCGTTTGAATCATTTCTTTTGAAACTAATTGTGGTGCACGTGAACCTGGAATTAGCACAGCACCAATTAACAAATCTGCTGTTTTCACTGCTTCAGCGATATTGTAGGTATTTGATGCAAGTGTACGAACACGTCCTTGGAACATATCATCTATTTGACTTAAGCGTGTAATATTAACGTCTAAAATTGTTACGTTTGCACCTAATCCTACTGCCATTTTCGCAGCATTCGTCCCGACAACTCCAGCACCTACAATCACTACATTTCCAGGTGCAACACCAGGAATACCACCTAAGAGAACCCCTTTTCCTCCTTTGGAATTTTCTAAAAACTGTGCACCAATTTGTACAGACATTCGGCCTGCAACTTCACTCATTGGCGTTAACAACGGTAAGGCACCTGAATCTAATTGAATTGTTTCATAAGCAATTCCAGTAACTTTACTTTCAAGCAAAGCTTTCGTTAATTCTGGCTCTGGAGCTAAATGTAGGTATGTGTAGAGAATTAGATTCTCTTTAAAATATTTGTACTCCTCCTGAATCGGCTCCTTCACTTTAATCACCATATCAACATCCCAAGCTTCCTTAGTCGATTTAGTAATTTGAGCGCCTACATCTAAATAATCTTGGTCTGTAAATCCACTACCTAACCCTGCACTCGATTCAATTATTACTTCATGACCACCTTTTTTGTAAGCCACAACACCTGCTGGAGTAATTCCTACTCGATTTTCATTATTTTTTATTTCTTTAGGTACACCAATTATCATTATATTTCCTCCTACCTATTTTTCATTAGTTTTGGTTTATAACTACAAGTTTCATTTCTGTCATTTCCTCAATTGCATACTTCAGCCCTTCTCTTCCCATACCACTTTCCTTTACGCCACCATATGGTAGATGATCTAAACGGAATGTAGGAATATCATTTATTATGACACCACCTACCTGGAGTTTTTGCGTTGCCTGTAAAGCAACATGGATATTATCTGTATAAATGCCAGCTTGCAAACCATATTTGGAGTCATTTACTTGATCAAATGCCTCTTGAATAGATGTAAACTTCATAATAGATACGATTGGTGCGAATACCTCCTGACAGGAAACCTTCTGCTCCGGTTTTACATTTAATAGTACGGTAGGTTGTAAGATATTCCCTTCAGATTCTCCACCAGTTGCAATAATTGCCCCTTGCCTCTTTGCTTCTTCAATCCAACTTAATGTTCGTTTTACATCTTGTGGACTAATTAAGGCTGAAACATCCGTTGTAGGATCTAGGGGATCACCAAGTTTCAACTCTTTTGTAGCTGCTACAAATTTATCTACAAACAAATCATACATTTTTTCGTGAACATAGATTCGTTGAACTGAAATGCATACCTGCCCTTGAAATGCAAATGCACCGGAAACGACACGTGGAATTAATTTATCAATATTCACATTTTCATCGATAATAACAGCCGCATTAGAACCCAATTCAAGCGTTACTTTCTTAAGACCTGCTTGATTGCGTATGCCAATACCTACAGCGGGGCTACCTGTAAAAGAAATCTTTTTCACGCGATTATCCGTGACTAATTTGTTACCAATTAAAGAACCTGCACCAGTAACGATATTTAACGCACCCTTCGGTAATCCTGCCTCTACTAATAATTCACCAATAAAATAGGAAGTTAATGGTGTTTGACTTGCAGGCTTTAATACAATCGTGTTACCTGATGCTATTGCTGGCCCTACTTTATGAGCTACTAGATTCATTGGAAAATTAAAAGGTGTAATAGCTGCCACGATGCCTAATGGTTCACGAACCGTATAGGCAATGCGCCCGTCGCCACCGGGGGCAGCATCCACAGGAATTGTTTCTCCGTGTATTCGCTTTGCTTCTTCAGCAGCAAATTTATACGTTTGAATTGTACGCTGAACTTCAGCTTTGGCGGTTGAAATAGGCTTGGCTGCTTCTAGTGCTATTAGCTCTGCTGCTTCTTCAGCACGTGCTTCTAATAAAGAAGCTAATTTTTCAAGAATAATCGCACGCTTATATAAAGGCATATTCGCCATCGTTTTACGTGCAGCATCGGCAGCTACTAAAGCTGCTTCTACTTCCTCGACATTTGCCTTCGGTATTTCTGCAATGATCTCGCTACTATATGGAGAGCATAATTCTGTATACTCTGCTGCTTCCACCCAATCCCCATTGATAAATAAATTTTTCCTCATTATAATTACCTCACCTTTCGTATTACAACTTCTTTGCCAATACCTGATTCTCTACTTCTTGAATCGCTTTTTCTAGAATATCCAATAAATCTCTTAACTCCTTTTGGCTTATTGATAATGGTGGTGAAAATACAACAATATCTTGAGCATCTAGTACAACAGAGCGACATATTAATCCCAACTTTGCTGCCTCTGTCACTATTTGCGGAGCGAGGAGTCTTCCTTCATAAGAGATTTCTATACCTGCCATTAAACCTAAACCTCTTGCATCTACAATAAATGGATACTTCGCTTGTAATACTTTTAACCCTGCTAATAGCTCTTGACCACGAATTTCTGCATTTGCTACTAAATTATCTTTCTCTATAATTTCAATGTTTTTCAACCCAACTGCACAGGCCATTGGATGACCACTATAAGTGTATCCATGCAATATAGTTCCTTCTGATAACTCAGAAAATTCTTGGTGTATTTTCTCTGAGATCATTACACCTCCTAATTGTGCATATCCACTAGTAACACCTTTTGCAAAGCACATCATATCCGGTACCACATTAAAATGTTCCATCGCAAAGAACTTACCCGTCCTACCAAATCCTGTGATAACTTCATCAGTTATCATCAAAATACCGTACTCATTGCAAATTTCACGAATTTCTTTGAAATAATTATCCGGTGCAACATGCACCCCCCCTGCACCTTGTACTGGCTCGGTGATGAAAGCAGCTATTGTTTCTGGACCTTCAGTTTCAATCAAATCACGTAAAGCCTGTATGGAGAAATGATCTACGAATAGAAAATCCGGTGCATTAGAATTTGTAAAATCACGAAATCCTTTTAAACCCGTCGCACTTGTAGCACCGATTGCCACCCCGTGATAAGATCTCGATCTTGAGATAATTTTTTTTCGAGAAGTTTCCCCTTTTAATATCCAATAATGACGAGCCAATTTATAGGCGCTATCATTGGATTCGGAACCACCGGACGTAAAAAATGTAGTATTTAAATCACCAGGTGCTAATTCTGCTAACTTTTTTGCTAATAGAATAGCAGGCTCATTACTAAACGTTGCAAAACAAGAACTGAAGGCTAATTTATCCATTTGTTCCTTCGCTACTTCACCAAGTTCTGTTCTACCATGTCCGATATTCACATTCCAAAGTGAAGACATACCATCAATAACTTTTTTACCTGTAATATCATACAGATAAACACCTTTTCCTTCTGTAAAAATAAATGCCGGTCCATTTTCCGTCTTTACTGGTGAAGTAGGGTGTAGAAAATGCTTTTGGTCTAACACTTTAAGTTCTTCAACAGAATAATTTCTTTTCATAAAAATACATCCTCTCTTTTAAATGTTTTTAAATAATACACTCACAATTAATCAATTTCGCCTTGGCGTAATTGCGTCCGGATTTTGAATTGTGCTCGCACAATTCATTCCTTTCAAAATCCGTGACATCCGCCGGAGGCTTTATCTTCATTCAGTAGGTGTTTGGACACCCACTGAAAAAATAATCAAAATCGTATTCATCTCACCACCTATAGAGGTGGGAGTCTTCTGCTGAATGAAGATAAACAATAAGCTTGCCAACTACTAAAATGTGATTTACTTACATCTCGGAAATGAATTAATTTAATTTTCAATTAATTTTGAATACAGGAATTGTTTCGTCGATTTAATTGTTAAGAGAGATTTGTTTTATCAAATAATTTTCCACACGAATAATTTCCCGATTAAAAGTTTTTTTAGTGTACAAATAATCCTCACTTATTCGTTTGGTTGTACTAGCAGTGCTAGGCTGATTATTCATAAGTGCCATCTTCTCAATCGATCGCCTTGTCCGATAAATAGTCATGCGATTCAGAAGACGACATTTATAGAAGTTGCAAAGATTGTTGCATTTCTTGTGTCATTTTTAATGCTAGATTTTGTTTTAAATCTAATACCAATTGCATTAAGCCCTCCTCTTTTTCCATAACATTCCTAATCATTCAGCTACCCAAGCTAGAAGCATTATGAGTGACACTATATTAGTTTGAAATGGATATTCCCAAAAGTTAACGATAATTAACTCTCGCTCCACTTAATAATATAATTTGCCAAAACATTAGTTACTTCTACTACGCTATCTAAATGAACACATTCATCTGGTCCATGCATATTTTCTCCAATTGGCCCAAAGCACAATCCTTGTTTTCCGTAATACTGAGTAAATCGTGCATCATTTCCTCCAGCTCTTCCAACCATTATTACTTTATGTCCCATAACATCTTCTGCATTTTCGATGAATAATTTTACAAAAGGGTTCTCAGGATCTTGGTACCATGGCTCCGTTGACCATCCAAACCACTCTATAACAGGTGGATTTTTATCCATCCACTCATCGCCTAAGACAGATTTCATAATCGTGTCTTGTACTAGTTGCTTAATTTCTTTGCGAGTTTCCCCTGGGATAAAACCAATTCTTCCTTCGAGGATCGCTTCCCCTGGAACTGTCGATACCCAGTCCCCAGCTTTTAGTACACCTAAGTTTAAGTGAACGGACTGTCCAGACCCCTTTTCAAATAAATCAAACTTAACATTTTTAGCACGCCATTCACTTAATTCATCCAGCGCACTAAGGATTTTCATCATTTTTGAAATAGCATTTATGCCTTCATGCGCTAAACCAGCATGCGCTGTTCTTCCCTTTACGTACACTCGGAAATACATAATCCCCCCATGACATATTGTCATATTCAAATTATGTGGCTCTGTCGAAATGTACCCATCTGTTACGAAGCCTTCCTCCAAACATGCTAAAGCTCCGCCTCCACCACCAGCTTCTTCTTCTATTACTGAATGTAGCTGAACATCTCCAGCAATTGGATAACCTAAATCAATTAATGTTTTCAATGCGAACCAATTTGAAATAAGTCCTGCTTTCATATCGGCAGAGCCTCGACCGTATAACTTGTTTCCAATAATATCTCCACTCCATGGGTCCATCGTCCAGTTTGAATATGGTTCTGGAGAAACAACATCTACATGCCCATGAATCGTTAATGACTTACCATTGGAGACACCTTTATGTATTCCGATAATATTTTTTCGGTCTTCAAACGGAATACCTGAATCAATAAACGCTTCATGAGCTGAAACCTTCTCATATTTTGGTTCAATCTCATGCAAAATCAAGTTAAGTTCTTCATATTTTTTTTTCATGTATAATTGCATCTCTTGTTCATTACCAACAACGCTTTTTATACGTACGACATCTTGAATTGTTTTAAATAATTCTTCTTTATTTTTTTCTATATACAGTCGAATTTTTTCTTTCAAAGCAATCACTCCTTTATTTACTTCTTGTGTCATTAAAAAGAGGAAGATTATCTAAGAGATTGTCATCCTCTAAATAGTTAATTCAAGACTTTAATCTTATCTTCATTAAAAACCTCTTTATCTAATGACTCCAAGTCATCTATAGAGTCCATGCTTCCAAGTTCTTTTTTAAAGAATCTTGTTATAAACAGCATATAAATGATTCCGATTATAAGCCAAACGATTCCACCTATAAATGCATCAGCGTGTAAATGATACCAAAGAACTCCAGTAGCTAATGCTCCGAAAGAAGGCATAATTAAGTACTTAAAGGTTTCACTGCCTGATCTCCTTTTCTGACGAATATAGAAATGAACAATAACAGATAGGTTAACGAATGTGAATGCAATTAATGCCCCAAAGTTTATGACTGAAGCAATTAATTCTAAATTTGGTCCTATTGCAAATAATGATACGATTCCCGTCAAAACAATCGTAAAAACAGGCGTTCTAAATTTAGGGTGTAAGTATCCGAAAGTTTTTTTAGGAAGTACACCATTTCTGCCCATAACAAACAGCAAACGAGATGCACTTGCATGAGATGCAAGTCCTGAAGCTACAGTAGCAGCGAAAGCTCCTGCAATGAAAAGCAGTTGGAAAAACTTCCCTCCTACATATAAACCAATTTCCGGCAATGTATCATCTACATTTTCGAACACAGAAACATCCGGGAATAATGCTTGTGTAAAATAAGAAGCAATAAAGAAAATACCCCCACCGATTAAAACAGTTAGAAGGATTGCTCTAGGAACTGTTGATGTATCCTTTGCTTCTTCCGTATACATTGTTATTGCGTCGAAACCGATAAACGAGAAAGCTACTACTGTTGCCCCAGTTAAAACGGCTATTAATTTTACATTTTCATGTGATAGTGGATGAATCGTGAATAAAGTACCATTTCCCATACCGTGATAAAGTTGTACAGAAGCAAGTATTATGAAGATACCTATTAAACAAATCGTGAAAACAACGAGTATAAAGTTTAAGCTGGATGTTGATTCCATACTATAAGCATTAATTGCAGTAACTACAATGACATAAGCAAAAACCCAAATCCAAACAGGTACATTCGGAAACAGAGATTCCATATATATTCGAATAATTAATGCATTAACTAAAGGTAATAATAAATAATCTAATAACGATGCCCATCCTACGAGGAATCCTAGGTGAGACCCCATTGTTTCCCGGGTGTATGTATATGCTGAACCAGCAGCCGGGAATACCTGTACCATCTTTCCATAACTAATCGCTGTCAATACCATTACTAACAAGGCGACAAAATACGCCATTGGTACTACACCATTTGTTAATTTTGATACAATTCCAAACGTATCAAAGACCACTGTAGGCGTCATATACCCTAATCCCAGTGCAACAATTGACCAAACACCTAATGACCTTTTGAGCGTAGTGTTATCTGTCATTCATCCATCCCCTTTACATATTTTTAACTGCTTCATTAATGTTTTAAACTGCGACTAATCAATCTGATCTGTATTGAGCACTGGTGGTTTATGCTTAAGACCTTTTGTCATAAATAATAAATAAATAACACCAATTCCTAACCAAACACTACCAAAAGCAATCGAATAAACATCTAGGTTGAAAAGCAAACAAGTTGTAAGTACTGCTCCGATTAATGGAAAAATCAAATAGAAGATAATCCCCTTTAAGGAGCGTTCTTTTCTCTTACCGTAATATAAAAAAACAACCGATAGATTCACAGCAGTAAATGCAAGTAGGGCGCCAAAGTTAATGAAAGACGCGACAAAGTTTAGACTTAAAAACAATGCAGATAATGATAAAAGACCAATTAATAAAATGTTGTTAACCGGGGTTCTCGTTCTTTTATTTAGTTTTCCAAAAAAATTTTTAGGTAATTGTCCATCTCTTCCCATTGCGTATAATACACGTGCAGCACTTGCTTGAGATGCGGACGCGGAACCAAATACAACCACTGCAGTTTTTGCTAGGAATGCTGCTTGTAAGGCATTCCCGCCTACTAAGAAAATAATTTCATAGGAAGCAGAATCAGCATCTTTAAAACTCGTATAATCTGGCCAAACATTATGTGCAAAATAAGATACGATTACAAAACATAATCCACCAATTATTGTTACTAAAGATATTGCACGCGGTATGTTTTTCTCCGGATTTTTTACTTCTTCTGAAAAAGTAGAAACTGCATCAAAACCGAGGAAAGAGAAACATAATAGTGCAGCACCAGCAACTATATACTTAAATGACTCCTCGGTATTAATAAAGGGATCAAGGTTAAATAAAATGCCAGTCCCGGTTCCAGTTACTATTGATTTAACTGATAAGATGCAAAAGACAATTATAAATAATACCGATAAACCTGTTACAATCATGTTGATATTTGCGCTTAACTTTACACCTCTAACATTTACAAACGTCACAAGAACGACTAATGTAAGTATCCAAACATACTGTGGAACTTCAGGTATAGCAGCTGAGAAGAAAATACCAAATAGTAAAAAGTTAACCATTGGGATCAAGAGATAATCCATTAAAATTGCCCATCCCACTAAGAAACCAACATGAGAATTAATCGCTTTTTGCGCATAGGTATAGGCAGATCCCGCAATGGGGTACTCTTTTGCCATTTGACCATAACTATGAGCCGTAAACATCATCACAATTAATGCAAGTACATACGATCCAGCGACCATACCATGAGATATTTTAGAGGCTATGCCGTATGTGCTAAACACTGTAGTTAAAGCCATAAAGGCCGTCCCAGTAACAACAACAGACGTTAAAGAAAGCGATCTAGACAAATTAACTGGATGTTTTATTTTTTTCACTCCTCGAATAGTAATAAAAAAATCTTCCCAGTAAAATGATCAATTAACTAAAATAGTAGGATAGTAGACTGATTCACTATAAACAACTTCACCATCCATAATTGTTAACAAAACTTTCGTTTGAAGAATTTCTTTATTTTCTACTTCAAATAGGTTTTTATCTAGTACAATAATATCTGCTAATTTTCCAACTTCTAATGTACCCAAATCTTTTTCTCTGAATGTGCTGTATGCTGAACCTTTTGTATACGCTTTCAACGCTTCTGCGAGTGTTATCTGCTCTTGACTATTCCACTCATAATCACCAGTAAAGTCTAGTCTCGTAATCGCATGGAAAATTTCTTTAAAAGGATCAAATGTTGCTATTGGATAGTCTGTACCAAGAGCAATATACTCGACTGCGTCGTATAACGTTTTACATAAATACGTATAAGGGTCTTTCTCTTTACCGACACGCAAAGTATGACTTTCTTTTGGCATCAATGCTAGATGAGAAGGCTGTACAGATGGAACAACCCCCAATTCTTTAAATCTCTTAATATCTGTCGGATGAATCACTTCAATATGCTCTAGCGCATGTCTTGAATCTCTCACACCATTATCCATCCTTGCTGCTTCAAATATATCTAGAGCAAGCCTAACTGCGCCATCACCAATTGTATGGAAGCGAATTTGAAATCCTTCTTTGTCCGCTTTTGTCACCCAGTTTTTGATCGTTTCTACAGGAAAAGCAGTACTCCCTCGTGTTATAGGTTTGTCTAAGTAAGGATCTAACATGTATGCGGTATGTCCAGTTACAACACCATCAATAAACTGCTTAAGTCCTGCAAGCTGTAATTTTTCGGAATTGTACTTTTCACGCAAGCTTATCGCTCTATCTATATCATCATTTAACTCAGGGTAAAGATGAATTCGAGTCGTAAGTTTTCCAGCTTCATCATATGCCTTATACATATCGAAACTATTTAACTTATCAAAACTACTTGCAAACAAATCATTTACTGATGTAATGCCTAATTGAGCTGATTTTTTTAAGAACTCTTCAAACAATTCTTCTTTCCGTTTATCCGGAAATGCGAGAGCAATATCCACAACTAAATTCATTGCTGTTTCAAGAAGAATTCCTGTGATTTCATTATTTTCATCTTTTTGAATCGTACCATTAGGAGGGTCTTCAGTTTCATTTGTAACCCTAGCATTTTCAAGTGCTAAACTATTAACCCACGAATAATGACCTTCTGCGTGGAAAAGAATAATCGGGCGGTTAGGAACTACTTTGTCTAAAGAAAAACGTGTCGGCAAGCATTTTTCTGCCCAATTTGTATGATCCCATCCATAGCCTATAATCCACTCATCAGCATGCACGTTTTCCGAGAATTGCTTTACTAAACTAGCAACTTCTTCTTCCGAATGAGCATCCGATAAATTGATACTTGCATGCGAGAAAAGACTACCAAACATGAGATGAAGGTGCGCATCATGAAATCCTGGCATAATGAGTTGGTTGCCATAATGATATTCCTTCGTGTCTAAACCTATAAATGGTTTTATTTCCTCCATCGAACCTACCGCAATGATTTTGTTACCTTTAATCGCAATAGCAGCTGGCTTTGCTTCATTTTCTAAACCTGTAAATACTGCTTTACTCGAAATAACTTTATCAGCGATAACCATTTATAACTCCTCTCTTTACCTAAGATTTACTTCTAATGGAACTCTTATAACAATAGATTGAAAGCGCTTACACAACTAAAGAAGTTAAATAATCGCAATAAACAATGGGCATCCACTGTTCGCCTATTAAAATAGGCGAACATAACGGACAAAAAACTCATACTAATTTAAGCTTGTAAACTGGATTTTTCCATTCCAAAAGTGTTGCATATTCTAATGACTCAACATCCCCAGGTAAATAGCCTGGCATTACTTTATTTAATACGTATCCGTTTTTCATTTGGAATGTTAATACAGGATCATATATTTTCCCTTTCATTACCTCTAGTGCATACTCATCTGCACTCATCTGCTCAGCATATTTATAGTAAAAAGGTATACGACCACCTACTAAGATACTTTCTAAGTTAAGTTTCTCACATATTCTTTTTCGGCCATCATACAAATGACGTCCCAATTGTAACCCTCTAAAATCTTCGTGTACTCCAATTTCAATACCATATAGGTTTCTACCATTAGGGTTATGATTTCGAATAAATCCTAAATCACAGATTTGAAAATATGAGTGACTATCTCCGTAATCTTCAAAATTTACAATTAGACTTAATGCGGTTCCTACAATTTTACCGTTATATTCTAGACAAATTTGACCTTCTGGAAACAACTCAATCTGACTTTCAAAATGCTCATATTTTAATGCCATATCAGGTCCAAAACACCTCATAGAAAGTGCGGCAACTTCAGCAAGATCCTCTTTTAAAATATTGCGGACAACTATTTCTTGTCCATGATTTTTTAAATTTACTTGAGACATAATAAATTCACCCTCTTATTTTATTGGAATTAAATTAAAGTTTCAGGTGTGTTGATTAACCATTTTTATCCACTCTAATTACTTAAAGGATGCTGATTTCCGTTACGGGCTACTTGCTTTCCTGCGGGCGAGCGTCGAGCCGCTTCCTCCGCTGCGCTCCGTGCAGGGTCTCGTCTGTCTCGCTTTCCCGCGGGAGTCAAGTAGCCCTTCACTACAATCAGCTAAAATGGACACATATAAGCAAAATGTTAACAAAAAACCCAAATCCATTATTCCCCTAATTAATACGCCTGTTAAAGTTTATTACTTTATTAATTGTGTAGACTGTCTCCCATACATTCTTTAGAAACTATGTATGGGAGACATGGAGAATGTAAACAAGTCTACTACAATATATTTAGTTACCTAGATTAGTAACATTTTTTATTATTTTAAATAAATCGATACAAACTTCTTCTCCAAGTACTCCTCAAGTCCGTACCAACCGCCTTCTTTCCCCATTCCACTTTCCTTCATACCACCAAACGGAGCTTGTACAACCACTGGAGCTGGATCATTAATACCAACAATTCCGAACTCTAAAGCACGCATCATTCGTAAGCCTCGACCAATGTCTCGCGTATAACAATAAGCTGCAAGACCATATTCAGGATGGTTTGCTCTTTCAACTACCTCTTCTTCCGTCTTAAATGTATAAATTGGTGCAACTGGTCCAAATGTTTCTTCTGTTGTAATCTTCATATTATCGCTTGCATATTGAATAACTGTGGGCTCAAAAAAGTAACCGCTACCATTATTTAATGTAAATACATGACCACCCGCAATTACTTTACCATCATGTTTCACAGCGTCTTCTACTTGACTTTTCACTTTTTCAAGAGCCATTTTATTAATTACCGGACCGACATTTACGCCATCTTCTAATCCATTTCCTACAACTAATTTAGATACCTTTTCAGCTAACTTTCCTGAGAATTCATCAGCTACAGTTTCTGCTACGTAAATCCGGTTGGTGCTGATGCAAGTTTGACCTGAGTTAATAAACTTAGACACTAAGATACCATTAACTGCTGCGTCAATATCAGCATCCTCAAACACAATATACGGTGCGTGTCCACCAAGCTCCATTGATATTTTCTTCACTGTATCAGACGAATCACGGATAAGTTTTTTCCCCACACGCGTCGAGCCAGTAAATGTGATTTTACGAACGTCTGGGTTACTCGTCATCTCGTTTCCAATTTCTTCAGCTGGGCCAATTATCAGGTTTGCAACTCCAGCAGGTAGTCCAACTTCATGAAAGCATTCGAATACTTTTATCGCCGAAAGAGGAGTTAAGTCAGCCGGTTTTAAAACAATCGTACAACCTGCAGCAAGTGCAGGTGCAATTTTTCTTGTAATCATCGATAACGGGAAATTCCATGGTGTAATAGCTGCACATACCCCAACAGGTTCGCGAATTACCATTAAGTGTTTATCAGCTGCAGATGCAGGAATTGTTTCCCCATAAATTCTCTTTGCTTCCTCCGCATACCATTCTAGATAGCCGATCGCACCTGCTACTTCACGAGTAGCATCTGGTAAAGGCTTACCATTTTCAAGTGTAATTGTTTCAGCTAATTCTTTTGTTTTTTCTTTCATCATTTGAACCACTTGAAACAGGTAGTTGCTGCGCTCATTTCCAGTTGTCTTACCCCAGAATTCAAATGCTCTCTTCGCACTTTCGATTGCTTCTTTAGTTTCAGTTTTACCACCTGTAGCAACAGTTCTAATTATTTCTCCAGTCGCAGGATTTGTTACATCTAATTTATTTCCTGTATCTCGCCATTCACCATTTATATAAAGCACTAGAGAACCTCCCCTTTTTTAACTATAACCACCACTACTCAACTTACTTTATAGGAATAGTTTAGTTGCGTGTATTTTTAAAAGCAGTAATCGAATCGTCTATAATTTGAATCATTTTTTCAATTTCTTCTTTGTTAATAATAAGCGGTGGCGCAATTGCAACAATTTGGTTATTGGCTCCAAGCGCTCTTAATATTAATTGGCGATTGAAACATGCGTCAACTACCGCATTTGCTGGGAAAACAGTTGGATCAAATAATTTTCCACTTGTTGGATCTTCGTAAAGTTCAAATGCAGCCAACAGACCAATTGCTCTGCAATTTGTTACCATACTATGTTTTTCAGCTAAGTAGTCTAAACCTTTTTTAAGTTCTTTCTCCATGTCGTTTACATGGTCAATAATATTATCACGCTCTAGTATTTCAATATTTTTCAGACCAATCGCACAAGCAGTTGGATGGCCACTATATGTGAAACCATGTGGGATAACAGCATCGAAGTTAGCAATTGTTTCTCTAATTTCATCATTTATCATGACGCCGCCAAGTTGCGAATAACCGCTCGTAATTCCTTTTGCAATTGACATCATATCAGGGACAACATTCCAGTTGTTTACACCAAACATTTTCCCCGTACGACCAAATCCACAAATAACTTCATCTGCCATGAAAAGGATATTGTGCTCGTCACAGATTTTACGAACTGCTTCTAAGTAACCTTCTGGTGGAATATTAACTCCGCCCGCACCTTGCACAGGTTCAATAATAATTCCGGCAATCGTCTCCGCACCTTCTCTTTCAATTGTTCCACGGATAGAATCTGCATAGTTCGGGTCACTTTTATCACCTAACTCGCTGTTTAATAGGTGGGCTGTTGCACGAACAACTCCGTCTATATTTGATGATGCGAACTTGTGGTATGCTGCAAGACCAGTAGCTGTTTGCGCTCCTATTGTTACACCGTGATAAGCATTCGTTAGCGCAATAATCTTTCTTTTTTCTGATTTCCCTTTAAGCTCCCAGTAGAAACGAGCTAATTTAATTGCTGTATCATTTGATTCTGACCCACCAGAAGTGTAGAATACACTATTTAAATCTCCTGGTGCTAACTCAGCTAATTTTTCAGCAAGTAGAATGGATGGTTCATTTGAGAATCCTTTAAATGATGATGCATACGCGAGGGTAGATAATTGACTATTACCAGCATCTGCAAGTTCTTGATTCCCATGTCCTAAGTTCACGTTCCAAAGCATTGACATCCCGTCGATGTATTCCACATCATCCGTACTTGTAACTGTAACGCCTTTACCTTTAACAAAGATAATAGGCGGTCCATTGTCAATTAAAGCCTTCGGATTTGTAGCTGGATGTAGCAAGTGCTTTTTGTCCAGTTTAGCTAACTCTACAGTTTTTGATTGTTGAGTAATTTTAGTTGTCATTGATAAAACCTCCATTTATAAATTAATAATTTGCGATTGGACACACTCTGGTATCAACTAACTTCAAACTGAAATACAGTTTAGCTCAAATTTTTGAACTATTCTTAATTATGAAAATAGTATATCTTTACATTTTTATAATGTAAATTATAATATTTATATGACTTCCATATATTTTATGAATACTAAAAGGAGGAGTTATCAAAATGAACCTTCATCGTTTACATTGTTTTATTACAGTAGTTGAGGAAGGTAGCATTACAAAAGCTGCTACTGCACTGCAAATGACTCAACCCCCCTTAAGTATTTTAATTAGAAAATTTGAACAAGAATTAAATGTCACTTTGTTTAATCGTTTAGGTAGATCTCTTGAATTAACACCAAGTGGAGTATTTTTATATGAAAAAGGAAAAGAATTACTTGATTTATCTGAGAATACGGAGAAGAAATTAGTCGAGTTTCATGAAGGAATTAGAGGTACTGTGAAATTGGGTTGTACTACTTCAGCAAATCTATTTATTTTGCCAAATGTCTTAAAAAAAATTCAAAAGGAAACTCCTAACATAGTTACACATGTTCGCGAGGGTAATACATCATATATTTTAGAAGAACTAAGAAGTCATAAAATAGATATTGGAATTGTCCGAACTTCAGTGAGAGCGGAGGACATCCATACTTCAACACTACTAACAGAACCTTTACTTTTAGCTCTTCCACCCAACCATCATCTATGTGAAAAAGATTCTATTGATATTGCAGACTTGAAAAACGAACGATTTCTTTTAAATACAACATCTTATGGATCAGGTGTTGCTGATGATGTGATCGAGGCATGCCAAAAAAGTGGATTTACGCCTAATGTCGTTTACTGGGGGACAGAAACATTACCAACACTTATGATGGTAATGAAAGGCGCAGGAATTTGTTTTGTACCTAGCTGTTTCAAGCTACTTAATTCTCCTGATTTACCGGTACTTAGTCAACTAGCAAATCCAGTGTTACAAACAAAACTTAATATAATTACACTTAAGGATCGTTACATGACATCAATTTCCAAACGATTTCTTGCGATTACCGAAGAGGTTGCAGAGAAAATGACAAGCATTTTCAATGATTAATATGATTTAAGTAATGGCGTTCAAGTTAAAATATTCGGTAGATAATGCATAATAAGTCAAAATAAGCATTCTCACTTTAACATCAGTTGAGATAAGAGTGCTTTAAATTACCACCTGCTAAAGGCAGGTGGATTTTGTCATGAATGTCCACGACTAGAGTCTTTTTTATCTAAGGCTGAAGCACTTCTCAAAGCTCTTGTGCTCAAGCACACTGAATATGGACTAAACTCATTCTTCAATACAGAAAACATCATTCTCATGTTCATTAAATTGTTTCGCAATGTAATTTCTTATTAGTGGACATCAAAAATAGTAATGACTAATCCAGATTAACATCCATCCGATTCACAATTAAATACACCAATATGTTAAATGGCTAAATAATACAAACGGTATGAAGAGAATTTCTACTCTTTTCATACCGTTTTAAATTTGTTTATAAGTTTCATACGAAATTCGTGGAAAGATGGCAGCATCTCTTTTATAAACAAAGCTCAAAAGTTACCATACCTGACAACGGAAATATTAATGTAACTCTAGTTCCTTTATTCACTTCAGATTCAATGCCAATTTTCATTCCTAATTTTGAGCACAGTTTTTCGCATAGATACAAACCCATTCCTGTACTTTTGCTAAATCTCCTTCCATTCTCTCCAGTAAATCCTTTTTCAAAAACTCTATTTATATCTTTAGTTATTATCCCTACTCCATTATCCTCTATAGTTAGTATCACTGAGTTAGCTTTCTTAATTGAGTATATACGTATCATTTGTTCTTTGTTATTTGAGTACTTTATGGAATTTCCTAATATTTGATTAATAATAAATTCAACCCATTTTCTATCACTATATACGATTTCATTAATGTCTTTTATATCTAATTTTATTCTCTTATAAATAAAATCTCTATAATTTCTTTTAATTACAGTTCTTACTACATCATCAAGGTTGATTGGTTTTATAATATAGTCCTTACCGACATTATTGCTTCGAGAATAATACAGCACCTGTTCTACAAACCCTTCGATTCGATCCAATTGGGAGTCTATTTTATTAGTTACTTCATTTTGATTATTTTCAACTATTAGCTTTGTAGAAGCTATCGGCGTCTTAATTTCATGTACCCATGTTTCTATATATTCCCTATAATCCGATTGCATATCTCTATAATATTTTACATTTTCATGCATATCTCTACTTATTTCTTTCAGTATAGCGTTAAGCTTTTCCCCATGTATAAAGTTTGCTTCCTTTACTACCTCTGGAAGTAGGTATTTTTTCTCCAAGTTTTCTAATATACCATTAATCTCATTATAATAATTTTTACATTTTATAAATTCTATAGCCATATATGAAATCAATGGAAAAAACCAAATACAAAAAACAAAAAATATTATAATGAACTGAACATTCGCAGTCAGCAATATACTAGCCAGTATAATAAATATAAGTACATTAGATACTATTACTACCATTTTATCTTTAATAAACTCACTTATATTCATGGCATTATATACCCTAACCTTCTTCTTGTTTCAATTGGATTTTCTATACCTATCTCTTCAAGCTTCTTTCTTAACCTATTTATATTAACAGTTAAGGTGCTATCATCCACAAAATAATCAGATTTCCATAAGGATTCCATAAGTGAATCTCTTTTTACAATATTACCGCGATTATTTATTAAACATGAGAGTATCTTCACTTCATTTTTAGTTAACTCTACGGACTTGTCTTGATAAGTAACTGTTGCATTCGAAAGGTTCAAATTAAAATCTTTATAATGCAAGATGTTTTTCGTCTTTACGCCTCCATTTACTCTTCTTAAAATACTAGTTACTCTTGCTAATAGTATTTCTGTATTATAAGGCTTTGTTATAAAATCATCTGCTCCTAAATTCATACTTATTAGTTCATCTACATCACTATCTCTGCTTGTAACCATGATGATTGGAACATCTGAAGTTTTACGTATTTCTCTGCATATATAATAGCCATCGAACACAGGAAGATTTATGTCTAGTAATATAAGGTCTGCATTCTCACTTTCTATATATTCGATAATATGATTAAAATCTGTGGGAGCCTTTACTTCATATCCATACTTTATAAAAAAATTTTGTAATTCTTCTCTGATGATTTCATCATCTTCAATAAGAATGATTTTTTTCATGACTTTTCCCTTCCTATATAGAATATAAGGCTATTACATCTTGAGAAACAAGGTGTAATAGCCTTAATGAGCATTATAAAATCAAGTATTACTTTTTACAATATTTTTATACCCGACATATGTCGTGTAGAAATATCCTACATAAACTACAAGAAATACTAAGCCAGTCATCAATGCTGGTAAAGTAATGTCTGTTTGTTGAAATGCGTTAATAAAATTATTGACTAAATAAATTCCAACTACAGAATGAATTAGGGCAAGAATAACTGGAAGACTAAAGTATACGAAAGTTTGAATAAAAATCGTTTTGTCGATCATTGTTCCGTTTGAACCAATTCTCTTCAAAGATTTATATCGATCTATGCTATCACTGGCTTCTGATAATTGTTGAAGAGCTAATACAGCCATACTCGTTATTAAAAATACAATACCTATATATATCCCAATAAACAGTATGATAATTTTCAATCCCTTACTTTCTGCATAAACTTCATCCTTTGATATGCCTGATATATAAACAATATTTAATTTTGGGCCATTTTCGTCAAAAAAGCCCCGTGCAACGTTATCATATTTTTTATTATATTCTTCTCTATTTTCATCTAAATAATTTACATTAAGTACGGATGTACTAATTTTGTAGCCTGATAAAAACTCATCATTTATAACGATTGCGAAGAAATTAGTTGTCCCATCAGAAGTGTAAAGATTCTCTTGTATAACTTTAGCGTTTTTTACCAGATGTTCTTTTTCTTTAATATTCATCTTATTGCTATTTTTTAATCTTTCATTTATCGAATTAACCAACCGGTTATTATTTGATAAAAGTAAAACTTCATTGTTATTTAAAGTGATTTCCTTTTCACCTTTAAGATTTAAAATTTTATTATAATCAGATACTTTAATGAAATCTATACCGTTATTATAATCTTTAAGTTCTGGTACAAAGTCCACCACTTCCATCCCTGTTCGATATACGTTATAAGATACATATTTTTCGTTATTACTTATTTTAAAATTAAATTTATTTAATACGTCTTCTATAGTGTAACTTTCATCCTTATTCATCAACATAATACTGGCATCAAATGGTGTTGCTTCTTTCATTGTTGCGTCTATACTTCTTTTAAAGCTGATTCCTGTAGATAAAGCCACCATTGTAAGGCATAACATTAAACAGATTACAGACATGGATATAAAATTTGTATTAACCTTACTATTTATTTGTTTGATGATAAATATATTTAACCCTTTAAAATAGACTTTTTTATTCTTCTTTACAAGATATAATATAAATCCAGATAAACTAAAGAAAAACAGCAATGTACCTAATATGCCAAGAATGATTGATACCATGAGCATAGGATTTCTAAAATTTAATCCGACTTTTAGTACAGTCACATATGCATATCCAAGTGATGCTACACACATAATAAATGTGATTACATAGATAAGAGGATTTCTAAATTTTACATCTTCGTTTTTTCTACCTGCTGTTAACAAATCAATTATTTTGTATTTAGAAACAACATATACATTAAATAACATAACAAGCAAAAACATGATTCCAAAATATAATACGGTTTTACCTATAGCACCTGTTGAAATTGCAAATTTATATTTATTCATGGGCAAGTCAAATAACTTTAATGCAAATGTAGATAATCCCTGTGATACTCCAATACCTATTATAAGCCCACTCACTAAAGATATAACGCCAACTAGAAATGTCTCTGTTACTAATATTCTGGATATGTTTCTTCTTCCCATACCTAAAGTCATGTATTCCTAATTCGTTTTTACGCTTTTTAATTAAGAAATTATTTGCATACAATATTAAACCACCTAATATTACGGATACAAATACTGACACAGTTGAGATAACTTTCATTAAAGTAGGCACATACTCTCTACCTGAAGCGTCAATTTCCATAAGTGCCTTTTGTGATTCTATTGAGTTAAAGCTATAAAATATACAAACAGCCAGTGTTAGTGTTAAGAAATATATCGCATAATCTTTAAGACTTTTCTTTACATTCCCAATAGCAATCTTAGAATACATTATTATCGTCACCTCCAAGAAGGGTTATAACTTCGATAATTTTAGTAAAAAATTCTTTTCTGGAATCATTCCCTCGTACCAACTCGCTAAATATTTTTCCATCTTTAATAAAAAGAATTCTACGAGCATAGCTTGCTGTAAATGCATCATGAGTAACCATAAGTATTGTAGCTTTTAAATCCTTATTTAGACTTTCAAATCTTTCGAGTAATAATCTAGCTGATTTAGAATCTAACGATCCTGTTGGTTCATCTGCAAGTACTAAAGATGGATCTGTTACGATGGCTCTTGCCGAAGCAACCCTTTGTTTTTGTCCGCCTGACATTTGATAAGGGTATTTGCTTAATACTTGTTCAATGTCTAAATATTTTGCAACTGCTTGTATTTTGCCATCAATTTTTGAACTTCCCTCACCTTTTATTGTTAACGCTAGGGCAATATTTTCATAAGCAGTAAGGGTATCTAATAAATTAAAGTCCTGAAATATAAACCCTAATTCATTTTGTCTAAACTTATCTAGTGACTTTGATTTTAATCGAGTAATGTCACTATTATTTATTATTATTTCTCCCGTAGTAACATTATCAATTGTTGCTATACAGTTAAGTAATGTAGTTTTGCCACTTCCTGAAGGCCCCATTATCCCAACAAATTCTCCCTCATCTACCTTAAAACTAATTTTATCTATAGCCTTTGTTACATTATCTTTATTACCATAATATTTTTCAATTTTTTCTACACTTAATATATTTCGCATTAAACTTCTCCTTTTTCATTATAAAAATTCTTTAACTCCCATTCATTTATGTAATTCATTTTATATAATTTCATTTATAGTATCGATGGAATTACATTTCATTAACATTGCATTTTTGTTATATTGAGTGATACTTCTACATGATGTAAGTTATCAGAAATCGCATGGGCATAAGTAAGGATTATTCGATGCCTTACCAAAGAGGCAGATAAATGTAGGGTATTGGTTCTGGTGCAAAAACGATAAGACTTATGTAATTAGTGGAAATAAACAAACTGGTTACGGCGTAACAACAGCTCAGGAGGCCATCTCCTTCGTCTTTTAGTATGGATTTATATTTTCAAGGTTATAACCTAGTTTATACAAAGAAACGGTTATTTTCGTTGCTATTGCTTGAAGGAGCTCTTTTAACAGGAACAGTTGGAATATTCGCAGTAGGGTTATCAATGATTTCCGCATACTGTTTACTTGAAAGTTTAAATGCTACAACATTTCCGTCAATTCCCTTACTTCTGGGAGGTATAATTGTTCCTTCTCCATTAATAAGTATGGGAGCAGTTTTATTTCCTGCTCTATGGGCTACGAGGCAAGATGTGATGAAGGGATTACGCTAGAATGTATAGCTTTTAAATACTTTTTATAACAATTGTATCTAAGCTTAAATGCAAATAACTCTATCATCAATTGAAAAAGAACTTCGAATAAGAAAAACATAGGGAGATACTCTGTAAAATTATAGACAAGTGAATGTATAAAACAGTAATATCAAGAGGTTGTCTTTAATGTCACACATTATATTAAATAATTTGTACATCACATATATATAGTGGTGTACTTTTTTGTTTGTTAGACCTCTAAATGAACTAATTAACTACCACAATTACCCTTCTTAAGGGAATATTTACAGTGATTAAATGTTGCAGTAAAATAGAACATACATTCCTAAAACGTACATTTGGTTTGGAGGCATAGTTTGAAAGAATATAAAGTAAAAGAAGTGGCTGACTTATTAGGTAAACACGAAGAAACTATTAAACGTTGGATACGGTCAGGCAAATTCCCTAACGCTTATAGAAATAGTGATAAAGAGGGTTGGAAAGTTATTGAATCTAATTTATTGAAACTTAATAAAGTGATCCCAGTTAGTGAGGTTGAACAGAAAGATACTATAAAACCAGAAGTCGATGAAACAGAGTTAGTGAAACTGGCGTATCAAGCAGTTACTCTTACTTTCCCTACTGATGAAATGTTATCAATCCTGTCTGTCGTAGGTATAAAACGGACCTTGGAAATATTATTGATAATGCAGCAGACACCATCGAAAGTGAAGAATCCTGGTGAGTTCATCAAAAAAGCAATACGTGAAAATTTAAGTCCGATTTCATCTCCTATCGAAGACATCGGGCAAACCAGAGTATGACCTATCACGAAAATGTTTAAAAACCCCGTTATAAATACAACTGAGAACCTTCTATCCCTGTTAATAACGGGTGAAAGCAGATTAAAATTCATAAAGTAAGGTGATTAAATATGTGTGATGAATATTATTACCAATATTGTCCAAAAGGAAAAGAAAGCCGTTATGATCGACTAATGCCTCCAATTCCTTTATTTCCCTTTTTTCGAGAAGATACCTCCTGTTCTATATCTTCGATTTTAGCCAAAGCTTTACCTAATTCTTTTGCTTTTTTTTCGTTAAGTTTTAAGGCTTGTATTAACCTTTTTCGCTCTGATGGTTTACCAGAGAAAAACTTATTAACGCATTCTTCTGTATTTACATAACTATCTATAACTTTAGGATTTTTATTTGTAATAGTTGTTTCATATGCTTTGTTTGCTTTATCTATTGCATTTCTTCCTTGACGTTTTTCTCTTTGCCAAAACTCTTGACTTAATTTATAAGGAATTTCTCCATTTTCATATAATTTTTTTGCAAAACGATGTACTTCTGAATACTTTATCCAACCATGTTGTTTTTCTTCTTTAGTAAAACGGTAAACAATCGTATCAATTTCTTCATTGGGATACTCTTTTCGCTTTCTACCTCTGGTCTCCATTGGAAACAATCCTTTCTTTCACTTTTATAAAACTAACGTATTTTCTAATTGCTTCATCTATATACTTAGACTTTCCAACTAACTCCTTTTGAATCTCTGAATTATGGGAAGAATAAAATTCATCCCTCCCTAGGGTGTATATACTTTCATATAACTTCTTTAGATTCTCGATAACCTCTTGAATTCCCGACCTGCTATCACGAATTTTCTCAGCTAAAATATGTTGTTTTTCCATAAATTCTTCTTTTGAAATTCTCCACCATTCACTACACTCCCAACAGTCATTAACTGGGCATAATTGCTCTTGATAGGTACAATAGCCATCAATCATTTTTCTTTTAAAGTCTGTTTTTGGTGTTCTTAAGACAAATTGTTCAATAAACGCCATTCCTACTGTATGTTCTTGTATTGATTCTTTATTTGAAATTTTATTGCTATAAGTATCCAAATCTACTTTCTGAACTGGTTCGAGTATTTCAAGGTCTACAAATGCCTCTAAATGGTTATAATAATGACTTTGAGAATATATAGAAACATGACCTTCTAATCGGGCTATTTCCACTGCGTGATATCCTTGTCTATATAAATTTATAAAAGCAAGATGCCGTGTATCACCTGGCTTTATTTTCCTTGTAATAGATAAACCTTCAATACTAGAATCATTTTCTTTTAAGGCTATTTTGTATTCTCCAAACACTATGTTTTTATAAAAAGATTTTAAAAGGAGTTTAAAACTTTTCAATGTAAATTTATTAGGATTTAATCTCTTATAAACATGCCTATTATTATCATGCAATATTGCATTAAAATAGCTTGGAATAGAGCGATAGGATATTAGTGTATCTGTTTCTCCAAAACGTTCAGTACATTTTTGGTAGTGTTCTATTTTTCTATATAACCTGGCATTGCCCCCTTGATATGTTGGTTTCAAGGCATACAATAAACTTATACATTCTTCTACATCAAACTCAGTATAATAATCAAAAAAATTGAAAGCACTATTACAATTGCTGATTTTACAATAGAAGAAACCCATCCATTTTGAAAAAAGATTAATCAAAATGGATGGATTTAATTTTGTGAAGGAGTTATTTTTTATAAAAAAGTTTGATTAAAACTCACTTAGAATTCTTACATCAAAAAGGGACAAAATGGTGCACCTTTTTTACAAACAGTAGAACTTTATTTTAAACCATACAACTTTATTTTAAATCTACATTCACAAATTTCGGTCTCATGCTTAGAACCCCTTTATCCCGTATAGATTGACCATATTATACAAATGAAAATTCAAAAAGTGACTTTCATCAGCCTACGAAAAAAGCACAATCACTTTAATGAGATTGTGCTTTACTCCTTATGTTGTCAGTCTCTCCGTTAATTTCGCAAATAACTCAATTCTTTTTACTTCTTTTTCTCTACTCGCAATTTGGTCATGTAAAATTGTAAATGCACCTGCACCAACCTCCACACTCGAATGAGCAATTGTTGTAATATCTAGTATCTCTGCAACTTGCTGATCATCACAACCAATAATCGTTAAATCACTTGGAATATAAAGGCCGCTTTTTTTGGCGGTTGTTACAATACCCGCGGCAATATGATTACAAGATACGAGAAGGGCTGTTGGACGCTCTTTCATATGAAGCAGTGATTGAACAACACGTGTCCCGTCCTCTATTGTAAAGCAGTCTACAAACTCCCACTCCTCTTTCGTCCTAACATGAATAGAGGATAAAGCGTCCCGGTACGCCTGTTTTCGATTTTGACTGTTGAAACTATTACTTCGTCCAACGCAGTAACCAATTCGTGTATGTCCCTGTTCTATTAAATAATTCATTCCTAGTGCAAACGTTTTGTAATGATCAATATAAATGCTAGAAATTGTGCTTGATGCTGTATCTTCACTCGTCACAATCGGGCCAAATTTTGAGTACTTTTCAATTTCCTTACAAACATTGACTTTCGAACATATAATGATTCCGTCTAACTTTTTCATCTTTAACATATTCAAAATCTCTATTTCTTTATCCGCGCTATTATCCGTTTGGCAGAGCATCATATTGTAATTATGTTTTACAGCCTCTCTTGAAATACCTTCTATAATTGCACTGTAATATTGATTATTTACAAATGGAAGAAGCACTCCAATAACATTTGTTTTTCCTCGTACTAAATGAATCGCATTCGAATTTTGCGTGTAATTTAACTTTTTGATAATTGCTAAAATCTCTTTTCGTTTTTGTTCATTTACATACGGATGATTATTTAAAACACGAGAAACAGTAGAAACCGAGACCCCCGCCAGTTCTGCGATTTTTTTTATATTTGTCATCATATACTCTCCCTTCCCACTACATATTAACGCATACAAAAAATTTTATAAATGCCCCTTGACCTGGTAAGCATTCCACATTATACCATGTGATGGCAGACTAAATAAGAAAGGATGTATGTTTTATATGATTTTGTAAGTAGAGCACATATTTTTCATAGGTGGATTACCAGGAAAAGAATAATAATTATCGAAGGGAGAGATTTACTTGTTATTCTCTGAGAGATGTGAGTTACACGTAATTTCCGAAAATGATTATAAAAACATTAAAAAATTATATGAAAACGAGCTAGTAAGAAAATACTTAGGAGGTATTATCGACGAAGAAGCATATAAAATTAGATTCTATGATATATTAAATTCAAAAAATAGCTCCCTCCACTGGACAGTATTTTTAAAAGATAGTAAAGAATTTATAGGTTTTGTTTTCCTTGATACGTATCATGATGGGATTAATACAGAGATTGGGTATCAATTTTTACCTGAATTTTGGGGTCAAGGCTATGCAAAAGAAGTGATTATGAAAGTATTAAACCATGGATTTAGTGCATTAAACTTAACCACTATTGTCGCTGAAACTCAGTCACTTAATATGGCATCTTGTGGACTATTAAAAAGAGTTGGAATGAAATTCGAGGAGACATTGGAACGATTCGGTAATCAACAGTCTAAATTTAGTATTTCAATTTCTAGTGGAAAGTAAGCCCGAAATGATAGAACATTTATTTTGGAAATTCGTCTAAATATTGGAGAAACCTAGCTCCAAAGCAAATAAAAGGGAGATAATATTATGAAAAAAACTAGTAAAAAATCTTGGATGATTGCTTCAGCACTAACAATAGGAATGGCTGTTCTTACACCCCTTCAAGCAGGAGCTACTTCAGTAGAACCAACAAATGGTGTTACTGTTCAAATCGAACAACAAATTACAGGAACGATTAAAAGCTTTAGCGGAGTCGGGGTTGGGATAAAGGGTAGAGATGGTAAAAATTACTACGTCAGTTTCTCTAAATTTTCTGACGAGCAAGTGAAACAAATGAAAAAGATCATAGTAGAAGGACAGGAAATAACAGTTGAAGGTGGAGTAGTCGAACATTCTGCAGACTTCTACACTTTCGAAGATTATAAAAAGGAATTGCCTAAAAATATACCAAATGAAGAGTTAACAAAATTAGAAAAAATGTTTAGTGAAGTGAAGAAGCTAGAAAAAGAAATGGGAGAAAAAGAATATGTAGAAGATGAAAAGAAATTTGAGGAATTTAATAAACTTTGGGAAGAAATGTATCAAATCACGAAGCCATATATTACAGCTAGTTGGCAGCCTCAACCATTTAATGAGTTTCTAGAATACTATTACGAAATTAGTGAAAATAATATAGTTATTGCAGAAAATGATAAAAAAAAGCTTAAAGATATTTATGAGGAATGGGTAAAGCTTGAAAAAGATGGTCAAGAGGAAAAGTCTAAAGAGAAAATGAAAGAATTTAAGAAAGTACTTCAACCATATCTTGATGAACTTAATCCACCTGAAACGTTTGAAAAATACATCGAAGACGTTAATTTAGAAATCTCAGCTGAAGATTTAGCAAAACTAAAAGCTATTTATGAAGATAGTCAAAAAGCAGACAGAGATGAAAATTATGAACTGTATAATAAACTATCGATGGAATTCTATAACATCATTAGTCAATTCATAATACCTCCAACGTTTGAAGAATATATGTCGTCAACTTATGAATTCAAAGTTAATAAAGCCGATAGCAAGCAATTAAAACAGCTTTATGAAGAAATCTTAAAGCTAGATGAAAAAGAAAATTCAACAAAGGTGGAAGAAAAATGGGGAGCGTTTGACAATATTTTAGAGCCATATATAGAAGCAAATAAAGAAATTCTGATTTCTGCTTCTAAATTAACAATTAACGGTCAAGAATACCTACCGCGATAACTGCCATATTTATAAGGTGTAACAAATTTACGCTTTATCTATTCGCAGCAATTGCTCGCTAGGGGACGAATGCTGAAGTCGATGAAAAATAGTCAATAAAAAGAGCGTAAGCTCTTTTTATTTAGGCTGTTTTCTCAATGATTGTTTTGATGAATCGAAAAATTAAACTAAAGCACCTTAGTTGAAGATGATTTAACTCTCTTCAACGTTTATAACTAGTTTCCCAAATAATTTATCATTAAAATATATTTATATTTCTAATTTCTATAATCCACTTGTAGGGAACGACATGGGATATGGGAATCTGCACCGTCATTAGGGCTAATAGAAGCATTAGAAAATTGCCATACTTTATCATTGCCAGACAACAACACAGGATGTTCTTTCCCTTCTTTGTCAATTCCAACTACTTTAAAATCACCACTGATACTATCTTTCTCTCCCCAGAAATACCACATATGTTTATTTGCTTTATTAGCAATAAACTTTTCTTCTACTGCCTCAAGGCGCAATTGTTGAACAACATAGCTGAAAAATGATCAAACTTTTTTATAAAAATCTCATACTTATCTAAAAAGAGTAACTCCATTTTGTTCAATCTTTTTTCAAAATGGAGTTTTTGAAGTTGCTATTAGATAAGGATTGAGGGATATTTTTTAACCAATCTTTATTCCAAAGCTACAATAGTATTAGGAATTTTTTCTATCCGTTATTCAACTAACGGAGCAGGTTAATTGAAGAAAAAAGGGATATTTAGAAAAATATTGAAGTATTATAGAATATCGTTTATCTCAGGTTTAATAACAGGAATGTCTAGTTGATAAGGGCGAGCAATGTGAGGAGCAATATGATTATGTTGATTCCTGTGCTATTCTTAATGACACTTGTCGATTGTAACAATATTGATGAGAACGAAAATCGAGAGGTAAGTCCTACTTTTTCATTACCCGTTACTTTTGGTGACGGGACAAAGGGTGAGTATTTGTTGATTGGTGAAGAAGGGAAAGTTGGTCTTTTGGTCGGATCGGGTAAAACAGAAATTGTTGAAGATCGTTATTGAACTAAAGCACCCGTTCGTATTATAAGGTCAGCCAGAGAAATCTGGTTGACTATTTTTCATTCAATTTATAGATTGATAGTAGCCGGGGTAGAACGGA
>NZ_JBIVRU010000026.1:0-59437 GCF_044755845.1 Lysinibacillus sp. NPDC092081
TCCAAAATTTTGTTTCGTTCACCAACTCAAGGTTAGCTACTAAAAACTTTATTGATTACGTTTTGCTTGTTCAGTTTTCAAGGTTCATTTCGTTGTCGCTTTATTTCAACAACTTTTATAGTATAACATTTTTTCATTTTCGTTGTCAACTCTTTTTTTCTAGAAGTTTTTTTAACTTCTTTTCTAAAAGTGACAACTCTTATATAATATCAATCTAGGATTTAAATGTCAACATCTTTTTCGATGATTTTTTCAATCCGTTTTATTTCTTGCGTCGTCTTAACGACAAGTAATAATTTATCATGATTCCAATACAATCGCAAGTGTTTTTCGCTATAAAATTATCTTTTTTTATAAAAATAGAATTAGAAAGCTATTTTACGTTTTTTCGAGCACTTATTAATTCTTATAATCTTCTAGCTATCACTTTATTTGTTTTACTATACATCCCCTTCTCATAAATCTCAACAAACTAAATAAGAAGAAATCAAAATAAAGCCTTTTTAAAGAACACTTTCTCAAGCTTCCCTTGAAAAAGCATCAACGATCACACACACATTGTAACGCGTCATTGCCCTTACAAATTACTCAATCGCGAAAAAAAAGGAGCCAAAGTGATTCTCCTGCACCTCGACTCCTACTTATTCATGTTTGTTACTTCTTTACCTTTATTGTTCTGCTACAAAATAACAAGGAAAAGAAATCCGAATAAGATACAATAATATGTTCCCTTTTCAAACGCAGTTTGTTTTTTAAACTTAAATCTAAAAATCTACTAAGTTAATTAATTATTTTGTCCCTCGACTATATCTAGGCACCAAGTGAAATTATCCCACGCCGAATACCAGCCGCTGAAAATTTCAGAGGAATCATCCCAACGGACATCGAATTTCTTCTGACCATCTACATCCACTAAATATAAAGTAAGAGTTGGGTCCGACTTAGAAACCGCTAATTTCATACCATGTTCAAGCTCTTCTTCAGTTAACAGGACATCTGAAACTGATCGTACTTGTGCCTGTTCAAATACTTGTTTGTTAAAGATTTTATAATTCATTATAAGCCTCCAATAAAACTTTTGATAATGTCTATTTCTATTTAATCTGCAAATTATAGAACTCTAAAAGTATACCTTATATTCATTCATCATTTAAATACTCTACTTAATTCTTTCTAATTTATTTCATCACAGAAGATGCAAAACAGGAGTCTTAGTGCTTCTTCTGCACCTCGACTCCTGCTTTTTCAAGATAACCTTTTAAAACTACTATTTAGTAGTATGGCGCATTGTTGGGAATAATAATACGTCGCGAATTGATGGTGAATTTGTAAGAAGCATGATTAAACGGTCGATACCAATACCTAATCCACCTGTTGGAGGCATACCGTATTCTAATGCTTCAATGAAATCATTGTCCATTTCGTGTGCTTCATCATTACCAGCTGCTTTTTCAGCTAACTGAGCTTCAAAGCGCTCACGTTGGTCAATTGGATCATTTAGTTCTGTAAAGGCATTTGCATGCTCGCGTCGAACGATAAATAGTTCGAAACGGTCAGTGAAACGCTCGTCCTCTGGATTTTTCTTTGCTAGAGGTGAGATTTCTACTGGATGACCATAAACAAATGTAGGCTGAACAAGAGTCTCCTCAATCTTATGCTCGAAGAACTCGTTAATAATATGTCCTACTTCATGAGTTTCTTTAACTTCTACTCCATGTTCTTTAGCAAGTGCTTGAGCTTGCTCCTTAGTCATAGGTTGCCAGAAGTCTACACCTGTAGCTTCTTTTACTGCATCCACCATATGAACTCGTTTCCAGCCTACAGCAAGATTAATTTCATCTTCACCGTATTGTACTGTAGTAGCACCTAAAACTTCTTGAGCTACATGAGCAATAAGGTTCTCTGTTAGAGACATAATATCTTTGTAGTCTGCATAAGCTTCATACAGCTCAATCATTGTGAATTCAGGATTGTGACGTGTTGAAATCCCTTCATTTCGGAAAACACGACCAATTTCATATACTTTCTCTAGTCCACCAACAATTAGACGTTTCAAATGCAGTTCGATTGCAATACGCATATATAATTCCATATCAAGTGCATTATGGTGTGTAATAAACGGACGAGCCGCTGCACCACCAGCAATTGTATGAAGCATTGGTGTTTCTACTTCTAAATATCCTGCATTATCTAAATAATTGCGAATAGCACGGATAATTTTAGAACGTGTAATGAATGTTGTTTTACTATCCTCATTCGTCATTAAATCTAAATAACGTTGACGGTAACGTTGTTCAACATCTTGTAAGCCATGGAATTTTTCTGGCATAGGGCGTAAAGCTTTTGATAGGAATGTAAATCCTTCAGCTTTTACTGAAAGCTCTCCTACTTGTGTTCGGAATACATTACCACGAATACCTACGATATCGCCTAGATCAGCTTGTTTAAATAATTCATATGCTTCTTCGCCAACATGATCCTGACGAACGTAAATTTGAATTTGGCCACCTAAATCTTGAATATGTGCAAAGCCAGCTTTTCCTTTACCGCGTTTCGTCATAATACGACCCGCAATAACTACTTCTTGAAGGTTTTCTTCTAGCTGCTCTTTTGTTTGATCTGCAAATTGTTCACGTACTTCTGTTGATAAATGCGTACGTTCAAAACGACTACCAAATGGATCTTGACCATTTTCTCGAATAGCCGTCATTTTTTGACGTCTCACCAAAAGCTGATCATTTAATTCTTCTATGTTTGACACTTGTTTCACTCCTTATAAAATTGTCCGCGTTGCATTTACGTCCATAATATTTCTATTGTACACAATTTTATTGCTGTAATCATCTGTTTCGATTTAATTTCCACAAGAGAATAAATGATTAATAATTCTAAAAATTAAAGTTGATAAAAAAATAGACGTCTCAAAACGAACCATGAGACGCCTCTTCAATTTAATCAATTTAACTTCTTTCAGCGGATGTTCGGACACCTGCTGAAAGAAGTTAAATAATTAGTTCTTTTGCTTCCGGTACTATTAATTTAGATTCAAGCTCTTCATAGTCTTGTACAAGTCCATTTAATAGTGCACGAAGCTCTGCCGCAGTTTCTGTTTGGTTAATCGCATTACGCGCCTTACCATTACCGCGAATACCTTTTAAATACCATGAAGCATGTTTACGCATTTCACGTACTGCCACACCTTCTCCTTTTAATTGCATAAGGCGTTCAAAGTGAAGTAAACACACATCAATTTTTTCACGTACACTTGGTTCTTCCTTTAACTCACCAGTTTCAAGGTATTGAACAGTACGATAAATCATCCATGGATTACCTAGAGCAGCGCGTCCAATCATTACTGCATCCACCCCAGTAGTATCAAGCATGCGTTTTGCATCTTGAGGAGTTTCTACATCACCATTACCAAGCACAGGGATTTTTACGTTTTCCTTCACTTGACGAATGATATCCCAATTTGCTTTTCCTTCGTACATTTGTACACGTGTACGTCCATGAACAGCTATTGCTGAAGCACCAGCGCGTTCGGCAGCTTGTGCGTTCTCAACAGCAAAAATATGCTCGTCATCCCAACCAATACGCATTTTTACGCTGACAGGTTTTTTTACTGCATCTACAACAGCCGCTACCATTTCATATAATTTATTAGGATCTAAAAGTAAACGAGCGCCCGCTTCACATTTAATAATTTTATTAACTGGGCAGCCCATATTAATATCAATAATATCGGCAGTTGTGTTTTCATCTACATACTTGGCCGCTTCTACTAGTGTTGCCTTATCACCACCAAAAATTTGCAATGAAAGTGGATTTTCACGCTCATCGATATAAAGCATGCCTAGTGTTTTTTCGTTCTTCTGGACAATCCCTTTATCACTAATCATTTCTGCATATACTAGCCCTGCTCCGAACTCCTTAACAGTTAAACGGAAAGCAGAGTTACAGATTCCTGCCATTGGCGCTAATACGACACGGTTGTCCATGACTATATCGCCAATTTGAAACGGCTTCTCAGTTGTCTGACTCAACGATGTTTTCCCCCTTCTATAGGTTTTCACCTATTTCTATATATATCTATCGTAAATGCAATACAATTAAATATGCCTCGGCATAATTGCGTCCGGAGGCTTTAATTTAAGGATTAGAAACTTAATTAACAGACTGCATAATTTTCAGCTCTGCTGATGCTTGCCATAAAGTTACGCCTTCCTCTTCACAATCCACCTGTTGCATTATACCATGTGCCCTTTGCAGCTGTTTTCCTACTGGTGCAGGCGTAATTTCTATCAGTGGTACTAATACGAAAGCTCGCTCGTACATTCTTGGATGTGGAACAATTAAGCTCTCTGTTTCAATATTTTCGTGATTGTAGAGCAAAATGTCAAGGTCAATGATTCGTGGGCCCCATCGAAATTCACGAACCCGCCCTAGTTCACTTTCAACCCATTGGCAAATTTTCAGCATGTCGGCAGATGAATAACTCGTTTTAATATAAACAGCAATATTTAAAAAGTCTGCTTGGTCAGTGTACCCGACAGCAGCTGTTTCATAAACTGAAGAAATGTGTACAACTTCAATTCCCTCTTCGCCCTTTAAAAGTTTAACAGCATGCTGTAGGTTTTCTAACCGATCTCCCATATTTGTACCAATCGATAAATACACATCATTCATTAGTATTCACCTCTCGTTACCTCTACCGATACTTCTTTATAATAGCCATGGATCGGTGGGTCTGGTTTAATAAGCTCCACGCGAACTCCTTTAACCTTTTCTGCATATGTCTCTAAAATACTGTTGGCTATTTTTAATACAAGTGCTTCAATAAGCTTGAACGGCTCACCTTCTACGATATCACGGCATAACGCATAAACCTCTGCATAGTTTACCGTATAATTTAAGTCATCAGTCTCGCCAGCCTTTGTCATATCTACAGCAAGTGAAACATTCGCTCGGAAGCGTTGACCGAGTGTTGTTTCAGCTGCTAAAACACCGTGATAGCCGTAAAATTGCATATCCTTTAAATGAATATAGTCCATTACGCTTCCTCCTTATACGTACGCTTACCAACTAAAATATCAGCCATATGTGTAGCTCGCGCCATTTCTTTTACATCATGTACACGAATCATATGACAGCCTTTTTCAATACCGTAAACAACTGTTGCTCCTGTACCTTCTATACGCTCCTCGACAGGTAGCTGTAAGACATTACCAATCATTGATTTACGTGAAGTCGCTAGCAAAACAGGATAACTCATCGCTACTAAATCCTCTAAATGCTGCATCATTTCTATATTTTGAGCGGTAGTTTTCGCAAAGCCTATGCCCGGATCTAAAATAATATGATGATCCGGTACACCTGCATTCCGGGCAATAGCAATACTCTTCTCTAAGTCGGCTTTTGCCATCACCCAGAAATCAGCACCATAATCAGTGTTATCTCGATTATGCATTAGAATAATCGGTACATTTAAATCTGCAGCAACCTGAGCAATCTCGGGCTCAGCCTTTGCTCCCCAAATATCATTAATAATATGTGCACCCGCTTCAATGGCTGCGCGCGCTACGTTCGCTTTATACGTATCAACCGAAATAATTGCTGGTACCTCAGTTGCTAACGCTTGAATAACCGGTATAATTCGTGCGATTTCATCCTCATCGGAAATACGTTCATAACCTGGCCGTGTTGATTCTCCACCAACATCAATAATTTTAGCACCCTCAGCTACCATTTTTTTTGCTTGTGCAACAGCAGCTTCTACTTTATTGTACTTTCCCCCATCTGAAAATGAATCTGGTGTAACATTTAAAATACCCATCACAAAAGTTTCTGTTGTATAGTCTAACGTGATACCGTTTATAGTTAATGGTGTTGTATATTTTTCTAGCATGTTAACTCTCCTTCTATTCTTGTTCCACTTCATTGATAAATGCTTCATGTAAACGCGAATAAACAGGCCCTTTACTGCCTAATAACTGCTTGCTCTCTAAGTTAAGAATCGGAACAAGTTCTTGTACAGAGTTGGTAATAAAGCACTCTGAGCTTTGCTCTACATCCTCTCTAGTAAAGAAACCTTCTTTTACCTTAATCCCTAGAGATTGTGCTCGCTCTATTACCCACGCTCGGATAATTCCAGGTAAAATACCAGTCTCTAAGGAAGGCGTATATAGTATATCATTTTTCACCCAAAAGATATTTGATGTTACACCTTCAGCAACAAAGCCACCTTCCGTTAAAAAGAAGCCCTCTTGTTGCGCCAGAGATGGCATCTCAAACCGCCCAAGAACGTTATTGCCATAATGATGTGATTTCACTCGAAGCCCTTTTTCAGGAGTATTACGCGGTGTTACAAGCCATTGTGCGTTTTTTTCCATACCTCGAGGTGTATCATGTAATTCTTTGCGAAAAACAATAACATTCGGTTGTCTATATGCAGCAGGCTGTAAACCGATACTATGCTCTCCAGCTGAGACATTTATACGAAAATACCCATCCTGTCCATTGGCCTGTTCATTTAACAGCTGAACAACCTTCAGTAAATCCCCGTCAGTATACGGCATATGAATACGATATTGAGAAAGCGCGGTTTGCAGCCTTCCCATATGTGCTTCCCAGCAAAACACCTTGCCCTTATACGTTCTGAACGTTTCAAAAAAGCCTAACCCATATAAAAATCCATGATCAAATGGTGAAATGCGCATATCCTGCGCCGCTATATAGTCTCCATTCATCCAGCACAGCATTTACTTCGCTCCCTCAACATACAAATCTATAAACTGGCGTAGAAGCTTTTTACCTTGCTCCGTCATAATCGATTCAGGATGGTATTGCACTCCCTCAATTGGATAGTCCTTATGACAAATGCCCATAATTTCGCCTTCTTCTGTCCATGCCGTCACTTCAAAACATGCCGGTAACGTTTCCTTCTCTACAATTAAGGAGTGGTAACGAGTAGCTTCAAATGGATTTGGCATCCCCTTATGCAAACCTATTTCAGCATGTAACACAGGTGATGTTTTACCATGCATCAAACGCTCAGCTCGTATAACATTCCCTCCGAAGACTTGAGCGATGGCTTGATGGCCAAGGCAAACTCCTAAAATCGGAATATTTCCCGCGAAATACTTAATAATGTTCAGACTTTCACCCGCTTCATTTGGGCTACATGGCCCTGGAGAAATGACAATCATGTCTGGTGCAAGCTGCTCAATATCTTTCACCGTCAATACATCATTTCTTTTTACCACTAATTCATGACCAAATTCCCCAAAATACTGTACTAGGTTATACGTAAAAGAATCGTAGTTATCAACCATTAAAATCATTTTGCTCGCTCCTCTGCCATTGCCTTTGCCTGCCACATCGCCTTCGCTTTATTTAAAGATTCTTGGTATTCTCTTTCCGGAACAGAATCAATAACAATACCTGCTCCTGCCTGAATATGCGCTATTCCATCTTTAACAAATGCTGTACGAATAACAATATTAAATTCCATATCCCCTGTGAAGCCTAACCAGCCAATTGAACCCGTGTATAACCCTCGTCTTACTGGTTCTAATTCTTCAATAATCTCCATCGTACGAATTTTCGGTGCACCTGTTATTGTTCCACCTGGGAACATGGCGCGGATAACGTCTGCATTTGTTTTCCCTTCAGCTATTTCTCCTCGTACATTGGAAACAATGTGCATTACGTGTGAATAGCGTTCAATCACCATGAACTCATCTACTTCAACCGTCCCATATGTAGATACTCTTCCTAAATCATTACGCTCTAAATCAACAAGCATTACATGTTCAGCACGTTCCTTATCGTTATCAATCAATTCCTGTGCTAATGCTAAATCCTCTGTCTCCGATTTCCCTCTTGGTCGTGTACCAGCAATCGGTCGAGTAGACAACTCTTTACCATGACGCTTCACCAATAGCTCTGGTGAACCAGAAACGACAGCAAAATCGGGTGCTTCTATATAAGCCATGTAGGGTGAAGGATTAAATGCACGTAACGCTTCATATACATCCATTGCAGTTGCGTTTAACTTTTTGGATTGACGTACCGACAAATTCACTTGAAATACATCACCTTGCGCTATGTATGTTTGGATTTTACTTACCGCTTCCTCAAAAGCAGTCCCAGCAAATGATACTAACAATTCACTTTCGTCATTTACTATTTCTACAGCGCTTGTTTTTTCAAATTTACGTGTAAGCAATCCTTCTTGCACTGCCCCTTGCCACACATTAGCCCATTCTTCCAAATCTACATGACAATCAGCTAGCTTCATAAGCGTTACTTTATTGGTTTTCACATCGTGTACTGCCCAGCAATCAAATATATAAAAATAGATATCTGGTATCTGTAAATCATCTACAGCAGTATTAGGTAACACTTCAATTTTACGAGCATAATCGTATGTAACAAACCCGATAGCTCCACCTTGAAAAACAGGAAGCTCCGCATTATATGAAATGTGATAGTTCTCCACTAATTTCTCTAACAAAGCAAGAGGTTCACCGATTAAATTTTCAGTCTCACCATTTCTCCACTTTACAAGCAAACCATTTTCGACCGATTGAGCTGTAGCTAGCGGATTCCAAGCAGCTATTGTAAAATGTCCCCCGCGTCCACTTTCTAAAAATACATGTGCGTGTTCTGCTTCTGTTTGCTTCTTATAACTATAAAAAAACGAGTCTGCATCCATCGATATTGTTTTCGTTAGTATTGTCTTCAAGTTGCTATTCCCCTTTAAGTCATATGATGTGATTCCATCTTAACTTGAATATTGCCTGGAAGCGAATATTTTTCAATAGTCTCGATCAATTTAATTGCTGAATATTTCTACATCAGAACCATTAAGCCCAATTCCACTAAAGCATCCGTTTATACTCGACAAGCGACCTCTAGGATGTAGCGTTTTAGCCTAGACGAAAACTATAGCCTTGGTTATCCATAACTTAAATATCTATAAATTCATTAACAAATAAAAAGGCTCCTCGTTAAAGGAGCCTTGACGTACAAATAATTAGATTAGTCTTCGAATTGATATAAAGGTGTTGATAAATAACGTTCCCCATTAGAAGGTACGATTGCAAGAACATTTGAGCCCTTACCTAAACGTTTTGCTGCCTCAATAGCAACGTGAATAGCTGCACCTGATGAAATACCGCATAAGATGCCTTCTTCACGTGCTACTTTACGAGCTACCTCGAAAGCAATCTCATTTTCGACTGGGAATACAGCAGAGTATACATCTATATCTAATACTTCAGGTACGAAGCCAGCTCCGATACCTTGAATTTTATGAGGCCCTGGTTGACCGCCAGAAAGTACTGGTGAATCTTTTGGTTCAACAGCAATAATTTCAATATCTGGGTATTTCTCTTTTAGCACAGCACCTGCACCCGTAATTGTACCACCTGTACCAACACCAGCAACAAATGCATCTAGTTTCAAACCTTCAAAAGCTTCTACAATTTCTGGACCTGTTGTTAAACGGTGAACAACAGCATTAGCAGGGTTCGTGAATTGTTGTGGCAAGAAGTAGCCATGCTCAGCAGATAATTCCTCCGCCTTAGAAATTGCACCTTTCATACCTGCTGGTCCAGGTGTTAATACAAGCTCTGCACCATATGCACGTAATAAGTTGCGACGCTCTAAGCTCATTGTTTCTGGCATTACTAAAATAGCTTTATAGCCTTTAGCTGCAGCAATCATCGCAAGACCAATACCTGTATTTCCAGAAGTAGGCTCAATAATTGTACCACCTGGCTTTAATGTACCGTCTTTCTCAGCTGCTTCAATCATCGCTAAAGCTATACGGTCTTTCACTGAGCTGCCTGGGTTAAAGTATTCTAATTTTACATAAACAGTACCTTCATTTTCACCTGTTGCATGATTTAATTTAACAATTGGTGTTTTACCAACTAATTCGGCTACTGAGTTCGCTAATCTACTCATTTATCAATCCACTCCTAATCCCTACTAATTTTATAGGTTTTACTTATTTTGATTTTATCAATTTTTCCATTCGATTGTCAATAAATATAACTTATATTTTCAGAATATTTATTGCAACCAATCTAAACTAGGGTAAAAAAAATCCGCTCAATATCCTAGGGTAGCCTTTACTCTGTTGACGCTAAACGTCTGCAGGGGTTTCCCTGGCTCACTTTTCCCACAGATATCTTGCAGATTTTTCAAGCTCATTTTAGAGCAATCTGTTATTTACCTTTTTTCGCTTCTCCGTAATACCAAGTTGCATTGAATTCAGACCAAAACGATTCCGGTGTAACATGTTGTGGCAATTGCTCTAACGCAAGCTCACGTTCAATATGTTCTTTCACATCGTCATATGTAAAGGATTGTCCTTCTGTTATCTCTTGAACTTGTACAATTCCATAATGACCGTTAGCAAGTTTAAATGCTTTACTAACCTCTTCTGCTTTTAAAGCCTTCACTGCTTTTAAAATGGCTGGATCGACATTTTCCTGTTTTTCAGTTAGGAAACCAATATCTCCGCCTAAGCTAGCTGACGCACTGTCTACTGATATTTCACGTGCTAACACCGAAAAATCAGAGGCATCTTTCATTTCACTTAATGCTTCCTCAGCAGCTTTTTTTGAATCCACTTCTATAAAATTCGTACGATAGCTTGTTTTTGTATTGTACAGCGCCTGATTTTCTTCATAATATTTTTCAATACTACCTTCTTTTATAACCACATCTTTTGTCAGTACCTTATCCAAAATAAGCTGTGAGCGTATTTTTTGTCGCAGTTGCTCGGACGAAAGGTTTTGCATTGCAGTATCAAATTTATCTTGAGCAGAACGCATTAAGGATAATTCTAAATCAATCTCCTTATCCGATACTTGTATTTTAAACTTTTTAGCTGCCTTTTCCATCACAGATTCATTCACTAAGTTTTGTAGCGTCTCTTTACCATAGCGTTCTTCCATGGCAACCATCCACTCTTGACGTGTAATAATATCCCCGTCAACGGTAGCGACTTGCTCGTCGCTACCAATTTCCTGGTCTTTATTAGGGATTAACCAAGCAATAACCCATAAAATATTTCCTAATAATAAGATTGCAATAACTGTTAAAGCAGGTTTTGTCTTAAGACGGCGTTGCAATAAGGGCGTTTGGTTGGGTGTTACAGCGGATAAAGGTCGTCGATTACGCTTTGAGCTCATCTATAAATCCTTCTAACTCTTCTTTTGAGAAATGGTATGTTTCTAAACAGAAGTGACATTGCGCTTCTGCTTCTCCATCCTCTTCAATCATTTCTCGAATTTCCTGTGTCCCTAACCCTAAAATCGCTGCACCAAATCGCTCTTTTGAACATTGACATTTAAATTCTACAGGCATGGAATCTAAAATTTGTAGATGACCTTTTCCTAATACAGCTTCTAAAATTTGCTCCGGTGTAAAACCTTTTTCAATCATTTTTGAAACAGGCTCTAAAGAAGCAAGATGCTGCTCAATTTCATTGATTGTCTCTTCATCACAGCCTGGCATTAATTGAAGGATAAAGCCACCAGCTGCAAGAATTGTGTTATCAGGATTTACTAAAACTCCTAATCCAACTGATGAAGGCACTTGCTCTGACGTAGCGAAATAGTAAGTAAAGTCCTCAGCAATTTCACCTGATACAATTGGTGTTTGTCCAGAGAACATGTCTCTCAAGCCAAGATCTTTTACGATTGTTAATGCACCCTCTGATCCAACACCTGCTCGAACATCAAGCTTACCGTGCTCGTTTAAATCGAAATGAACGTGAGGATTTGTTACAAAGCCACGTACTTCACCATGCGCGTTACTGTCAATTACCATTGGACCGATTGGACCGTTACCCTCAATTTTAACAGTGATTTTTTCCTCACCTTTTAACATGGCACCCATCATCACCGCAGCAGTCATAGAACGACCAAGGGCTGCCGACACAACTGGCCATGTATTATGACGACGTTGCGCTTCTCCTACAGTTGCTGTTGTACAAGCTGCAAAAACACGAACCTGTCCGTTGAACCCTAAACCTCGTACTAAATAGTCTTTCATAAATGGAATGTCCCTCATTTCTTATTGATTGCGTTTATATAGCTTATATAAGCCTTTTAATGTTAAAAACGGGTCAACTACATCAATAGCTTGCGTCTCCCCAGCAATTAAATTTGCTAATCCTCCAGTAGCAATTACTAAAGGCTCTTCCTTACTTTGTGCTTTCATGCGATTTACAATTCCCTCAACTTGTCCAACAAATCCATAAAAAATTCCGGCCTGCATCGCAGATACGGTTGTCTTTCCAACAATATGTGTAGAGCGCAATATTTCAATACGCGGCAATCTAGCTGCCTGTGTATAGAGCGCCTCCGTTGAAATCGAAATACCCGGAGCGATAGCACCGCCCATATAATCGCCCTTTTCGTTTAAGTAACAATATGTTGTGGCAGTACCAAAATCAACAATAATCAGTGGTGCTTTATAAACATCAAGAGCTGCAATAGCGTTCACTATGCGGTCTGAACCAACTTCACGTGGGTTTTCATATTTAATATTCAATCCTGTTCTCACACCTGGTCCTACAACGAGCGGTTTTTTACGAAAATACTTTTGACACATCGCTTCTAATGAAAACATTATTGGTGGTACAACAGAGGATATAATAATGCCTGTAACCTGTTCAAATGAAATGCCTGCATGATTAAAGAAAGATAAAACTTGCATTGCGTATTCATCTTCTGTTTTATGAAGGTCTGTCACCATACGCCAATGGAAGGCCAATTGATCGTTTTCATCATAGACACCTAATACGATATTCGAATTTCCCGCATCTAAAACTAAAATCATGATTGATGCCTCCTATTTATTGCCCCTCATCGTAATTGTACCTGTCACTATGTGATTGATACAACTAAAACAATGCATACTCATGCACAAAAAGTCATAATCAATTATGCCTCGGCATAATTGTTGCTGTCGCTTCGCTTTCACACAGATAAACAATGCGCCCGGAATAGGTTTTGTGCTTACCTAAAGAAGTTAAATCACTTTAGAAAATGATACCACATTTTTATTCCTATGAAATAGCATTCATGCTCACTCCAAAAAGGAGCTACCCTCATATTAGGTAGCTCCATTCATATTATTTTCAATTAAATCTTTTACCAAAACGTCAGGTTGATTTCCGTTCCGGTTGGGCGCTTTCCTAGGGGCGTCCGATGAGCCGCTGATCCCCAAGGAGTCGCCCAGCCTCCACTCCAATCAACTACTGTACATGGTATACATATTATCAAATGGCATATCCACTATTGGTTATGAGCCAAAATTAAATTTTTCTGGGTCTGGTCCGCAACGTAGTCCATCATTTAGTGCATCTAACTGGGACATTTCTTCCTCTGTTAATGCAAAGTCAAAGACCGTTAGATTTTCCGTCATACGTGCAGGAGTCATTGTTTTTGGAATAGTAACTACACCATGTTGCACATCATAGCGTAATACAATTTGCGCTGGTGTTTTGCCATATTTAGAAGCTAGCTGCTGAATCAATGATTCCTCTAATAAAGAACCATTCATTAGTGGTGACCATGCTTCTACCTGTATTCCTTTTTCCTTACAATAGGCACGAACTTCCTCTTGAGTTAAGTGCGGATGAAATTCAATTTGATTAATAACAGGAATAACTGATGTTTCCTTTAATAAATTTTCTAAATGGTGGACATGGAAATTACTAACACCAATTGAGCGTACGCGTCCATCCTGATAGATTTTTTCAAGCGCTTTATAAACATCAACATAATTTGTATCTATACCTGGCCAGTGAACTAAATATAAATCTAAATAATCTAATCCTAATTTCTCTAAACTACTATCATAAGCTGCAAGTGTTTCTTCATAGGAGAGTCCATCATTCCAAACCTTTGATGTTACAAATAGTTCTTCGCGTGTTACTAAACCCTCGTCAATCGCTGCACGAATTCCTCGTCCAACACTCTCTTCATTGCGATATACTTGAGCTGTATCAATGCTACGGTAACCTTTTGCAATAGCTGTTTTTACCGCCTCAGCCAAGTCATCCCCTTCAGGTACTCGAAAAACGCCATAGCCGATTAACGGCATTTCTAAACCATTATTCAATGTTACGTTTCCCACGTTTCAACACTCCTATCTATTTTGGTCCTAAAATATTTAAGAACCTATATACGCAGCTGCGTAATATAGGTTCTATCGTAATACCTAATACCGAAAAAAGGCAAAGAAAAAGACTGCTTACTAAAATCGTAAACAGTCTTTCCCATATTAATCACGCTTTTCATCGATACCTTTTGGTGTATCATTCGACTCTCTACCTTCTTTAGGTAAATCAGCTGTTGTTGGATCCGGCTCATTGCTAAGCAATTCTTTTTGAACAGCCTGTTCACCAACTACATCTAATATTGGTTGAGCTTCAGCTTTAGGAGCTTTTTCAACAACCTTTTCTACCTCTGGTTCCGGTAAGACACCGTGATCACGTAAATGCTCGATTTCTTGAGCATTCAATGTTTCTTTTTTCATTAATGTGTTAGCAATTAAATCAAGTAATCCACGTTTTTCAGTTAGGATTCGTTTAGTACGCGCATATTGAGAATCGATAATTTTTTGCATTTCCTTATCAATTTCATAAGCGATTGAATCAGAGTAGTTTTGATCTGAATTAAAGTCACGACCAAGGAATACATTCCCACCCTGACTTGAGCCAAACTGCATTGCACCAAGATTTTCACTCATACCATATTCAGTGACCATGGCACGTGCAATACTTGTTACCTTTTGGAAGTCATTATGTGCCCCAGTAGATACTTCACCAAGTACGATCTCCTCTGCCACACGACCACCAAGAAGTCCAGCAATACGGTCTAGTAGTTCTTGTTTTGTTGTGAAGAAACGTTCTTCCTTCGGTAACATAATCGCGTAACCTCCAGCTTGGCCACGAGGGACGATTGTTACTTTGTGTACTGTATCTGCTTCATCTAGCTCTAAACCAACAACTACGTGGCCGGCTTCATGGAAGGATACAAGTTTCTTCTCTTTCGCTGAGTAAACGCGGCTAGCTTTTGCTGGACCTGCAATTACTCGGTCAGATGCCTCATCGATATCTGCCATATTAATTGTACGTTTACTTTTACGAGCCGCTACAAGTGCAGCTTCATTTAACAAGTTCTCTAAGTCGGCACCTGAGAATCCAGGTGTACGTTGTGCAACAGCTGCTAAATCCACTGTATCCGCTAAAGGCTTGTTACGCGCATGTACTTTTAGAATCGCTTCACGACCTTTTACATCAGGGTGTCCTACTGTAATTTGACGGTCAAAACGACCAGGTCGTAATAACGCTTTATCTAAAATATCTGGGCGGTTTGTTGCAGCGATAATAATAATACCTTCGTTTGCCCCGAAACCATCCATTTCAACTAACAATTGGTTCAATGTTTGTTCACGCTCGTCATGGCCACCACCAAGACCTGCGCCACGTTGACGACCTACTGCATCAATCTCATCGATAAAGATGATACAAGGTGCATTTTTCTTTGCATTTTCAAATAAGTCACGAACACGTGATGCACCGACACCGACGAACATTTCTACGAAGTCAGAACCTGAAATCGAGAAGAACGGTACGCCTGCCTCACCTGCCACCGCTCGTGCAAGTAATGTTTTACCTGTACCAGGAGGCCCTACAAGTAAGATACCCTTTGGAATTCGAGCACCTATTTCAGTAAATTTACGGTGATCTTTTAAGAAGTCAACAACCTCTACAAGCTCTGCTTTCTCTTCATCAGCACCCGCTACATCTGTAAAACGAACTTTTTTCTTCTGATCGTCATAAAGTTTAGCTTTACTTTTACCAAAGCTCATCACTTTATTACCGCCACCTTGAGATTGACTCATTAGGAAGAAGAATAAGAAAATGATAATGATGAAAGGAATAATTCCTGTAAAGAACTGAATCCATCCACTTGTTTCTGGCGCTGTTAAATATTTAATATTACTATTCTTATCCTTAGCAGCCTCATCGATGCGGTCCATTAAAGATTGGTTTTCACGAGGGATATTCACCGTAAAGCTTTGCCCCTTTTCATACCCCTTCAATGTACCTTCAACGATGTATACTGATTTATCAGGTTGAATTGTAGCACTTGTTATTTCTTTCTTATCTAGAGCATCTTGAAACTCAGGATAAGTTAACTCTTTCGTTGGTGCTTTTCCACCATTGAAAGTACCAAATATACCGATAATCACTAAGAAAATCAGTAAATAGAATATGGTATATCGAAATATTCGATTCATCTCCAGCCTCCTCATTACAAACAGAAAAATTATAAGTAAAATCTTAACATATCATGATTTCATCATACAACGAAAAGCCCTACATAAAAAAAGTTTCGTGCGATTTTTGTCGAAATCGAAACATATTTATGCATTTATTTACTATGTTCCAGCGTTAGTATCCATTACTTCATTCAGAAACAATGTGCCTAGATTTTTTGATTTATGTTAAAAAAACCAAAAATCTATGCCCTTCGCTGGAGACTCTTACTTTTCATAGCTGGTGTTCTTTCGTTAACTTCTTACTTGTTAGAAAGAATAAACTGCTGGCTTTAAAATGCCGATATACGGTAAATTACGGTATTTTTCTGCGTAGTCTAAACCATACCCTACAACAAAACCGTCCGGTACTTTAAAACCAACATAATCAGCACCTAAGTCTACTTTACGACCTGATGGTTTATCTAACAAAGTAACGATTTTGATGGATTTTGCTTTGCGGTATTTAAATAAGTCAACTAAATAGCTTAGCGTTAAGCCACTATCAATGATATCCTCGATGATTAATACGTCACGCCCCTCAACGCTTGTATTTAAATCCTTTAGAATTTTAACTTCCCCTGATGAAACTGTAGCATTGCCGTAGCTAGAAACATCCATAAAATCTAGTTCAATGAAAGAATCGAAACGTTTCATCAAGTCTGTCATAAAAGGCATTGCCCCTTTTAAAACACCAACAGCTAACGGGAATGAATCTTTGTATTCCTCTGTCAATTGTGCTCCTAACTCAGCGATTCTTTCTTGTAATTGTTCTTCTGTAATCATAACTTTTTCGATGTCATTTTGTAACATAGCGATTCCTCCTCGTGTGTATAAAAAAATGTTCAACCATTTGTGGTGAAATTTTACAAAGACCTTAGTCTACGATGAGCACTGTATCATCGTTTGGTTGCGGAGAGATTGAAAAAAACATTCCCATACGCACACCAATTACCGCCACGACCTCATCAGAGTGAGAAATCAGTAACGGCCAGCTATTTCGCTCATTTAAAGGAATCTTTTCATCTATAAAAAGGCGAGATAAGCGCTTTGGCTGATCCATTCCTTTTAACAGTATTCTGTCCCCTTCCTTACGCGCCCTAACATAGAGTGGAAGTTTGAGTTTGCTAGCGTTAAAATAAAAAAGTTGTGCAGTATCCGTCAGCATTTCAGACGATAAATCAGGCAACTCGACTACGCATAAACGTTCACCATTCGTCAGTGTTGTCCACCCATTAGCAGTCGAAATAATCTTTTTCTCAGGAGAAGCTTGACCTTCTAATGGCTTTTTCTTCTGAATCGTTAATTTTCCGTATCGGCGAACTGCTATAAAATCTTCTGGCAAGTGAACTTCAGCATACCCTGCTGTCGTATCACAAAGCTTTGAAATCGAAGTCAATAAAGCATAACTTTGTATCGTATTAGAATCTTTGTAAAGATAGTTTAATAGTATTAAAATGAGCCTCCTTTGTAAAGCAAGTGGTACCAATTGAAGAGCCTTAATTTCCATGCTATATGTATTTCCGTCTATTCTTTTTACTGTTCTAGAAAATACATCCTTCGCCAATGTCATTAAATAGGCATCGTCTTCCTGCAATTGTTTTGTAAAATGGGTCACCTGCTCTGTTACTCGTGGGTTTTCTGCCTCCAACAAAGGCACCACATGATGTCTAAAACGATTGCGTACATAGGTGTCCTTAGCATTGCTAGCGTCTTCCCGATAATCTAAACCTTGCTTAAGTAAATATTCCCTTATTTCGAACTTTGTAACCGTTAAAAACGGACGAATTAATGTTTTTCCTTCAAAAATACGTTGTGAACGTATACCTTGCATACTATTTATCGTTGCATTTTTTGTCAGGGCCATTAATACTGACTCCAGTTGGTCGTCCGCATGATGTGCAGTTACAAGCTTACTAACATTTCTTTTTTCCATGACCTCTTTAAAATATTGATACCGTTCTCTACGACAAATAAGCTGTGTATTCCCATTTTCTAAAGCCATAATCTCTGGTATTGGAATTGCCTTAGCATATAAGTATACACCATACTCATCACAATATTTTTGGACAAAAGCTCTGTCCTCAGCAGATGCTTCACCTCTTAGCATATGATCCACATGTACGGCTTCTACCGTAATTCCCCATTGCTCTTTTGTTTTGACAAAATAATGGAGTAAAGCCATCGAATCCACTCCACCCGAAACGGCGATGAGAAGATGATCGTCTTGCTGTAATAATTGCTCTTCTTCGATAAATTTTTTGATCTTTAATTCAAGTGACAAACGCTTCTCCTCCCCTTTTCGTTCTCTTTTATGATGAATTGCTCATAGAGTGTTGAACTGGCCTAAATACAGCCCATGTAGGTACAACATGTGTAACCTCCAGCATCAATACAGTGCAATCGTCTTCAATGGCGTAGTAAGATTGGAAAGATTGCATAATCGTCGTTAGTTTTTCCTGGATAGTTTTAGTAGTGCCTGCTACCTGCTGCGCATACGCTAAAAATGCCTCTTCTTGCTCGTCCCAATCATCAACGCTTGAAAATAATCCATCAGAGTGCATCAAAATTACATCGCCCGCTTTAAGCTTTCTTTTTTCAGCCTCGACTGCTGAAATGGATAAAAAGCCTACTGGCGCTGCATTGCTTTCAACCTTCAGCACCTCTTTCCCACGTAAAATATACGTAGACATTCCCCCAGCCTTCCACGACCATAAATCACCGTGTTGTAAATCGACAAGTGCGAAATCAAGTGTTGCATACATATCATTTTGTTGCTTTAGGGACATGACATAATGCAACGTATGCATTGCAGTCTCCGGGTTCATATTGTAATTTAAACATTCTCGCATTAAATGTATTAACTTTCTACTCTCATGCTGTGCTTCTTTACTCTGACCCATACCATCTGATAATAAAATCGCAAATAGTCCTGGATGTAATTGAAATAATGCATGGGAATCACCCGAATATAATGTCGCATCTTTAGACATGCTGTATATATCATACTCTACTTCAAAGCTAATAGCTGATCTAAAGCTTACTTGAATGTGACGAAATGGTATATCACTTGCTACTACTTTTTCAATTTCAAATGGTTCTTCAAAAATGTCATATAAAATTGGCAATATCATCCGTTCAGCTAATGTTGTGTCTTCCTCCCAATTGACTCGTGCTGGTGCTAAAGCACAGACAATTTTTCGCGCTCCCGGCTTATTACTTAGCACATCTAGTTGAAAACATTCAATATGCGCATCCTTTAATCGTTGGGTAATGTCCTTTTCCACACTAACGAATGAAATAGTCTCTTCTTTCATCTCCGCTATTAATTGATTTAGATGATTACTCATATCGCGTAGCTGAAGCGCAATCATTTTCTTACCATGAAAATACTGTCCATTAATGCGCTCTCTATACAGCTCCGTTTCCAATTCTTCGAAAATTTTCGTTGATTTTACGCATTTATAGCGTATTTGTTCTTCGACACGATGAAGAGAAGAATCCTTCCCAACGCCCTTCATATGAAACCAGTCTGTCATTAGCTTGTCCATTCCATTACTTTGCGCTCCCCAACAGCGATCATAGCGGAAACAGCTTAAGCATGTATTCATCGGTGACACTTCTTTCGCCTCTTCTATTGGGGCTGTCATAAAGCGCTCAAACACAAGCTCCTTCATAAATTGTACAAAATGCTGAAAATGCTCTAATTTAAACGCAACATGCTCTGTTAACCAATTTTGACGGGCGAGTAAAACCTCCTCGCGCTGCGGAAACAGCTTGTCCCGAACCTTATCAGAATATTTTTTTGGGATGGTTAGAAAAACAAAACTCCCAACAGCAATCGATGTAAAATAAACGCTATCTAACGGCAATGTTGCATCGTAAAATAAAAAAAACACACTTGGCAAAACACTACCAATTGCTACACCAAATCTTCCAACGCGAGCCCCCATCCCTGCACACAATCCAGTTAAGGTGGCTACAGACAGCATACCCGTAAATGAAAGTTTTGCAACACCTATGAGAGTCCCGAGCACGGCTCCGATAACCGTCGCTAATGGTACACTTCCTACTAACGCACCGAAGCAAATGAATAGTTGTAATAAAAAAATGGGAAGTGAAAAATAGCTAATGACAACTGCTTGCATCCCTGTAAGCATAGCAGCAAATACAACTAATCCAGAGCCTAGCTTCTCATAAGTCCAATGAGTCGTAAACCACTCATGAGAATTGACAAATAACACTTGCATAAACAGCGTCATAATAAGAGCTAAAGCCGCTTCACAACCTACATAAAATTGAACAAGCACCGGTGGTAAACCTTGATACATAACTCCCTGCCACATTATCTGCACAAGTAGTACCGCTAAGGAGACTGCTATACTTTGTGGTAGCTGCCAATAACGGAAGCGCATGATACATTCATACATGACGATTTGCAATGCTAAAATGAAGACTTGTCCAAAGCCAAGGAAAAAACATCCTATCAGACTACCGAACAAAACATATTTGGGATATTCCTTATACTTCGTTCGAATAATTGCCCAAAAAGGAACCGAGAAAGGTACAGCCGCTTCAAATACAACAGACTGAGCTAAAAAGAAGGATGTTAAAAAAAATAAAGAGCCGATTAGCAATTGCCTTTTTTTCACTCCTAATTTTTGTTCATCTACATTTGCCGTGTTATACCATTCAATACTCGTCATTTCACTATCCCCTTTCTGCACTTTTGGAGCTATTATAAAAAATTATGTATGGAAAGATTGTCTGACGGTGGCAGAAAAAAATATAAACATTTCGACGAATACATATGCATAAATACGAGAAATGGCAACAATTTCTACAAAAACTATTTGCTGCACAAGATTAGAAACATCTCTTTCTATACGATAGGTTTTAAAAATTAAGAAAATTCCAGTAACTAAACTCTACCTTCATTACATGACATACGTTACAAAATCTATGCCCTGAGAGGTCTAGTGTGTGTTCACCCTTACTTTTTCATTGGTCAATGCTCCCTATTTCGTCAAAATACTATAGTCAGCGGTTACACTGATACTTTTCTACTTAAGAACAAAAAGTTTGATAAATTTCCCATTTCAAGATAATTCCCCTCTTTTCGTTAGCTAATCTTTAAATAATTTATAAAATCATATATTTTTATTAATTTTTTTTAAAAAACTACTTGACGTTAGTAACAAAGGCTTGTATTATTTAACTTGTTGTTAAAAAGAACGCGGAAGTAGTTCAGTGGTAGAACACCACCTTGCCAAGGTGGGGGTCGCGAGTTCGAACCTCGTCTTCCGCTCCATAATCTTAATGGCGGCCTAGCTCAGCTGGCTAGAGCGTACGGTTCATACCCGTAAGGTCGGGGGTTCGATCCCCTCGGCCGCCACCATAGTAGGCCCCTTGGTCAAGTGGTTAAGACACCGCCCTTTCACGGCGGTAACACGGGTTCGAATCCCGTAGGGGTCATCTCAAATAGGCGTCTCAGAATAATTTCTGAGACGCCTATTTTTTTGAGGTTAGTACGCAATTATGCCGAGGCATAATTGCTAGTGAATACTAGAAATATCACATTTATTTTTTACTGTCTGAGACCCTGGAGCAACCAGTAAAGGAAGTGCTACGATACGGCTTCATGACCAACTTCCCGTTGTTGTTGCTGCCGCTTCGCTTTCGCACAGACAAAACCCCGTTGTTGCTGTCGCTTCGCTTTCGCACAGACAAAACCCCGTTGTTGCTGCCGCTTCGCTTTCGCACATAAAAATACTTGCTGTCCCTAGCGGCTCATCGGACACTCCTTAGAAAGCGCCCGGCCGAAACGGAAATCAACCCATGTTATGGTGATGAGCTGAAAAATATGGCATACTAATAATGAAAAGAGCGTGTTAACTAGGAGGTTTATTCCCTTTGAGTTCATTAACTAAAGCTGCTTTAATTTGTGGAAGTGGCTCTATGATTATACTCGTATCCATTCTTATTAATTTACCATTTGCTGTACAAATATTTTTACTCCTCACCGGATTAGCGGTTAGTGTTTACGGTGTGTTTTTACTTGTCAAAATGGTTGTTAATCCAGCCGAAAAGTCTTCAGAAACACTTTCTGAACAAGCACCCGTACCCGCTCCTAAAAAGAAGAACAGACCGACATCCACGTTATAGGAAGATTCGTATATCCTTACTAGAAAAGTTATTATGACTTATGACTAGACGAGATGTATGCGGCAACCATTTTCTATGAAGTTTTTGAGGATTATACTATTCAAGCATTAAAAAAAGGGATTAGCTTTATTAAAAAGCTAATCCCAACTCTATTTAACACACTTTTTCTACGATTAAAACAGTCAGCAAACTACCCTCTTCTAGCTCCGCGACCACCGCGTTTTGACTCTGTAGCACGTTTAAGTGTTGCTAGGCGTTCATCACTATCTTTTAAGAAACGTGCCATTTTTTGCTCGAAATTCTCTTTTGGCTGATGACGATCGTTGCGATCATTAGAACGATTATCGCGACGTGGACGCGCTGAACGCTCTGGTCTCTCTGGTCTCTCTGGTCTCTCTGGTCTCTCTGCTTGAGGCTTTGCTTTACGGATTGAAAGACCGATCTTTCCGTCCGCTTCAACATTCATCACTTTTACTTCAACTTCATCTCCAACTTTTAGATGCTCATTGATATCTTTTACATAATTGTCAGCAACTTCACTGATGTGTACTAAGCCTGTTTTGCCATCTGGCAGCTCAACGAATGCTCCAAAATTTGTGATTCCTGTTACTTTACCTTGTACCTTGCTGCCTACTTCAATTGACATAAAAAAAATGCTCCTCCTTAAAAATTAAGCGACTCATTTGAGTCATGTAATCAATTTAATCAAACTTTTTACTGCAATAAGTTTCTCTTTTCATTATATATAACAATAAAATAGTGTCAACAATACATAGCTTTTCAGTCGTCTTTTTTACCTTTCTTTTCTGACATGTTGTCTTTTTTATCAGGTACATCGCCTTTTTTAACTTTTTCGTCCGGTATAATGAAAATTATTTCACCTTGTTCGGATAGAAAATAATCTTTGCGTAATAGCTTTGCGATATACTCATCATCCTCTAACTGTTTAATTTTAAGATTTAACGAATCTCGCACTTCTTTCAAATCAGAAAGATGCTCCTTCGCTTCAACCTTTTTCTGCTCTTTTGCAGCTAGCGTCTCACTTTGATTAAAAAGTATATTTACGAGAAAGGCAATAATAACGACTGGTATAATCGCAAAAAAAGCAATACGGCGCATTTTCCGTTTCCGCGCTTGAATTTTACGATTTATAGCTTTATCCGTGTTACGGACATAGTCATTATCAAGTTTAGTATAGTTTTGTTGGTCATCATTTGATGAACGACGCATAGTCATGCCCGCACCTCCGAAAATTATTGTTGTCTTTTATTATACTTGATAAATCGAATTTTTTTTAAAAAAGTGTTGGACAAATACGAATAAATTTTGACAAAAGGTCTTAAAACAAACGCTCCAATATTTATTAATAGATTAAAAATTTGTCGAATGATAGCACTTATTAATCGTATGATGAACCACAAGGGCCTCCATGTTATATTCACCAAAACCCTTGCGATGAAACGTAAAAAAGTTTGAAAAAACGTTTGATACAAAAAAATTCCGGCTATTTGCGCTAGCGGGTCATAAGCCCGCCAAGCGCCATCTTTTAGCCAAAATAATAAATAGTATGTCATGCCCCCGAGTAGAATCCAGGTAAGTAATTCAAATACCATCATCCATCTTCGAAGGCTTGACCTTTTTGGAGTTGAAAAAACCATGAGCCTTACACTATCAATAATGAACCCGACTGCTATACCGCTCAAAACCATGACTAATAGTTGAACAAATTGTTCACTAACAATCATCCAAACAACTTATGAAGGAAACCTTTCGAGAAGCCACTTTCCTCCTCGTCGTACTGTAAAGTTTTTACAGTTCCTTCAAGTGTCAATAACCCTTTGTCAACATCTAAATGAACGATATGCAGTTCTTCTCCACGGATTAACAAATGCCCTTGGGACGTCTTGATGAAAAACTCTTCCTGATCAAAGCGTTCAATTGATTTTACAGAAGTCATGTCCATTCTTTTACGATTACGAATCGTTAAAATATGTTCTCCAGATGGAATTGTGTAACGGTTACTTTCTTGATGTAGCGTCATTTTTTTCCTCCTTTAGTCGTCCTAGCTTCTGTTCACTTTATGCGGACAACCTTAAAAGCATGACAACTTTATTAAAGTTGCTACACTTTTATCTCCAACATTTATAGCAAAAGCCTAGCGACAACTTCAGAAGACTCCAACATTATTAGGTGCTGTTAAGTTTAATTAGTCCTCGTCATCAATAAATTCAGGATCAACTTTTTCAAGACGCTCTTCCTTCAAAATAGTAAACATTTTTGCGGCATCTTCTTTTTTCACAGTATCACGTAATTCTTCTACACGTGCTGTCACAACTTTTTGTCCAAAACGAATGGCTAGCTCGTCGCCCGCTTTAACAGTACTACTAGCTTTTGCGACCTTACCATTGATCGTAATACGGCCTTGGTCTGCTACTTCTTTCGCCAATGTACGACGCTTAATTAAACGTGATACTTTTAAAAATTTATCTAATCGCATATTTTCACTCCTTTTCTAGCTGCTTTGCTTCATTCCAGAAAGCATCTAATTGTTCTAATGTATAATCAGAAAACGGTTTTCCGCTTTCCTTTACCTTTGCTTCCACATAACCAAAGCGGCTCGCGAACTTCTCATTAGCATGTAACATAGCCTCTTCTGGAGATAGCTTGTAGAAACGCGCTAAATTCACAAGTGTGAACAAGACATCTCCAAATTCATCAAGACGTGACGCATTAGTACCTTTCGTCACCTCATTACGAAATTCCTGCCATTCCTCCGCAAACTTGTCCCATGCGCCATCTACATCAGGCCAATCAAATCCTACCTTCGCAGCTCTTTTTTGATAATTATATGCTGTTTGTAGAGCCGAGGACGCCCGGTATTCCTCTTTTAATAGCGGCTTATCACTTATACCCTTTTCTTCTGCTTTTATAACTTCCCAATTTGCCACAACACCCTCTGTATCTTCCACCGATACATCTCCAAATACATGCGGGTGTCGACGAATCATTTTTTCACTTATTGAAGCCAATACATCTTCCAATGTAAAGTAACCTTGATCTTCTCCGATTTGTGCATGAAGGAACACTTGTAACAGTACATCTCCAAGCTCCTCGATCATCGCAAAGTCATCCTCTGTATCTACTGCTGCCAAATATTCGTGTGCTTCTTCTAGTAAATATTTTTTCAGTGACTCATGTGTTTGCTTTTGATCCCACGGACAGCCATTCGGACCTCGTAAAACAGCAATAATTTGACGGAAAGTTGTCCAGTCTCGTAAAGCGTCCTCTTGTGATTTCACAGGCGGCACATATACCGTTGTTAAATTGTCCACCTCAACGCTTTGGTCGAGCTCATAAAGTGGTACTGTCACTAATTTTTCCTGTGACGAGCCCGCTGCTGTAACGACCGTAACAGGGTATTCGTCATCGTATTTCTCCATTAACGTTAGCTTTACTTCTGATGCACTAAATGTATCATATACTTGGGCTATTAAAATATGTTGACGCATGTTAATGTCATGCATAGAAAAGCTAGTGCCATCCAGCAGTTGAAAACCCTCAATTGGGTCGATTTTTAACGCACCAAATATTGGATCTAAGAAGCTTTGCCCACCTTCAATGACTAGTTTTACTTTTCCCTCTTCCGCAGCGGCAATAAGCAGTTGTACAGTCTGCTCCGCGACAAGCGGATGCCCCGGTACAGCGTACATTACATCTTCATTTGCTGTAGTAGCCACAAGATTTTCTGCAATTTCCTCATACACAGGCTGGAACGTATTATGTTTTTCATAAACTGCGTCAAAGCTTTCAAATTGTAAGCCCTCAGCTGATAATTCTTCTAATACAGGATGGTCCACTGTACGAACATATAATTTTCTAGCCGCTTTTAGTTTTTTATAGACCCCCATTTGCAGCTGATTAAAATCACCCGCACCTAGACCAATAACTGTTAAAGTATTCAATCAATCCACCTACTTCTTTCGATTTAACCATAATTGATAAACTGCCATTTTGCGCCCAAACGGTAGTAAGTACCACTCTTTTTCGACTAGTACTCGTAACTTAGCAATTATCGTGATCATTACAAACGCTCCTAAACACACAGCTGTAAAACCTGCTACCACCGCGACAAATCGAGGTGATAAAAACTGGTTTAACAACGGTGGTATAAACTGTAACCAAACTAGCACTACAGCCGCCATACTGAGTGATGAAATTCCAACTTTTTTATAAAAATTTGCAGGCGCTAATTGAATTCCTGTCATTTTCTTTAAATAGAAAACAAGCATAATGGCAGTAAACAAAAGACCCACATTATTAGCAATAGCCGCACCTAATACTCCAAATAAACTAATTGTCAGCACATTCAATATTATTTTTAATATAAAACCTATAATCAAAAATAAAGCCGGCTTTTTTAATTTCCCATAGCCTTGCAAAATAGCTGTAAATGTCAAAATAATGGACAACGGCACAATTTGTAATACATATACCATAAGTACTCCCGACAGTGCATCTGTTTTAAAGAGCATGGCATTAATATAAGGCATAACGAGTATTAAACCTAGAGAGGCTGCCCACCCAAATAATACAGACGCTTTATACGTTAATTGTATAAACGGAATTGCACTACGGCCATCCTGTTTTTTGGACATATGCGCAACAAGAGGAACAATAGCAAGCGAAAGTGAAGAAGCAATGACAACTCCAAGCTGTACCAACGGCTGCCCACGATCATAAACGCCTTTTGTTGCCTTAGCTATAGTCTGATCCATTCCACCTTCAATTAATAGTGAGTAAATTGTAAAGGAATCAACTAGCTGATAACCAAGTAACAATAGGCCACTCATGCTTACACTTAAACTCAGCAATGTAACCTCTTTAATAATCGGAAAACTTTCGATACGCCGCTGTTGTTTCTTATCATTAAATAGACCAAAACGTTTTTTAAAGATGAACGCAAGTAATACAAAGCCTACAATTTCTCCAATAATTGTACCTATGATAGCCATTTTCCCAGCACTATATAGTGATTCTGTCGTCTTCATAATGACAAATGTTCCTGCTAAAATGACAGATACTCTCACAGCTTGTTCAAGGACTTGCGCATAAGCAATCGGCTCCATAATGCCTCTTGATTGGAACCCGCCCTTTAAAATAGCATGAGCCGGCATAACAAGTACTATAAATGAACCCGTCCGTATTAAAGGCGCAAGCTGAGTATCGCCCATAAGCTGCGCAATTATTTCAGCACCACTAAATAAAGCAACAAAAAACAATAACGATAGTACTGTTAAATAACGAAAAACAATACGCATAATACCGCTTCGTTTCTGATCTCTCTCTAGCGGGTCTAAAATACAATCATTATCTGCAAGCATTTTAGAAATAGCTACTGCAAATCCACTAGCTGTCCATACGACAAAAATAGATATAACTGGATACACTTGCTGATAAATATAAAATCCTTCATCACCAACAAGATTTTGAAAAGGCACACGATAAATTGCACTAAGAACCTTTACAATAAGGGCAGCAATTGTAAGTAAGGCCGCGCCCTTCATGTAGCTTTTCATGCCAAAACGTTCCGACATAAATTGTCCTCTTTCCTTCTTTAACAATGCCAATAGTATAGCATATCTCAAAAGTTTGACGCGCTCGATAGCACTACCATAAAACTATGTATGAAAAAAAGTTATTGTTCAGCCTAAAAGGTCAGCGCAATAACTTTCAATTCTCATCAACTATTCATTTGTTTAGCCAAGAAGTTAGCAGCTGTTTCCGCAACTTTCACTTCAACCTCACCGATAAAATGTACCTTAGACAAAACGATAATACAGCCGATCGGATCACCGTTTACCATAATAGGCGTTGCACAATAAGACTTTACTTGCTCATATTGTCCAGGAACAATCTCGATAGTTGTTTCCATTTTTTCTATTTTTGTTGAACGCTCGTCCATAAACGTTTCCGCAAAGGATGTGATACGACGATTAATATATTCTTTCTTACCGATTCCTGAGACAGCAATTACTTCATCTCGGTCGGTTACAAATGCCGGAGTACCTAACGTTTCATATAATGTTTCTACATACTCTCTTGCAAATTCCCCCAAATCATTAATTGGAGAATATTTCTTTAAAATGACTTCACCTTCACGGTCTGTATAAATTTCTAGCGGGTCACCTTCACGAATACGCAGCGTTCTACGAATTTCTTTTGGTATAACCACACGCCCTAAATCATCAATACGACGAACAATTCCTGTTGCCTTCATTCTTAATCCTCGCTTTCGCTACAATGAAATTTTTTTCAATTTTAGTATGGTTTTTTATGAAGCAATCTATGCAAAAACTGAAGAAAAAGGATTTCACACCCAATAATATTTTTCAAAAAGGCTAAAAACCTAAGCAATTATGCTTTAAATACTTTTAGCATGTAGAATTTTTACTTCAATCAACTTATCTTAGATTAACCATAAAAACAAATTTTATAAAAAATCATAAAAAATTTTTATTAAGAAATAATAATAATCCAATCTTTACTATTACGTCAATAAGTCAAAAGGATGTTTGTTACAAAGGAACTATCACTAAAAGTGATACTTTTACCCTTATTTTCCCTACTATCTAGCTCCTGAGTCTCAATTTGTGATGTTGATTTCTAAGGAGCCACACAGTCTACAGTCCAATCAACCAATGAAGATAAAGCGCCACAATATTCACAAAGATTCCCTTGTAATTTTTTGTTTTTCAACAATAAAAAGCTGATCATTATCCGAATGAGATAAGATCAGCTTTTCTTCTATTATCATTTTTTAGCGTTAGCAATAATATGCATCATTTCTTCTAAAATATCAAAGGGTTGATATTTCCCAGATTTTCGTTCATCAATCGTTAATTTCAATTGCATACCATCCATACCAAAACCGACAGCACGTTCAAATTTCATGGATTCTTCCACAATTTTACCACCGTCAACTTGTCCTGTACCTTCTTCAGACAACAATATTGTGATGATTTTTTGCTTTTCTTTTACTGACATTACACCTGTATTTAAGCCCCATACCTTCATACGTGCAATTCGCAGTAAGCGCTCTGTTTCAATTGGAAGATCACCGAAACGATCCTGTAATTCCTCCATGATCTCGCTGTGCTCCTCCTCTTGATCCATTGCTTTAATACGTTTATACATTTGAATTTTTTGATAGCCGTCAGGAATGTAAACATCTGGGATATACGCATCAACACTCAATAAAATCTCAATGTCAGGCTTCTCTTCTTTTTTCACACCTGTTTGGCGCTCAGCAATCGCCTCTTCCAGCATTTGTGAGTACAAGTCAAAACCGACAGAATCAATAAAGCCATGCTGTTGTGCTCCAAGCAGGTTACCAGCACCACGAATAGATAAGTCACGCATAGCAATTTTAAATCCTGAACCTAACTCTGTAAATTCTTTAATCGCCTGTAATCTTTGCTCAGCTACATCTGTAAGAACTTTATCACGTTGATACATAAAGTAAGCATATGCCACCCTATTAGAACGCCCAACACGCCCACGCAATTGATAAAGCTGCGCTAAGCCCATTCGATCAGCATCATGAACAATCAATGTGTTAACGTTTGGTATATCCACACCTGTCTCAATAATGGTTGTCGTTACAAGCACATCATAGTCACCTTCTAAAAAGGCTAATATGACAGATTCTAATTCTGATTCCGTCATTTTGCCATGGGCATGCCCAATACGCGCTTCTGGGACAAGCATTTGAATTTCATCAACCTTACGAGCCATATCTTCTACACGATTGTATAAGTAGAATACTTGCCCACCACGCGCCATTTCTCTCTCAATCGCTTCCCGCACTAATGCACCGCTATACTCCATTACATAGGTTTGTACAGGGAAACGATTTGCTGGTGGCGTTTCAATTACCGATAAATCACGAACACCTACCATCGACATATGAAGTGTCCTTGGAATCGGAGTTGCCGTTAGCGTTAATACATCAACATTCGTCTTTAGTTGTTTAATTTTTTCCTTATGTGTTACACCAAAACGTTGCTCCTCGTCAACAATCAGCAGTCCAAGGTCTTGGAATAATAAATCTTTAGATAAAATTCGATGCGTTCCAACGACAATATCAACTTGCCCTTCTTTTAAACCCTTTAACGTCGCTGTTTGCTCCTTTTTTGTGCGGAAACGAGACAAGAGGCCTACATTAATAGCAAAGTCTTGGAATCTCTCACGAATCGTTTCGTAATGCTGCTGCGCTAAAATCGTTGTCGGCACAAGGAAAGCTACTTGCTTGCCATCTTGAATTGCTTTAAAGGCAGCACGAATCGCTACCTCTGTTTTACCATACCCTACGTCTCCACACACAAGACGATCCATTGGACGCTCACGCTCCATATCACGTTTTACTTCGATAATCGAACGTAGCTGATCCTCTGTTTCTTCATAAGGGAAAGAAGCCTCAAAACTTCGCTGATCGTCGTTGTCAATCGCGAATGCATGGCCCTTCTCTGCTTCACGTTTCGCATACAGCTTAATTAAATCATCAGCAATATCTTGCACAGCAGAGGATACCTTAGCTTTAGCTTTTTTCCACTCTGCTCCACCTAATTTATGTAGCTTTGGTTCTCGGTCTTCAGATGCTACATATTTTTGGATTAAATCTATTTGCTCAACTGGAACATATAACTTATCATCTGCGCGGTATCGAATGTGTAAGTAATCCTTGTGTGTTCCATTTACATCTAATGTTTCTAAACCTATATATTTCCCAATACCGTGATGGACATGTACAACATAGTCGCCAGGTTTAATTTCCGTATAGCTTTTAATACGTTCTGCGTTCGTCATCTTTTGAGGACGTGCTTTTTTCTTCGCCTGTTGTTTAAATAGTTCATCCTCTGTGACAATCACCAAGCGTTGTAGTGGTAATTCAAAGCCACCAGATAGTGATCCATCCACAATATAAATACCCGCTTCTGTCGGATGACCAATTGTCGTATGAATATCATATTCTTCAAGCATTTGCTGTACACGTTTAACACGATCTTTATCTCTCGCAACAATTAGTACTGTAAATTTACCAAGCAGCCAGCGTTCAATCTCACTTTGTAATAATGACATTTGGCCATGAAATTGCTGCATTGGCTTACAAGAAAAGTTCGTCGTCTTATTAAAGGATACACCCGCAAATGTTCGGGAGAATAATGAGAAATATAGTTTTTGCTGAGACAGCATTGCTAGAATTTCTTTCAAAGAGAAAGCTGGCTTTACATCATGCACCATTTTCCCTTCTTCAATTAGCGATAAGAACCATTCATCCTCTTCACGCTCCCAGGCATCCATAACCTCCTGAATACGTCCGAGCTCATCAAACAGCACAATGCCATCATGTGCAAAATAATCTCCTAAATTTGCTGTTTTCTCATACAATAATGAACCATACTTATTTACGTAGTCAGGTAAATTACCTTGCTGCAACAATTCAATATCATATTGAATATGCTGATACAGTAACTCCTTAGTCTCCTGCTTTTTGACTTTCTTTAAGCTTGTCGCTAACGCAGCTTCTAAACGACCTGCCAACGCCATTCTTTCTGCCTTTGTCAAAATAACTTCTGATGCAGGTAAGATACGAATCTTCTGCAATTTATCAATGGAACGCTGATCGTCAGCAGAAAATGTTCGGATTGAATCCACTTCCGTATCAAATAATTCTATACGAATCGGCGCCTCTAAATAGGGCGGATATATATCTAATATGCCCCCACGTAGCGCAAACTCTCCAGGTGTTGTAACCATCGAATTACGTACGTACCCCATCTCTACTAACGTTTGTAGCCATTCATCGATCTGAATATCTTCGCCTACTGCAATTTGTAAAAAATACTGTAGCCAATGCTCTTTAGGCTGCATCATTTTGCGCAAGCCTGCAACTGGTATCACATAAACAGCTTTTTCGCCTCTAGCTAGGCAATCAAGTGTTGCGATACGCTCAGCACGTAACTCTGGAGAGGCAACAGACAAATCGGCAGCAATAAACTCATCGGTAGGATAATAATGAACATGCTCCTCACCTAAAAGTCCCGCCAGCTCGTCAACCATTTTTTGTGCCTGCAATAGATTAGGAGATACAATATAAATAGGTTTTTTTACATATTCAAATAACGTATCGACCATTACCGAGCGCGCGCTTCCTGTTAATCCTGTTATAAGCTGTGTTGCAGAGTGACCGCTCTGAATCTCCTGTAAAAATGATGTGATATGTTTGTCCTGCATCACAAGCTGTCGTAAAACTTCCAATGTCAAAAGCTCCTTTCAGCGCATAATTCTATTCACCATTACTAGCAATCTAGTACTATAATATGCAACTTTATTGTATATTTTATCAATTATGCCTCGGCATAATTTCGTCCGGGATCGGAGGCTTTGGGCCAACGTGATGTTGGTCACTCAGTCGTTGCCACAGGACGTGGCGTTCTTAGACTGAGTTCCTCTATTTCAGCGGATGTTTGGACACCCGCTGAAAAATGACTTAAAACTGTATTCATCTCACCACCTATAAAGATGGGAGACTTTTGTAGCTGACGCTTTGCTTTCGCTACAAAAAACATTTGCTGTAAGAAGTTAAATGGAAAAAGCTTTGAACGCACACAATGTGCGCCAAAGCATCCTTCCAATTATTGAATCCATTTATTGAGTGCGTGATAATCTGGATATTGTTTCAGCGAATCCTCACATTGCTCACAAATGCAGTGAACCGTCGTTTGTCCATGTTGATCTTGCTCAACATAATCATCCGCTTCACCTAATTCGAAAATATGTAGTTTTCGAATTGTATCATCTGCATCAAATGGTAGTGTTCCTATTTCTACTTCACAATGCCGACATCGATAGCGAACTGACATCTCCAAATCATCCTCCTTTAAGCAACTTACTACTTAAAGTATAGACATTTCTAAAAAAGATTATGCACCTTCAATTCTGCCTTAGCTCCTTATAGAGAATAGTTTTTGCATTGTGTTTAAGACTTTACTATATATTTAGTTAGCTGTGTCGCAGGAAAAAACATTTTAAATCTTTATCCTAAACAACCGTAATATCCACACTACACTTTAACTTATTGTTATCCGTTAAAGTGATTCATCACATCAAGAAATGGCTTTGAAAGAGATCCTTCTACAGCACTTACACACTTTTCAATAGCTTCGCCAACAATAGCTTGATCTTCTTTTGAAAATTTCGACAACACATAATCTGCCACCTTCATACCAGCTGGCGGGCGATTAACCCCAACGCGAATGCGATTAAATTCTTGTGTGCCTAAATGCTGAATTAATGATTTAATACCATTATGTCCACCTGCACTACCTTTTTGACGCAGGCGTAATTTACCTGTCTCTAAATCTAAATCGTCATAAATAACAATTAAATCTTCCACATCAATATCAAAATAGTTCATAAGGGGTCCAACACATTCCCCCGATAAATTCATATATGTTAAAGGCTTAACAAGTAGAACCTTTCCTTCAGGACGATGTACCGTTGCATACATACCATTAAACTTTGAATTCGTTAAAGGTGCACCCCATTTTTCAGCTAATGCATCGATAACATCGAAGCCAATATTATGTCTTGTATGCTCATAAGGTTTACCTGGATTTCCTAAACCAACGATAATTTTCATAAGTACTCCTCTTCTTTCAAATCTAGTAGTCATTATTTTACCATATCATGCGCTAAGAAAGCAGTTTGTACAATTTTTGAAAGTAAAAGTTCAATAATGGTTTGATATTATTTGAGATCCTCAATTCAACCATACATATTGTCATAATTAAAGAAGCAAAAGCTTACATACGAATAACGTTTCCCATAAATATCGATTTGTTAAAATGCAAAAGGCTACTAAGAAGTTTTTAGCCTTCTTTAGTAGCCTTTCCTTAACATATATTTTTACGCTAGTTCCTGTGCACTATCTGCCGTTTCTTCAACAGTTGTAGCTGGGGCCATAATTGTTACCAATGTATAATCATTTTCACTGACTATATCAAAATCAATCGTATCTCGAATATCAGCTACCGTAATTGTTTCACCAATTTTAAGTTCGGTAATATCAACTTCAATAGCTTCTGGTATATCTGCTGGCTTTACTTTAATTTTCACATCTAGGTTAGGCTGCATTAATATTCCACCTACACTTATACCAACTGACTCTCCAACTAGTTTAATAGGCACTTCAGCCTCAATCGCTTCGGACATATTGATTGCTAAAAAGTCGATATGATTTACTTCATCTTTCATAGAGCATTGTTGGATTTCTGACACAACAACATTCACTTTTTTCCCATCTAACTCCATTGAAAACAAACTGTTTTGCCCATTCTTTTGAATGGATTTTCTGAATTCCTTCGCTGAAATAGAAATTGGGGTTGAATCTAAATTATAGCCGTAAATAACTGCCGGAATGGCTCCCCCTTTTCTAAGTTGGGTTAATGTCGAACGATGCCCAGCTTCGCGCTTTTTAACACTTAATACTGTACTCATACTATACTTCCCCTTCCAAGAAAAATTTATTTACGCCTTATTATAAATGTCACTATTTTCGATAAAATTGACATTTGTTAAGGCTATAATAATATTTACTACAATTTTAGCTCATCACCATAACGTGGGGTTGATTTCCGTTCCAGCTGGGCGCTTTCCTGGGGGCGTCCGATGAGCCGCTATCCCCCAAGGAGTCGCCCAGCCTCCACTCCAATCAACTTATTCATAACATACGTTTTAACAAAATATATCCCAACCTTAGGCGGTAAACTATTTTTTATAAAGTTGTGTAAATATTATTAAGTCACAATTACCATATATCCTTTTATAAGAAAATTCAAACAAAAGAAACCTAGAAAAAGGACAAATCTACTTACAAACGTAGATTTGTCCTTAATAAGACACATATTGGGATCTGTTTATTTATATTAATCAAATAGAGTACTTACAGATTTATTTTCATAGACACGAGAGATTGCATCTGCCATCAATTTAGCTACTGAAAGCTCTGTAATTTTTGGAGATTTTTTCTCTTCAGGAAGTTGGATTGTATTTGTTACAACTAATTCTTTAATCGAAGAGTTTTCGATACGCTCGATAGCTGGTCCTGATAATACTGGGTGAGAGCAACAAGCATAAACTTCTTTCGCACCAGCTGCGCGTAATGCATCTGCGCCGATTGTAATCGTACCTGCAGTGTCAATAATATCATCAATCAAGATTGCCACTTTACCATCAACATTACCAACAATGTTCATTACTTCTGCAACATTTGGTTTTGGACGGCGCTTGTCAATAATTGCAATAGGTGCTTTTAAACGTTCTGCCATTTTACGAGCACGCGTTACACCACCATGGTCTGGGGAAACAACAACGATTTCTTCTTCTGGAATACCTTTTGATTTGAAGTGATCAGATAATAAAGGCACTGCCATCAAGTGATCGATTAAAATATCGAAGAAACCTTGGATTTGTGGTGCATGTAAATCTAAAACGATAACACGTGTTGCACCAGCTGTTTCAAGTAAGTTTGCTACTAATTTAGCTGTAATTGGCTCGCGCGCTTTTGCTTTACGGTCCTGACGAGCATAGCCATAATAAGGCATTACAACGTTTACTGTACGAGCAGATGCGCGTTTTACAGCATCTACCATAATTAAAAGCTCCATTAAATGTTCGTTTACAGGTGCAGAAGTAGACTGCACGATAAACACATCACAACCACGAATACTTTCTTCAATGCTAATTTGAACCTCTCCATCGCTGAAGTGCTTAACAGAAGATTTACCTAATTCAACACCCATTTCTTGCGCAATTTCTTGAGCAAGTGGATTATTAGAATTAAGTGAAAATATTTTTAATTGTGAGTTTGCATAATGATACGGCATGATGGCCTCCTGTTTAGTTGATAATTATTTTGAGTTTAATTTGCTTACATAATTCGGTTTGTTTTCTTGTCTTGCACGAGCAATTGCAAGTGCATCCTCAGGAACTTCTTTTGTAATTGTAGATCCTGCAGCAATAAATGAACCTTTTCCAACTTTCACTGGCGCTACTAAGTTAGTATTACATCCTACAAATACATCATCTTCAATAATTGTTTGGAACTTGTTTCTTCCATCATAGTTTACTGTAATGGAACCACAGCCAATATTGACATTACTTCCTATTTCGGCATCGCCAATATAGCTTAAGTGCGATACTTTCGTGTCATTACCTAGTTTACTTTTCTTCACTTCTACAAAGTTACCTATTTTCACGTGGCTACCAATATCAGAAAGTGGTCGAATATGTGCAAACGGTCCAATAGCAGTATCTTCCGCTACAGCGCTTTCACGCACAACAGAAGAATGCACAGTTGTTCGGTCACCGATACGGCTATCTATGATTTGTGTGTTAGGCCCGATTATACAATCTTCACCAATAACAGTTGTACCTTCAATCATAGAACCTGGCTGGATGATAGTATCACGACCAATCATTGCGTCCACGCTAATATATGTTGCTTCTGGATTAATAATTGAGACACCGTTACGCATATGCTTTTCATTAATTCTTGTACGCATTAGCGCCTCTGCTTGAGACAGGGCAACACGATCATTGACACCAAGTGTTTCTTCAAAATCTTCCGTTACATATGCTTCAACGACATCGCCTTGTTTTTGTAAAATTTCAATCACATCAGGTAAATAATACTCACCCTGTGCATTGTCGTTTTTCACAAGCTTTAATGTCTCAAATAACGCTTTATTATCGAAGCAGTATGTGCCCGTATTAATCTCTTTAACTAATTGCTGCTCTACTGAAGCGTCCTTTTGCTCAACAATTTGCTCCACTTGTCCATTGTCGTCACGTAAAATACGACCATAGCCTGTTGGATTTTCAGCAATGGCTGTTAAAATAGTAGCCTTAGCATTCTTTGCTTGATGATGCTCGAACAAAGCTTGCATCGTTTCAGGGCGAATAAGTGGTGTATCACCACAAACAACTAATGTTGTCCCTTCTTCACTACCTAAAATCACCTCAGCTTGCTGAACAGCATGAGCTGTCCCTAACTGTTCAGCCTGTAAAACATACTCGCTTTTATCGCCAAGCTGTTGTTTCACCTTTTCTGCACCATGTCCTACAACCGTTACGATACGATTCACATCTAACGTTTGAATGTGATCCACCACATGTTGTACCATTGGCTTCCCACATACTGGATGGAGCACTTTATATAATTTGGACTTCATACGTGTACCTTGACCTGCAGCCAAAATGACAGCAAAAATGTTGCTCATCTGTAAGTCCTCCAATACGCTCATTTTCTCTTATGACTATATAGCAAAATCCATCTATTTTCAAGGCATGTTGACTTGACAAAAAGATGAATTTCGTAAATCAAATGCACCTTATGCTCGAATGTTAATATGTATGTCGTAAAACTGCTCATTTTCTCTTATTCTCAAAATAAAAAGAACTCTCCAATTAAGAAGAGCTCTTATTATTTACTTTGATCATAACTATAAATTAATAGATCAATTATGCCTCGTCATAATCGTGTCCGGAGGCTTAACTTCTTTCCGCGGATGTTTGGACACCCGCGGAAAGAAGTTAATTTAACATTTATCCCCTATTAACTATACGCCAATTCCTTCTAATTTTTCTGCGTTGTCCGTTGTTTCTGTCTCGCTTGAATTATGGTACTCGTTTAAAATAATCTCCTGAATTTTATTACGAGTAGTAGAATTAATAGGATGCGCAATATCTCTAAACTCACCGTCTGGCGTTCGTTTACTTGGCATAGCAACAAACAAACCTGTATTGCCATCGATCACACGAATATCGTGAACTACGAACTCATTGTCGAGTGTAATGGAAGCAATCGCACGCATGCGACCCTCAGTCTGTACACGACGTAACCTTACATCAGTAACTTCCATTTTCTCACCACCTCTCTTCTTAGATGCCTAAATAAAAATATAATATTCTTTATTACCGAATATTTTCCTTTTTATAGTCTATCAAATTTTCTAAAAAATTTGAATACTTATTAGTATAATATTTCCTTTTATATACGTAAATTTTGACAATTGTTTGTCGGTCTCCCTCTAACAAACTGAAAGGCAACATCGTAATATTCACTTCGTCTTGGCGTAATTGTTGCTGTCGCTTCGCTTTCGCACAGAAAACATTTTGTTGCTGTCGCTTCGCTTTCGCACAGAAAACATTGCTATAAAAAAAGCCCACTAAAAGAGCTATTCATTTCTCTTCTAGTGAGCTAAAAAAATTTCTTATTTAACGATGGCAATAACTTCAATTTCTACTCTCACATCTTTTGGTAGACGTGCAACCTCTACTGCTGAACGAGCTGGCTTATGATCGCCAAAATGGCTAGCATATACTTCATTCATTGCAACAAAGTCGTTCATATCCTTCATAAAAACGGTTGTTTTAACAACATTGTCTAAAGATGTTCCAGCAGCTTCTAAAACTGCTTTTAAATTAGCAAATACTTGATTTGTTTGAACAGTAATATCGCCTTCCACTAATTCGCCTGTTGCTGTTAGTGGAATCTGACCTGAGCTATAAAACATGCCATTTACAATAATTCCTTGTGAATATGGTCCAATTGCTGCTGGTGCATTTGTTGTTGCTACTACTTTCATTTGTCATTTCCCCTTTTAGAAAAATAGTTACCTTCACTTAATGCAATTGTACGGTCTTTTTCATTGACCTCATGAAGCTTCACTAATGAATAATAATCATCTACTAAAGTTTCGTCTGCATGCTCAGCCTCTACAAGCACTGCAATACCAGCTAGCTGACAGTCAAACTCCTCTAATAGATTTTTCATGCCATTCATTGTACCACCGACCTTCATAAAGTCGTCGGTAATAAGCACTCGTTGCCCACTCTTCATGCTTCTTTTTGATAATACCATTGTCTGAATTCTTCTGGAAGAACCAGATACATAGTTGATACTGACTGTAGAACCTTCTGTTACCTTACTATCTCTTCTGACAACAACAACCGGTACATTTAAATGTCTTGCTATGGCGTGAGCAATAGAAATCCCCTTTGTAGCGACAGTCATTATGACATCAATTTGTTGATCAGCAAATGCGGATGCAAATACTTTCCCAACTCGATTAATTAAATCTGGATTGCCGAGTAAGTCCGTCATAAATAAATAACCGCCTGGTAACAAACGATCTGAATGTTCAAGCTCCGTCTTTAAATCCTGAATAACTAAACGGACCTCAGCCTCGGACATTTTAGGAATATACTTAACTCCCCCTGCAGCGCCCGGTACTGTCATCAATAACCCGATTCCTTTTTCTTCGAAAGTTTCTTTTACAATCGTTAAATCTTCACTAATGGAAGACTTCGCAGATTGATATAATTCAGAAAAATAAGTTAGCGGGATCAGCTGATGTGGATGTTCTAGTAAATAGTACGTCATATCAACTAGTCGTTCACTACGCTTCCATTTCATGCGACCCTCTCCTAAACACGAATATTTATAGGTAAAATTAACATAAATTTGCGGTTTTAAGCAAGCGTATTTCGCTCGCCTAAAATCCGAACAGCATATACTTCTTCGCAAAAACCACGTAAACCATTATAAATGCGGCTTACTCGAGCTTCACTATCCACTAAACCAAACACCGTTGGACCGCTTCCACTCATTAATGTTGCATCTGCTCCGAAGCGCTTCATCTGTTCCTTTAACATCACTACTTCTGGATGTAGCTTAAATGTTACAGTTTCTAAAACATTCCCTAATGATGCACATAATAGCTCATAATCTTCCGTTTCAATAGCACGTATCATTTGCTTCGTCTTTGGATGCTCTAACCCTTCAACCTTTAATCCTCCATACACCTCTGCAGTAGAAACACCTATTTTAGGCTTAGCTAAGACTACCCAACAGTTTGGTGGTGCTGGCAATTCCTGAATTTTTTCTCCACGCCCCGTTGCTAACGCTGTGCCACCGTAGACACAAAACGAAACATCTGAACCAATTTTTGCACCTAATTCAGCTAACTCATCTATAGATAACCCTAAATTCCACAGCTCATTTAAACCCTTCAGTGTCGCAGCGGCATCGCTACTTCCGCCTGCTAATCCTGCTGCAATTGGTATTTCTTTTTCTATAGTTATGGATACACCTTGTCCAATGCCGTATGTATCTTTAACTAGACGCGCTGCCTGATAAGCAAAATTTCGGTGATCATTTGGAACAAAATTATCAGTCGAAATTATTTCAATTACGCCATCTTCTCGAGATTCTAGACTAATACGATCAGCTAAATCCACAGTTGTCATGACCATCTCTACTTCATGATAATTATCTGGTCTTTTATAAAGCACATCTAATGTTAAATTTATTTTTGCAGGCGCCTTTACATAAAGCATCTTTCTTCCTCCTTATAGCTACACTTATCAATTACGCATTGGCGCAATTGGCTGACGCTTCACCTTCACACAGATCAACAATGCATCCGGATTTTAAATTGTAATTAGGTCTGCGTGATGACCAACACGATGTCGGCCATTTCGGTAAAACCACAAGACTTTTAAGCTTTTACCAATGCAGGTTAGAGTTAGGCTAACATCCTACTTGTTCTTTCAAAATCCGTGACATTTAAAATTACACTCTCACTACCTTTAGATGTAGGAGCCTTCTGTAACTGTTACAAAACATCAGTGGCTGGCGTTCACTTCGCTATATAAAACATTTTCTGAATGAAGATAAACCTGTCGTTCATCTTTCACAAGATTATTCATTTTATTTTACCATAATGGGAAAGCGAAAATGGAAAAAAAGAACCGTATACCCCTATTTGGTGTAACGGTTCTCTCTCGTCAGTTGTGTTGTTGTGTTTACAGGGCGTTTTCATCCCTGTGAAATGAAGTTCTAAAAAAATAAGTGGTCTATTTTCACAAAGAGGCTACTTATTATGCTCTTGCTCATTACTTGCTCTTTCAGCCATTTCGATGGCACGTTTGACCATATTACCGGCGTCTCGAGCTTTAATGCCGCCCCAGCCTTCTCGTTGCACAACATCATAAAATCCAAGCTCTTTAGCGATCTCTTCTTTTAAACGAGGTGACATGATACCTTTTCTAGGCATATAAACTCCTCCTTTAACAACTGACGAATTTAGTATGTCCCAGAAAACGCAAAACACTCATGTATTGCATACATGAGTGTTTCGAAATATAGAAATAAGTACTAGAAACTATTTTGCGATAGCAGCTTTTGCTTCGTCTAAAAATGTAATCTCTACTGCTTCAGTTAAAATATCTGTGTAGCTATACGATACGCGCTTGCACGTATTGTCTTCTTGATCAAGCTCAACCACAAAGATAGCGCGATATGTCTCACGCAATACCCCTGCACACTCGATCGTTTTCTTGCGACCTCCGTTTGCTTTTAACTGCAAACGTTTACCCAAATGACAATCCAACGACTTTTTAATGTCCGCTAAAGTTTTTGGCATTTTCGCTTACACCTCACTATTTATTAGTATAAGCGATCCGCCCAAAAATGTCAATAAAATATAATATTTTATCAGCCTATTATAAATGTTGTCAACTTATTTTTCATAAAAAGACCATATTTTTTTACGTATACTCAAAAAAGTTAACAAAAATTTTTTACTTTGCAAATGTAGGGTATAATGTATCGGCTAATTTTCCAAACTCTTGAATGGTAAGGGTCTCTCCTCGACGTGTTGGTTCAATATTTACTGCTTTTAAAGCATTCATAATTTTTTCTTTGTGTACCTTACCATTTGGTAAACCTGCTTGTAAATTATTGAAGATTGTTTTTCGTCGTTGTACAAACGACGCGCGAGTAACAACAAATAAAAAATCCTCATCAATCACTTTTACTGGAGGTTCATCATGTTTAATAAGACGGATCACTGCAGAATCCACATTTGGCTGAGGCATAAACACAGTTTTCGGTACCGTCATGGCAATATCAGCCTTTACATAATATTGAATCGCAATTGATAAAGAACCGTACTCCTTCGTTCCAGGTTTAGCCGTAATACGATCTGCTACCTCCTTTTGCATCATGACAACAAAACCGCGAATTGGCAAACGATCATTGAGTAATTTCAATAAAATCGGAGTCGTCACATAATAAGGTAAATTCGCTACAACCATAATATCCTCAATACCTGGCATCTCTTCCTGAATTACCTTAGCAACATCCGCCTTTAAAATGTCTGAATGTACAATAGTCACATTATTATATGGGCTAAGTGTGTCTTCTAATACAGGTAATAATCGTTGATCAATTTCAAAAGATACAACCTTTTTTGCACTTCTCGCTAAATGCTCTGTTAACGCTCCAATGCCAGGACCAACTTCGATTGCACCACTATTTTCAGTTAAATTTGCATGACTAACAATATTTCGTAAAATGTTCGGATCTATTAAAAAATTTTGACCTAAGCTTTTTTTAAATGAAAATCCATATTTTTTTAAAATTTCTTGTGTTCTAATTGGTGTTGCAATATCCTTATGCATCGTTTTCCTCCTGATCTAACTGTGCGACTGCCGCACCAAATTGCTTTTCTGTGATTTGAAACATTTTTAATCTTTTATGAAGTTGTTTACCGTTTGTTGCACCAATATTCAAAATTTCCCCAAGATGATCACGACGAATTTTCGCCTGTGGATGGCCAATTAAACGTGCCGTCATTAAATCTTCGAGCGTAATGTCATCAGTGGTTGGTTCAACATCATTAGGGGTATAAACATGTCGTAGTGCCTCGCGTATATCTTCATCTGCTGCATGCTCAATACCTAGTCCTTTACCGTTTTTCGCAATTGTTTTAGCTTTCGGTAAAAAAGCGTGTTTTAAACCTTTTACATGCTCCTCGATAATGGCACGAATTCGCCGTCCTGGATAATCTGGATCAGTAAAAACAATAACACCTCTTTTATCCTGTGCATGTTGAATTCTCTTCAGTGTTTCCTCTGAAATAGCTGATCCATTTGTTTCTATTGTATCTGCTTGTACAGCTCGCTTAATAGCTGTTGTATCATCTTTTCCTTCAACAACAATGATTTCTTTTATTTGCAAAAAGGCTCCTCTTTTCTACCTTATCTTCAGACCATTTTACAACTGCACTGTACTATTGTACAGAAATACACGGCTATTCACCTTCTTATAATATTCTCCCTCGACTTTGCTATTGTTGACACTTCACTTTCGAGCAGTTTGTGCAGTTACCGTTACAGCTTAATTTATGTATATATAGCACTGTTTTATCCTCCAGTACAACTTACTGAAAAAGATAAAAAGCTTTCCCGCCAGTCAAAACAGGAAAGCTACTAATAGTGAAAAACATATTTGATTAATTTTACAATTTTTTTAATTTAATACTTTCACACGCACTTTCTTTACTCCCCAATTACTAGCTTGAGATTCAGATTGTACAAGTATGTCGATCCGATTACCCTTAATTGCACCACCAGTATCCCCTGCTATAGCTGTTCCATAACCTTCAACCCAAACTTTTGAGCCAAGCTTAATAACAGATGGGTCTACTGCAATTACTTTCAATCCAGAGCCTGATTTTAAATTAATGCCAGTGGCAGATATCCCCGAGCAGCCGTTACAATTAGGTGTATAAGCGGTTGCCGTTACATAAAATTCTTTACCACTAGCTGGCTCTGATGAACCACGTGATACAGTCGATGCACTAGCTACTACAGTTTTAGTACCTACTGCAACTACTTGCTTTTTCGGTTCTTTTACAACTTTTTCAGATTGTAGATTTTTAGCTACAACTTGGCCATTCTCTTTTACGATTTCATACGTTTTAGTCATTAAACCTTGTTGGCCTGCTGTTACAACTTTTTGTTTTCCCTTTTGCAATGAAGCATCCTGCTTCTTTTCAATTGCGAAGTCTAAAGAGTCTTCCACTACATCGATAACCTTTTCTACGCGAACTACTGTGATTTTACTCTGCGGAGTGATTACGTCCTTCAGGTTATTTTCGACACGATCGAATTCATTAAGTTGAATTCCTTGTTGTTTTAAAAAGTTAGCGACCGTAGTCGAAGTGGACCATACTTGTCTTTCGTTAACGCCATCGACAAGCGATACTTGAAACGCTTTTTGAATATCGATCTTGTTGTCTGCTCCTATTTCTGTATCTAGACCTTGTACTAAAGCGTCATGCTCTGATACTTCAATATTTGCTTCTTTCAAAATGTCTTTCACTTGTGTTTCAGTTGTCCAAACTTTTGACTGATTTCCATCAACTGAAATTGTTACTTCTTTTGCCTGTTCCCATGAAACTGCTAATCCATTAGCAATTTTGGTGTTCAGAGAGGGTGTTATTTTATCATGCTCTGCTACGTCTATATTTTGATCTTGTAATAATTGTTCTACAGTTTTGGCATGTGTTGTTACTTCGATAGTTTCCCCGTTAGCATCAAGCTTTACGGTTTTTTTAGTACCTTGATAAAGTACAAATGAAATTACAGATACAAACAGGACAAGTGAAATAATGCTTATCACTGTTTGCTTACTCCTCAATGATCCTAAGAACAAGTTTTTCATGGAATTATTTGACATGAAAAAACGCCTCCTTAATACAAAGTTGGATTATACGTACTAGATTTGGCACTGTCAACCCGAATGTATTTCTAAGAAAATTGACATCACCTTTTTAGCCAACCACAAACTCAGTATTGGAGGCATCTCAGCTAGTTAATTGTCAATCCTAAAAAATTTTTTCGCATTGGCTGTCGTTACCTGTGCAATTTCCTCAATCGTTAATCCTTTTAAACGAGCAATTTCTTCTGCAACTAAAGCCACTAAAGCTGGCTCATTACGTTTCCCTCGATATGGATGGGGCGCTAAATACGGTGCATCTGTTTCGATCATCAAATGCTCTAAAGGTATTTCTGTCGCCACTTCCTTCGGCATTCGTGCATTTTTAAATGTCACCGGTCCACCAAGACTAATCATAAAATTCATAGCAATACATTCATGTGCGGTTTCCACACTGCCACTATAACAGTGCATAACGCCTCCCACGGAAGCTGCATTTTCTTCACGTAAAATTTGTACAACATCTCCAGTTGCATCTCTGTTATGAATAATGATTGGTAAATTCAGCTTTTGTGCTAAATGAATTTGCTTGCGGAAAAGTGCTTGTTGGACATCTTTAGGGGATTTATCCCAATAGTAGTCCAATCCAGTTTCACCAATACCCACTATTTTTGGATGTGCTGCTAATTCCTCAATCCAATTTAAATCATCTTGTGTACAATCAATGGCGTCAACCGGGTGCCAGCCAATGACACCATAAACAAAATCATATTGTTCAACCAGTTGCATTGTTTTTTCAATAGTTTTGCGGTCGAAACCAACAACAACCATCGTTTCTACTTTGGCTTCAAGAGCTCTATCTATAACCTCTTGTAAGTCTTCTTCATACTGATCTGCATTTAAGTGTACATGTGTATCAATGAACATCGTCATTCTCCTAACATAGATTTTATTAAAAATTATTATTTCATATTTTGCGTAAGTGTTACAAATTTGTTACAAACAATTTAGTATTATAACATTTCACACAATCTCAGACACCGTGTTCGTTACTATATACCTAAAAAAACCTATTAATTACTCTGTATAAATTATTTCAAGATAATAAACTACTCATTTTCAAAGTGGATTTTAAAAGCCTGCTGAATTTTTTGCATTCAGCAGGCCTTCCTAAAAATTTTTTACTTTACTTTTGCACCATTCTCTAGTTTTGGATCTACCGATGCTAATTTTAAAATTCCATCTTTTTCACCAGCTAGAATCATTCCTTGCGATAATTCACCACGTAATTTAACTGGCTTTAAGTTAGTGACTACAATCACTTTTTGACCAATTAATTCATCAGGAGAATAGAACTTTGCAATACCTGAAACTACTTGTCGTTGCTCATATCCAAGATCCACTTGAAGCTTTAATAATTTGTCTGCTTTCGGAACAGTTTCACACGCTGTTACAATAGCTACACGTAAATCAATTTTCATAAAATCATCGATAGTAATTTCAGGAATTTCTGGAATATCCGTATCTTTTTGCGCATCTTTTTGCGCATCTTTTGCTTCTTCCTCTTGTGGAGTTTTCACTGAACCACGCATTTCCTCACGAATATACGTAATTTCAACTTCACTCTCTAAACGAGGGAAAATCGGAATCCCTTTTTCTACCACTTTAATGTTTGCTGGAATAGTATTGCCGAATGTTTCAATTGTTTCCCATGCTAAGAATTTGTCATCCAAGCCTAATTGTTCAATAATTCGTTTCGGAGTAGATGTCATAAATGGTTGTAACATGACAGCAATTTGGTGTAGACTTTCTGCCAAATTTCGCATAACAGCGCCTAATTTTGGCTGATCTGATTCCTCTTTTGCTAGTACCCATGGTTGAGTTTCATCTATATATTTATTTGTTCTTGAAACAAGCGTCCATATGTCGGCTAATACGACACTAAATTGCATTTTTTCCATACTTTCTTCATATTTAATGCGTACCGACTCAGCTTGCTCTTTTAAAGCTGTATCAAACTCTGTCGACTGAAGATTTTCAGTTGGAATAATGCCGTCGAAATATTTATTAATCATTGAAATGGTACGATTCAATAAATTACCTAAATCGTTTGCTAAGTCGAAGTTTGTGCGCTCAACAAAAGATTCTGGTGAAAATACACCATCAGAGCCGAATGGTAACTCGCGCAATAGGAAGTATCGTGTCGCATCTAAGCCATAACGCTCTATTAACATTTCAGGATAAATAACGTTGCCCTTTGATTTAGACATTTTACCGTCTTTCATCATTATAAAACCATGGGCAAACACTTTTTTAGGAAGTGGTAAATCTAGTGCCATTAAGAAAATTGGCCAATAAATAGTATGGAATCGAACGATATCTTTACCAACTACATGTACATCTGCCGGCCAATATTTATTGAATAATGTTTCATCTTCTGAAAGATAACCTAATGATGTTATATAGTTAGTTAAGGCATCCACCCATACATAAATTACATGTTTAGGGTCTCCAGGAACTTTAATGCCCCAATCAAATGAAGTTCTTGAAACAGATAAATCTTCTAACCCTGGTTTAATGAAGTTATTAATCATTTCATTTTTTCGAGATTCAGGCTCAATGAATCCAAGGTTTTCTTCATAATAAGCTAAAAGACGATCTGCGTATTTCTTCATATTAAAGAAGTAAGATTCCTCTTTAACTTTGTGAACTGGACGACCACAGTCTGGACAGTTACCATCTACTAATTGTGTCTCAGTAAAGAATGATTCACATGGTGTACAGTACCAACCTTCATACTCTCCTTTATAAATATCACCATTATCTAAAAACTTTTGGAAAATCTTTTCGACAGTTTTCGTATGACGCTCTTGCGTTGTCTGAATAAAGTCATCATATGAAATGTCCATTAATGCCCAAAGTTTCTTCGCAGCATCTGCAATTTCATTCACGTATTCTTGTGGATGTTTGCCCGCTTCTGCCGCTTTTTCTTGAATTTTTTGCCCATGCTCATCCATTCCAGTTAAAAAACGTACATCATAACCACGTAAACGTTTATAACGTGCAATTGTATCTGATGCTACAGTTGTATACGCTGTACCAATATGGAATTTCCCACTTGGGTAATAAATAGGGGTTGTTATATAGAATGTTTTATTTTGTTCGCTCACGAGAACTGCCTCCAATGTTTCACAGTATACTATCTATTCTAACTAAGTACGAAATTCGTTTCAACTTCTTTCAGCGGGTATCCAAACACAAAGCCAATTCCGGACGCATTATGCCGAGGCATAATTGATTGATAGTTTATCATTTGCGAAAAATGTCGAATGATATAATCAATCCATTTAATGTCTTAAATAAGAAGCTTTTTTACTATAAATTAAAATATATAATAAAAACCTTTTAAAAAAACCAATATATCTGTTTTCTCCTCAAAAATTTTTTTCAAAACAATAATATTAGTGTATTAATTAATTGACGTTTATGGCATTACTTGGTATGATAACTATCAGACAAGGAAAATATGTCGAAATTTGACGAAATACCGATATAACTTTTAACATTAGGAGGAAAAATAATTATGAAATCAACAGGAATCGTTCGTAAAGTCGATGAATTAGGTCGTGTAGTAATTCCAATCGAACTACGCCGTACATTAGGTATTGCAGAAAAAGACGCTTTAGAAATCTATGTGGATGATGACAAAATTATCTTAAAAAAATATATGCCTAACATGACATGTGCTGTAACTGGTGAAGTTTCTGATGATAACTTCCGTCTAGTTGGAGGCAAATTAATTTTAAGCCCTGAAGGCGCAGAAATGTTAGTGAATGAAATCCAATCTAACTTAAAAAAATAATTTGATATACACACCTAAATCAATCACTGCGATTTGGGTGTTTTATTTTTATCAATTATTTCGCCTTGGCGTAATTGCATCCTGAGGGGTTATCTTCATTCAATAGAAGATAACTATAATATAACCAATTCTTAAGTCCCTTATAATGTCCATGTCAGACCTTTCATGATTAAGAATACTATTTTTTACAATTATTATCAATTTAAATGGTTTATATGCTCATCATCTAACGTGGGGTTGATTTCCGTTCCGGCTGGGCGCTTTCCTGGGGGCATCCGATGAGCCCCAAGGAGTCACCCAGCCTCCACTCCAATCAACTGATATATGGCATGCGTTTTAACAAATATCATCCCGAACTGTTGGTAATGAGCCACTTATTTGAATAGATATAAAAAAAAAGAGGTGCCCTATTAAGGCAGCCTCTTTCTTGACATTAACTATGGTATTCATTATAGACGTCCCGTTTTGCAACTTGACGTAGTTTTGCTACTTCCTTTATAGCTTCTTTTGATGTAACACCTGTATGATCAATAATATAATCAACATGTTCAACGATAGACATTGTCATCCAATAGGCTTCTTCACTATTTTCTTCCTCAGCATTCTCGTTTCCTTCAAGGACAATACAAAATTCTCCTCGAATTTCCTCTGTTTGTGACCATTCCACTGCTTCAGCCACCGTACCACGTAAAAACTCTTCGAATTTTTTAGTTAACTCGCGAGCTAATACAATTCGACGATTACCAAGAATAGTTTCCATATCTTTCAAAGTGTCTTTTAAACGATGAGGAGCCTCATAAAACAAAATAGTTTCTTGACGTTTTTTTAGTTGCTCTAATTGCTGTCGACGTTCCTTTTTTCCTCGATTTAAAAATCCATAAAAGAAAAATGGCTGCGGTGTTAATCCTGAAGCGATTAATGCTGATATTGCTGCATTGGGACCTGGTACCGGCACAACTGGAAAGTCTTGCTCGATTGCTTTTTCGACTATATCTGCACCAGGATCGGAAATACAAGGTAGACCAGCATCACTAACTAATGCAACTGTTTTTCCTTCACGTAAAAAGGCTAATAACTTCTCTCCCCCCACCTCTAAATTATGTTCATGATAGCTTATCAGTGGTGTTCCTATATCAAAGTAGTTGCATAGCTTCTTTGTATTACGTGTATCCTCGGCAGCAATAATATCTGCTTCCTTTAAAATACGTAGCGCACGTACACTCATATCCTCAAGGTTGCCAATAGGCGTTGCCACTAAATATAAACAACCTGTATGACCGTGCATTGTACTTTTCTGAGATTTCATGAGTCAGCCCTCCCTATATATTTCATTTTTTGCGTGCGTGTTAGTTGTTTAAATGCATATTCTGCACGCATCGCCTCTTGTTTCGTATCGAATTCCTCAACATAAATGCATTCCACCGGGCCTCGCGCTCTCGTATATTTTGCTCCCTTACCAGCATTATGTACAGCGACACGCCTGTCTACATTATTCGTGTAGCCTGCGTAAAAGGATTGATCTGCACATTCTAACACATAAAAATAATGACTATTGTTCTTTTCCATAAAGGATTTCTCTCACTTCTGCTGTATATTCATTATTCTCATTATAAACATACAGAGGCGGTAATACTTTCAAATCAGGTTTACCGTCTTTAATTCCTTCTATTAATAGTGTATTGGCCTCCTTACCTTCTTTCGGATAAATAAGTTGCATACGTTTAGGCTCTAAACGATTAGCACGCATTGTCGTAACAATATCTAATAACCGACCAGGACGATGAACAAAAGCTGCCTTTCCGCCTTGTTTTAATAATTTACTGGCTGATTGTATTGCTTCCTCTAACGTTAAATATAGTTCATGACGTGCAATAGCGTAATGCTCACTTAAATTTTTATCACTAGCTTCATGTGCTAAAAAATATGGTGGATTACAGGTTACAACATCATATTTTTCAATACCAAGCTCCTTAGGAATCTCCTTCACATCACCCAGGACCATATGAATTTGCTCTTCTAACTTATTGTAACGGATACTTCGCTCAGCCATATCAAATAAACGTGGTTGAATTTCTACTCCTGTAATATGTCCCTTTGTTCTGGCACTTAGAAAAAGTGGGATTACACCATTACCTGAGCACAAATCAACAATATTCCCTTTATGATATGGAACATTGACAAATTTCGAAAGTAACACTGCATCTAATGAAAACGAAAAGACAGAGGGACTTTGAATAATACGTAAATTCTCAGCCAATAAATAGTCTAACCGTTCGTCACCCTTTAACCAATTTTCCATGTTTCTTCCTCCTACTATACAAAACAAAAGACTGACACCACCATAGTGGGAATCAGCCTTCTATTACACATTTTGTTTATTTAAAAATGATAGACAAAACAGACAGTCTTCACCTTTACGCGAACTTCCGAAATGAACATGACAAACATGGAAGCCTTCTTGGTATAAACGTGCTAGGTTATCATAACCCTCGCCAATATCTAACGGATTCTCTTTCTTCTCATCAGCAGCCTGTACAGAGTTTTCATTAGAAAGTAGTTCTTCTAGACGTGTACGAAGGTGATGATTTTCTGTTTCGAGTGCCTTATGCTCCTCCATCATTAACGCTACAAATTGTTTCAATGCACCAAATTGCTCCTGCATTGCTTCGAGCTGTTGTTCGAACTCCATAACGGTATCTAAGAAATTACGGTCCTTCACCCAAGCCACCTCGTCCAATTCTCTATCTTAAATAAGATTTTTTTCGCATGCTAGCAGTTCTTCTAATGTATACTCGACTGTGCGCTCCTGCTCCTGTAAATATACTTGAATGAGTCTTTCTAGTACATTTAAACCAACAACTTTACCGCGGCCATCTGGTGTCATCGTCATTTCACCAATATCTGGCATGCCCTCTTTTGCTTCTTCATATTCATCATTTTCATACTTCAAGCAGCACATTAAACGACCGCAAAGACCTGAAATTTTGGATGGATTTAAAGATAAATTTTGATCTTTAGCCATTTTAATAGAAACCGGCTCAAAATCTCCTAAAAAAGTTGAGCAGCAAAGCATTCGGCCACATGGACCAATGCCACCTAACAGCTTGGCCTCATCACGTACACCAATTTGACGAAGTTCAATACGTGTCCTAAAAACCGAAGCTAAATCTTTTACAAGATCTCTGAAATCAACGCGTCCTTCAGCCGTAAAATAAAAGATGATCTTATTACGATCAAATGTATATTCAACATCAACGAGCTTCATTTCTAAATTATGCTCTATGATTTTTGTACTTGCTAGTTCAAATGCGCGATTTGATTCGGTAGCATTTTCCTCTACTTGGATACGATCACGTTCATCCGCTGGTCGTAGAACTTGTTTAAGCGGTAATACAACATCATTATCCCCAACAACCTTTTGAGGGACAACTACTTTACCATATTCTACACCGCGAGCTGTCTCTACAATGACATATTGACTGTCCTCTAGTAGATATGATGCTGGATCAAAATAATATATTTTACCCGCTTTTTTAAAGCGGACTCCCACTACATTATACAAATGTATATCCCTCCTGCAGATTTAGCATTAACTGCTCCATCATTAACGTCCTATTCATGTTACGCTGTAAAGATGAACGTGCCTGTAAAATAGACTCCATTTGACTAGATAGACGTTCATAAGTCGAATGTAATGCAGCTTCTTTAAATGTCTGGAACATGTCTGGATAAGTACAAGCTGCTTCGGGATTAGCTTTTATTGACACTATATCACGGTAAGTAAATAGTAATAAATCTAATGCCTGCTCCATCTCGCCTTTTTCTTTAAACAGTGGCAACCATTCTTCATGTACAACAAGCATTGCTTCATGTACATTCTGACGAATTGCCTCTACTAATTTTAACACTGTTTTTCGAGCATGTGCAAACTGCTCATCATTTGCTAAAATCATAGCTGTTTCGAGCTCGTTCGTCATCATGCTTACTGTAGAAGCCATCGAGTAAGAAATGTTGTTATCTTGCAAATGCTTTAACAATATATGTCGAGGCATTTTTTGAAATTTAATATGCTGGCAGCGAGAGCGAATCGTTGGTAAAATTGACTGCATTTGCTCCGTTAACAAAATCGCAGTTACCTCACCCTCAGGTTCCTCTAAAAATTTAAGTATCATGTTTGCAGATGCGATATTGAGACGGTCTGCATGATGAAGTACATAAATCTTACGTCCCTCTTCAACACCCATCATCTTCATTTCTCCAATTAATTCACGTATTTGATCAATTTTTATAAATTGACCTTCTGGATAAATTTGATGAATATTTGGATGATTGCCCGAATCAACACGTCTGCAATTTCGACATGTTTCACATGGAACATTTTGATTTGGTTGTTCACATAGCATTAATTTGACAAAAAACTGCATAATATCTACTTTGCCTGTCCCTTTTTCGCCATCAAAAATGTATGCATGTGCCAATCTATTTTTGTCAAAAATCGTTTGAAGCTGCTTCATTACGACTGGTTGTAGTGTGAATAGCTCTTCAACATTCTTGGCCATATATTTAAATTCCTTCCTATATCAATTACACTCATAGCATAATTGTTTCCTTTCCTATTGCTCATTTTTTTCGCAGAAATATCTGCGGCTTTAGAGCTGATAGATAAGTTACATTGTTAATTAGTTTGAAAGCAAATAATTTCTTTACCAAGTGCTGTGAATTTGGCTGCTGAATAGATTTGAAAAAAGCCCGCGCCTACAAGAGAACGAGACACGGGTTTTACATATACAAATTAATTAATAAGCCTTTAATCTCACCGATTTTATCAAGTAGATCAATTGCTTCCTTTTCTTCATCTAAAATATCTTGCGCAAGCTCTACAAGACGCGTATCAATAGTTTCAATTATTTTTAAGCGTCTTCCTTCACCAAAACGATTCCATGTATGCGATTGCTTTAAATCCATACCATTCTCTACCGTTTCTTGTAGAAATCGTTTAACAAGCATTTTAAAACGAGCAAGTTCTCGTAAATTACGTGATCTTGCAACACGGTCACCTGCTGTAGAAATATCCCCTAGCAATCGTGTAATCTGTTCAGTTTGCAATTTGGTTCCTTGCTTGACGACCATATCTCCAAATCGGTTATTTTGATTATTGTTATGAAGTGGCTCTTTACGATTAGTATTTAACCCGACACGTATATCTTGATTGATCTTCAAGCTGTTTCGCCCCCACTTGCTTTCTTTATCAAATACACAAAAGCTAAATTATAATGTGTTTTACTTCTCGTTTAACGTGGAAATGAATTAAAAATGATGAAACTGTTCAATTGGTAATACAAAAACAGTCGCTCCTCCTACCTCTACCTCCACAGGATAAGGTATATAGGAATCTGTATTCCCGCCTAATGGCGAAACAGGTGCAACCATTTGTTCTCGTGCTCGACAATTATCACGAATAATATCTAAAACTTTGGGTATGAGAGAGTCTTCCGTCCCAATAAGAAACGTCGTATTTCCAGAGCGTAAAAATCCCCCTGTGCTCGCTAATTTAGTTGCGCGAAACTGATTTTTCGTTAAAGCATTCGATAAGCGACTACTATCCTGATCTTGCACTACAGCTACGACTAACTTCATTCGCACTCACCCCTTTGATAAAATTTATCTAAATAATTTTTAGTTACCTTTTATCAATTATGCCTCGGCATAATTGTGTCAGGATTCGGCTTTTTGTTTGGCCTGCATGAGGGTCGACACGATGTCGGTCATTTCGGTAATGCCACAGGACGTGGCGTTTTTACCGATGCAGGTTAGTTTGCCGTTATCGCATGGATGCGATGTTTTTAGGCTAACATCCTTTAAAAACTTCTATCCGATTCCGTGACATACGCCGGAGTTCCTCTATTTCAATAGGTGTTTGAATATCTACTGAAAAGGAACAATATCCGTATTCAGTTGCTGTCGCTTCGCTTTCGCGCAGAAGACATTTACCGAATGATTATAGATGTTACCATTATATCACATTGTGGTGGACAACTTCATGCATTTACTGTATTGCTTCATATAATAATGACCATACATCTTCAACAACACGTTCAATATTTTGGTCTGCATTGACGACATGTATACGCTCAGGGTAACGCTCCACTAACTGTAAATATCCTTCTCGAACCTTCTTATGAAAAGCTAAACTTTCAACATCTAAGCGATTTACTTCTCGCTCTCCATGAGCATGAATCCGTGCCAAGCCAACCTCTGGTTCAAGGTCAAATAATATTGTCATATCGGGTAGTTTTTTACCGATTGCAAACTCATTAATAGATAATACTTCATCAATGCCGATACCACGTGCATATCCTTGATATGCTAATGATGAATCGATAAATCGATCACATATAACCGTTTTACCAGCATCCAACGCAGGTCTTACTTTTTCAAAATAATGCTGACTTCTCGCCGCTGCGTATAATAACGCTTCTGTACGCTCATCCATGGCTGTATGTTCAGGATTTAAAATAATGCTCCTAATTTTCTCAGCAATGTCAATACCACCAGGTTCTCTCGTTGCTAATACATCAATATTTTCTTCTGCAAGTCGCTCGGCTATTTTTTGAATGACTGTTGTTTTTCCAGCACCCTCTGGACCTTCAAATGTAATAAATAAATTGCAATTCATGCTGTTATTGCCTCCAACTATTTAATGATCTCAATCATCTTTTCTTCTAAACGGTGATTTCCTTGGAACGTTGCACCAGTAGCCAATAACTCCTCTAACTGGCCCAGCTTTGCTACTGTTATTTTTTCGCCCGGAACAAGCAATGGAATGCCTGGTGGATAAGGAATAATCATACTAGCAGAGATTCTTCCCATTGTTCGCATATACGGTAACCATTCTTTTTCCGCCTTTTCAATTTCATCAAATGTATAGGCTGGTTCCGTAATGGCCACAAATTTATAGGCCGTTTGTGAAGCAGTTTTTATTTCCGCCTTTGGTGTACTTAACAATAATGTTACAGCATCCTTAATACGGACACGTATTTCTGCAAATGGATAGTTATGCCCGTGTTTCAACAAAGGTAGCACAAGCAATACTTGATTTGCATCTGCTAGTTCTGCATATACGTGCTTTGCTTCTAACGCTTCTTGTAATTGAAAACCGCTATAACCATCAACACGTAACAATAATTTTATAGGGTCATCTACCTCAATAACTTCCAAAGAGCCAATAGCTCGTAATGCCTCTATCCATTGATTCCTTTTTTCTATTATATATGCACCATCACTCTCCATATATGTCTGTATATAATAGCGTGCATCATCTAAAGAAGCCAATAAAAGATAGGATGGGCTACTAGATTGTAGCATTCGTAAATAGTGATTTATTTTATCGACATCGATTAAGTTTGAATTAACATGCATAAAGGATGCCATTGTCATAGCAGGCAATGTTTTATGTGCAGACTGTACTACTATATCTGCACCAAATGTCAATGCTGATGGTTGAAACAAGGTACATGCACTAAAATGGGCTCCATGTGCTTCATCCACTAAAACAGGGATACCTTTCTCATGACAATACGCAATCTTCTGCTGTATTTCTTTAGATGTTATACCATAGTAAGTAGGATACGTTAAAACGACTGCACGTGCCTCTGGATAATCATCAACGGCATCTTTTAAATCTTTATAAGAAACATGTGTTGCAGTTAATGTACGTTCATCCCATAGCGGGGAAACAAATACAGGTTTTGCTCCAACAAGCTCAATTGCGTGAAATATAGACTTATGTGCATTACGTTGGACAATAATCGTATCCCCTTTTTTACATGTGGCATAAATCATCGCTAAATTTCCAACTGTAGATCCACCTACTAAAAAGAAGCTTTTCATCGCCCCATAGGTATCTGCCAACAAGTTTTCTGCCTCTAATATCATTTCCTCTGGGTGATGTAAGTCATCCAGACCTGATAATTCAGTCACATCATACCGCATTACATCTTTAAAGGGCTGAGGAAGATGGGACAGTTCTCCATGCTTATGCCCTGGGACATGAAAGGAAATATTTTGTTGTTGTCGAAAGCGCTCTAACCCTTCTACAATCGGCTTTTTCTTTTGCAAAACAAAACACCCATTTCCGTTATATTCTTAGTTAATTATAACACTTACGTTTCAAAAACATTTGCTGAATGGATATAAATAAGGTGAAATTCATATAACCTTTTTCCCAATCCAATGTGCTAATAATGCGACAGGGATCACTACAAAACAAAATGGCAAACATACAAAAATAATGTTCCATGTTATGACGTTATTGACTAATAAAGAACGATACAAAATTAAACTGTATGGAATGACGATTATCAAAGATGTGAGTGCACCGGGTGTAATGGAACGAAGAAAAATAGACTGTGCAAGGTGAGTGAACGCGTGTAGAAAGTAGGTTAGCGTAACAACAGCGAAAAAGTAGATATCTCCAAATGGCCCTTGATTCACATACTGATTTGCTACAAATGTGGAACTACTTACAAACATGAACATAACGATTACTGCTACAGCAAACTGCGCTGTCGACATCGAGAATTGTTTCATAACTCGATCAGCCATTTTTTTCGGCAATCTTTCGTACAAGATAGTAGAATTTTTATTTAGCCACTTTTCAACCATAATGATTTCCTCAAAATCATGAAGAATAAACATAATAGGGAATAGCCAAATAAGTGTTTGAATACCTACCCATTGTTCCATAATGATTCCTCCTTTTATATTGAGTAATTACTCAAATTTTTCTCAAAAAAATAGCTCCTCACTATAACATGTGGTTGATTTCCGTTCCGATTTGGCGCTTTCCTGGGGCGTCCGATCGGAACGGAAATCAACTTCTATAAATTGCACACGTTTTAACAAATGTCATCCACAACTTTTGGTGATGAGCCAAAAAAATTTACTTAATGTGAATTTTGCATTCCTTTTAAAACAAACATTGCTATCTCTTCAATATAATCATTATTTTCAATTGGCATTTTATCTGTCTTTCTTTCTTCAACTAAAACATGGGTTAATATTGTTGAAAGAAACATTGAAGCTGCTGTTTCTATTGTCTTTTTTTCAACAGTACATGAAGAAACTCTTATCAAAAATGAACTGACTTGTTCACCCATTGTATTTATAAAATCTACAATATCCTTACTAACATTTGTGTTCTGTACTATTTCTGGGGACCAAATAAAAGTTAAAAAGCTTTTATTATGTAATAAAAAATCGGCATATAATTGGCCAAATTTAATTAAAGCTGGGTAGGGCTCCATTTTTGAAAGCTCTTTTATCTCATTTTGTAGTGAGCCAATAAATGAAAATTCATGAATAAGATAATTAAGAAGTTCATTTTTATCTTTAAAATAATAAAATATAAGCCCCTCTGCTACTCCGCTCTTTAATGCTATTTCTTTAGTAGTCGTTGCGGTATAGCCCTTTTTAGTAAAAAGCTCTAATGACGCTTCCAAAATTTTATCCTTCTTTGATATCAAACTTTTTCACCACCTTGTTTAAATTTGAGTATATACTCAAATTTAAACTTTACAAAAAGTTCTGTCAAGCTATTCCAGTTAATAAGTATGAATAACGTAAGGGTGATGTCGGTTCCGATTTATTAACGTTTTAATAATATATCGGCCCGAACTTTTGGTGATGAATACAAAAAGTCATTGCACCTAATAGCAATGACCTTCTACTCTTCTTAGTAAAAACTATTCTAAAATATACATAACGCCAGTTTCTCTACTAACATTCTAGATACTAGCTTTTAACGCCATCTCTTGTACTAGTTTTTCTACTAATTGCGGTACAAACTTTTCTAAAATTGGATTCATCATACCCGCTAAGAAACCACTTGCCTTCATTGTTAAATTGCCGGCTAACTGACATGTACCGTCTTGATTTTGTGTGATTTCAAAATAGCCATCACCATTTATCGGATCTGATAAGCCTACCAAATCAAACATAACTTGATTAGGATTTGACTCCTTACTCTTAAGCTCAACCTTTACAGCTTTTTGGATAATGCCAAAATCCCCTTGAAATACCCAAATCATATTTTGTTTATTAGGAAATTCATGATGTAAATAACCGGGTATTAGTACAGCCCATTGCTCTTTATTTTGAATAAACTCCTGTAACTTTACTTTTTCAATTTGAATATTTTCTCTATATAACCCTGTTGCCATTTTAATACACCCCTTATTTGTTACTTTAAATCAATTAAATTCTAACATTTTTAGAGATTTATTACTGCGATTTAAACAACAAAAAAACCACTGATTTCTCAGTGGCTACTTTGTGCCTAGCGACGTCCTACTCTCACAGGGGGAAGCCCCCAACTACCATCGGCGCTAAAGAGCTTAACTTCCGTGTTCGGTATGGGAACGGGTGTG
>NZ_JBIVRU010000027.1:0-49950 GCF_044755845.1 Lysinibacillus sp. NPDC092081
GCATATGGATTTCGACGTTTCGATCACTTTCGAGCAAAAATCTTATTAAATTTAAAGTATAAAGAAATCGGAGTTCATTTGGGCTAACGTGCTGAAAGATTAGTGCACCCCAACATTTGACTTAGAACCAATATATCAAAATATAAGTGACGGATAGAACTCTAGGGGCGACGGAAATAACCCGAGTGACGGAAAGAATCGTCGAAGCGACGGACGGAACCCCCAGAACGATGGATACCCCGACACCTCAGCTCCCCACGTTATGCTGAGAAACCTAATTATAATTTTCAAACTAATAAAAGGAAAAACAATCAATCTATTAGCCGTGATAAAATGAAATAGACAGGAGGCGCAAAGAATGAAAATATTTCATACAGCAGATTGGCATTTAGGGAAGCTTGTACAAGGCGTCTATATGACAGAGGATCAACATTTTATTTTACAGCAATTTATGCTAGCCATAGATGAGGAAAAACCGGATGTTATCGTTATAGCAGGTGATTTATATGACCGTTCGATGCCCCCTATTGAGGCAGTGAATTTATTAAATGATACTTTGGCGGAAATTGTGCTTGAAAAAAAAATTCCTGTGTTAGCGGTTGCTGGGAACCACGATAGTGCAGGCCGATTGAACTTTGGCAGTAGTTTAATGAGTGATAGTGGCTTACATATTAAAGGCCAATTTACGAAAGATCATGCACCGATAGTTTTACATGATGAGTATGGTGAAGTACATTTTCATCTCGTACCTTATGCAGAGCCGGCTTCAGTACGGACTATTTTAGAGGATGATTCCATTCGATCTCATCAAGAGGCGATGGAAAAAATTATCAAACATATTGGGCAAAGTTTAGATCCAACAAAACGTAATGTTTTTGTTGGACATGCCTTTGTGACGAAGTATGGTGAAGAGGAAGCGAATACGAGTGATTCTGAACGACCTTTATCAATAGGAGGCTCGGATTGCATAAATGCAGCGCTATTTAAGCCTTTTAATTACACAGCACTTGGACATTTGCATAAAGCGCATTTTGTGTCGAATGAAACGATTCGATATGCTGGCTCTCCATTAAAGTATTCATTATCTGAGCACTTACATGAGAAGGGTTTTTTAATAATTGAGCTGGATGCACAGGGAGAAGTCACTGCCACAAAACGAAAGCTTTTAGCAAGACGAGATTTACGTGTCGTAGAGGGCTTAATGGATGATTTATTACAATTACCACCAAGTGATGATTATGTATTTGTACGCTTAACAGATACTACGTCAGTAACTTCGCCGATGGAACGTATTCGTACCGTGTTTCCTCATGCGATGCATGTTGAGCGAAAAGTAATACGCCAAGAAGTACCACATGAAATTCAGGCGGTAGAGACAGAGAAAATAGAAGACATCGATTTATTCCGATCATTTTTTACAGATATAATTGGTGTACAGCCAGATCAAGATACAGAGCGTCTATTTACAGAGATGCTGCAAGAATTATTAGATGAGGAGCGGGAAACAGTAAAATGAAGCCTTTAAAGTTAACGATTACTGCATTCGGTCCATATAAAAATACAGAGGTTATTGATTTTCAACAGCTTGGTGAGCATCGCCTATTTGCGATTTCCGGAAAAACAGGTGCAGGAAAAACGACGATTTTTGACGCTATATGCTATGCACTTTACGGAGCAGGTAGCGGTGAAGATCGCCAAGATACTGCTATGCTACGAAGCGGGTTTGCAGATGAGGATGTGTATACTGCAGTGGAGCTCGTTTTTGAAATGCATGATAGAGTCTATCAAATTTTACGTCAACCAGGTCATATTAAAGCAAAAAACAAAAGTGTCACTGGCAAGAAAATTGAACTGGCTGAAATCAAAGGAGACAAGCTTGATTATAGTATTGTAGAAAAGCAGCAAACGCTTGAGGTAGATAAAAAGCTACAGGATATAATCGGCCTCACAAAGGATCAGTTTAGTCAAATTGTTATGCTGCCACAAGGTGAATTTCGCAAACTGTTAACCTCAGATTCTACGAATAAAGAAGTTATTTTGCGCAAAATTTTTAAAACAGATCGCTTTGGTGCGATGACAAAAAGGCTTCATGCGAAACGAAAAGAAGCGGAAAGTGATTTACTACGTTCTAAACAATTAAAAGAGCATCTTCTTGGTCAAATTGCAGGGGCTTTACCACAGCGTTCGTCATCTTTATTTACTTGCATTACTAATAATAGCGAAAATATGCATCAGCTGAAGAAGGCTCTGGAAGAAGAGCAAACCTATTATACGGAATGTATACAATTGGAACAGCAACGCTATAAAGAAGCTTATACACATCATCAAAAAGAACAAGAGTTTTATAGTATGGCGAAAACACTGAATGAGCAATTTGATGAGCAAACTAATCGTCAAAATCGTCTGCAAGCATTGTTACAAGAGCAAGATGTATATAGCGCAAAAGAACATGAAATTGCATTAGCAGAGAAGGCGGAGCGTCTTGTCATACTTGAGCAACAATGCATCGATTTACGTGCTGAGCAAAATCGTAAAGATCAATCTTTTCAGCAAGCAATGACAGAGCAGCATAACGCTGAAGCTCAGTTAAAGATAGCACAGGAACAGTTTAACGTTGAAGAGGCGAAAGAACCTGAACGTCAACACGTTCTACAACAGGAATTACAGCTGCAAGCATTATTACCGACATTCGAGGCGTATGAGAACAATCTGCAGCAAATGCAAATAGCTGAACAATATGTTGCAACAGCAAAGCTAGCAGTAGATGATAATAGCAAAATCGTAGAAACAGGACAAATGCAAGTTCAGCAACTAGCAAAAACAATTGATCAATATGAAAAACAACTTGAGCCATATGAAAGTTATTTAGAACAGCTACCGAAGCTAAAAGAGCAAGTATCATTACTAGCGCAAGTTGAAAAATACACGAGAGCAGTTGCAATTGCTGAGCAGGATGTAGCCACTACTAATGTCCATTATCAAGAAAGTAAGCAGGCTCTTCAAAAGCTGGAGCAGCAATGGATTGCGAGTCAGGCAAGTATTTTAGCACAGCAGCTTAAGGAAGGAGAGCCTTGCCCAGTGTGTGGTAGTACAACACATCTCGAAACGCATTCTGAGCAATTAGAGATGATCGAATTAGCACAAGTAGAAGCTTTACGAGGAAAGGCTACTACTGATGAGCGCAAGTTTTTAGAGAAAGAAGCTTTATTGAATTCTACTAAGCATCTTCTACAAGAGGCGCTAGAACAGTTAGAGACGAATGAAATTGATCGATCGAATCAAGAACAAATTGTAGCTTCCTTACAAAATATAGAACAACAAATTACAATCTTAAAAGTAGTGAGTAATCAATTATCTGATGTACGCTTGCAACAAAAGGATCATCGTGCACGACTGGAGCAGCTACAAGAAAAGCACATAAAACTAGAGCAATATTTAGCTGAAAAGACGAAGGACTTGACTAAGCAACAAGCAATTTTGGAAGAGCAGCAAAAGCATATTCCAGAAAATCTTACGACGCTACAAGCATTAAAGCAGGCGATTGCTGATATAGGTTCACAAAAGGTTGCACTACAAACTGCGTGGAATAGCAGCCAACAAAGTCTGCAATCTGCCAAGGAAGTAGCGAATAATGCTAAAATGACCGTAGAAATAGCAAAACAGGCTTTTGAGGAATTAAAGCTGAAAATGGATGAAAAGCGCGAGCAATTTTCAGTAAGTATGAAGGAAGCAGGCTTTGAAAGCTATGAAGAATTTGCTACTGGGAAGCGAAGCGTGTTGCAAATAGAAGCTTTACGAAAGGCTTGCAGTGATTATGCATTGCAAATCCACACATTACAAGTACAAATTGCTGAGGGAACGAAGCATCTTAAAGGACAAGAGAAACAAGATTTAACGGCGATGGAAGAAAAGTTAGAAATGCTTCGTGTAACATATGAGGAAGCCTTTAAAGTATTACAACAGATAGAAGGATTTGCGAAAGCTTGCGGAGACTTTATCGAAAAAGTTGAGGAGACCGAACAGGAGATTCGCTTACTTGAAAAAGAGGCGGGACGAGTGAAGGAACTTTATGCAATGTTAAATGGACAGAATGCTAAAAAGCTGTCTTTTGAGCGTTATATTCAAATCAATTATTTAGATAAAATTACAGAGGCAGCGAATGTCCGGCTTTATCATTTATCCAACGGTCAATTTGAGCTCAGACGTTCAGATCGATTAGAAAAGCATGCCAAGCAAAGTGGGCTAGGACTAGATGTGTATGATGCCTATACGGATCAATTACGAGATGTGAAAACATTATCAGGGGGAGAAAAGTTTAATGCGTCTTTAAGTCTTGCCCTTGGTATGGCAGATGTCATTCAAAGTTTTCAAGGTAATATCCGCATTGAAACGATGTTTATTGATGAGGGCTTTGGTTCTCTCGATGAAGAAGCGTTAAATAAGGCGATTGATACACTTATTGATTTACAAGATTCCGGACGCATGATTGGAGTCATTTCACATGTTGCAGAGTTAAAAGCTACAATGCCCGCTGTGTTGCATGTCGAAAAAACAATGAACGGTCATAGTCAAACATATTTTGAAGTGAAATAACAAAGAGGCGTATCTCCGTTATAGGGAAATACGCCTTTTTGTTATTTTTTAGTTACGTTGGGATTTGTTCCTTTTTTTGCAGCGATTACTTTTTTTACAATCGGAATTACGATAGGTGCTAATTTTACAGCGGTTTTAACAACTTTAGATACTTTCACAAAATAACAGCTCCTTAAGTACTATCTGTTCAAGGGTGAAATGCAACTTATCGGATTACGCGAACAGCTTGAATAATATTCCAAATAACGACCCCTAATGAAACGAGAATGTAAATTGCGAATGAAGCAAACCAAATGATAAGAAAAGTATTACTATCTGAATTTAAGTCAAAATTGGTGCTGAATGTTAAAGTTGAGAAGATAAAGACTGCAAATAATATAATTCCGAATGCGACTGGGATTAAATGTGATATTAGTGCTCGAATAGAGTGCCTCTTTACGTCGCTATCTTTTGCAACAAAATAAACGACTAATGGCACAATAAAGGGTGCGAATAAAATACTGAGATAACTAAAGGCAGATAAAATTTTTTGATTCTCCATAGTTGTACCTCCTTTTTTAATATTTACGCATGAAAAACAGTAAAGTTTCAAAAAATAATGTGGAAGAGGTTGTAATCGTAACGGTGTTTGCGTAAAATGAGGTTGTTCAAATAAATTAAGATGTAACGACCACAAGGGGAGCTGATGATGTCAGCTGAGACTGGGCACTTAATGCCTTGACTCTTTGAACCTGTAAGTTAACACTTGCGTAGGGATGTGGATAGAAACCGACACTTTTACGATGTGAGGCTCTGTCCTGGCATCGTTTTTTATCTTTTGATGCCTGATGGGGACATATTTGCCAACTGTTTTCTATTCCTGCTCTTGTATCCTACATCGGAACAAAGGAGAGAATAATTTTATGGACAAAAAAAGACTTTTAATGCTTGTGGAGATTGCGATATTCGCAGCGATTGGCCTTGTGCTAGATCAGGTTTCCTTTAAAGTATGGGCACAAGGTGGCTCTGTTAGTCTAGTGATGGTGCCAATAATTTTAATAGCATTCCGCTGGGGTCTTATTCCAGGTCTGACAACGGGATTGCTTATTGGTGTTATGCAAACAATGTTTGGCGCCTATATTATTCATTGGCTACAAGGATTGCTTGATTATGGTGTTGCCTTTACAGTAGTAGGCTTGGCGGCCGTTGTTCGCCGACCAGTGCTCGAGGCTGCAAAAGATTTAAACAAAAAGAAAATGGCGCTTTATATTATTGCAGGAACTGTATTAGCGGGCTTTTTACGTTATGCAGCACATACCATTGCGGGCGCTGTATTTTTCTCAGAGTATGCTGGCGATCAAAATGCATGGATTTATTCAATTATCTATAATGGAACATACATGCTACCAGCAACAGTTTTAACGGCAATTGTCGGTGTTCTGTTATTTACGGCAGCCCCTCAATTAATGCAACGAAAATCATAACGATTATGCCCTTCACCTAAGTGGAGGGTTTTTATTTTTATTAAATTGAATGCAGGATCAAATTGTTTTTAGCTCATTCCCATAACGTGAGGTTGATTTCCGTTCCGACTGGGCGCTTTCCTGGGGGCGTCCGATGAGCCGCTTTTGTTGTTGCTGTCGCTACGCTTTCACACAGATAAAACATTTGCTGCCGCTACGTTAGCACTACGCTTTCGCACAGAAAACATCCGCTACGCTGTAGGGTCTCGGGCCAACACGATGTTGGTCACGAAGGCGTTATCACAGGATGTGATGGTTTTAGCCTTCGTTCCTTTATTGCTGATCCCCAAGGAGTCGCCCAGTCGAAACGAAGATCAACTTATATACAATGTATACTTTTCAACAAATGTATTCCCCGACTTTCGGTGACAAGCCTGTTTTTTCAGCACTTGACAATCTAGGTTAGCATATAATATTTAGAGCGTTTAGCGTTTTATGTATAAAAAGTTATGTTATATTAAATAGTAGATATTAGATGAAAGGGACGTTAAAAATGATTGTAAAAACGCAAGAAGAGATTGAAGCCTTTAAAAAAATCGGCCGTATTTGTGCTGAAATTCGTGAAGCAATGAAGGCTGCTACAAAACCAGGTGTAACAACACTAGAATTAGATGAAATTGCAGGTCGTATGTTTGCTGAAGCAGGAGCGATTTCTGGACCTAAAGGGGAATATGATTTCCCAGGATACACATGTATTAGTGTAAATGAGGAAGTCGCACATGGTATTCCAGGTAAACGTGTGATTAACGAGGGAGATATCGTAAATATAGACGTGTCTGGGTCACTTAATGGCTACTTTGCTGATACGGGCATTTCATTTGTAGTTGGTGATGGCTATGAGGATAAAGAAAAGTTATGTCGCGTAGCTAAAAGTGCTTTCGACCGTGCGATGACAAAAGTAAAAGCTGGATCAAAATTAAACCAAATCGGTAAAGCTGTTGAGCGTGAAGCATATGCCAATGATTTAACAGTGATTATGAACCTAACAGGTCATGGTTTAGGTCGTTCTTTACATGATGAGCCAAATCATATTTTAAACTACTATGATGCTTGGGATTCTACAATTATGAAAGAAGGCATGGTGCTTGCAGTCGAGCCATTTATCTCAGCGAAAGCGGAGCATATTGTAGAGTCTGGTGATGGCTGGACATTCATTACGCCAGACAAATCATTAGTTGCTCAAATCGAGCATTCAATTATTGTTACGAAAGACAAACCAATTATTTTAACTTCTTTAGATGAACAATAAAAAAGCTAAAAATCCTGCTAACCAATTTATTTTTGGTAGGCAGGATTTTTTTTAATAAATAATATACCGACAAGTAGCACTCCACATAAAAACAAGGCTGCCGTTGTCACAAGTAGCTCATCAAAACCATTATGTAATGCTACCCCAATATAGGACCAGATAAATACACTTGGATAGATAATATCAAAATAATGGAATCGGATATGTAGCGCTATTGCTACCCCAAGTGTCAGTGAAATAACTGCCCAAAGTGGATTACTAAGGCCAAAACCATTCCATTGATAAGATGTTAGCGTTAAGCTTATATTTGTCATCAGGCTAAATGTAATCCATGCGAAGTAAATCGAGAAGGGTATACGACCTGAGAGTGAATTATTGCTGAGAGGGTACGTTTTGTACAATTTTAATAAATACAGTACTAAAATGAACGTACTGACAATTGACACGATATATAGTTCGTGATGCCAAACAACAATCGCTAACGCCTGCATAATACATATGCTACTAAAGAGAACAGTCTGTTTCATAGTTGTCTTTTTTAGATTCATGACTAACCAATAACCAAGTAACATGTAAACCCCAATCCAAATCACATAACTAACATTAAAAGGTGCAAATATTACAGGAAAACGATTTGAAATCTCTAAAGAAGATTGACCGTTTATTTTCATGAAATAGGATGAAAAGGTTAGGATGAGTGAGACAATATAAGTGATTGTCATCAAAAAAAATCGAGGCATGTTTTCCTCTCCCTTCGTGTTAAATTGTATAGGGAAAAGACAAATAAGTATAGGACTGTAACATTATATTTCATTATAACGGAAATTTCCAACAATGTATCGCGTTGTTTCGTTAAAAATATCTACAATTTACCATTTGAATAGGCAGTCATATATTTCTTTAGTACAATAAGAATATTCAAATGTAAGGAGTGAAGTTTTAATGACTCAAAATTTAAATGATCTAGATTTATCAGTTAAACTGGATAAGAAAATGTATAAAAAGAAATTAAAAGTACTCCAATATGAAATGTTAAATGCTCAACAGTTTTTATTAAACAATAAAATTGGGCTAATTTTAGTATTTGAAGGTATGGATGCTGCTGGTAAGGGTGGCGCTATTAAGCGTCTAATTGAACGTGCTGATCCACGTGGCTATGTCGTACACCCAATTTCAGCACCTCAGCCTCATGAACTGCGCTACAATTATTTACAACGCTTTTGGAGAAAGTTACCACAGCATGGACAAATCGCTATTTTTGATCGCTCGTGGTATGGTCGTGTATTAGTTGAGCGTATTGAAGGATTTGCAACAACAGAAGAGTGGTCTCGTGCATACGAAGAAATTAATAATTTTGAAAAGATTTTAACAGCAGGAGATTATATTGTTATTAAGTTTTGGCTTCAAGTATCTGATGAGGAGCAGCTTAATCGTTTCAAAGAACGCGAGGAGGATCCATATAAGTCTTGGAAGCTAACAGATGAAGACTGGCGAAATCGTGAAAAAACACCTCAGTATATAGAAGCTGCAAATGAAATGTTTGAGAAGACCGATAAGAAAAGTGCGCCATGGGTTCTAGTACCAGGGGACGATAAACAATATGCTCGTGTACAGGTATTGCAAGAAACATTAGCACATATTGAACGTGAGGCAAAAAAACGTGGCCTTCATTTATCGAATGTATTAGGTAAAGCACATTTAGAAGATGCTGAATCATCTAGTCTTGAATTGCTAGAAGAGAAGCCTAAAAAACAAAAACAAAAAATGAAATAATGTTATGGATGCTGTAACAACAAGACAAAATGTTTTAGTTGTAGCAGCATCTTTTTTTACATACAATAAAGTAAAACTGCAATCAGTGGTGTTTTTCCCACTGATTGTTAGTTGAACCAATCGGGCTTTTACGGTCAGTTAATGGTCTACTATGACGACAGAATTTTAGTTTAAATTTGTGAAAGACATTTACTGACCGTTAAAGCGGGGTAAAGTAAAACTGCAATCAGTGGTGTTTTTCCCACTGATTGTTAGTTGAACCAATCGGGCTTTTACGGTCAGTTAATGGTCTACTATGACGACAGAATTTTAGTTTAAATTTGTGAAAGACATTTACTGACCGTTAAAGCGGGGTAAAGTAAAACTGCAATCAGTGGGTGTTTTTCCTATCGGTTGTTAGTTGAACCAATAGTGGTGGTTTCATCCATTAATAAAATGCATTAAAACGTGTTGATAATTATCGGAAGGTTAGTGTGGAAAAATGGTGCTTAAAATTTGGAGATTATTGAGGAAAAAGGGTGAAAATGTGGTATCAATTCAGGGTGGGAAATGCTACATTCGCACATTTTATGAAAAAGATGCACAAAGTTTAACCGATCTCGTAAGTCGCAATAAATACTTTTGGTCTACATACGAACCGTTACAACGACCGGAATATTATACAATTAATGCTCAATATAAAAAAATTCAAGAAAGCTTATACTTAATGGACTCAAAAAGAGAATTTACTTTCGGTATTTTTGAGCCAGGTACAAATAATCTAATAGGACATATTGCTCTTTATGCAGTAAAACGTTTACCGTATTCCAGTGCGTTTGTTGGTTATGCGATGGATGAAATTTATATTGGAAAAGGGATCGTGACAGAAGCAGTTAATATGGTCGTGCAATTTGCTTTCGAGCAAGTAGGCTTACATCGAGTAGAGGCTTATGTTTCAACACAAAATAATCCTTCTATCCGAGTCTTAGAAAAGGCTGGATTTCAGCGTGAAGGTCTTTTAAGAAAGCTGCTGTACATTAATGGTCAATGGGTGGATCATTATATGTATGCACGTTTAGAGGGCCAATAAAAAGAAGCGTCTATCTTTCACTGTTTGAAGGATAGACGCTTCTTTTTTTACTATTGTTTGCTACCGTCTATGATTAAATCAAGGCGACCTGTATTTGGATCAATTACTAATCCATGAACAGGCACGTCTTTAACCATTAACGGGTGATTGCGAATTGTATCGACGCTTTTCTTTACACTTGTTGCTACGTCGCCAAAGCCACGTAAAAACTCTTTTAAATCAAGACCTGAATATTCTACTGTTTTGATAGTCTCAGGGTTAATCCCTCTAGCAACCATTTTACTTAGCATTGCTTCTGGGTCAACTGCACTCATACCGCAGTCGTAATGTCCAACAACATACACCTCATCTGCTTGTAGTTCATAAACAGCTACAAGTAAACTACGCATAATCGCACCAAAAGGGTGACTAACTAATGCCCCAGCACTTTTAACGATTTTTACGTCACCATTGCGTATATTCATAGCTTTAGGTAACAGCTCTACAAGACGAGTATCCATACAAGATAACACAACGATGCGTTTATCAGGATACTTTGTTGTAATAAAAGGCTCATATTTTTTTTCTTGAACGAAATCTTCATTAAACTTAAGAATATCTTGTAACATTGTCATGAAAGATTGCTCCCTTCCCTACAGAAACATTTTAGAGCAAAACGATGAATATGCAAATAATAATGACAATATTCACGCAATTTTTTTCAAAAAAAAAGAAGTTTAGTAATTTATTTAGTGAATCGAAATAATTGAAAATATAATTAATTTCTCCTTGGCGCAATTCAAAATCCGTGATATCAGCCGAAGATAAATAAAAACAGCTACTAGAATGTAGCTGTTTTCAATGAAATTAAAATTTTTCGTTTGGTTTTGGATCTACAGTTACTGAAGACTTAGAATCTAAACCAACTTGTAGGTAGTGGATGAAGAATGCCAATGCAATTAGTAAAACGGCTGAAAAGCCTAGTACAGTCGTAATGAACATAATAAAAGCTCCTCTCTACAAAAATAATCTACAATATTATCTAAAGTAATTATACAATAGGTTACTAGGAAAATCTAAGGAGAATTTATGACATCCATAACATACCTAGTCTAGACTAATATTAGTAGGGATAAATTACTTGAATTGCCCAGTTCCTAATACAGGAGACAGGTTCTTTTTACTCATCTTTAGTAATGATGTTTATATTCATTTGCCTAAAGTAATTATAAAGTCATGTGGCAAGCTTTGGTTTAAGTTATAGTCAATACCCATCGCTAAATGATTAGAGACATTTTCATCAAATAATCTATTAAAAATATAATAAATCAGACCGTGAAATGGGTGATTGGTGTGTGGTACTAAAGCTATTTTTAATATGTGCACTTTATCTGTTGAAATAAGTGATTTTAAAATTTCTTGTCCTTGCTCATCCTCGACGTTTTTTGTAGTGAAAGCAAAGCGACAGCTCTCAGCCTTTAGTTGGTGAAAGTAGTTTTTTGTGCAAGCATAAAGCCGAATCCGGTCACAATTATACCGAGGCATAATTGATTAAATATGGGAAGAAATCAAATGAGTCTTTCGGAGTGTTTTTGTAGTGAGTGTGAAAAAAGTATATTGCTTGATGAATCAATAATATATTGTTTTATATCATTTTTTTGTTATTTTTTAGTAATTATCTGAATTGGTTGTGGATTATCGTTCGAACAGCTTATATGGAGGTGTTGATATTTTTGGATATTTTATCCTAATTTTACGGCTAGTTCAGCATATTTTAGTAATTTTGTGTCGAAGGATGATAACAAATTCTTAACTTTTTTCAAATAAAGACAATTTAGTGTATTATTCTTAATTCAATATAATCAAATATGGTCGAAAAGTGAATAAAAAGTATTTATTACATCGAAAAATTTGTGAAATACATTTATACTATATTATGTATTTAAAATATGGAAAAAAGGACGAAATAAAGTTTAATAGGAGATTTGGAGGTTCAAGAATGGATATATCGTCGATTGTAGGGTTAATTGTTGCGTTTGTAGCGCTATTAACTGGAATGGTGCTAAAGGGTGTAAGTTTAAGTGCATTTTATAACCCAGCTGCCATTCTAATTATCATCTTCGGTACAATTTCCGCAGTAACAATTGCCTTCCCTGTGAAGGAGTTAAAGCGTGTACCAAAGCTATTTAAAATTCTTTTTAAAGAAACAAAATTAGCGGATGATATTGAGATTATCAAGATGTTTTCACAATGGGCTGATTTAGCTCGCCGTGAAGGTCTATTAGCGCTTGAGAGTAAAGCTTCAGAGATAGAAGACCCATTTTTAAAAAATGGACTTACATTAGCAATTGATGGTCAGAATGCGGACTATATTCGTGATGTCTTAACAGAAGAAGTCGAAGCGATGGAAGAGCGTCATGCTAGTGGTTCTGCAATCTTTACACAAGCGGGTACATATGCCCCAACTTTAGGGGTACTTGGTGCGGTAGTAGGGTTAATCGCCGCATTAGCAGATTTGAATGACATAGAAAAGCTAGGACATGCTATTTCAGCTGCTTTTATGGCTACATTATTAGGTATTTTTACAGGTTATGTTTTATGGCATCCATTTGCGAATAAATTAAAACGTAAATCTGCTATCGAAGTTAAGCAAAAAAGAATGATGATTGAAGGCATCCTTTCTGTCTTAGAAGGGGAGGCTCCACGCGTTATCGAACAAAAATTATCTTCTTACTTAACAATGGAAGAACGTCGTCAAATTTCTCATGAAAGTGGGGCGGGCGGCCTTGGCAAAGAAAGCTAAGAAAAAAAAGCATGATGATCATATTGATGAGTCTTGGTTAGTTCCATATGCAGATATTTTAACACTGTTATTAGCTGTCTTTATCATATTGTTTGCATCTAGTTCAGTAGACCAAGAAAAGCTAGAGAAAATGTCAGCAGTGTTTAATCAAGTATTTGATGGTGGTACAAGCTTTTTAGATCAGCCTGCACCGGTAAAAAGTCCGAATGCAGAAAGTGATCAAACACCACAACAAGCACAACAAAACTCTGCGTATTTAAAGGATCAGCAGGAGTTAGCTCAAATTAAAGATAGTGTTGATAATTTCATCGCTGTTCATGAGATGGAAGGTCAATTCGCAACAGCGATGACTGATGAGGGGTTACTTGTTACAATTCGTGATAGTATCCTGTTTGATTCAGGGAAAGCAGACATTAAACCGGAGTACATGACAATAGCAAAAGAGCTTGCAGATGTATTGGTATCTAATCCACCGCGTAGTATTGTTATTACTGGTCATACGGATAATGTTCCAGCTGGTCCAAACTTTTCTTCTAACTTACAGCTCTCTGCGTTACGTGCAGTGAACTTCGCAGAAATTTTATGGAAGAGTAACTCGAAGTTAGATCGTCGAAACTTTAGTACACAAGGTTTCGGTGAGAACCGCGCCATTGCACCGAATGATACTAAAGAAGGGCGTGCGAAAAACCGTCGTGTAGAAGTGTTAATACAACCACTCGTAACTGAGGATGGTTCTGCTACGAAAGATAAAAAATAGAAAAAAGCTATTAGCAAACGGTTTTGGTGTCCCATTGCTAATAGCTTTTTATTTACAAAATCCTATTTATTTGCGTAATGCTCCTAATTCAGCAACGATGGCTTGCATTTCACTAGGACTAAATGTGTTGCGCTTCATGACCATTTCGTATAAATAGACTAGATCTTCGTAATTAGCTTCATCAAAATTTTCCGATTTCATTGCATCAACATTAACCATGCGAAGCTTGTCTTTCATTTGATCCACCATATAAATAACGTTCTCTTTTGACGGTACTGATAAATCCATTATTTAAACCTACCTTTCGTAATCCTCGAAAATATCATTTCATTGAATAAAAAAAATGTCAACACTGTATTTGGGCATTGCTTTAAAAATAGACGGTTATTGGGTAGAATAAGGGCAGTGAACAGTTTAACTTCTTTCAGCGGGTGTCCAAACATTCGCTGAAAGAAGTTAAAGCCTCCGGCGGATGTCACGAAATCGGAAAGGAGTTCTTTGTGCTAGCACAAAGCCGATTCCGGACGCAATTATGCCGAGGCATAATTGATTTAATTATTCTAAAATACATTACTTAAGCAGGGGGTATTTAATATGGGACGAAGTAAATTATTAGCATCCATCGTAGTTGGTGCCACAGTTGGTGCTGCATTAAGCATGTTTGATCGTACAACGCGTGAGAAAACAATAGCTTCAACGAAAAAGATGAAAGAAGCAATCTCGTATTATGCAGCCAATCGAGAGGAATTACAAGTACTTGTTGAAGAAAAAGTATTGGCGGCTAAAGTACTATGTGAAAACGTATCAGAAAATGTCAACACAATTGTTGACAAAGTTGATGAATTTAAAGGATTACCTTCTACAATCGAAGGCATGATTAATGACACAAAATCAGCCTTTTCTTTACCAGATAAAGAATAGTTGTCGTACAGGAGGAAATTTGTATGGAAGAGAAAAAAGCATCGATATATACAGCTGTCGGTCTGGTGAAATCATTTGTCTCACCAGACGAAGACACTGTAGATGTGATGACATCAAGGGGCTTCATGCAAGATTTAATGCTACGCATACAGCGAGTGGAAATATCAGCTCTTGCAGCGGAATTGGCTTATTTCTTTTTACTGTCTTTTTTCCCACTACTAATTTTTCTAGTTACATTACTACCGTATTTGAATATACAGTCGACGCAAGTGTATTCATTTCTAGTGAATATAATGCCGGACGAGGTATACAGGCTTATTGAAAATACCTTAGATGAAATTTTAACAAGCCGTAATAGCAGTTTATTATCCGTCGGGATACTTGGGACAATTTGGTCCGCTTCCAAAGGAATTAATGCATTGATTAGAGCGTTAAATAAGGCTTATGATACAGAAACTAGGGGGAGTCTATTAGATCGAGGATTGTCCCTTGCTTTCACCTTAGCATTTGTTGTTGTTATTGCTGTCGTTCTACTTTTACCGGTTTTTGGGCAACAAGTGGGGCATTTCTTATTTTCGATTGTTGGTATTGAGGAGCAGTTTGAAATACTCTGGTATAGAATGCGCTGGTCGATACCACCTTTACTTATTTTTATAGTTTTAATGGGGATATATAGATTTATTCCAAATACAAAGCCTCGTTTGAATTTAAAGGGAGTGTGGCCAGGGGCATTGTTTTCAACTCTTGCCTGGGTGGCAGTAACATATGCTTTCTCTTTTTATATTAATAATTTCGCGAATTATTCCGCTACATATGGCAGTATTGGTGGCGTTATTATTTTAATGCTTTGGTTATATTTCACGGGAATTATTTTAATTTTTGGTGGCATTTTAAATGCGACGATGCAGAAAAAAGTATTGCAAAAAGAACTTATGAAGCAGGAGACACTAACAAATAGTTAGAAATATTGAAAAGAACAGCCTCGCTATCACGTTTTGTGATACGAGGCTGTTTGTTTTTTAGGCGTTTTTATTAAGCATACGTAAACCGTTTAAAATAACTAAAATGGTACTACCTTCATGTCCGATTACTCCTAGAGGTAAATCGACGACTTGTAAAAAGTTTGAGGCAATTAATAAAACGATCACGCCGATAGAGAAGAAAATGTTTTGTTTGATGATGCGTTGCATTTTACGTGATAAACGTACTGCATAGGCAATTTTTGATAAGTCGTTTTTCATTAAAACGACATCTGCTGTTTCCAAAGCAACATCTGTTCCTTCTCCCATAGCAATTCCGGTAGTTGCAGTTGCTAATGCGGGCGCATCATTAATACCGTCACCGACCATCCCTACAAATTTATGTTGAGAAAGAAGTCGTTTCATCTCAGTCACTTTTGTTTCAGGGAGACATTCTGCAACGTATTCTGTCACGCCTGCTTCCTTGGCAATTGCCTTTGCTGTTTTCTCATTGTCGCCTGTTAGCATGATCACATCAATACCTAGCTCTTTTAGTAATGATACTGCTTTTTTTGCTTCACTGCGAACGGTATCCTTTAAGGCTGCCAATGCGGCAATGCCATCTTTGTCACGAATAAAAATAACGCTTTTTCCTTCTGCGGCAAGGTTTTCTGCTGCACCATTTGCAAAATTATTTGCCTCATCTAGACCAACAAAGTCTGGTTTACCAACAAGATACTCGACTTCATTAACGTAACCTTTGATACCCCAACCTGGGATGTCTTCTATAGTGGCTTGAGCAAACTGTGTGATACCTTCTTTTCTTGCGAATAAAGTAATTGCTTGAGCAAGTGGATGGTTCGATTGTGCTTCAATACCTGCAAGGATTGCCATTGTATTTTCGCGGTCTAATCCTTCTCGAACGATAAAATCAGTAACGGTTGGTTTTCCTTGTGTTAAAGTACCTGTTTTATCTACCGCTAGTGCACGTAATGCACCTAGATGCTCTAAATGTAGGCCACCTTTGAATAGCACACCGTGTTTTGCACCATTTGAAATGGCTGCAAGAGTTGCTGGCATAATGGATGCAACAAGTGCACATGGAGAAGCAACTACTAGAAGTACCATTGCTCGATAGAAAGTTGTTGTCCAGTCCCAACCGAGTACAAAGTGAGGTAGAAACATCATAAGGGCAACGGTAAGTAGCGCAATTTTCACATAAGTACCTTCGAATTTTTCTATAAACTGTTGAGATGGAGATTTCTCACTCTGAGCACTTTGTACAAGCTGGATAATTTTTTGGAATAGTGTTTCAGAATTTGGTTTTGTCATTTCCATCGTAATGGCACCATTTAAGTTCACTGTACCTGCAAATACCTCGTCGCCTTCACGTTTTGCCACTGGAAGCGGTTCACCGCTTATTGCGGATTCATCGATAGAAGACTGTCCTTTAAAGATTACACCGTCTGCTGGTATACGTTCACCAGGTTTTACGAGCAGGTGATCTCCAAGTTGTAATGTAGAGACAGAAACTTTCATTGGTTCAAAGTTACCACGTACAAGCCAAGCTTCTTCGGGTTGTAAATTCATGAGTGCAGAAATTTCACGATGACTTTTATTCATTGCGTATGTTTCAAGAGCGCCACTTACAGCAAAAATGAAAATAAGAATAGCACCCTCCGTCCAATAACCGATTGCAGCTGAACCAACTGCAGCTAATACCATTAATAGTTCAACATTAAGCTCTTTATTTTCAATGGTTTCTTCGATACCTTCTTTTGCTTTAGCAAATCCGCCAACACAAAATGCAACAATATATAAAATAATAGAAGCTGTTGTTTGCCCGCTAGTATCTAAACGCCATGCAAGCAAAATAAACAAACCTGCTATAAGAGCAGCGATTAATTCAGCATGCTCCTTTATTTTCTCAATTATGTTGTTATTTTCTCGTTTAGTTTGTTCCACTTTTATCCCCCTTGATAATGAAAATCAATATCAAAACCTTTATAAATCAATATATATAAACAATATCGAATTGAAAATCGATTTCAATTAGCTCCTTTCCAATTTAGAATTATTATAACAAAGGTTTTTAGAAAAAGAAAGTAAGAAATTTGAAGGGATATTTTAAAGAAAGGGGATAAAAGCAGCCTGGAATTGAAATGGAGGTGATTATGAGGTTCTTTGAAATAATTTTGAACATAAGAAAAAGCACAGTTATTCATAGGAATATTCTGTGCTTCTCAAATTTGTGCAGTGACAATGCCATACCTTTAGGAATTACTGCATAAAGTAGGCTCATCACCATAACGTGGGGTTGATTTTTAGTTCCGGCTGTGCACTTCTTGAAGGCGTCCAATCTTCACTCCAATCAACTGACATACGTTTTAAATGTTTTACCCAATTTTTGGTGATGAGCCATAAATTATTTAATTATAAAATCGTTTTTGTAGTGTGTTGTCGTTATACTTACGCCACAGCTTAAAAACTATTTCTGCTATTCAACGTAACGCTTTATTAGAATACACGTTCTGCGTGTAGCGCAAGTTTTTCTAGTGATGATTTGTCTACGTCTGCGTGTAGTGATTTACCGTGAGAGTCCATAGTTACAACAGCCGTGAACTTCTCAACGTTTAAGTGCCACATTGCTTCTGGAATACCGAATTCCATTAGGTCAACACCTTCAACACCTTTAATGCAGTCTGCGTAGTATTGTGCAGCACCACCGATTGCATTTAAGTAAACGCCACCGTGCTCTTCTAATGCAGCAAGTGTTTTTGGTCCCATACCGCCTTTACCAATTACAGCGCGGATACCGAATTTTTTCATGATGTCACCTTGATATGGCTCCTCACGAATAGAAGTAGTTGGACCAGCTGCTTTTACTGTCCAGTTGCCTTCTCCGTCTTTTGCCATTACAGGACCACAGTGATAAATAACTTGTCCATTAAGATCCACGGGAGCATCGTGGCTCATTAAGTGATGGTGAATTGCGTCACGTCCAGTATACATACGACCAGTAATTGAAACAACGTCACCAACTTTTAGAGAGCGAATTTGTTCTTCGGTAATTGGTGCAGTAAGTTCCACTACATCTGTAGTAGTATCTTCTGTTGTTGCTACAACTTCATCTTCTTTAAATGTAATTTTTTCGCCTTCTTGGTAATGCCAGTTAATAATTTCACCAGTTTCAGGATTGATGTCCACAGCCATACGACGGTATGCCCAGCAGTTATAAGCTACTGATACGTAGAATGATGCAGGGATACGGTGCATAACACCAATTTTACAGCCAAGTAATGTTGCTTCACCACCGAAGCCCATTGTACCGATACCAAATGTGTTAGCAGTTTTCACTACATATTCTTCTAATTTAGCAAGATCAGAATTTGGATTTGTATCTTCCACATTACGGAATAACTGTTCTTTTGCTAAGTCGTAACCAGAAGAGCGGTCGCCACCGATACCTACACCGATGAAGCCAGCTGAACAGCCTTGACCTTGTGCTTGGTATACTGAGTGAAGGATACATTTACGGATACCATCTAAATCACGACCAGCGCGGCCAAGACCTTCAATTTCACATGGAAGGCTATACTGAATGTTTTTGTTTTCACAGCCGCCACCTTTAAGGATTAATTTAATTGTAATGTAGTCTTTTTCCCATTGTTCAAATTTCATAACAGGAAGACCGTCACCAAGGTTATTACCGCTGTTTGCGCCCGTTAATGAATCAACCGCATTTGGACGTAATTTTGCATCTGCAGTAGTATCGTTAATAGCTTTTTTAATAGCTTCTTTAATTTCTAATTGGTTTACACCAACAGGAGTATAAATTTTGAATGTTGGTAGACCAGTATCTTGACAGATTGGTGATACATTATCTTCTGCCATAATAATATTATTTGAGATTGTGTCTAAGCTCATTGCAGCACGAGTACCAGCATTCTCAGCTTCTTTAGCTTTCTTAATTGCACGACGTACGTCTTTTGGAAGATTAGTAGATGTTTCAGTGATTAAATTGTAAAGACTTTTCTCCAATGTTTGGATATTCATTTAGTATTGCCCCCCATAAAAATTTGATTATTTCCACGTTACATTATACTCTTTTCAACTAATGAAAAAAAGAGTTCAACTCATTGTAGTCGGAATTAAGGGCCTATTCTCAAAAAGAGGTAATTTACATGTGAAATTATGTTATCTATAGTTAAGCTGTTAGAAGATAATTGAAGCGGGGTCATAAACAATATCTTAAGGTTTTCCTGATCCGTTTTAGGGCGAAGCGGATCAAATCACCATAAAGATTGCTAGATTAGAACGTTTGTTCTGTAATAAAATTATAATTTACTTTAGGAGGTAATAATATGAAGTTACTTAATTTACCTGAAGCATTTGAACAATATAGGACAGTAATAGAGGAAACGATACAGCCTACGATATTTATTGAAACGGAAGAACGAAAAACATCTTTATTTGAAAGTAAGTTTGCGGGTGATCCGTATTTTCCACTATCAATGGAATATCCGAAAAGTCCTGAAGGGCAACCATTAAAATTACTAGCACAAATTAATTTTGCAGATGTACCTAATCGTTTACCGAATTTCCCTGAAGAGGGAATTTTACAGTTTTATATTGATGGTTATGATGATGTACTAGGGATGGACTTTGATAATGGTCAAAATCAGGAGGGCTTCCGCGTCATTTTCCACGAGCATATTGTCAATGATGAGTCGCAGTTAGTACAAGACTTCTCATTTGTTGAAGCGAAAGAAGAAGAATTATACTTTCCAGTGGAAAAAGAAATGACATTGTCTTTTGGAACAAGCTATGAACCATTATCAGCAAATGACTTTAGAAGTAAAAAACTATATGCGAAGATCCTTGCTAATATAGAAGACAATGATAATTTAGCAGATTCATTTTATGAAACCTTAAATAGTACAGGTCATAAAATGGGGGGATACCCATCCTTTACTCAGGGAGATCCAAGAGCTTATGGTGACTATACAGATTCAACAATTTTGTTACTTCAAATTGACAGTGTAGGGGATCATATTCTGTGGGGGGATGTCGGGGTCGGCAACTTTTTCATCACTGAAGATGAGCTGAAACGTAAGGATTTTAGTAAAGTTCTTTATAATTGGGATTGCTATTAACTTAAATAAAGGCTGTTTTTTTAAAGATTGTTGTTATTCAACTAACGGTGCATTTTAGTTGAAGAAGTACTTAAACAATGAGGGGTTAAATAAAAGTCACCCTAAAACAAGGAGTATATGAAAATGAGTATGGCAACCTATATTGGTTTAAATTTTTCAGTAAAACTTAATGAGTATTATACGGAGGATGAAGTTGAAATTGATTATGTTTTCTCGGATGCAGAAAATCGTAATGTAGTTAAACAGAAGCATTTTACTACGCCTTATATTTATGAAGTTTCTGAGAAAGGTAACCCTATTTGGCAAATGAATGAATATCAAAAGATTCATTCACCACATAACTACGAAAAATCCAAAAAGACTTTTCTCTATTTATGTCACTTACTAAAAGAGTTACTTCCACAAGGTGATTATTGTGAGGTTTATATTTGTTGGCTGGGTGAAGAAGATGAAGAGCGTGAGAGTGAGTTTAAAATTAATTTAAAAAATCCACAGATTGAAGCAATAGATATTTATGAAAAATACTTTATCCGAATAGAAAACTAAATGTTCAACTCAAAATAAAATCAGCCCTATTTTTTGTTAATTTACTAAACTAACGGGTAGCTTTACATAAAGATAGGATTCCACAGAGATCCCATCTTTTTCTTCTTCAACTCCCATGAAAGAACTTAATCATTTTTCATTTTCTGTGGTGAAGTGCTTGTTTTTGCGCTTCATGGATGGATAACGGGGCAGTTTAGTTCAATAAGCATCACTATTGTATTTAGTTATTTTTCCATATGTTGTATAATTTTACATAGTTGTATTTCTAATGAATTATTTTTGGAGGGAAAACACTTGTTATATTTAGCTTTATTTATTGGTGTCGTTTTAATTGTAATTACGAATAAGCTTACTCAAGCTTTTAAATTATCAAGCACTTTGGGGTTGCTTGGTCAAATCAGTGCGTCACTTGTAATCATAATGATCGGAAACCTCGAGGTTAGTCATATTAGTCTAGGTAATCACTTTGAATTAGGATATTTGACGGTTCCATTTACTTTATTACTTCTTGTAGGTTTTACAAATGTAATGAATATAGAAAAAGTTCAAAATCCTTCAATATTGCTGCTGCCATTCGTTTCTTTAGTTTTTTTCTCAATAGCAGCTTTCTTCATAGGTCATCCATTTGTTTTAATAACGGGGATTTGTTCCAGTTTAACGCTTATGTTTATTCTGCTATACGGCTATTTTACTGGTAAAGTATTTGTGGGGAGAACGCTTACTACATCAATAGGTTTCATAATAGCCGTGCTTTCAATATCCCTCATTGAAACATCTATTGTAACAGTTTATATTCCGTTATTTACTTTAGCACTACCATTCACTTTATATTATTTAATTCAAGATAAAATTACGAATGTACAATCAATTACAGTTAGCTTTTTAACAGCTATTTTATTTGGTGTATTAATGTACATAGTTCCTTTTAATACAATATGGTATTTCATTGTTGGGTTAACGAGTATTTTGGTTATCACTCAATTTTCACGTAAATATCGCTTTATTTAGAAACTAAACTTTTTATTAAACTAACGGAGTGCTTTACTTCAAGATGGGATTTCTGTGGAATCCCATCTTTTTTCTTCTTCAACTAACGGAGCAGAATAGTGACAGAAGATAAAGAAATATAAGGGGAGGATTTTTGTGGAAATAATTTTTATGTTTGTAGCAGGATTTATTGTTTTTATTTTAGCTGTAATAGTGATTATTAAAGGAGTAACGCATAGAATAAAAGGTCCAACTGATGATTTAAAAGAAGAAATTTCAAATCTTAAAAAGAGGGTCAATGACCTTGAAAGTGAAAAGAAAACCTAATTTTTTGTTCAACTAACGGAGTGCTTTAGTTGAAGAAAATAGCCAAACCAGAAGCAACAATCTTTGAGAAAACAGCCTAAATTTTAAAAGAGAATTAAACAGCAGCAAAAAGGCGTCTCCTAAAATTAAGAGACGCCCTCATTGTTTTATATATTATCTTTGTATGTAATGCACAGATCTAGCTGCCTGGTGGATGACGGACGGTCCAGAAAAATCAACACCTTAACCAGTAGCCCAGGATTTAAAAGATTTTTATGCTTTAAGTTTTTAGCTTTAATACGAAAGAACTTTGAAACGTAAACTTTGGACTTTTAACTTTAATCTTTGAGCTTTTATCTCCGATTATTTAAACTATCCATTGTAGTAAGACATGTTTCTGGTTTTAACTCGCACACATGTCTTGAAGCGCGAGCGACTTTTCGTTTTCTGTTTTCGCTAGGCCATGCATATTTAGTTAGGCTTGTACTTCAATAAATGTTGTTGCATTCGATTCCGATAATACTGCATCGACCTCTGATTCGAATTCTTCAATTCGATTACTTAACGCCTCAATTTTCTTTTTAACATTCATCGGATCAATTAACTCGTACTCGTTTCTTTTCATAAATGTATCCGTATGTAATTTTACTTCTTCTGGAGATTGTTTATCTTTATTTCCTAGTATATTAACTAAATACGTTTCTAGCTTTGCTGGCAACGCATCATTTTCTTTTGCAACCGTATTTATCGCTGAACGATATTGCTGTTGCATGACTTCTAACAGTTCCTTTTCATATTGAATGGACTGTTTGCGTTCAATTGCTTCTGCTACAGTCATTTCTTCTTTTCCCACTATTACTTTTGTTTTAGCATTAGACTCTACAACTAACGCCTTGATTCGGTTGCGATAATCAATTAAGCTAACTACTTTATCGTATGAGGCTTGCATTTGCTTTTCAGATTCTTGAATCTCTACACCATTAATTTTGCTATTGCTTTTACGATTAGCTAACACTGAACTAACTTCATTCGTTGCTGCTTCGATGCGGTGATTTAGCATCTTCAATTCTGTTAATGCACGGTGAATCGATATTTTTTTATATTCTGCCATATGTTAATCTCCTCATTATAATTAGTCATCTTAGTTAGTGTTCTTCTATTATATAGAGATTGAAATTCAAAGTCCAAATATTACTTATCTGCAAATATTATTTGATTTTATGTTTGCTTGTCTGTATAATATCTTTCTAGGTGCCAAACCTATGTGACTTGGACGAAACATCCTTGTCACGCAAAGAACGCCATAACAGCACGGATTTGCTGGGCGCTTTTTGTTTTATGAGCGGGAGATGAGCCCCGCTCTTTTTTTTGCACAAAATTCATTGCTCAAAAGTCTCCGAGCTGAGCGATTTTTCTGTTTCCGCGAGCGTTTGACTCTCTTCCTTTTGCTTCAAGCGATAATTTCAAAAGATAATGCCCCTTACATCGACACTGGTCGCTTATTTTTATTTCGCCCAAATACTAGTAAAACAATTGCTATAGCTAGCAAAAGCAGTGCCACTAATAAAAGGAAGCTGTAATTCACAAATTCTAAATAAACGCCTCCTAAAAATGGCCCTGTTAAGCTACCAATGCTAAGGGCAATACCGCAAAGCAGATTTCCTGTTGGCAGTAGTTCCTTTGGTGTTAAGTCAGCCATATAGGTAATACCTAATGAAAACATCGAACCGACCAATGTACCTGTAAAGAAAAATGCTACGGCTACTGCCATTTGTGAATGCTCTACAAAGCTTGCAATCCCAAAAATAATAGCACCTCCAAATGAGCCTATCATTAAGACATTGCGTCGCCCTACTTTATCCCCTATAGCTCCAAGGGGTACTTGTGTTAAAATTCCGCCAAATGTAAAGACTGATAAAATAATAGGAATCATATTCATGTCAAAGCCTTTACGTAAAGCATAAACTGGGAACAAAGCATTTAAAGTAGATTCTAAAAACCCATAAACAAATGGCCCTAAAAATGCAATCCATCCAAATACAATGGCTATTTTATAACGATGCCAGCCTCTTGCATGTAAATCTCCCGTTAAACGCTCTGGTTTTTCATTTTGTAAAAGGAATACAAAAGCCCATGCAAATAAACACATAATCGAGGACACAATAAACGGTAATGCCTCTGAAATTTGTATAAGTTTTACCATTAATGGCCCAACAGCAAAGCCAGTGCTGAAAGACAAACCGTAAATGGCCATACCTTTTCCTAAGCTTTCATGATCTGATGTGCTTGTAATCCACGTCTGGGTTGCAAAGTGTAATGCATGATCCCCTACCCCGATGAGTAAGCGGAGGGTAAACCAAAAGGTCACACTCTTCCATAAAGGAAATGCAAGTAGTGAGGCGAAAACAAGTGCACCGCCAATTAAAATAATTGGTTTGTAGCCCCATTTTCGTAATGGCTGTTCGATAAACGGTGAGATTAATAAAGTTCCTATGTATAGACCTGTTGCGTTCAATCCATTCAACGCAGAAGATACTCCATCACGTTCGAAAATAATTGAAATTAGTGGTAAAAGCATCCCTTGTGAAAAGCCCGAAATAGATACAATTAACACTAGAATGGCAAATCTTTTTTTGCTGTAATCTGAGAAGTATGTCATCTTTTCCTCCAACATCAAGTCAATCTTCCAAATAACAGCATACCAAAAAGCCTTAGCGCTCACCACATGTGATTTTACGCTAAGGCCTAACTAACACTTATCTCCATTTAATTGTATAAACACGAATTTCGGCTTTTACATTGGCCGAGTACTTGTTTAAACTCCCTCCTTTTCGAGTTAGAGTCTTTTTGGATTTTTTAAATCAGCTCCTTTACCTTTTCTTAATACTAATTTAACATACGGTTTCATTATTGTAAATATTCTGTCTATTGATTTCCGCAAAATAATCTCTAAGTCCTAGGTGTTTACCTAAACATTGAATTTTAGTCCCAAATCAGCTAAGATGAAGGGGATGAAATGAGGTGTATGTATGTCAAATCCAATCACTGATAAAAAACAACAAATGAATTACTTAAAAGAGCGTCTTGAAATATTTTTAGAAGTTTTAGATGCAATTGATCCTGAAACAACTGAATTAGAGGATATTGATCGTTTAATTCAAATGATGGATGATTTAGAAGACAAAATGGAGCAATTTAATGCTCGTGAACAATAACTGACGAAAGCAAGTGGAAGGGTCTAATTATCCACTTGCTTTTTATTTAGGCTGTTTTCTAAAAGATTGTTGCTGTTAAAACATAAAAACAGAGTTAATCTACAAAATGTGTAGAATCAACTCTGTTTTTATGTTTGATATTTCGTAAATCGAATATAAACTAAAGCACCCGTTAGCCATCCATGTAGCGCAAAAACCAGCGCTACATCACAGAAAATGAAAGATGATTAAGTTCTTTCATGGGAGTTTATAAGAACAGCGACGCTTCTTCAACTAAAGTTCTTGTTAGTTTAAGTTGAAGTACCGATTAAAAAATACTGATTTACAGCGTTATAAATTGTCTATATATGCACGTTTTTATTCATTAGCATATCTGTAGAATTTTCTGCAAATTCTTATTGTAGCTATGTTTATATAACTTTGCATAAAAAGCTGCATAATTAATGTTCATACAAAAAGCCACAAACTTCGATTTAACAACATTCAGGACTTTTTAATGTGTTTCCAAACTTTCATTTGGGAACGTTTATTGGGTTTGTTTTGTATACTTTATAAATCCTTAATGAACTAAAGTAATCTTGAATTTAATAAAAATAAAAACGCTTCTTAAACAATTACGCCCGATTGTTTAAATGCAACAATATACCAAACGATATTGGCAATTAGTGACATAACGCAAAGAACGATCACATATAGAAAATCAGAAAGATTATAAGTAACCATTCCCTTTACAAATGCCAGTCCAATTATTGAAAGTGATATAAGTAACCCTACTCCGCAAAAAACTGCCATAACATATTTCATTCCTTTAACTCCTACCCAATACAAAATTAAAGACAGAATATAAAAGACAAGAAACATTATAATATTCAGCCACATACCTAAAGAATTGAATCCACCAGGATCCGGAAAGGGAGATAGCGAAGCGGCAATCATTATAAAACAGAAAAGTAGCCCCGAAATTATGGTCATTAAGATAACACCATTTCTCATTCTACAACCTCCATAAGAATAATTTTTGGTAAGTTCACTTTACATATAGCACCTCAACAATCTGGCTCGATTGTTGAATAATGAAAAAGCACCCCTTTTCGTTCAATAATTTACATATATTAACTTATTCAACGCAATCGCAAATAACCCTTCTTATTGAACTAAACTGCCCCTTTAGTTCAATAAGAAAAAAAGAGCTGCCTATGCAACTCAATGATTTTCAAGTAAAGCACCCGTTACTTCAATATGTACATACTTTATTCTTTAAAAGGAAACAATACAATTTAGTAAGTAAACCGTAAAGAGGTGTAATTGAAGATAATAAAAAGATGTTAATTACTTTTATACTATTTCTTACTCTAACATCTATTCAAACAAAAACCGTTTCGTCATATAATTCAACTCAAGACTCTGAAGAACTTAGATTACAGGATATGCTTACTCCTTATATTGAAAAAGATTTGAATAGCTATTATTATCCAAATATTTTAAAGGATTTTTCAGCTAATGTAACTCCGTGGAAAATTGAAGTGATTGAAACAAAGAGAGTGAATAGTTTCCGTGGCTTTTTATTGCAAATTACATTTGAAATTGAACTTACAGATGGTGGACATTATATCCCTGTAGGGAAGGATCGCATGACCTATGAAATTTCTCCCAGACCTAGGTTAAATTAATAAATCACACGCACCTAAAAACATATAAGTATCCACCAGAATAATTACGTAATTAATACGGACTTTCTTTAACTAATCTGCGCCGTTAGCCATCCATGAAGAGCAAAAATAAGCACTTCACCACAGAAAATGAAAGATGATTAAGTTCTTTCATGGGAGTTGAATAGCAACAATCTTTTCGAAAACAGCCAAAATTTAAAAAGGGCGTCTCTCATTTTTTGAGGACGCCCATTTTCATTACTTATCCTTCAACACAAGCTTCGCCACGCACTCCACTTGCGCCGTCTGTGCAAACATATCAACCGGCTGAATATACTGCACATCATAAAACTTCGATAATTCGTTTAAATCCTTCGCCAAAGTTGATGGATTACATGATGTATAGACAAAGCGCTTCGGTTTTAGCTTCAGCACAGTGCGGATGAACTCTGGTGCTAGACCTGTGCGTGGTGGATCTACTGTAATAACATCTGGTGTAAATCCTTCCTTGCGCCATTTTGCTAATACGCTCTCTGCTGTGCCGACTGCGTATTTTGTATGCTTGAAGCCATGGTTTCGGGCGTTTTTACGTGCGTCCTGAATGCTTTCTGGGATAACGTCCATTCCACGAACTTCTTTTGCTTTGTCAGCTAGCCATAAACCGATTGTTCCAACACCACAGTAAGCATCAACTACTGTTTCTTTGCCTGTTAATGCTGCTGCTTTTTTGATTTCATCATAGAGATGAACGGTTTGTGTTGGATTTAATTGGAAAAAGGCACGAGCTGATAAATCAAAGGCTAATTCACCAAGCTCCTCATGAATCGTTTCCTTACCATCGAGGACAATCGTTTCATCGCCAAAGATTAACGATGTTTTCTCACGGTTAATATTTTGTGCGATCGATACGATACTTGGATCTATTTTTTTAATACGAGCAATTAGTTCCGCTTGATGTGGAATTTCCTTACGCGTTGTTACGAGCACGACTTGTGTTTCACCAGTACGAATTCCTGTACGTACAACAATCGTGCGCACTAAGCCATCAAGTGTACGACCATCGTAAATAGTAATATTCAGTTTTTGTAAAATTTTACGTGTTGCCACTGTAATTTTTGATGTAATCGGATGTTGGACAAGGCAGTCATTGATGTTCAGTAACTTGTTGCTACCTTCTGCAAATAGCCCTGCATAGACACGCTTACCCTCTTTACGTACTTGATATTGACTTTTGTTACGATAATTCCATGGATTATCCATCCCTAGAGTTTTGCGAACTTCAACTGTATTAGCTAAAGGCTTAGCATAACGTTCTAATGCTTGAATTACGATATCACGCTTTTCGATTAGCTGTTTATCATATGTCATATGTTGAAGCTGGCAGCCGCCACATTCGTTGTAAACTGGACATGGTGCTTCCTGACGATATTTTGAAGCTTTGCGAATTGTTAATATTTCTGCTTCGGCAAAGTTTCGTTGTGTTTTAGTCACTTGTGCTGTAATTTCTTCACCAGGAATAGCTCCCTTTACGAATACAACATTACGCTTATAAAAGCCTACTCCTTCACCGTTAATACCAAGTCTTTTTATTATTAGAGGAAATTTTTGTCCTACTTCCATTGTTGTTTGTTGTGTCAAGCGTTCCACGTCCCTGTTCTTTTAATATCATCTCCCCATTATAACTAAGGAGTAGACGATTGCAAAGCGACAGGAAGATCTTCATGTTCTAAAACTAAATCGTCAAGGGATAAAAATGTATAGCCTTGTTTTTTCGCCTCGGCAATAAACCTAGGAAGCGCTTCAGCGTTATCCTGCGCAACAGTGTGCATTAATATTACAGCACCAGGGTGTAGCTGTTCTATTAGTGCATTATACGCATAATCTGCGCCACGCCGTACATCCCTTTCCCAATCCTTAAAGGCAACAGACCAGAAAATATGACGGTAGCCTTCAGCATTTCCGACCTCTAATAATTTCGCATTAAATGTACCCTCAGGTGGGCGGAAGTATGTTGTACGTTTAATACCAGTTAAACCCCTCAACTTATCGTCAAATTTTTTCCATTCTGTACGCATAGCATCTGGCGATAATCTCGCCATATTTGGATGTCCATATGAATGGTTGCCGATTGTATGGCCATCTTTAACCATACGTTTCACTATATCGGGGGCACTTTCTAAATAATGACCAGTTAAAAAGAAGGTAGCTGGTGCTTTTTCCTTCTTCAATGTATCCAAAATGCTTTCCGTAAACCCATTTTCATAGCCGTTATCAAAGGTTAAATAAGCAACTTTTTTATCAGGCTTACCTTTATAAATAGCGCCATACTTCTCAAGGAGCTGATCAAGCTGTGCCCCAGCCTCAGCTGGTTCACCGTTTTTCGCTCGCTTTAATCCCCAATGGTATTCATCAGAGCCAGAAGCTGAAAATGGATTAAAGCTAATTGCCGCGGCAATAATAAAAGTAGCGATGACCGCTCCTACAATATGCTGTTTCCACATTAAAAACGCATCCTTTCTTTTTCATTAGAATGCGTATTTTTTAAAAAATTATCCTAGTCGATTAATACAATAAATCTTGAAGTGCTTCTTTTAAATGATGCGTAAAACGTGAAATAACCGCGAAAAAGAAACGAATACCCGTGTGAAACGTGAAACCCACAGGAAAAAGCAATGCCCACGAATCATGTTATAATGGTTAATAGTGAGGTGTTACTAATGCGTATTATTACGAAAATTGCACGTCAAAAAAACAATCCAGAACGTTATAATATATATTTGAACGAAGAATACGCTTTTCCTGTAGATGAGGCCATTCTCATTCAATTTGGATTAACGAAGGGAAAAGTGCTTGAGGAATTTGATATTCAGGAAATTGCCTATGAGGATGAAATTCGAAAAGCTTTTAATAAAGGGTTAAATTTTTTGTCTTATCAAATGCGCAGTGAGCATGAGGTCAAGAAAAAGCTTCTCGCGTTAGAATTTGGCGAAGCAGTTATTTTAGAGGCTATACAAAAGCTCAAATCATACGGTTTTTTAAATGATGAAACTTACTCCAAGGCATTACTAAATACGAAAAAAGTTACGATGAAAAAGGGACCTAAGGCAATTAGACAAGACCTTATGAAAAAGGGAATTGATAAAAGCTTACAGGATGAGGTACTTGCTACGTATAGTCATGCGGAACAAGTAAAACTTGCGACACAATTGACTGAAAAGGTCATTCGATCAGAAAAAAAGAAAACACCAACACAAATAAAAGCTAAAATTCAAGATTTTTTAATGCGAAAAGGTTATTCTTTTAGTGTTGTAGATGATGTGCTAAGTCAAATAGAGATTGAGCAAGTTGATGATGAATGGCAACAGCTACTTGAGGTACAAGGCGAAAAAGTTTGGAAAAAGTATTCATCGAAGTATACTGGTTATGAATTGAAAATGAAATTAAAGCAAGCGCTCTATCAAAAAGGTTTTCCTATAGAGGTTATAGATCGTTTTATTGAAGAGAAGGAGAATGAGGAATGAACGAAAAAAATTATGCTGCAATGTCAGAGCATGAATTACGTGAAGAAATAGCTATGATCAAGGAAAAAGCACGTAAGGCGGAGCAGCTAGGAATTATCAATGAATTCGCAGTTTACGAGCGTAAGGCTTTAATGGCAGCTGCTTATCTGGTTGATTTAGATACAATAATTCCTGGAGAAATGTATCGTATTGACGGCTCCGAAAATGAATTTTTCCAAGTGGATTATTTAAAAGGACGCTTTGCTTGGGGACATCGCTTAGGGGGCGAAAAATACCAAGAGGCTTTACCTGTTTCAATGCTATCTCCTGTAAAGGTGGGCAAATAAATGGATGAAAAAATTGAAAAACTAACTGCTGAATTACTTGCAAAAAACCCGCAAATGTCAGTAGGACGTGCACGAGTATGGATTGAGCTTTTATGGAGTGATTTTGAATCAACTTCTGCAAAAGCTGGCTACTCCTATCGTGGTGCTGATTACACTGAAAATTTAGTGCGTCAATTAATTACCAGCTACGGTGATAAACTGCATGCATTTGCAGGATGCAATCCCAAATACGCACATTTACTTGATGCTAGTGATGATATGGTGCAATAACAAAACCCTGACCAATATTTGGTCAGGGTTTGCTGATGTTTAATTACTTGCGCCAACTTGTAATTTTTTCTGGAGTTTATCTTCGGTAAAAATCCAACCTGTGTATGAAGTGATAATCTCATTGTCATCGTTTAAATGAGCGACAGCAACGAACGGATAGCGATTATCACTACGGTAACGCAGATCAATCAATCTTACTTCTGTTAAGCCATTATCGAGTTCTGAAATTTCCCAACGATACAATGGTGAGAATGACACGAAAGCAGCAAGATTGCGATCTTTCAATGCTATTTCGATAAGAGGCGTTTTCGGTAAAGGTTTTATTTCGAATTTATCATAAATGTTAACAGTACGCCCATAAGCGCGCCCAACGTAATAATGCGTTTTGGATTTAGCTGCAATTCGCCAGTGGAAGAATCGCATTGTAGGCGCTACAATAACATACTCTTCATCCTGTATGGTATTATGCACTGCGTTCTTTACAGCCTTTTGGACTGCAAATCGTAAAATGTAATAAACGATAATAATGAGATACATGATACTAAATGTCCAAACTGGATTTGCACCAAATGCCCAAAGTAAAATGCCAAGACAATGTAGTGTGAAAATAATTGGATCAAACGTATTAATGACACCAAGTGCAACCCATCTTCTAGAGAATGGTCGAAGTGCTTGTGTACCATAAGCATTGAAGATATCAACAAAGACATGAAGTGCTACAGCTAAAAATGTCCAAAGCCATAAATGAAACACATTTGCGTCTTGAATAATGATTGCCAAAACTGCTGTAATTAAGAGAGGCCAAATAGCTACTGCTGGTAATGAATGTGTAATTCCGCGATGATGTCGAATATAAATTGCGTTGTTGCGCAGTTTTAAAACAGTATCGACATCAGGTGCCTGTGAGCCAATAATTGTACCTGCCATTACTGCGGTAAAGGTCATAGAATGATCTGCTACAACGGGATCAACGAATGCAAGACCACCGAGGGCTATACCCATAACGAAATGTGTACCTGAATCCAAAAATATCCACTCCTTGTATGCATAAATCTAGAGTACAATTTGCATACATGTATATTTCAATAAATAAAAACAGTCGTGCTAAATTTTAAATCTAAAAAATTGACGGTTTTTGTCGTTTAGGACAGATGTTTTTTCTTAATTGTATACTCTTTTTACCATAAATAAAATCGTAAAGACGCTGGAGGTCACTGTGAATTATTCATATGTAACAGAATTTCGACAATCTTTAGTCGAATGGTTTAATGTTGAGAAACGTGATTTACCTTGGAGACATACTACGGACCCTTATAAAATCTGGGTATCGGAAGTGATGCTACAACAAACACGTGTCGACACAGTTATTCCTTATTACAATCGTTTCATGGAAAGTTTTCCAACATTAGAGTTACTCGCGGAAGCTCCACAAGAATACTTATTGAAGCATTGGGAAGGCCTTGGCTATTATTCCCGTGCACGTAACTTACAAGCAGGTGTTCGCGAGGTATTAGAAAACTACGGTGGGGTAGTACCCGATAATCGCCATGAGATTTCAAAATTAAAAGGCGTAGGTCCGTATACTGCTGGAGCTATTTTAAGTATTGCCTATAATAAGCCCGAACATGCAGTTGATGGCAATGTTATGCGTGTTTTAAGTCGTGTACTTACTATTCATGATGATATAGCAGCTCCAAAGACTAAAAAGATTTTTGAAGAGGCAGTTGAAGAACTGATCGATCCAGAAAACGCATCGTCCTTCAATCAAGGCTTAATGGAGCTTGGTGCACTTATTTGTACGCCAACTTCACCAAAGTGCTTATTATGTCCAGTTCGAGAATACTGTATCGCTTTTAATGAAGGCGAGCCTGAAAAATTACCTATCAAATCTAAAAAAGTAAAGATGAAGCATATCACATACGATGTGCTTGTATGTCAAGATGATAAAGGTCGAATTTTATTGGAGCAGCGCCCATCAGAGGGTTTACTAGCTAATCTATGGCAGTTTCCAATGCTTGAACACGGCAAAGATTCAATAGGTACTTTTATTAATGAGTACGCTATGAATGTTCAACCGCAACAGGAATTGTTAACGTTTAAACATGTTTTTTCACATTTAACATGGCATATAAATAGCTATTTTATGAAATGCAATTCAGCAGTAAAGGGCGAATGGCTGACTCGCGAACAAATAGAATTGTTACCAATGCCCGTTCCAATGCTGAAAATTTGGCAAGAAATGAAGATTAATCAAGAAAATAATATTTATAAAAATTTATGAGCATAAAACCATTCACCTCAGTACACAATAATGAACGTGGAGGTGAATGAATAATGAAAAAGCAAAACAACCAAAATTTACAACCGAATAAAAACATGCAACGTCAAAGTCAAGAATTTGGTTATGAAACAGACGTTACAGACGCTACTGAAGTGCAAAAGCAAAATGCTAAAGCAGAGCAGAAAAAAGCTCAAGCTTCAGGTAACTTCAATAAAACTAACCAAGATCTTGGTGAATAACACTTTGTAACTGCATAATTGCATTTACCTCTAAGGAGCTGTCTAAAATCGAAGAGATTTAAAAAAGACAGCTCCTTTTAAATTTTATTTAGTAAAATCTGATTGCTCAGGAAGTAAGGAGAATTGCTCGGGCAGCCAAGAAAACTGCTCAGGTAGGACAGAGAACTGATCTGGTAGCCGAGAAAAATTGCTCAGGTAGGACAAAGAACGCTCAGGTAGAGAAACCGCTCAAATTTCAAAAGAAAAAACCCCGATCCGATCTATGGGAATAAACAAATAATTCCAATCAAGTTGTTGTTATGATAAAATCCGCTTCAAATTAACGAAATTTTGTACAAATTTAAAAGAGCGCAGGGAAATTTGTGGTTTTCTAACTACACCTTTCGCGTACACATTGCTATAATATACTAGAGACTGCTAGATTTAGGTAGCATAGACGAAAAGGTGGGCTTCAAAGATGGCAATACCGGTAGAAGGAGAAACGATACAAATACATAGTTATAAGCACAATGGCCGTATCCACCGTGTTTGGCAAGAAACAACGATTTTAAAAGGAACGAAAAATATCGTTATCGGTGCGAATGAACGGACACTTGTGACAGAATCCGATGGTCGTACGTGGCTAACGAGAGAGCCTTCTATTTGTTATTTCCATGCGGAGCACTGGTTTAACATCATTTGCATGCTACGTGAGGACGGTGTGTATTATTATTGTAATCTAAGCTCACCATTTGTTTTCGATAATAATGCCATTAAATATATTGACTATGATTTAGACATTAAAGTTTTCCCTGATATGTCTTACTCACTCTTAGATGAGGATGAATATGAGCTACATCGTAAGGAAATGTCTTATCCAGATGTCATAGATAAAATTTTAAAGCGCAATGTCGATAAATTAATTAGCTGGATTCAACAAAAAAGAGGACCCTTTGCACCTGATTTCATCGATGCCTGGACAAGTCGTTATAAGTTTCAGCTCGATATGCAAGCAGATGACTGTTAGGAACACCTATTAGTTTTACTAATGGGTGTTTTTTATGTCTTAAACAATCAGATTGTAAAATAGTTAGTGATAAAGCTAAATTAACTGTACTTAAAACAAAATATTGCTATAATACGTTTGGGCATTCATTTGTGGATGTCTGTTTCTTTTTATATGTGAAGTGGCTCATTTGCTTAATTTACATAAGAGCGAGGCTTCTAAATAAGGATGTGATAATAAATTGGGTAGTATAAAGCGTTATATGAGATTTGTAAAACCATATACATGGGAAATTATTTTAACGATTTTGATTGGTATAGTGAAATTTGCGATTCCGTTATTTATCCCATTACTCATAAAAATTGTGTTAGATGATATTATTGCCGCAAATCATCTAACCGATGCAGAGAAGACAAAAGAACTGTTTTATTGGTTAGGTGGTACGATCATTGTATTCTTTATTATTCGACCACCGATTGAGTATTACCGTCAATATTATGCTCAACACGTCAGTAACAAGGTGCTTTTCGATATTCGAAAACAAATATATGCTCATTTACAGCGACTCAGTTTAAGATACTATGCAAATACAAGAGCTGGCGATGTTATTTCAAGAGTGATTAATGATGTGGAACAAACAAAAAACTTTATTATGACAGGCTTGATGAACGTTTGGCTCGACCTTGCGACAATTGTTATTGCGATCGGTATTATGCTTGCCATGGATGTTAAGCTTACGCTAGTAGCATTAATTGCGTTCCCATTCTATGGGTTTAGTGTGAAGTACTTCTTTGGTAAACTTCGATCTTTAACACGTAAACGGTCACAAGCTCTTGCAGGTGTGCAAAGTTATTTGCATGAACGTGTAGCTGGAATGAGCATTATTAAAAGCTTCACACTAGAAAAGCATGAGCAAAAATTATTCGATGAAGCCAATGGTGAATTTTTAGAGAAAGCGCTGGATCATACGAAATGGAATGCTAAATCCTTTGCAGTGGTGAATACAATCACGGATGTAGCACCTCTCCTAGTAATTGCTTATGCAGGTTATCAGGTTATTAATGGTTCTCTTTCAGTCGGGACGATGGTAGCCTTTATTGCCTATATTGAACGACTTTACGGTCCACTCCGTCGTCTTGTAAGTTCATCAACGATGTTAACACAATCATTTGCATCAATGGATCGAATGTTTGAATTAATAGACGAACCTTATGAAATTAAAAACAAGGCTAATGCGGTAGAGTTACCTCGCGTAAAGGGTGAAGTGCGCTTTGACAATGTGAACTTTCAATATGAAGAAGAGGGCTCACAAATTTTAAACAACATCAATTTTACAATTAATCCTGGGGAGACAGTTGCGTTTGTAGGAATGAGTGGTGGAGGAAAATCAACGATCATTAGTTTGATTCCTCGCTTTTATGACGCAACGAATGGCACCGTATGTATAGATGACTATGATGTTCGTGACGTATCTCTACATTCTTTACGCTCACAAATTGGAATAGTCCTACAAGATAATATTTTGTTTAGTGATTCAGTAAAGGAGAATATTTTAATGGGCAAGCCAGATGCTTCTGATGAAGAGGTCATTGCTGCGGCAAAAGCGGCAAATGCACATGATTTTATTATGGGCTTGCCAGATGGCTATGACACAAAGGTCGGGGAGCGCGGTGTGAAGTTATCAGGTGGACAAAAGCAGCGGGTAGCGATTGCTCGTGTATTTTTGAAAAATCCTCCTATTTTAATATTGGATGAAGCAACTTCTGCATTGGATTTAGAAAGCGAGGCACTTATTCAAGAATCCTTGGATGTACTTGCACATGAACGCACGACCATTATAATTGCTCACCGACTTTCTACGATTACACATGCAGATAAAATTTTGGTTATAGATCATGGACAATTAATTGAAAGTGGTACGCACGAGCAATTGATGCAAAAAGAAGGAACCTACTTTAATTTATTCCAGGTGCAACATTTAGATTGATATACCACGGTATAACAGAAAAAATTTGATTCACTAACAAATTCCATACCTAAATTTGAGTAATGAGTCAATAATCTAAAAATAGTCTTCCATTTAAACATAAACGGAAGGCTATTTTTTTGTCTTATTTATAAAATATTATCGATTAATAATACAATATTAATACGAAACTCGAACGATGTAGAAAATCTATGTTAATTGCAGAATAATAATGATTGAAAGAGCGATGTTTTTTGGTTAGAATTATCTGAAAATAGGGAATTAAGTGATAGTTAATGTAATTAAGTGAAAATATGGGTGGGATGGGGCGAATGATCATGAGAAAAAAGCTGCTAGAAATTAAAGGTTTAAAGACAACCTTTTTTACAGATGATGGACAAATCCCTGCCGTAGATGATATCGATTTTTCTGTTCATGAGGGAGAAATATTAGGAATTGTAGGGGAATCAGGAAGTGGAAAAAGTGTCACATCACTGTCCATTATGGGATTAATACCGTCACCACCTGGAAAAATAACGGGTGGAGAAATACTATTAGATGGCGAAAATCTCGTCACATTATCTGATAAACAAATGCAGAAAATTCGTGGGAAAGATGTGGCGATGATTTTTCAGGAGCCTATGACATCCTTAAATCCTTTGTTTACAATTGGCGATCAGCTAAAAGAAGCGATTTTAATTCATCATCCGAAATGGTCGAAAAAAGAAGCATTTGCAAGGGCAATTGAAATTATGAAACTAGTAGGTCTACCGCGTGCTGAGGAATTATTAAAAGATTATCCACATCAGCTATCGGGGGGGATGCGACAACGGGTCATGATTGCAATGGCGCTTGTCTGTGATCCGAAGGTATTGATTGCTGATGAGCCGACTACTGCATTAGATGTTACGATTCAAGCTCAAATCTTGCAGCTTATGAAAGATTTAAATATACGTTTAAATACGGCTGTTTTATTAATTACACATGATTTGGGCATTGTAGCAGAGACATGCGAGCGAGTTATTGTAATGTATGCAGGTCAGATTGTAGAGGAGGCACCTATTCAGGAGATATTCGTTAATCCAAAGCACCCGTATACACAAGGACTTATTAAATCTGTACCAGATATGCGTTATAAAAAGGACAACCTTTACTCTATACCAGGGAGTGTACCAAAGCCCGGAAGTATTCAGGAAGGCTGTCGTTTTGCAGCGCGTTGCGAATTTGCGATGGATCGCTGTGTACAAGAAACACCACCTTTATATGAAGCAACAGAGCAGCATAAATCGAGATGTTTTTTACTAGAGAAACAGGAGGTGGAGTACCATGTCGAAAGTGTTGTTGAAAGTTGATGGTTTAAAAAAATATTTCCCCATTCGGAAGGGTGTCTTGAACACACAAGTTGGAGACGTAAAGGCAGTGGATGATGTTTCCTTTGAAGTTTTTGAAGGAGAAACATTAGGTATTGTAGGTGAGTCCGGATGTGGTAAATCAACAACTGGTCGACTTTTAATGCGATTGCTTGAGCCAACAGAGGGCGAGATTGAATTCGCAGGTAAAATGATTTCTGAATTATCGAACAATGAAATGCGCAAAGCTCGTAGAGACATTCAAATGATTTTCCAAGATCCTTATGCTTCTCTTAATCCGAGGCATAATATTGGGAAAATATTGGAGGAACCTCTTATTGTTCATGGAATGGGCAATGCAAAGGAACGTAAACAGAAAGTTTTAGAGCTTCTCGAAATTGTTGGGTTAAATGAATATCATGTGAAACGGTATCCACATCAATTTAGTGGTGGTCAAAGACAGCGTATCGGTATTGCTCGTGCTCTAATGACGAACCCTCGTTTGATTATTGCGGACGAGCCTGTCTCTGCACTCGATGTGTCCATACAGGCGCAAGTATTGAATTTATTGCAAAACTTACAAAAGGACTTAAAGCTAACTTATATTTTTATCTCCCACGATTTAGGGGTTGTACGCCATATTAGTAATCGTGTAGGTGTAATGTATTTGGGGAAATTAGTGGAGCTGACAGCAAGTGAGGATTTATATGCTGAGCCACTTCATCCATATACTCAGGCACTGCTATCCTCGGTACCTGTTCCAGATCCTACGTTTGAACGTGAACAGCTCATTATTTCTGGAGATATTCCGAGTGCTTCGAATCCGCCAAGTGGGTGCACTTTCCATACGAGATGTCCATTTAAAAAGGAAGAATGTTCTCAAGTAGTTCCGAAAATGCAAGAAGTGAAACCGGGTCATTTTGTTGCTTGTCATCTATACCCCGCATTAACGGGCAGTAATTTATCTAAAGCATAGCGTTAGGTACAAGACTCCTTCCTAAAAATTCAACGAAAGTAAAGAAGCTAGGTAGGAGAGTAACTGCCCGTAAATGCCCGATTGGTGAAGACTAATAATCAGTGAGGATGAAAACAACCCCCACTGATTAAAGTTTCACTGTATGATGCAACCCAACATTCAATGATATAAAAAAACTTAGGGGGAAATTCAATGAAGAAAAAGAAGCTTTGGACTTTGGGTGTAATGTTTATCCTTGTTCTTTCGACAATCTTAGCTGCTTGTGGTAGCTCAGATACTAAGGATGCGGGTAGTAAAGATACTTCAAGTGGTGGCGATAAAGCTAGCAGTGGTGGACCAAAAATATTAGTTTATGGTCGTGGTGGTGATTCAGTAGCGCTAGACCCTGCAATTGTAACTGATGGTGAATCATTCACGGTTACAGCAAATATATATGAAACATTAGTGAATTTTGGCGAAAAAGATGTAACAATTCAACCAGGTTTAGCGAAATCATGGGAGCCTTCAGAAGATGGTTTAACATACACATTCCATCTTCAAGAAGGTGTAAAGTTCCATGATGGCACTGATTTCAATGCAGAAGCAGTTGTTAAAAATTTTGAACGCTGGAAAGCTGGTGCTGATAAACACCCTTATTACAGCTCCCAATTTGTAGTAGGTGACAAGCAAGTGATTGAATCGGTAACTGCTAAAGATGATCATACTGTTGTATTCAAGCTTAGCCAGCCACAGGCACCATTCCTGAAAAATTTAGCCATGTCTCCTTTTGCAATTGCTTCTCCAACAGCTTTTGAAGCAAATGAAGAAGGATTATCTGCAAATCCAGTAGGTACGGGTCCATTCAAATTTGTGAGCTGGGTACGTAATGATGCAATTACTATTGAGAAAAATCCAGATTACTATATTGATGGTTTACCGAAATTAGATAAAGTAATCTATCGTTCAATTCCAGATAACTCTGCACGTTTAAATGATTTAACAGCAGGAAACATTGATGTTGCGGATGGTTTAAGTCCTTCTGATAAATCTTCAATCGAATCGAATGCAAAATTACAATTAATCGAACGTCCATCTATGAATGTCGGCTATCTTGGACTAACGGTAACACGCCCACCGTTCGATAACGTAAAAGTTCGTCAAGCAGTAAATTACGCGATCGATAAACAAGCATTAGTAGATGCATTTTATGAAGGCTTAGCAGTGCCAGCGAAAAATCCTATGCCTCCAGTAATTTCAGGCTACAACGATGACATTAAAGGCTATGAGTATGATCCAGAAAAAGCTAAAGCATTATTAGCTGAAGCTGGCTATGATGGTAAAAAAATTCAGCTGTGGGCTATGCCTGTACCACGTCCGTATATGCCAGATGGCAAAAAAATTGCGGAAGCGATCCAAAAGAATCTAGATGATGTTGGAATCAAATCTGAAATTGTATCTTTTGAATGGGCTACGTATTTAGAAAAAGCACAAAAAGGTGAAGCAGATGCGTTCTTACTTGGTTGGACAGGTGATAACGGAGATGCGGATAACTTCCTTTATACTTTATTAGACGGGGATAACATTGGTTCCAACAACTATACATTCTATGACAACAAAGAATTACACAAACTTTTAGTGGCTGCACAAACTGAAATTAATGAGGACAAGCGTAATGGATTTTACAAGAAAGCACAAGAGATCATCTCTAATGATGCGCCATGGGTTCCACTTGCTCACTCTACTCCAATTTTAGCTGCTAACGCTAAAGTTACAAACTATATTGCACATCCAACAGGTTCTGACCGCTTAGCTAATGTAGATATGAAGTAGCCATAAAAGGGCTATCCTAACACAGGATTTAATTGAAGAGGAAAGTTTAAAGAATCTGCTTGCTTTCTGCGGGTAAGCCGTAGAAATCTAGCGGATTTTTTTTACAAGCTAGAGGTATTTTTTTCTGTATGAAAGACCAATCATCTAAACGATCAAACCGTTTGGTGAAGGCTGACCCTTTCTACAGTATAGGTAAAGACTTCAATGCTTTTATGCAAAAGTATATTATGAAAATAACAGAGGGGTGAAGAAGATGCTTCACTATATGGGAAGGCGTGTGTTTCAATTAATCCCAGTTTTGCTTGGAATGACTTTTATCGTTTTCATGTTAATTCGTGCAATTCCTGGTAATCCAGCGCAAGTAATTTTAGGACAGCAGGCAACGAAAGAAGCGGTCGAAGCGTTAAACGCAAGTTTAGGATTAAATAAGCCGTGGTATACACAATATTTTAGTTATTTAGGAGGCGTTTTTCAGGGTGATTTAGGAGTATCATTGCGTACTAAATTACCTGTATCAGAGGAAATTTTCCCATATTTAGCGGCAACAGCTGAGCTAGCGCTATTTGCCATGATCATCGCTGTGATAGTTGGAGTAAATGCAGGTATTATTTCTGCATGGTTCCAAAATTCTTGGTTTGACTATGTGGCAATGGTAGTTGCTTTAATCGGGGTGTCTGTACCAGTCTTCTGGCTCGGTTTAATGGAACAATGGGCTTTCAGTAATCAGCTCGGCTGGTTCCCGACATCAGGTCGAGAAGATGTGCGAGATCCAATAACCACCATTACACATTTTTATTTACTGGATACGCTAATACAAGGACGCTTTGATCAATTTACAGAAGTGTTAAAGCGATTAGTATTACCTGGCATAGCTCTCGCGACAATTCCAATGGCGATTATTGCAAGAATGACTAGGTCATCTATGCTTGAAGTAATGCGCTCTGACTATGTACGCACCGCTAGAGCAAAGGGGCAAAAAATGTTTATTGTCGTTTATAAGCATGCATTGAAAAATGCTGTTATTCCAGTACTAACAGTAATCGGTTTGCAAACAGGATTACTGCTAGGGGGTGCCATATTAACAGAGACAATCTTCAGCTGGCCTGGCATTGGTCGTTATATTTATGATGCCATTGGCTTCCGAGACTATCCTGTTATTCAATCAGGTATATTAATAATTGCTTTTATTTTTATCATGATTAATTTAATTGTGGATTTACTGTATACGGTGATCGATCCACGGATTAAATACAAATAGAGGGGAGAGCCGATAATGACTGGAGCGATAAATATAAAAACAGAAGCAGCACCAAGTCGTGAACGAGCGGTAGGTCCTTGGAGAGAAGGCTGGCGTAGTTTTAAAAAGAACAAAATCTCCCTAGTAGGTGCAGGCATTGTACTATTTTTTATTATACTTGCTATAGTTGGCCCGATGATTGCTCCAGAAGGGGTTAATGATCAAAATCTTTCGAAGCGTTTATTAGCACCATCAAGTGAGCATTGGTTTGGCACAGATGACTTTGGTCGGGATATTTTCTCTAGAATTATACATGGAGCAAGAATTTCTTTGTGGGTAGGCTTTTTTTCAGTTATTCTTTCTGTAATTGTAGGTAGCTTACTGGGCATTATTGCGGGTTATTATGGAAGATGGATTGATACGATTATCTCGCGTATTTTCGATATTATGTTAGCATTCCCTAGTATTTTACTAGCTATTGCGGTAGTAGCGGTGCTTGGACCATCTTTACAAAATGCATTGATTGCCATTGCCATTATTAACGTGCCGAATTTCGGACGCCTGATTCGTTCGAAAGTATTGAGTGTTAAAGAAGAGGAATACATCGTAGCAGCAAAGGCCATTGGAATGCGTGATTCACGGATTTTATTCTCGCATATTTTGCCAAACTCGATGACGCCAATCATTGTGCAAGGAACGTTAGCGATAGCGACCGCGATTATTGAAGCGGCAGCACTAGGCTTCCTAGGATTAGGAGCTCAAGCACCAGCACCGGAATGGGGAAAAATGCTAGCGGATTCCCGTATCTATTTATTAAAGGCGCCGTGGACGATGATTTTCCCGGGGTTAGCTATTATGTTAACGGTTCTCGGTTTTAATCTAATGGGGGACGGTCTACGTGATGCGCTTGATCCGAAAATGAAAAGCTAAAAAAGGGCGAAGGGGTGGATATAAGGCCAACCCTTCGCTCTTTTGTGCGCTTCAACTATTAGATAAACTCCTCTTCAAATTCCACATTAATTTCTTGGCCATGATGAGTTTGATACGACACAATGAGCGTATCTAAATGCTCTAGGTTTTCTTCGTAATCTAAAATACGCGATAAAATATAAAGCAAGTGATAACTCGAGAATTCTGTATCGCCTTCATCATGCGCATAAGTTATTTGTTTTATAAATATTTCCATTAACTCGTTACGCTGAACATAATCAATATGTTTACTCCACTCCGAATGCTCGGGCTTTAATTTCCCCGTATATTTCAGTAGTAGCTGTTCATGGTAAGTTAGCAGGAAATCAAGTCGTTCTTGAATCATTAAATGAAATTGCGTCGGTAGCTGCGCTAATTCATTTTCATGATTATGAAGACGATGAAGCAACTCTAAACTTTTCTTTGACGTTGTAATCATTTGACGATAAACAACTAATTTACGTGCTTTTACAAACTTTTTATTTTTAAAGTAACTACGCTCTTCCTTATAAAAATCATATAGTGTGTCAACTCGTTGCATACGAGACTTAAATTTGCTTAATGCTTCTTTTGTAGACGTATGCTCAGATGCCTGGCGAACAGCAAGTCGCGTCCATCGGATAATATCATCCTGTAAAAAGTAAATCTTACGGAAAAGCTTTACTTCATATTTTGGTGGTAGGAAGAACAGATTGACAACAAATGCTGCTAACACCCCAACCAATATGGTAACAAAGCGAATAAGACCAAATGTAAGAAAGTCATCTCCTTGAAACTCCATAATCGCTACAACTGTAACAAGTGCTAGAGACAACGATTTTTCAAGTTTAAATTTCAACATGATACCGATCGCAACAATGACTGCAATGCCGATTGCTACTACATGGTGACTAAAAAGCAAGCCGAAAATGACCGCGATGGTAGCTCCTATAATATTGGCCTGTACTTGCTCGACAATTGTTTGATAGGAACGATAAATAGATGGCTGAATCGCAAAGATTGCTGCAATTCCTGCAAAAACAGGTGAAGGTAGCTCTAGCAGCTCAGCAATAAATAGTGCAAACACGATTGCGACACCAGTTTTAAATACACGGGCACCTAATTTCATAGAAAATGGATGTCCTTTCTGTCTAAAATTTTAAGCTTCTTTACATTATAGAAGGAAGTGCTCATAAAATACATAGATTTGTATGTCATTTAAAGAAAAAGACGACCCACAAGGGAGTCGTCTTTAAAATTTAATCGTTATAGACACTGTTCTAAATTGCTCTTTTCGTTAGGTGTTTAGCCTTTGCATTTATAAATTACAATTGTGAAAACGCAGTATCTACCGCTTTAATTGTTTCAAGAATATCTGCTTCTGTATGCTCTGTTGTTAAGAACCAAGCTTCATATTTTGATGGAGCTAAATTAATGCCTTGTGCAAGCATTAATTTAAAGAAGCGTCCAAAGATCTCACTGTCTGAGTTTTCGGCTTGCTCATAGTTTTCTACTGTCACATCTGTAAAGTAAATTGTAAGAGCACCTTTAAGGCGATTAACAGTAATTGTTACATCATGTTTTTTGGCTGCAGCCAGGATACCTTCTTCTAAAATGGCTCCTAGACGGTCCATTTCGTCATAAATTCCTGGAGTTTGTAATACTTCTAGGCAGGCAATACCAGCTTGCATGGATGCGGGGTTTCCTGCCATTGTGCCTGCTTGATAGGCAGGTCCAAGTGGAGCAACTGTATCCATAATTTCTTTACGACCGCCGTATGCACCAATCGGTAAGCCACCGCCGATTACTTTACCAAGTGCAGTTAGGTCAGGTGTTAAGCCTAATAAGCTTTGAGCACTACCATAGTGGAAGCGGAAAGCAGTAATAACTTCATCGTAAATAGTTAATGCACCTTTTTCCTTTGCTGTGGCATGAACTAATTCTAGGAAGCCAGGGTTAGGCTCTACAATACCGAAGTTTCCAACGATAGGCTCTATTAAAATAGCTGCGATTTGATCGCCCCATTTATCCATTGCTGCTGTAAATGCTTCAGGGTTGTTAAATGGTACAGTAATTACTTCCTCTGCTGTTGAAGTTGTAACACCTGCTGAGTCTGGAGTACCTAATGTTGCGGGACCAGAACCAGCAGCTACTAGTACTAAGTCAAAGTGACCATGGTAGCAACCAGCGAATTTCATAACTTTTGTACGACCAGTATAAGCACGTGCAACACGAATTGTTGTCATGACAGCTTCTGTACCAGAATTATTAAAGCGTACTTTATCCATAGATGGGATTGCTTCTTTTAGCATTTTAGCAAAAGTAACCTCGTATTCAGTTGGAGTCCCAAACAAAGTTCCATTTTCAGCTGCGTGTGTAATAGCTTTTGCGATATGTGGGTGACCGTGACCAGTAACGATTGGACCGTAAGCTGCTAGATAGTCGATATAGCGGTTGCCATCAACATCCCAAAAATAAGCACCTTTCCCACGAGCCATTGCAACAGGTGAACCTCCGCCAACTGCTTTATAAGAACGAGAAGGGCTATTTACACCACCAACGATATGCTGTAGCGCTTCTGCGTGTACTGCTTCAGATTTTGTGTGATTCATATATATTGCCTCCTAAATCTTTATACTTCATCTATTGTAGACCTATCAGTGCAAGAAATCCAAAGAAATTAAGGGATATGATTTGTTTTGCTATTTAGAGTAAAATAGAGCGTACAGAGGAGGAGATTGATATGGCTTTAATAGAAGGTAAAAAAGCACCTGATTTTTCCCTTATAAATGAAAAAGAAGAAATAGTAAAGTTAGCGGATTTCAAAGGACAAAATGTTATTTTATATTTTTATCCTAAAGATATGACACCAGGCTGTACGACGGAGGCTGGTGACTTCCGTGATAAGCATGAGGATTTTAGTAAATTAAATGCAGTTGTACTGGGTATTAGTCCTGACGATCCCAAAAAGCATACCAAATTTATAGATAAGCATGGATTACCATTCTCGCTATTAGTGGATGAGGATCATGCCGTAGCGGAGGCGTATGGAGTCTGGGTGCTGAAGAAGATGTATGGACGTGAATATATGGGGATAGAACGTTCGACATTTTTAATGGATACAGAAGGAAATCTTATAAAGGCTTGGCGTAAAGTACGTGTAAAAAACCATATTGAAGAAGTATATACATATTTAGCAGAATGGGAGGCGACGCAATGAGAATTTATTTTACGTTTGAACCAAGACCAGATTTACGTGAGCCACTAGTAGCAGAATTTCCACAAGTTGATTTTATTTTTGAAAATGGCTTATCAAACGATGAGCTACAAAAAGCGGATGTGCTTGTTACATATGGTGAAGATTTAAATGATAAAGATATGCAGTATGCGGCAAAGCTTAAATGGATATTTGTAGCTTCAGCGGGGATCGAAAAAATGCCAACTCAGGCCATTGTTGAACGAGGGATATTAGTTTCGAATGTACGTGGCATTCATAAAACACCAATGGCAGAATCAATGCTTGCTCATATTTTGGCGATTAAGCGTGCGCTACCTTGGATGTATGAACAGCAGAAGAAAAGTGAATGGTCAAAAAAAGCGAAACAAACCGAGCTGCGAGATAGTACAGCACTTATTTTAGGACCTGGAGCTATTGGTTCGGAAGTAGGTCGCTTATTGCAAGCATTTGGTGTTGTAACAATTGGCTGTAACCGTTCAGGGAACGAAGCGGCATATATGAATGAGATGGTGAGCTTTGATCAACTAATCGAAGCTTTACCTAAGGCTGATATTGTTATTTCTGTATTACCTAAAACAGAGGAGACGACACATTTATTGAAAGAACAACATTTTATTGCGATGAAAAATGATGCCATTTTCATGAATTTTGGTCGTGGAAACTTAGTAGAGGAAAACGTTTTGATACATGCCATTCAAGCAGGCGAAATTGGTTATACTGTTTTAGATGTATTTGAACAAGAGCCTTTAGCTGAGAATCATCCTTTATGGACTTTACCGAATGTCATTGTGTCTCCGCATATTTCAAGTCACTCATCTCGCTATGTTGAACGCAGCTTAGAAATCTTTAAGCCAAGTTTAGAGAAGTGGTTACGTGGTGAAACAGATTTAGAAAATATGATGGATATTTCAAGAGGTTATTGAAGAAGCAGTCCTAATCAAACCGAAATGTGTATGATTGTTGACAGAAGTAAGAGTAATTCGATACACTAATTATAACAATTATAAATTAATAATCTTTATGGAAGAGGTGCATGACGATGTCTGAAACGCATTTACAGGATGCACTTGACACGTTAAAAACAACTGGTGTTCGTATTACTCCTCAGCGTCATGCTATTTTGGAATATTTAATTCAAACAATGGCACATCCAACTGCCGATGAAATTTATAAAGCACTTGAAGGGAAATTCCCAAATATGAGTGTAGCGACAGTCTATAATAATCTTCGCGTATTTCGTGAAGTTGGTCTAGTAAAAGAACTAACTTTTGGTGATGCTTCAAGTCGCTTTGATTTCGTTACAAACGATCATTATCATATGATTTGTGAATGCTGTGGAAAAATAGTCGACTTCCATTATCCTGGTCTCGACGAAATTGAACATTTTGCATCACAAGTAACAGGCTTTGATGTGCATTCGCATCGTTTAGAAATTTACGGCACTTGTCCATCGTGTAAAGATGTATCTGCAAAAGTACAATAAAAAATTCCTAGCTCTTTATGGGGGCTAGGAATTTTTTGTCTTATTATAAGATTGGTCGAACTCTTTTCCTTCTAGAGTTGGATCCAGCGTTAACGGTTCATTGCAGTACATACACATATCTACACGACCTAATATTTTTGTATACTTATGGCAATTAGGACATTCCACTTGAACAGCTTTTGTTGAGAGCAGTCCAATCCATGCATATACGACTGTACTACCAATAATACAAAGTAAACCAAGAGTCATGAAAATTAATACTAGAATAGGATTGTTTTTAAAGAAGATTCCCCCATACATAACTACAAAGCCGATAAAAATAAGTGCTAATGCGAATGAACGGATTTTATTAATTTTACTTTTGTAAGGTTTCATTTATCATCTTGCCTCCCAATCTAAAATCTACTATAACATATAAGAACAAAGTATTTTAGCTTTGATATTGTGGAAAGAAGGAATACTTTTAGAGTATGTCGAAATTTTAACGAAATCAATTTCGCTTGGCGTTATTGAGTACGGTGAAAATCCGTGACACCCACCGTATGAAGATAAAAGGTCACTAGCAAATAGAGGGGGACTGAACATGGAACAAGTTTTGCGTCCGATATACCAGGAACGTGCAAGTCAGTCGAATACATTAGGCGTTATTTTAGTGGGAAAACGCGAAGAAAAAAGTAATGTGACAGATACATTTGATACAGTCTTACTTATTATTGTAAAGGAAGCAGAAAAGCCAGTCTTTACGAAACATTACTTATATGAAGGAAATAAAGTAGCTTTACATACTGTTACTGAGAAAATAATACGAAAATGGCTACTTATTGGCTCAAATAAAAAAGTGGTCGATTGGATTTTCTTTGGTAGAGTATTATTTGATCGTAATGAATTTCTTCATAAATTAAAAATTGAATTACAGGAGTTTCCGTTTAGTGGTCGTAAAATCAAAACGGGCATTCAATTTTCAAAGTTAATTCGCCGTTACTTAGAAGGGAAAGAATACTTTGATAAGGGTAGCTATCTCGATGCTTATAATCATGTAGTAGATTCGTTACATCATTTGGGACGTTTATCCATCATTGATAGTGGACTTTATCCTGAAGTAACTGTTTGGGCACAGGTGAAAAAAATAGAACCAGCGATTTATAAATTATACGAGGAGCTTGTTACAAGTAATGAACCGATAGAAAAACGGTTAGAACTATTGTTTTTAGCAAGTGAGTTTTTAATACATTCACGTACTCGGGACGGCGCTCAACATATTTTAGAAGTAATGCAAACAAAAGAGACTTGGACAATTCAGGAATTGCACGATCATGATGAACTCATGAATTACTCAGTTGATTTAGAAGTGTTTGTAGAATATTTAGTGGACAAAGGCTATATTCAAATTGTACCTATTGTTGCGAAAAGTGAAATGATATTCCACCGTCATTATAAGGTAAATAAAGAAGCTCTAGAAATGGAGCAAGGACTGTAGTATGCTAGTAATCGAGGTATAAAAAAATACCTCGATATTTTTTATAAAAAGTTCTTGACTTTTAATTCGTTGATATTGTATTATATTAATTGTCGCTAAGACATAACAAAAACCTCAACAAATGAAAAAAACTTTTTTAAAAAAGTTATTGACACGAATTGAGTTAAATGTTAATATAAAGAAGTCGCTGAAAAACAACGACTACAAAATGAACCTTGAAAACTGAACAAGCAAAACGTAATCAATAAAGTTTTTAGTAGCTAACCTTGAGTTGGTGAACGAAACGAAATTTTGGACATCAAACATGATGCCAGCAAAACAATTTGAGCTAATCAAATTTCTTTTTATGGAGAGTTTGATCCTGGCTCAGGACGAACGCTG
>NZ_JBIVRU010000028.1:0-43449 GCF_044755845.1 Lysinibacillus sp. NPDC092081
CCCATGTTCCACTCCCCAATTTTAATTGATATTTAAATAAAATTATTCGTTTATAGCTGTTTTAACAAGTTAAGTCGTCGAATATTTTATTACTATTACTAAAATTATTCTATGTAACTTGAGCATGCTAATATTCTTTCTTTAACTAGCGCAGCATGATAGAATGTACAGTTTGGCCTCGTTGTGTGTATCACTAAGGCTTAAGACGGATATTAATTTAGACTCAAGGCGTATAGGATTATTAATCAAATAATGTTAATCTTTTCTTATACCGAGTTTTAAAGTTCCACCCTGGGGAAAGAATGAGGTAAAATGCATGAGTTCAGTTTATTTGGCATCTTAATGGTGAATTTACTGGTTTTCCAGTTTGACATGGCTGGGCGAAAGATAATTTTAAAGAGACTGTTCGATCCACTTGTTCTGAATGACGGTAACATATAAATAGAATCTCAATGAAATGTAAAAGACGCTTTGGGTGCATTTTTATTATTCAACAATCGGGCCAGATTGTTGAGGTGCTATATGTAAAGTGAACTTACCAAAAATTATTCTTATGGAGGTTGTAGAATGAGAAATGGTGTTATCTTAATGACCACAATTTCGGGGCTACTTTTCTGTTTTATAATGATTGCAGCTTCGCTATCTCCCTTTCCGGATCCTGGTGGATTCAATTCTTTAGGTATGTGGCTGAATATTATAATGTTTCTTGTCTTTTATATTCTGTCTTTAATTTTGTATTGGGTAGGAGTTAAAGGAATGAAATATGTTATGGCAGTTTTTTGCGGAGTAGGGTTACTTATATCACTTTCAATAATTGGACTGGCATTTGTAAAGGGAATGGATACTTATAATGTTTCTGATTTTCTATATGTGATCGTTCTTTGCGTTATGTCACTAATTGCCAATATCGTTTGGTATATTGTTGCATTTAAAAAATCGGGCGCAATTGTTTAAGAAGCGTTTTTATTTTTATTAAATTCAAGATTACTTTAGTTCATTAAAGATTTATAAAGTATACAAAACAAACCCAATAAACGTCCCAAATGAAAGTTTGGAGAGAGACCGAAATTCGAGAAATGCTGTTAAACAAACATTTCTTGGATTTTCCTTTGAATATTGTTTATACAGCTTTTTATGCAAATATATATACAGGGCTACGATAGTACTTTTCAAGATTATGTAGAGTGTGTTATCTGAATAAAAACCTGTATATTTGACGCTTTAAAACTGCATTTTTTATCGTTCCTATACTTCCCTTACAGGGCCTTTAATTGAAAAACGATATTCAACAATCGGGCGCGATTATGTAACAAGAATCAGCGCTCGTTTTCTGGTTTGTTGTTTAACCTTTTGAAGCGAATTCAACTGTTGAATTCGCGTTATTATAGAGCGAAAATATCAATACTGGTATGGGGTATCTAAACTCGTCCTGGTCGACGCTGCCTCTCCATCTAGCGTTCCAAAAGAATTTACAAATAAAATCATCGTGGATACAAATCATGACCGACCGCAAATGCTGCAAGACCAAACGCAAATTTTTTTCTTTCAGTATATTTCCGAACTGAAATCCGATTGGTTCGTTTTAATGGGATTACAAGCGGCGAATTGGGCGACTTCCGCCATTATGGTCACGCTTAGGGATGAAAATGTTTACAACGATCTTGGTCAGATCGATGTACCCACATTAATTATTCACGGAATTCACGATAAAGTCGTTCCGTTTACTCAAGCTGAGGAAACAAATAAGCTGATCAAAAATTCAACGCTAGTTCCGTTCCAATACAGCGGCCATTGCGCTTTTTTAGAGGAGCGCGATAGATTCAACCAATTATTATCTTCTTTTGCATAACGACTCGGAATAGCAACATTGTCGCAAATAATTCGTAAGCGTCAAATAGCCCCCATCTTAAATAGATGAGGGCTAATTTGAGGAGCAGGTGAGATTATTAGGGGCTTTACTTGTATAACATTGAGTTGCATATGCAGCTCTTTTTTACTTATTGAACTCCCATGAAAGAACGTAATAATCTTTCATTTTCTGTGGTGTAGCAATGACTTTATGCAACATTTTTTAATTAAGCTCCTCCAATTTTCTAGAGATCCCAATCGTCATTTCTTCTGTTACTTTAGGAAGATAAGACTTTAATGCCTCATTAACCAGCGGTCCCAATGCACCACCAGCATTGATCTCAAGAAAGCCTGTTATCCTTGTTTTATTTTTAGCTATTACTTCTGCCAGGAAATAGCCACCGCCTGAAAGTTCCTCATTTAAACCCTTTAAATTAAAAGTAACCCTTGTCGGTTCAATCCATTCTTCTATAGTGGCCATTAGATTAATCTTTTTCTTTATGAATCCGATGTTACTATAAAATTCCCAAGTGGACTGGCGGTTAGTAATTTTTCGGTGTTGAATATATCCAGGAATAAGTGGAGCCCAGTTATCCATATCCTTAACAAAATCCCAAATCTTATTTATCGGTAACTCCACCTCAACCTGATGCGTTCCTCTTGGCATTGATTTTCCCCCTTTCCATCTCAATAGTAAGTACTTTATATATGTATATGTTACTTCCAACAAAGCGGGATTTGTCCCTCATGCCTGGCTGTATGACAACCAAATAGTTTCTAATCGTAACTGAACTGAATACTATAAAAATACAATTAATCATTTGAGGTGAAATATGGATTTCAATCCTTTATGTTATCTGGGGATAGGCGATTCTCTTACGGCTGGTATCGGGGAATAACGATCTTCCACAATCGGGCGCTATTATTGAGTAACACAAGAAGAAAATGATCAATCTTTTTTATAAAATCCAATCTTAAATATACTAGAAAAGAAGTCATTTTGATCAATCTTTTTTCAAAATGGCTTCTTTTAATTTATTGTAAAATGTAGGATTGAGTGGTATTTTTGATCAAACTTTTTTAAATGTAACACCTTGTACCTGACGCTTCGCTTTCGGTACAGATAAATTACTACCCGTTAATGCGGGATAAAAGATGTTCTAATGAATAAAAATCCTAAATAAAATAAGACAAAAGAGTTGATAATCACAAAATCAACTCTTTTTTTTGTCCGAAAATTTAGATGTTGAGCGTAAAGGTAATATGTGAGTTAATTCATTTTGTTGCAGAATAGACATAAAAATCCAAAAATAAAAAAATCAAATGAAATATTTGAACGTATACTTTAATTAAAATAACGAGAGCTAATTATTGAGAGGAGATTTTATATGTCGGAAAGCACACCATTTATAAAAGATGTTCCTGATGGAGATGTGAAATTTTCTATTATCATACCTGCTCATAACGAAGAAAATTATATTGGTGGGTGTTTAGAGTCAATTGCAAAGTCTGCACAACCTTATAAAGATCAAGTAGAAGTGATCGTTGTGCTCAATCGTTGTACGGATAAAACGAAAGAAATTGCACAGTCCTACAATTGTGTGACATTGGAAAATAACGATAAAAATTTATCTAAAATTCGAAATGCTGGAGCTGCGTTAGCAAAAGGCGATATTTTGATTACAATTGATGCTGATACTCGAATGACAGAACACATGCTATCTGAGGTTGAAAAGCATTTAGCTTCCAATCATTTCATTGGAGGAGGCGTGAACGGTAATTTTGAAAGAATGTCCTTGGGTATAATAGTTTCTACAATGCTGCTAATTGTTCCCTTACTGTTCAAGTATGGTTTTATCTCTGTAGGGATCTTTTGGTGCTATAAAAAGGACTTTCAGGCGATAAAAGGTTTTAACGAGAATATGCTAATGGCAGAAGATGCTGATTTTGCTAAGCGTTTAAAACAATGGGGCAAGAAGAACGGCAAAAAATTCGGAACGATTAAAAATGGAATGATTACTTCATGCAGACGATTTGACCATTATGGAGACTGGTTGTTACTGAAACGGCCTGATATGATTTTAGCTTATTTAAAGGGTACCAATGAAGAGGCAGCTAATGAAGCCTACTATGATGATCAAGCAAGATAATGAAAGCTCAAATGGTTCGTATTTCACTTTAATAATCATTTAGACCACTTCGTTTTCAAACGAGTGGTTTTTTTATGTGTAATTCTTTAGATTTTCTTAAATAATAAGACTTTGCATGACAGTAAGTTTAACGGAATGATATGATGTTGGGTGATTAGTAGTACCTCTGGGAATATTGTTAAATCAATGTTTTGAACACAAAGATGAAGCTATTTGAATAAAGGTGGTTATGAGTATGGATATAAATATTCTTGTAGTTGATGACGAAAAGGAAATTGCGGATTTAATAGAGCTTTATTTAAAAAATGAAAATTTTAAGGTTTATAAATTTTATAATGCTCAGGAAGCGTTAGCGTGTATACACTCGATCAAATTGGATCTTGCTATTCTTGATGTAATGATGCCTGACATCGATGGTTTCGAAATTTGCCGAAGAATTCGAGAACAATATCATTTTCCAGTGATTATGTTAACAGCGAAGGAAGAGGAACTAGATAAAATAACGGGGCTTACATTAGGGGCGGATGATTACATAACAAAGCCATTTCGTCCACTGGAGGTTATTGCAAGGGTTAAGGCTCAAATTCGCAGATCTACAAAGTACAATTATCAGGGGACATTACAAAATGATCCGATTATTGATTTTTCAGGCTTAATTTTAGAGCAAAATAACCGAAAATGTATGTTAAACGAAAAACAACTGTCTCTTACTCCTACTGAGTTCTCCATATTGTGGTTTCTATGTGTAAATCGAGGGCGTGTCATTTCATCAGAAGAATTATTTCAAGAAGTTTGGGGCGAGAAGTATTATAGCAGTAACAATACGGTAATGGTTCACATTAGACATTTACGAGAAAAGATGAATGATTCCGCAGAGAACCCTAAATTCATAAAAACTGTCTGGGGAGTGGGGTATACTATTGAAAAATGATTTTGGAAAACTAAAAAGAACAATAATGCTTCAAATTTTGCTCATTTTAGTAATAGCATTGTTGGTCGGTTATTTCATAAGCTATGTGTTTATTGATGGTGTCTTACAAGCCCCTTTCGCTGATTGGTTTATTCGATTTTGTGAAAACGTGCTACAGCTTGACTATTATTCGGCACAGACGGCTTATGGGATATTATTCCGACAAAATAAGTCCCTTTGGTTAGCAATGGGCTTAATTATTTTGCTACTAGTGATTTTTTATATTGCACTTTCTCGGTTTACGAGGTATTTTAACCACATTGCCATAGGTGTTAATATGCTTTCAGAGGAATCAGAAAAGGAAATACGTCTTCCTTCTGAGCTAGATTTTATGGAGAAAAAACTAAATGATGTTAAAAATAAATTAGAAAAACGGGCAAGGGATGCACAGGAGGCTGAGCAGCGCAAAAATGATTTAGTTGTTTACTTAGCACATGATATTAAAACACCGCTGACATCTATGATTGGTTACTTGAGTCTGTTGGATGAGGCAAAGGACATGCCTGTTGACCAAAAAGAAAAGTATGTGAAGATTTCACTAGAAAAATCATATAGGCTAGAACAGTTGATTAATGAATTTTTTGAAATCACTAGATTTAACTTACAGTCCATTATTTTAGATAAAGAATCCATTAATTTAAATTATATGTTAATGCAATTGGCAGATGAATTTTATCCCTTATTGGCCCCTAAAGGACAGCAGGCCATTGTGAAGATCGAGGGAGAAATAAAGGTTTTTGCGGATGCCAATAAATTAGCGAGGGTCTTTAATAATATTTTGAAAAATGCGATAGCATATAGTGATGAAAACAGTATAATTGATATTAGCGCACACCATCAAAATGACCAGACATTTATTTCATTTGCAAATAAGGGGAAAACAATTCCACCACAAAAATTAAAGATGATTTTTGAAAAATTCTATCGTTTAGATTCTGCCAGATCGACCCAATCAGGTGGGGCGGGGCTTGGGCTTGCAATTGCCAATGAAATAGTTCATGCACATGGAGGAACGATATCAGCTTCAAGTAATGATGAGAAAACAGTGTTCACTGTCATGCTTCCAACACTTTCTTAAGAAACCTTAAGAATTCTATAATAGATTATTAAAAAAGAGCTCCTTCTTTTATGTTTCAATAGAGGCATAGAGAGAGGGAGTTGTTTTATGTTTAAAAGAAAAGGATTTTATAGCCTAATATTCATGATTTTTATTATTCTGATGTACTTGTTTGTTAAAGAAAATCCATTGCAACAATTAAAGCCAGAAATCGTTGATTATCCTCAGCAAGAACTGCCAGAGAAAAGTGAAATAAATCTTGATGTAAATTTACATAGCTCAAACGCTATTTTAGTGAATTTAGACACAAATAAGATCTTATTAGACAAAGGTAGTGATGAAATTATCTATCCTGCTTCTTTGACGAAGATCATGACGGTTTTAGTTGCAATTGAAAATATCCCGAATTTACAGGAAAAGATTTTGCTTCCTAAAAGTATATTTAAGAATTTATATGAAGAAAATGCTTCTGTGGCAGGCTTTCTTCCAAATGAAGAGGTAACAGCAGAGGATTTACTTTATGGTTCAATGCTACCTTCTGGTGCAGATGCTTCTATTGGTTTAGCCGATTATATTGCTGGGTCGGAGAGTAAATTTGTAAAGTTAATGAACGAAAAAGCTAAACAGCTAGGGATGAAAAACACACATTTTAGGAATGCAACAGGACTCCATCATCCTGATCATTATACGAGTGTGAAAGATATTTCTATACTTTTACAATATGCTTTAACAAATAACACCTTTAGGGATATTTATACAGCTGAAAGATACTCAATAAAGTCAACGAATCTTCATCCAGAGGGAATGACGCTGACGAGTCGAATGTTTAAAAATTTGAATGCAAATGAAAATACGAGAGGTAAAATAATTGGTGGCAAAACTGGCTACACAGAGCAAGCAGGCTTATGTTTAGCGAGTCTAGCAACGATAAATGGCGAGGAGTATATTTTAGTAACAGTAGGTGCTAATGGTGACTCACGAACAGAGCAATTCAATATTACAGATGCATTAGCTGTCTATCAACAACTTTTCTAAGGTACTTTATGTATTTTTCCTGCAGCAGTTTCTAAACTTACAATAAAATTTTTGTCCAAAATAACATACAACCTTTCCATCCCTTCATATAATTAAAATATCTGAAAAATTTGGGTGACTATGTTTTGACTATAAACGAGTTTTCTAATCTTAATAAGGTCATTAAATCAGGTAAACAAGTATGAGAGGATGAGGGATTTGAAGCATCCCGGCGCAAATGTTTTTGAAAATAAAGAGGAACTATTCATACCTGAAAAAGCATTAGATAAAGATTTTTGTGATCGCTTAGTGAGAAAAATTCATAAAAATATACTGAATGAAAATATAACTAACGATGTTTATATGTCATATTTTGTGATTTTTGATCAACAATATAAATTGAAAGAAATTCGATATTTACTAGATGTTTTGAAATTGCAAGCAAATGAAATTATTAGATCTAAGCCAATTTATATTACATTGTGTGGTGTAATCTTATCATTGATTACAATAATTGCCTCAGCCATCAATATAAAATTGATGATTGGGATCTCACTTGTCCAAATCGTCGCTCTAGCAGTTTTGAGTTTTAATGTAGCTATATTGTTTATTTCCTATAAAATAGAAAAAGAATATAAAAAAATATACGAGGTCATTAAATTAATTGACTATTATTTAAGTTTTCATAAATAGCTAATTTAATCAATTCCTAGGAGTGTGAAAAATATGCAAAGTACTATAGATCAATTATATTTTTGGATAAATAAGGCACCTGAAGAGTTTCGTCAAATGTCTGAAATAGAGATTTCACAACGACCAGCTCCTCAAAAATGGTCAAAAAAAGAGATATTAGGCCATTTATGTGACTCCGCCATTAATAATCTGGAAAGGTTCATTAAAATACAATACGAAAAGGAACCATTTGTATTAACTCCGTATGACCAGGTTCATTGGGTGAAAATTCAAGGGTATCAAGAGTTACCTTTTGATGAAGTAATGAATCTATGGGTGAGCTTAAATAAAAAAATTATATATGTTATTAAAAATATCCCCGATGAAAAACTTGCTCTTCAATGTGGCTTTGAAAATAATCAACTAGTGACTCTTCATTGGCTTATCCAAGACTACATTGAACATATGGAACATCATTTGAAAAAACAGATTTTCATCACAAAATCATTGAAATGACAACCTTTAGCTGCTATCACAAAGGTATATACTACAACAAAATATTTAAAAAGAGCATTTTTTTTAACATTCCTCAAATAATAAGGTACTAAATATTTTATTTGAGGAAGTGAAGATTTGAAAAAACTCCTATTTTTATTACCTATTTGCCTTTTAACTGTCTCCTTTTTATATGTAAAAGTCGGCGCAGAAAAATATGAAAATAAAGGAAGAAAGTATTATGAAGAAGCAGGACAAATCGTTTGGGAGATCAATACCGATGAAAAAATTGTTGCTCTTACCTTTGATGATGGGCCACATAAAAAGTACACGTCTCAGATTTTAGATGTATTAGACAAATATAATGCGAAAGCAACTTTTTTTATTGTTGGTCAAAATGCACAAAAAAATCCTGAGGTAATATCAAGAATGTATAAGGAAGGCCATGAATTAGCTAACCATACATTTACTCATCCCCTAAGGACGAATGTCTCGAATTTACTTAAGGAGATCAATCAAACAAATGACACTATTCAGAAAATCACCGGATTTAAGCCTACTTTATTCCGACCAGTTGAAGGCCAGTATTCAGACGCAATGATTGAAGCAATTGCTAAAGAAGGATATAAAGTAGTTATGTGGTCATGGCATTTAGATACATTAGATTGGAAAAGTCCAGGTACGAATAGAATTGTTAACACTGTGTTAAACGGTGTGAAAGAAGGAAATATCGTTCTTTTTCATGATGGAGGCGGAAATCGCCATCAAACTGTGCAAGCAATGGAAAAAATATTACCTGAACTTGAAAGTCAAGGATATCGATTTGTCACAGTTTCTGAATTACTCGACGCACAGAGTAAGAAAGGTAATAACAATAAAAATCCGTAATGTATGAACTATAACTTAATGTGTCACTTATTTGTTTGTTGTCATAACGTGGGGTTGATTTACGTTCCGGCTGAGCGCTTTCTTGAGGGCGTCGGAGCAACTGGATGTTGGTCACGGATGTGTTATCACAGGACGTGATGCTCTTAGATCCCAAAGAAGTCGCCCAGCCTCCACTCCATTCAACTTATGGACGGTAAAGCAAATGTTATCTTCAGTTTTGATAATGAGGGAAAAAATACTTTTTTCAGTCTATACTAAATTAGCTCTGCTTTGGGTATTTAATGAATGATTTTTTATTTAGAAAATCAGACTAAAATGGTATTAGTCTGATTTTTTTATTTCTATAAATGACTTTTCCATTTAACATCATAATAATCTGTCACATTCATTTTGTTTAATATTACAGAACTTCTTCTTAAACGACAAAAAACGCTTAAAAAAGGTATAATTACCTTAACATGAAGAGGGGGATTGGCATTGTGTAATGTTGAATTAGTTGAATATAATAATGAGCTTTTAGAGGGAAATGGAAGCTATTGTCTTAGAAGTAAGAAGAAATCAAGTGGATATTTAAATAAGAACAATTGGCTGAACAATAGATTTGAAGAAGGCTTGAAATATGTACAAGTAATCGACAATAAAAAACAAGTAGGGTTTATTGAATATACAGAAGCGGAATATTCCTCAAGAGTGGTTCATGCAGATGGTTATTTAGTGATTCATTGTTTATGGGTAAGTGAAGTGGGGAGAGGTTACGGTACTCGTTTAATCAATAAGTGTTTAGAAGATGCCAAAAAGCTAGCAAAAAAAGGGGTTGTTGTTATTTCTAATTCAAAAACGTCTTGGGCGCCAAGTAAAGAGATTTTTTTGAAAAACGATTTTCAACTTATAGATACGGCGCCATATGATTTTGAATTACTTGTCTACCCAATGAGTAACGTAGACGAACAACCCTATTTTCCGAATGATTGGGAGGAGAGATTAAAAAAATTTAATAACTTAACGATTTTACGTTCGTTCCAATGTCCTTATGTCGAAATTGCAACAGAAAATATTATAGCTGGTGCAAATAAATTGAATATACCAGTTGAGCTTATTGATCTTAAAGATAGAGAAGAGTTGATGGAACTGTCACCAACTCCGTACGGTGTTTTTTCTGTCATTTATAAGGGGCAGCTTCTTACTTTTCATAGGTTAACAGTACACTCTGTTATAAAAAAATTAAGAGAACTGAGTTAAAAACTGCTTCGTGCAAACCCAAAATAAACATTAGTAAATTTCGAGTATGAATATTTGGTTATTAATACTTATAAAAACATAAAAGAAGTTACAAAAGGTACATAATATAGAATGAACTTAAAATATCTATCTTTAAACTACGAATGTTAAGATAGTATGATTACAAGTTCACTCATCCCACTTTTTACATTATGACAAAAAGAAAGGGGGGAAAACCTTTGGTAACCATTCGCCAAAAACTAGTATCAACTTCACAAGCAATCAAAATAACAAATGGTAAAAATAATGCAAAAAAGTATATGGTCGTTCATGAAACCGATAATACGGACATTGGAGCTGATGCTGACGCCCATGCTCGTCTACAGATAAATGGCAATAGTAGGGAAGCTAGCTGGCATTGGCAAGTAGATGATAAGGAAGCTGTACAATCATTTGAACATTTTTGGGAATGCTGGGGAACAGGAACTTACGTTGGTAATAGTCAAGGAATACAAGTGGAAATTTGCGTAAATAGTGATGGGGATTATTTAAAAGCTGTGGAAAATACGGCGAGTCTTATCGCAAAAATAATAAAAGATGAAAATATAGCCATTCAGAATATTGTTCAACACAATTATTTTAGTGGGAAAAATTGCCCTCGTAATATTCGAGCTGGAAAAGTACCTTGGTCACAATTTATTGACATGGTAAAAAACGCTGGGGATATTCAAAATCCTCCAGTAGAAATACAAAAATATCGAATTTTCACGGGAACGTATAGTACCCTTAAAGCAGCAGAAAGCGCAGCACAGGTGATGAAAACAACGTTCGGATGGCTTGTTTACATGGAGCAGGACGGTACAAATTATCGAATTAAAACGGGAACTTTTACAGGGATTACTGCAGCGAAAAATGCAGAAATTAAAATAAAAAATGCTAAATTGGCGCAAGTTACGTATATTAAAGATGCATAAGTGAAAAAATAATTTCTAATATTCTATGAGGATTTTAGTTGACTGCTTCGAGGAAACGGGTAAAATAGAAAAGCAGTACCATTATATACCTACAACTTAGCAGATAACAGAGGTGCCTTAGAAAGTGCTTCTCGGGCACCTTACTTTGACAAAATCTAAAGCAATAACACCTACATAGAATAAAGTGCTTAACAATATAGCGATTAAGAAATACTGGATTTTATGAAGATTGTTGTAGGACAAGATTTGTCGTGAAATTTTGACAGTCTTTTCTTTTCGTCTTCTCTATAACCTGTTAAGATGGTAATAGTGTGACAACAAGTTAGTGTATATGAGAGTGGTGACAATCAAGATGGATGAACAGAAAAAAGATAGTATAGAACAGCAGTCAGAACAAACACCCCCTGCTGAAGTAAAACCAGCAGGACAATTCATACAAATGAAACCGTTTAAATTTATCATGCTGATGTTCTTTACAATCCTAATTACTGCAGGCTTAACGATATTTGCCTTAACATTCGGTGAAAAGAAAGCAGTTGAAGTGAAAGTACCAACGGGGCGTGCAGAATTTGCAAAACTATATGAAGCCTATGATTTACTTAAAAACAACTATTACAAAGATATCGACGATTCAAAAGTTGTCGATGGCGCTATTAACGGCATGTTCGACGCTTTAGGTGATCCGTATTCTGATTTTATGGTGAAAGAAGAAGCAGATCAATTTAAGTCGGGATTGTCTTCTAGTTTCCAAGGAATTGGTGCAGAAATTCAAGAGCGTAACGGCTTTATTACAGTTGTGTCACCTATTAAAAACTCACCTGCTGAAAAGGCAGGGCTATTACCGAAAGATATTATCTTAACTGTGGATGGAAAAAGCATTCAAGGGTTAAGTGCTTCTGAAGCAGTAGCGCTTATTCGCGGTGAAAAAGGAACAGCTGTAAAATTAACCGTGAAACGAGGAGGAAATGCTGAACCTCTTAATATGACGATTGTCCGTGATGAAATTCCGGTTGAAACGGTTTACGGTGAAATGCTTGAAGGGGATATTGCCCATATTCAAATAACGTCATTTAGTGAAAATACAGCAAAAGAATTTGAGAAGATTCTTGCAGATTACGAAGGTAAAAACATGAAAGGCATCGTAATAGATGTTCGTCAAAATCCAGGTGGCTACCTAGATGCTGCAGTAGAAATTTCGAATTTATTTGTTCCAGAAGGCAAAGCGATTGTACAAGTGCAACAAAAAAATGAAGAGCCGAAAATTTCAAATGCTATTGCTGGTAAAAAATATAATGTTCCAGTGACAGTGCTAGTCGATAGCGGCAGTGCTTCTGCTTCTGAAATATTAGCTGGTGCATTAAAAGAATCTGTCGGTGCTAAAATTGTTGGAGAAACATCGTTTGGTAAAGGTACCGTGCAAAATGTCACACCATTAAAAGATGGCTCTAACCTTAAATTCACAACAGGTAAATGGTTAACACCAAATGGTAACTGGATTCATGAAAAAGGGATTGTTCCAGATGTTAAAGTGTCATACCCACCTTATGCATCATTACCATACTTAGATCCATCTATGGAAATGAAAAAGGACGTGCAGTCTAACTCAGTAAAAGCGGCACAAGAGATGCTAGAGGTTCTAGGATATGAGCCTGGTAAAGCAAACGGTATTTTTGATCAATCTACAGAACGTGCAGTGAAAAAACTGCAAGCTGCAAATGGTCTTGAAGAAACTGGAGTTTTAACTGGCGATACAACGTATGCTTTAATGGAAGCATTACGTGCTAAAATAAAAGCAGATGATCCTCAATTGTTAAAAGCAAAAGAACTGCTTACTGGTACACCAGCAAAAACTGAGTAAACTACAAACTAACAAAGTAGCTGTCGCAGCAGGCGTCTTTAATGGCCTTTTGCGACAGCTTTTTTTATGGAGGGAATAATTATGAAGGATGTATACTTATTTAGTGGATTTTTAGGTAGCGGAAAAACATCTATGTTAACAGATGTTATTCGACAACTAAAGGAAAAAAAATTAAAGCCTGCTGTCATTATGAATGAGCTTGGTAAGCTTCCATTTGACTCACAGGCTGTGGAAAAGGATATCCCGCTAAAGGAAATGCTAGAGGGCTGTATTTGCTGCTCTGGCGCCGAAAAAACAGAGGCGCAAATTCAATCTCTTCTATTAGATAGTGACTTTGACGTCCTAATAATTGAAACAACCGGTGCTGCACATCCTGTTGAAGCATTAGATGCTGTTTATTCACCGTTATTTGCGGAACAGTTAAATGTCAAAGGGATTATCACGGTTGCTGACTCAAAGCTGTGGCTAAATCGAGAAACATTAACTCCGCAAGTGCGCTCCTTATTTATGGAACAAATCCGTCACGCACACTTATTATTGGCTAACAAAACGGATTTATTAACAGAGGCAGAGCAAGCACAGGTTGTTTATGAGCTACAAGGCTTTAATCCTCATGCTTTTATTTTGCAAACTACAAATGGGCGAGTGCCGTTACGTTTGTTAGAAGATTTAAAGGCAACAGCTCAGGTGGATAAACAAGATGTTGTGAAAGCTCCTATTGCTTCAATGCATCTAGGCTCACGGTTAGTTGAATTTAAGGACGTTGACTTTACGCAGGAGCACTTTGAGGATTGGGTACGTACCTTACCTGAAACTGTGTATCGAATGAAAGGCTATGTGCCAATTGAAGGTGTAAAAAATCCTATGCTATTTCAATATGCATATGGCATGGTCCAATGGCTTCCAGAATACGTAAAAATGCCCGCAAAACTCGTAATCATTGGTGAAGATGTAAGTAGCATAAACGTTATAGGTCGTAATTAAAATAGTAGGCTTTTCTATATAACATATAAAATCTGCTGATTTCTACTAATAAGACACGAAAGTTCTGTTTCTGTTGTCTTATTTAAGTAGTAATCATGGCAGATTTTTTTGTAGATTAGTAAAAAAAAGGAAGTGTGTTCCGATATTTCGAGTCCTTATTTCGTTGTTTATCTATTTGAATATTGAAATTATTTAATAGTTTTTTAGGGGTGTCAACCCTATTTGAAACGTAAGTATTTCATAGGCTGGTGAAACTTGCTAAAAATCTTTACTATAAACCCTCTATTTGATGCGAATTTATTTCTCTGATGGTGTTGTTAGCAGATGCTGGCAAGAAATTTATTAAATTCGTACTTTACGATTGGTTGCATAGAAGGAGGAATTGCAAAAATGAAAAAAACACTAACTGCAATTTGTGCAACATTTTTATTAGCAGCTCCAATTCAAATGGCTTCCGCTGCAGCAAATACTACAGAGGGGAACACAACAACAGACTGTAATAAAGTTTCTTATCATAAATGGTCTAATGATCAATGGTCAAATCAATTGTTAAACCAATTGTCAAATCATAAGTGGTATGTAAATGTACCACAAACACAAGCACCATCAAAAGAAGTACAAGCACCATCAAAAGAAGTACAAGTACCATCAAAAGAAGTTCAAGCACCATCAAAAGAAGTTCAAGCACCAGAAAATAATCAAACACCAAACAACAATACACAAACAACTCAAAAAGATAATACAGCAACTGCACCATCACAGTCTAAACCATCAACAACTACTTCAGATGTGAATGCATTTGAACAAGAAGTAGTAAAATTAACAAATGCTGAACGTACAAAAGCAGGTTTAGCACCATTTAAAACTGATGATCAACTGATGGCAGCTGCTCGTGAAAAATCACAAGATATGCAATCTAAAAACTATTTTTCACATACAAGCCCAACATTCGGTTCACCATTTGATCGTATGAAAGCTTTAGGTATTACGTATAAGAGTGCAGGAGAAAATATTGCACAAGGTCAACGTACACCTCAAGAAGTAGTACAAGCTTGGATGGATTCACCAGGTCACCGTGCGAATATTTTAAATGAGAAATTTACGCATATTGGTGTTGGCTATGTGAAATCAGGTAACTACTGGACACAACAATTTATCCAAAAATAATAGTATAAATTGAATAGCTATATTGAATAATAGGATGTCCACTAAGTCGTAAAGGCTTGGTGGACATCCTTTTTTAATTTTCCAGTGCTACTATAAGTGACAAATCTTTTGACTGAAAAACAAATGAGTGCATTTCAAGGGATATCTGAATACATTATATATGTAGAGAAAAATGGCTTCACAATGCGATTTAGCACCTAATCGAATGAGCATTAGTTAGTTTGTGAAGCTTTACTGTAGCGGTGAAACAAAATTCATATTTTAGAGGCCGTCTGGAATCGTTAATTAACTGAAAAGGGAGAACGATGTATGATATTAATAATATGTGGAGAATGCGGTAAATTAATACTAGATAGAGCAATGAGTATTTATAACAATCAAGAAGATAAGTTTTACTGTAATGAAAGCTGCGAAAGAAAGGACATAGAAGTCATGAACAGTCGACTTCCTACTTTAAAAAATAATAATGGGCAATTTTATTGGGATATTAAATAGATAACGGGTTGTATATCTATCGGCCAAATAAATTTTAGCACGGAAGAATAACTATACAATGGGGCTACGGTTGCAAGATACTCCCAGTGGCTTATGCCTCATTCGTTGAATCATTTTTTCAAACTGCAATAGCAAACTCTCTACAGTGAAAATATTTAGTCATAAAAAAATTGATAAAAAGTAAGTATTTTTTCATATTATACATACCCTAAACTTCATTAAAGGATCGATCTAGTATTAACAAAGGAGGTTCTTATGATGTTAATGTTCATTGGATTTATAATTACATTATTGTTGAAAAGAAGAAGATGAAACTAAATAAAGGATTTGGGAGCCTTGATAATGTGAAAGAGGGTTATTCGATACTGGTGGATTCTTGTTTTACTTCCATAATGAGAAAAAGCAAACTAGAACAAAGTCTAGTTTGCTATTGCTGTTTTAGCCGCTGTTGTATATTTTTTTTGAACAATTAATAAACGTATTAATAAAGTAATCGCACCTGTTGTTAAACCTGCAACTAGTCCAATCCAGTAGCCAAACGGTCCGAAGTCTGTTTGAGTAGCAAGTGCATAACCGACAGGCAAGCCGATAATCCAATACGAGATAATGGCCATAATAAAGCTCATGGTAACATCCTTGTAACCTCTCAAAGCTCCTTGTACAGGCGCTTGGATTGAATCAGATAGCTGGAATATAGCTGCGTATATTAAAAAATGACTGGCGTATTCTAGCACTTTGTCATCAGACGTGTACATATTAGCAACAGGCTCTCGAAGGATAAAAAGAATACAAGCTGAAATAAAGCTAAATAAAATCGCGGTCCCAACACATAAATAGCTATAGAGTTTAGCATCGTGCAAACGGCCAGCGCCTATTTCAAAACCTACTAATATCGTAACACCCATAGAAATGCTAAGAGGTACCATATAAAGCAGGGAGGTGAAATTTATAGCTATTTGATGAGCTGCGATAATTTCTGTACTAAAGCTACTCATCATCACCGTGACGGCAGAAAAAATACTTGTTTCTGCAAATAAGGATATTCCAATCGGTACACCAATGATTAAAATTTCCTTCCAACGAAGCCATTCTAATTTTGGCCAGTCGTGGAATAGGCGGAAGCGTTCAAAGGGAACGCGTTTTGCAATAATCCAAACTGTAATCAAGAAAACAAGCCAGTATGTAATCGCTGTTGCAACGCCTGCACCAATTCCGCCAAGCTCTGGTGCCCCAAACTTGCCGAAAATAAAAATATAATTCAATACAATATTAATAGGCGTTGTAAGTAAAGTGATAATCATAGTGACGCGAGTTTGTCCAAGCGCATCGATAAAACAGCGCATAACAAAAAATAAAAAGAGTGGTATTAGTCCAGCGCACATCGCATGAATGTAAGATTTAGCAATAGTATGTACAGAAGCTTCTAAATTCATATTGCCAAGAATCTTATCAATACCGACTAATAATACAATAAAAATAAGTACTGATAGTACGATGGCCACATAGATTCCTTGCTGAACAGTCTTTTTTGCTGCCAACTCTTTTTTAGCTCCAACAAGCTGTGAGACAATAGGTGTGATCGCAAGGAGAATTCCAGATAAACCTGTGTAAATAGGCATCCAAATAGAGGAGCCGATTGACACGCCAGCTAGGTCAGCAGTACCGTACCGACTCGACATCAAAATATCGAAGAAAGAAATAAGATAAATCGCTAATTGTGTAACTAAAATAGGTACGATAATTTTTAAAAGTAATGCATATTTTTCTTTTAACGTAGTTGTCTGATTCAAAGTGTATATCTTCCTTAATTAACATATTTAAATAATGAGTATAGCATAAAAAAAGAGGTAAGTTGAAAATTTAATTTCTTTCATCAGGAGTTCGAACATCTGTCGCTACGCTTTCGGTACAAAAGACATCTGTTGAAAGAAATTAAAAGCTTCATCTATATCTTTTTGTTCGCATATAGTAAAATAAAAGACTGTAAACAAAAAGTAGTGATGGCTATGCTTTTAAGGAATAGGAGAATTTATGTGAAACAACAAACAATCATTTTAACCGGTGGAGGGACAGCTGGTCATGTATCGCTCAATCAAGCGATACTCCCGTCTTTACAAGAACTAGGTTATGATGTCCACTATATTGGCTCAGAACAGGGCATTGAAAAAGAATTAATAGGCGAGGCGTTTCCCAATGTTCCGTTTTACGGTATTTCAAGTGGGAAATTGCGTCGTTATTTCTCAATGAAAAATTTTACAGATCCATTTAAAGTGCTTGCTGGAATTATGCAGGCTTTTCGTGTTATCAAAAAAGTGAAGCCCCAAGTGATTTTTTCAAAGGGTGGCTTTGTTTCTGTACCAGTTGTCATGGCTGCAAAACTTGCTGGTGTTCCGGTAGTCATCCATGAATCAGATGTTACACCTGGCTTAGCCAATAAAATTGCGCTGCCATTTGCATCACACATCTTTACGATTTTTGAAGAAACATTGCAGCACTTACCGAAAGAAAAAGCAACATGCACAGGCTCCATTATTCGCCAAGAATTATTTATGGGAGATCGAGCGGAAGGGTTATCATTATGTGGTTTTACAACATTAAGACCGGTTCTTCTTGTGATGGGAGGGAGTCTAGGTTCAGTTGTCTTGAATGATGCACTTCGTCAAAATTTACCAGAGCTTGTCAAACGGTTTCAGATTATTCATTTGTGCGGTAAAGGAAATTACGACAAATCATTTGAATCTACGCCTGGTTACAAGCAATTTGAATATGTGACAACAGAGTTACCGGATCTATTACATGCGGCAGACTTCATCGTCTCACGTGCTGGCTCTAACTCGATTTTTGAATTTTTAGCACTTCACAAACCTATGTTATTAGTGCCATTATCTGCACAAAAAAGTCGTGGTGACCAAATATTAAATGCCAACCTGTTTAAAAGACAGGGTTACGCGGAAGTATTACAAGAGGAAGAGTTAACAAAGGAATCCTTTAAAAAATCGGTTCATGTGTTAACAGAGCGTAAAGCAGAAATGGTTGCGACTATGGAAAAAACTCAAAGACCGAAAACGCCAGATGAAATGGCGAAATTGATTTTACAATATAAAAAGTAGGCACTGTACCCGTAGTCGTTAAATCACAATTACTGTAATAATATGAAGCCAAGCCAGAAAAAAGCTATGTACCTGTCATGACAGAGCACATAGCTTTTTTTAGATTACATCGCTTGTTCTTCGCCTTCTGCCATTTGATTGGCTGTTGTAAGATAGAACAAGTCTTTTGGAATTTTATATAAATTAAATTGCGCCTTGCCGCTGTTAACCTGTGTTAATAATGTTGGGTGACTTTCATTCGCACTCATAACATAGGGTAGCTTTAAGGCTGCACGCTGCGATTTTATATTTTCAACACGAATACGGAGAAATACCGTATGGAAGTTATAGTCAAAAAAAAGTTCATTCAAAAAAAGCATTTTCGCCTTTTGGTTATAACCTTGCCCTTGATAAGGGAGTCCAATCCACGTTCCTAAAAAGCCTGCACCATCCTCCACGTCATGAATGCTAATGGTGCCGATCGGTTGCCCCCAATCATCAGTAATTGTCCTTGAAATAGCGAGTCCCTTCGCTTCTTCTTCAATCAATTGTTTTGTCATAAACCAATATTCATCAGCTGATGTGGCTTTTTGACGGACAAATGGGAAAACAGAAGGGTGTGATAATAGCTCATAAAGCTCTGTACATTCATGTAGGTCTCGATGTTTAAGCATACGAAACGCCTCCTTTACTAGGGTAGTTAAAACAATTCCTTTAAAACATAAAGAAGAAAACTAAAATTCGTACTGGAATTAAAACCCAAAGAACTAGACGTTAAAACTATGATATCCATAATCTCCCGCTGTCTTACTGATTTTTCGACCATACCGAAAAAAGGCTAGTTTTTTTAATATAATATAACAATCATACTGCTTTATGCAATCATTTTCCTCGCTAAAACAAAAATTATATTTAATAGTCAGTAAATTCCGAAAAATAAATAATTGCATATATAGTTAAAATTTGTTTATCCATTTTTTTTAGGGTCATTAAGTCTAAAATATCAGTTTTCTAGGTAAAAATAATTGGATAGTGTTTCTTTAGGATTACGTAATTTCTTCAGGAGAGGTAAATTAACAAATTTTATCCTAAAAAGGATATATTTTTTTAGAATCGAGAAGAGTGATTTATTTAAATTATGTTATAATAGTAGTATTGATTTTTTTGTATAAACAGAAACTATATAAAAATTCTATTTAATAGTAACAATAACGACTTATGGGGGTGACAGCATGGAATATCTTTTAAGCGAAGACTTATTTAATGACTTGTTTATAGGAAAAGATTTTGTCTTTTTAATGAAAAAAGTGGGAGACGATTTTCAATATATTCGCTTAAATCAAGCAGCTCGAGCTTTGTTATCACATGAGGCGATTGGGAAAATGCTATCTACCCTTACCTCAAGTCGCAATTTTTTTATAATTCAAGAAAATTACAATCAAGCAATAACGAAGCATAGTCAGGTTGACTATGTGGATTATGCCTATTATAAAGCAGAAGTTCGTAAATATGAGACTTCTGTTCGGCCGTTTAAACATAATAAAGAAGATTATATTTTAGCCATAACAAAAGAGATTCTCTATGATCGTAGCATCGAAGATAAGTTTTTATTTCTGCGCTCAATGTTTGATCATGCTTTTTTTTCAACGGTCATCTTATCAGCTGAAGGGTCTATTTATGAAGTGAACTCCAGCTTCACGGAAGACTTTGAATTAGATACAGAAACGGTTAAACAGCAATTATTCGTCGATCTACCAATTGTTCCTGAAGATGAAGTGGGAAACATACAAAACTATTTACAAAGAGCAGCTATGGGCGAAAATATTGGTAAAAAACTCATCAAGCTTCATACACTGGATAAAAAAGAGCGCACGTATTTAGTATCATTATCTCCAGTTATGCAGGGGGATAACTCTTTTGCTATTTTTCTTCTCATGCAGGATTGCACACAATTCACTGAACAAAAAGCAGAGTTACGCTCAAAATCACATGGTTTAGAGGTTTTTAAGGCTGCTCTAAATTCTGCAGCGTACATTGCTGTATTGGATAGGGATGCCAAAATTCTAGAAATTAATGATTTGTTTTTAAATGCAACTGGCTTTACGGCAGAAGAGCTGATAGAACAACCTTTTAAATTAATAGAGCCTCGTAACAATACTGACGACTTAATACAATTAATTGATAAAACGCTTAAAGCGGGGAATATTTGGCGAGGGGAGTTATGCTACCGTACAAAATTCCATGCAGATTTTTGGGTAGAAGCATCTATAGTTCCATTAAAAAATGAATTTGGCGAGACAGAACGATATTTATCCATTAACTATAATATTACGGACAAGAAAAGAATGTTAACCGAATTGAAAAATATTGAACGTACATTCCGTATCATTACAGAAAATACAAATGATTTGATTGTCATAACAAACGAAGATGGCATCATTATTTATGCTTCGCCTTCCTATGAGATTTTCTTAGGGTACGAAAATGTAGAATTACAAGGTCAGTTTTACAGCAACATTGTGGATGAAGAAAGTAAGAAGGAGTGGCAAACTTTTCTAAATAATTATTCGGGTCAAACGGAAACACAGTTTGAGCTACTGCTAAGGGCAAAGGACGGTACGCCTGTTTGGACTGAAGGGAACGCAACGGTTGTTCATGATCCAGAGCGCGAAAAAGTTTCACAAATTATGATGGTATCTCGTGAAATAACTCATCGTAAGGAACGAGAGAATGACTTATTATATTTAGCTTATCACGATACGTTAACACAACTACCAAATCGTCGTTTTTTACACAAGGAGTTTCCGAAACTATTGGCAGAAGCAAAAGAACGTACTGAGTGTTTAGCTATGCTCTATATCGATGGGGATGACTTTAAGAATGTTAATGATCGGCACGGCCATGACATGGGGGATGGTTTTATCCGAAAGTTTGGCCAAGTTTTAATTACTGCTGTACGTAACCACGATTTAGTGATTCGTATGGGTGGCGATGAATTTATTGTCGTCCTAACTGGTATAACGAGTGATGAAAAGAAGAGACATACACAAATAATGGATATTATTAATCGTATCCGTAATGAACTAAAAAAGGGTTGGACGATCGAAAGTCATCACTTTGCTCCAACTGCTTCCATTGGTATCGCTTATTATCCGGACCACGGTCAAACATTAAATGAATTGCTAGAACTAGCAGATCAAGCTTTATATAAAGCGAAGGAAATTGGAAAAAATAATCTCTATATTACTGAGACTCATTGAAAAAAGTCTGTACCGCAAGTAGCTGCTTGTGGTACAGACTTTTTGTTTGATGTTATGCTATAACAGTACTAAAGAGGAAACCCCTCATAGTTATTAGTTATCTTAGAATAGAAGGTGAAGAAATGCCTAAAAAAATACTTTTGGTGGAAGATGAGAAGCATATCGCTCGCTTTGTGGAGCTAGAATTAAAGCATGAAGGCTACGATGTATTAGTCGCTTTTGATGGACGTGAAGGACTTGCGCTAGCTTCAACTGAAAATTTTGATGTGCTGTTATTAGATGTTATGCTTCCGGGGATAAATGGAATTGAAATTTGTCGTCGAATACGTACGCAGTCAATGGTACCTATTATATTGTTAACGGCACGAGATGCTGTGATGGATCGTGTAGCCGGCTTAGATGCTGGTGCAGATGACTACATAGTAAAACCATTCGCTATTGAAGAACTACTAGCTAGAATTCGTACTATAATACGTCGGGTGACACCTGATGAAAAAAATGGGGGTTCATTACATTTTCGTGATATCGAAATGGATGTAGCGGCCTATGAAGTATTTGTTCAAGGGAAAAAGCTTGATTTAACGAAAACTGAATACGATTTACTTAAATTATTAATAGAGCATAAAAATAAAGTTTGTACACGAGAGCTAATTTTAACCTCTGTTTGGGGGTATGATACGGATATAGAGACAAATGTCGTAGATGTATATATCCGGCATTTACGAACAAAACTACCGGGTGGTATGAATGCCTATATCGAAACCGTTCGTGGAGTTGGGTACGTGATGCGTGAATGAAAAAATTGAGAGATTATTTAGTCAATCAGTCTTTACAAAGAAAATGGATGCTAACATCTAGTGCTGTAATATTTTTTAGCTATACGATCATTTGTATCGTCGTCTATATTTCATTACATACATGGCTATTAAATGACGAGGCAAGTAAAATCAAACGGACAAGCGATGATTTGGTGTATTTTTTAGAGTCACAGGGACCCAATCTTACCATTCAGGAAATTCAGCAAAATAAAGGTCTTATAGATTCTATTGCGGATCGTGATCAAACGATTAGAATGTTTAATTCAGATGGCATTCAGATTCTTCGTATTAATAATACTGCACAGGTTGCACCACTTACCTCGATAGGTGAAATTATTGAAATGACGATTGATAATAAGGATGTCTATGTCAAAAATCAACGGATTCAGCTCGGTTTCTTTCAAGGGTATATTCAGGTGATACATCCATTATCTAAGTTCCAGTCTTTGATGCATTATTTATTGACTACAATGCTAATAGCGGGATTAGGAGCATTATTGTTATCAGCTTCGATTGGCTATTATCTCGCCAATTATTTCATCAAACCGTTGCATGCGTTACGTTCATCGATGAAAACCGTTATGGATAAAGGATTTAATGAACCAATTCAATTAACTTACACGTCTCATGATGAGATTGGTGATCTATTGAAAATGTACAATGCGATGATGAATGAATTGCAAATTTCATTTGCACAGCAGCAACAATTTGTTGCGGATGCTTCTCATGAGTTACGAACACCTATTCAGGCAATTGAAGGACATCTCTCCCTTTTGAAAAGATGGGGGAAGGATGATCCTGAAATTTTAGAGGAATCTATTGATACTTCTCTATCGGAAATTGCACGGATGCGTAAAATGATTGAAGAATTATTAGAACTTGCGCGCCGTGAAGAAAAGGACATCAAAAGTGAGGCTGATGCAGTAGCTGTTATAGAAGCGGTTCTAGAGGAAACAAGACGCCTTCATCCAAAAGCTCGAATAACGCTGTCGAAAGATGAAGAAATAGGGCGATTATTTATAACAGAAAATGCACTTAGCCAAATTGTTCGTAATATAATAGAAAATGCAATTCGTTATTGTGAAAAAATTCCTGAGATTCAAATTTCACTTTCTGTCTCTGGTAATGAGGCGCTTATAAAAATAGAAGATAATGGAATTGGTATAGCGGAAGAAAACATTCCGTTCATTTTCGATCGTTTTTATCGGGTTGATGAGGCTAGAAATCGTCAAATAGGCGGTACAGGCTTAGGACTTAGTATTACAAAAATGTTACTTGAAAAATACAATAGCTCTGTGGAAGTCAAGAGTGTCAAAAATGTTGGAACCGTTTTCTTGATGAATTTCCCGCTGAAATATTGAGAAAAATACATGCTTTATTTAATTATTCTATCCTTTGGGAGAAAAATTGCTTAATTTGCTAAAAAGAGTTGTATTTTTTGTGAAGAGTAGTAAGATTGAGATGGAAAAAACGTTCTTTAAAATATGGGTATGTTGTGTTAAACATCCTTTTAAAGAGCGGAGAAATATTATATAATTAATTGTATTTTAATTAATGGAACTGCCGAAAGGCAAAATTTGGAGGTCATTTTTCATGTCGAACAACGTTACAACTGTAAGTTCTCCATGGTCAGCTTTCTCTGGTCCTAACCTAGGATATGTGATGGAGCAATACGACTTATTCTTACAGTCTCCTGAAGAAGTAGAACCGGAGTTAGTATTATTATTCCAACAATTTGGTGCACCAGTAGTAGTAGAAGGTGAAGTAGCTGTAGCTAGTAATGCAGCAGCTCCTGCTGGCGATTACAAGAAAGTGTTAGCAGCTGTGAAATTAGCAGATGCAATCCGTACAAACGGTCATTTAGCGGCAGATATTTACCCTTTGAATAACCGTGAACTACAAACAGCTCAAATTGAAGAAAGCGCGTTCAACTTAAGCGCTGCAGATTTAGCTGAAATTCCTGCAGCTATCTTCTTCAAAGATGTGCCAGCAAACGTGAAAAATGGTAAAGATGCAATCGATTACTTAAAATCTGTTTACACAGAAAAAGTAGCATTTGAATATAATCACGTGGTAACAACAGAAGAACGTGATTGGATTCAAGCACAAATTGAAACAGGTTCATTTAAACAAGCATTAGCTTCTAATGAGAAAAAAGCTTTATTAGATCGCTTAACTCGTGTTGAAAATTTCGAGAAGTTTATTCATAAAACTTTTGTAGGTCAAAAGCGTTTCTCTGGTGAAGGTTTAGATACTCAAATCGTCCTATTCGATGAAATTTTAAAAACAGCTGAAGCAAATAACGTTGAAAATGTACGTATTGGTATGGCTCACCGTGGTCGTTTAAATGTGTTAACACACATTTTAAATAAACCATACGACATGATGTTCTCTGACTTTGCACATGTATCTAATGATTTATTTATGCCAGAAAATGGTCGCCTTGAAATTACTAAAGGTTGGACTGGTGATGTGAAGTACCACATGGGTGCATCTTACAACCGTGAAACTGGTATGAATGTTAAACTTGCATACAACCCATCTCACTTAGAAGTAGGAAATCCAGTTGTTTTAGGTACTGCACGTGCAGCACAAGATGACACTTCTAAACCAGGGCAAGCTATTCATAACCGCACAAAAGGATTAGGTATTCTTGTGCATGGTGATGCTGCGTTCCCAGGTCAAGGGATCGTAACAGAAGTATTAAACTTTGCAAAAACTGAAGGGTTCACTACTGGTGGTACAATCCACATCATTGCTAACAATATGATTGGATTTACAACTGAACTACAAGACTCTCGTTCATCTGTTTACTCTTCTGACCCTGCAAAAGGTTACGAAGTACCAGTTGTACATGTAAACGCAGATAGCCCTGAGTCTGTAGCTTTAGTAGGTCGTTTCGCAGCTAGCTACCGTCAAAAATTCGGTAAAGATATCGTTGTTGACTTAATTGGTTACCGTCGTCATGGTCACAATGAAACTGATGATCCAACTGTTACAAACCCTGAAACATATAAATTAGTTTCTAAACATGAACCCGTTCGTGCTTTATACGGTGCTCAATTAGCAGCTGAGGGTGTAGTTTCAACTGATGAAGTAGCAGCATTAGATACAGCTATTTATGCAGAAATGCAAGCAGCTTATGATCATGTAAAAGAAATGGCAGATAAAGATGAGCACAAGCATTTAGAAATGCCAGAAGAATTAAAAGTAGAATTCCCACAAATTGATACAGCAGTTGGTGCGGAACGTTTAGAAAATATTAATGAAGAGCTTTTAGTGTTTGAAGAAAACTTTGAACCACAGAAAAAACTTGGCAAAATTTTAGAAAAACGCCGTGATGCATTTGCTTCTGCAAAAATCGACTGGGGTCATGCAGAAACTTTAGCTTATGCAACAATTATTCAAGATGGCACACCAGTACGATTTACAGGTCAAGATGCACAACGTGGTACGTTCTCTCAACGTCACTTAGTGTTACATGACAAAAACAATGGTAATTTATTCACGCCACTTCACCATATTTCAGGTGCAAATGCATCATTTACAGTACACAACTCTCCACTGACAGAAGCTGGGGTAGTGGGCTTTGAATATGGTTACAATATAGAAAATGACCATGTATTATCAGTTTGGGAAGCTCAATTTGGTGACTTTGCAAACATGGCACAAGTTATGTTCGACAACTTTATTTCAGGTGCACGTGCTAAATGGGGTCAAAAATCTGGTTTAGTCATTCTTTTACCACATGGTTATGAAGGGCAAGGTCCAGAACACTCTTCAAGCCGTATGGAACGTTACTTACAAATGTCAGCTGAAAATAACTGGTTCGTAGCAAACTGCTCAAACGCAGGTAACTACTACCACTTATTACGTCGTCAAGCAGCATTATTAGGTACAGAAGGCGTTCGCCCACTTGTAGTTGTATCACCTAAGTACTTACTTCGTCACCCATTAGCTGCAGCAAATGCTGATCAATTAGCAAATGGCTCATTCCAAGAAGTAATTGAACAACCAGGCCTAGGTTCAAAAACTGAAGCTGTAGAACGCGTTGTATTAGGTTCAGGTAAAGTCATGATCGACATTGCAGACCGTATTAAAGATGGTGAAGGCTTCGATCACGTACACATTGTTCGTGTAGAACAACTTTACCCATTCCCAAAAGAGCAAGTTGCTGGTATTATTGCTAAGTATCCAAATGTAAAAGAAGTTGTTTGGGTACAAGAAGAACCTAAAAACCAAGGTTCTTGGAATTATGCATTAGAAACATTACATGAACTTACTGAAGGTAAAAAGCTTCGTTATGTAGGCCGTCCTGCAATGAGCTCTACTTCTGAAGGTGATGCAGATTCTCATAAAGCAGCTCAAGCCGCACTTGTAGAAGAAGCAGTTGCTGAGCCTGTAAAGGTAAAATAATCACATAATAAATTTTAAGAGCCGGGCTACTTGCTTAGGCAGTAGCCCTTTTATGTGCACAATGCACGTTAATTAAAGGAGGAAATGAAAGTGGCTGAAATTAAAGTCCCTGAATTAGCAGAATCGATTACAGAAGGTAGTATCGCACAGTGGGTAAAAAAAGTGGGCGATCGCGTTGAAAAAGGTGAATTCATCGTTGAACTTGAAACAGATAAAGTAAACGCTGAAATCATTTCTGAAGAAGCGGGAGTATTAACTCAAATTTTAGCTGAAGAAGGCGATACTGTACTAGTAGGTCAAGTTATCGCAGTAGTTGAAGCTGGCGAAGGTGCAGCACCTGCTCCAGTAGCTCCAGTTGAAGCAGCTCCAGCACCAGCAGCGCCACAAGCGGCACCTGCTCCTGTTGCAGCAGCTCCAGTTGTAGAAGAAACTTCTGGTGAGCGTGTAATCGCATCTCCAGCAGCACGTAGACTTGCTCGTGAAAAAGGTATTGACCTTGCTGCTGTATCTCCAGTAGATCCACAAGGCCGTGTACGTGTACAAGACGTTGCAGCTCATGGTACAGCTCCAGTAGCAGCACCACAAGCAGCTCCAGCAGCACCTAAAGCAGTAGCAGCTGTTGACGAATCACGTGTGACTGTTGAAAAAATGAGCCGTCGTCGCCAAACAATTGCAAAACGCTTACTTGAAGTAAAACAATCTACAGCAATGTTAACAACATTCAACGAAGTAGACATGACAAACGTTATGGCTTTACGTTCTCGTAAAAAAGACCAATTCTTTGAGTCAACTGGCTCTAAACTTGGTTTCATGTCATTCTTCACAAAAGCTGTAGTTGCAGCACTTAAAAAATACCCATATGTGAACGCACAAATCTCTGGCGATGAAATTCACTTAAACAACTTCTTCGATATCGGTGTAGCTGTATCAACAGAAGAAGGTTTAGTAGTACCAGTTGTACGTGACGCTGACCGCAAAAACTTTGCTGAAATTGAAGATTCAATTGCAGACTTAGCTAAAAAAGCACGCGACAAAAAATTAGGTTTAGCTGATCTTTCAGGTGGCTCATTCACAATTACAAATGGTGGGGTATTCGGTTCATTAATGTCTACACCTATCATGAACGGTACACAAGCTGGTATTCTTGGTATGCATACTATCAAAAAACGTCCAGTTGAAGTGAATGGTGAAGTAGAAATTCGCCCAATGATGTACTTAGCTCTTTCTTATGACCACCGTATTATCGATGGTAAAGATTCTGTAGGCTTCCTTAAAACTGTTAAAGAACTACTTGAAAACCCAGAAGATTTATTATTAAATTCTTAATTCCTGAATTTGTTAAAACCTGCGAACATTGTTTCGCAGGTTTTTTTCATGAAGCATTTGAGGAAGTGACGGAAAAAAGAGCCGAAGTGACGGATAAAGTATTCAAAGCGATGGAAAGAAGAGCTAAAGTGACGGATAAGAATCGAAGCTACGGATAAAAGAGCTCATGTGAAGGATAAAGCATTCAAAGCGACGGATAGATTGTCCCAACGCTTGTGAAAGCTTCTCAGTAAAATGCATATAGTGCAAAGGATATTATCTTTACTGATTAACAATTTCTTTTGAATTACTTGAAAGTAAGTTGAGTATTAACTATTTGCGGAATTTCTGAAGAATCAGTTCTTTATTATATTTATTATGAACGTATCCAAGTATATAAGCTGGTTGGAGTAAGTATAATGGAGCATGGACGTCACGGACTCTTTCTACAGTCTTAATCATTTTTTCAACTTTGCAAAAGTGTATATAAGGCTTTAAAAGGATAAAAAACCCTAATATTGTAATTAGTCAGAAAAGTAATAAAATTATCTTGACGTATAACTTAGTTTTATAGTAGTATCTTATTATCAATTAAATATACAAACCTCACATTTATCCTATTGTGAGGTAGAGGCGCGGTATTTATTAGTTCATTGTTGAGTATAAGCAAGCGAAGACGCAATGGAGAAGGAACTATCGCCGAAGTATAAAAGGAGCTCGTACTTTTATGCTGGGTCTGCAGTGAATAAGTGCAGGACTGTCCTAGTAGATTACTTTCCAGGTTTACTAGGTTGTGCTATCTCGAAATATTGGAATTTATTGTGAGGATTTGGGCAACTGTTAAAAAGATAAGACCTAAGTTCAGAACTTAGGTCTTTTTTGGTACAGTTGTCTTATTTTTTTACAGAAAGGAGAGTTTTATATGAAAAGAAAATGGTTGGTATTAATGTTGAGCGTCATGACTGCAATTTTGTTAGCAGCTTGTGGTACTGGTGGTAAAAAGGATGCGACGTCGTCTAGTGATGGGGGGGCAAATACTGATAAGGGCGGCCAATTCCGTATTGGGATGGAAGCAGGCTATGCTCCGTTTAACTGGACACAGCAAAATGATACAAATGGCGCAGTAAAAATTGCCGATAATGCAGAATATGCAGGCGGATATGATGTGCAAATGGCGAAAAAAATTGCTGAAGGCTTAGGAAAAGAATTAGTTATCGTAAAATTGGAATGGGATGGTTTAGTACCAGCACTACAATCAAACAAAATTGATGCAATCATTGCAGGAATGTCACCTACTAAAGAGCGTAAACAAACAATTGACTTCACCGAAAACTACTATACGTCTGATTTTGTGATGGTCATCAAAAAAGGCAGTAAATATGAAAAAGCAAAATCTATCCAAGATTTCTCTGGTGCAAAAATTACCTCACAATTAAATACGTCTAACTACAATGTTATTGATCAAATCAAAGGTGTAAAAAAACAAACAGCAATGGATAGCTTCCCAGCAATGCGTGTAGCATTAGAAGCTGGAAAAATTGACGGCTATGTAGCAGAACGTCCAGAAGGTATTTCGGCTGCTGCTGCAAATGATAAGTTTACGTATGTAAAGTTTGAAAAAGGTTTCGATACAGATATTTCAAATACATCAATTGCAGTTGGTTTACGTAAAGGCGATGCCGATCTTGAAAAAATCAATGAAATCTTAAAAGGTATTTCTGAAGGTGATCGCCAAAAAATTATGGAAGAAGCCATTCACCAACAACCAGCAGCACAATAACATGAATGCACGGGCTATCTGCTAGTCCGTGCAATCCCATAAAAATTTATAAAATAAGAATCTCTCTAAATAATAATAATGTCTTAGCTAAAAGTTTCATAAAATAAAAGAAATAAAGGCTTCAGCTAAGAAACGATACTGTAACGAACAAGCAACACGACGTTGTTAGGAGGAACATCATGAGTTTTGAATGGATTATTTCTATTGTTGAGAACAACTGGCAAATGTTTTTACGAGGTGCGTATTATACATTACTTATTTCGATTACTAGTACAATTATTGGTGCACTTATCGGATTTTTCATCGGAATTATGCATACCATCAAAGTTCGTAAAAAGGGTGTAAAATTCTATAGCTTAAAGCTCATTAATTTTATACTAACATGCTATGTCGAATTCTTCCGTGGTACACCAATGATTGTACAAGCGATGGTTGTATTTTACGGATTAGATATTGCATTTGGTATTGATATGAACTTTATTACGGCAGGTATTTTAGTTGTTGCACTAAACACAGGTGCTTATATGACTGAAATTGTGCGTGGCGGCATTGTTTCCATTGATAAGGGGCAGTACGAGGCTGCATCGGCAATTGGTATGAATCATTTTCAAATCATGCTACATGTTGTATTACCACAAGTTGCACGAAATATATTGCCTGCAACAGGTAACCAATTAATTATGAATATTAAAGATACAGCTGTATTAAACGTTATCGGGGTTACGGAATTATACTTCCAAACAAAGTCGATTGCAGGTAATAACTTCCGCTATTTTGAATCCTTCTTTGTAGCCTGTGTCCTTTATTTCATCATGACATTCACAGCATCAAGAATTTTACTGTATGTAGAAAAACGACTGGATGGACCAGATGCCTACCAAAAAGAACAGAAAGAAGCAGTATAGGGGGACGAGCAAATGACAGTTATTAAAATAGAGCATTTAAGTAAATCATTTGGGCGTAACCAAGTGTTAAAGGATGTAAATTTCCAAGTAGAAAAGGGCGAGGTTGTCTGTTTAATCGGTTCTTCAGGCTCTGGTAAATCAACATTACTACGCTGCATTAATTTACTGGAAACACCAAGTGGCGGTCAAATTATTTACAAAGGTGAAAATATTTTAGATGAAAAACATAATATCCAGGAATACCGTACACATCTAGGTATGGTATTCCAGCAATTTAACTTATTCAACAATCATAATGTGCTAAAAAATTGCACAGTTGGTCAAATGAAAGTATTAAAGCGTTCAAAAGAAGAAGCCGACGAAATTGCTCTAAAATATTTGCAAATTGTAGGTATGGACCAATACGTCAATGCGAAGCCAAGGCAGCTATCTGGCGGTCAAAAACAGCGGGTAGCGATTGCGCGAGCATTGTCAATGAGCCCAGAAGTAATGCTGTTTGATGAACCGACGTCAGCCCTTGACCCAGAAATGGTTGGTGAAGTATTGAAGGTAATGCGTCAGCTAGCGAATGCCGGGAATACGATGTTAATTGTTACACATGAAATGGAATTTGCTAAAGAAGTAGCAGACCGCGTTGTATTTATGGATAAAGGTGTTATTGTAGAGGAAGGACCACCATCACAGGTTTTAGTAAAACCTCAGCATGAACGGACAAAAGAGTTTTTAAAACGAACATTAAAATAATAAGATTACGCATTCGGTTTCAATAACTAAAAAAGTGAGTCCATATTATGGGCTCACTTATTTTCTAGAATTCCATTCTGCGTATAAAACAAAGCAAATTGCAAATGCAACGGCCAGAATAAAAAACCATTGCGGTACGCCACCAAAGCTCATATTAACACCTCGAAGTAAAAATTTTTATGATTGATATGGTTAAAAAAAGATAGTTATGGAGAAAAAATGGTCTTCTATGGTTTTTTTCTCCACAAAAGTTCAAAAATATTATAAAATAAGCAATAGACATTAGCTTCACGCTAGTAAAGAGAGGTAGAGAGATTATGTTACATTTAAAATGGAAAGATGCTCAAACAGTACGCACAGTTACTTGTAAGCATACAAATGCATCAAAATATTTAGTTTCAAACGTATTAACAGTAGGAAAACAATATGATGTAAAAAATGAAACAGAAGAATTCATTTTTATTATCGATAACACTGGTAATATTGGTGGTTACTATAAAGATTATTTCAAATAAGAATAATCAAAGGGTGGTTCAGATTTCTGAGCCACCCTTACTTGTTGGAAAAGCGGAATCATTCCCTCTTAACGGTCTTTAATTCAGCTACATCCTGTAATTGCTGTTTTTCCTGTTCTGTAGCTGTATGAAGGGCAAAGACGTCTTTGATCGCTGTCTTCAGCTCATGCTGTGTTTCTTTGAATTTCGATACTTGCTGTTCAAAGGAAGGACTTGTAAAACGGTCATTTGTACGAGATAATCTTTCCTCTAGCTGTGCGTAGTGATGATCCATATGCATGGATAACATCATGGCCAATTGATTTTTCCAAAGTGGAATAAGAGTACCGATTGAAAATTCGATTTTTTCAGCTAGCGTTTGATTGGACTGCTGAATCATACGTATTTGTGGCGCAGTTTGTAAGGCAACCTGCTGAGAAACTTGTAAGTCATAAATACGTTGATCTAGACGTTCGATTTGAGCGGCAAAATCATTAAGCTGTTGGATAGCTAGAGGCTGTTTCGTCGCCTGTATACTAGTCACCTTTTTAGGAAGGTCAACTTCAATGGCTTGCTGCTTCTTCATTTGTCCTGCTGCAATAGCAGTCGCTAACTCTTCAAAGAATCCTCTATTATGCGCATAAAGTTCTTCTAGCATTTCCACATCTTTTATCATTTGAAGCTGTGCACGTTCAAGCTGAACACCAATTCGTTCTACTTGGATACTAATACGTTCAAACTCCGTTAATGTTTGCTTAACAGTAGGCTCGATTTTGCCAAACATCTTTTGAAAAAAGGACTGCTTTTTGGGTTCTAATGCGTTAGGGTCCACACGGTCTAACGTTCCCATTAAAGAGTCTAACATTTGACCAATCTTTGTGACGTCTTTCTGTTTTACTTGTGCAAGCATTCGATCTGCAAATTGAGAAAGCGCTCGCTGTGAACCTTGCCCTAAAGACAGGACTGATTCGAAGTTTGTCAGGTCTAGTTGGCTAGCAAATAGAAGTGCTCGACTTTGTGCAAGAGGCGATAGCGTTTCATATGTCGCCATCGCCTCATTATTTGGAGTGGTTTCTAAATAAGATTGCACAAGAGGGGAAATACCTTGTATTGTATTTAGTTGAAATGCGTGATCATTTGCTGTCACTTATCATCGCCTCGCCATTCCAATTGTTCTTTTCGTCTTATATTGGAACGATTCGCAAATTCGATTTCCATTTGAAGATGGTCGATATCGTTGGAAAGCGCATCCTTTAAATCAATTTGAATCGTATCATTTAAATCTGTCAGTGTTTCTCTTGTTTTTGATAATGTAATCTGGATTTCCTTATCCTTCACTGGCTGCCTCGATAACATCGTATATTTATCCGTTAATTCGACAGCAGAAGGAAGGTGTGCATAAAAAAATTGTTCTACATTATAAAACTTTTGTGGATCTGTTTTAACTATTTTTACGATATTTTTTGAAATACGTGTCATTTCGAGTAATTGCTTAAATGCAGAAACAGAACGTACACGTAAATAGTTTTGACTTAAAGTTTGAATGTTTTTATTGGCTGCTGTAAGTTGTGTTTCAATATGTTTGTATTCTTCTTTTGTTATACCTGCTATTTGCATGAATTTCTTTTTCTGTCTATGTTTCAACAACGCCGTACTCGACGCGTATGTTCCAGCAAACAATAAACCACCAAGGAAGTATCCTGGACTTGCCGCAATTGCTGCGATAGAAACAGTTGTGAGAGAAATTAAGAAGCTAGCGGTATGTCTAGAGAAAAACTGGCCGACACTAAGCATGTTTCTTCCTCCTAGCATTTAGATATGTCTATATTCTTATACGAAATAATCGACATAAAGTTTCAATGAAATAATAATCCTTACATAAATTTTACTGCTAATTGTAAAGTTTCTCAATGATATTACTTAAGAACAAGAAAATCCTTTGCTTTATTAGGAAGAAAAGGGGGACAGACGAAAAAGAAGTAAAACTAATTGTCTGACATTGCTCTTCTCTGCAAAGGCGGATAGGCCCGCCGAAGTGACAGATAGAATCGTCAGAGCGACGGATGGAACCATCGAAATGACGGATAGAATTGCCAAAGCGACGGATAGAGTCCCCAACGACGGAAAGAATCTCTATATTCGGATAGGTATTAAAAGGTCTATCAAGGATTAATCATTTTCATTATATTGTATTCAAATTTAATGTAATTCGCGAATTTTTGGATCGCTTCACACGTTGTTAGTCAAATTTTATCTATTAGTATTGTTTTTTTCACTGTTGTTAATTCCTCACTATCATCGTTATATTTGTTTTTATAAAAACTAATAAGCGTATTCGAGATTTTAATCTCAAATACGCTTATATTTCGAGTCTTGCATCACGTCCATTTTAAGTCATTCATTAGACCGAAAATGCTTTAATTGTTCTGTCGAATTGTTGGACATTAACAATGAGGTACAGTTTTTATATAGATAAATTACTCCTGGTGTGGTGATTTAATTGTCAGTGTTTTAAGCCTCCTTCTTACTATTTACTTAGTAATCCCCTCCTACTCGATTATGCCTTTGAAGTTGGAAAATATTACCATATATTCTATTATTTTTATGTGCCAAAAAGGTAATTACCGGAATAATAGGGGGATGAATTATGAGTCAAGTTTGTGTTATCAGCATCTATGTACCTAGCATTGAAAAAGCAATTGATTTTTACACGACTGTTTTAGGTTTTGAGGTAAACAAACAATACGGACCCAAAATCGTGACACTTGTTTACGGAAATTTACCTTTAGTTTTAGAAGAATCGAAAAACGCTAAATCTATTCCTAAAAATTCTTTTGGTGTGGTTTTAGCTTTAAAAACAGAGGACATTTATCAAACAGTCAATATGTTAAAAGAACATAATGTAGAGTTTATTGCAGATGTGCCGATGGATTGTCCTCCAGGAAAAGTAATTAGCTTCAGAGATCCTTTTGGAAATGTCTTAGAGTATTTACAATTTATTTAGGTAGATATTTAGACCATAATGTTTTAGAAAGTCACATCTAACAAGGTGTGGCTTTTTAATTTCATTTCAAAGAAATTAATATTGTTAAATAAGGTAAACAACTTTATAATAGTGTTAATTAAATCCAGTTTTTGAGATACTTTCATGTTCTTAGGTGTTTTTCAATATCTCATGTAACAAAGATTGCGCTATAAAGGTGACTTTATAGATAGAAAGGGAGAGTCAGCATATGCAAAAAAACACTAACAATAAGGTTGAGATATTGGATACTAAAATTATTTTAGAGGAATACAAGGAAAATATAGAATTCATTCAAAAATCATTAAAACAACTTGAGTTGGAAGTTAGTAATTTGCAAAGCGAAGGCTTGGTTGAATTAGAAAAGTTGGCTAATGAATTAAGTATGTTGCAGATGCTTTCAACGAGTATAAAATTTAAAGCTAATAGTCTTATCTGTAATGAAAGTAAAACCATTGAGACATTAATGACTGAATAACATATTAATATCAAGTCATAGCCCATTTGGTGTGGCTTTTTCTTATACTCCATACTATTGCTAGTCATGAGTGTGCTTAACAGATGGCGAAAAAGGAGAAATGGATGCTAGTTTATTGAGGATTTTAAGGATTATTTTTAAATGATGATGGTTACTTTAATTTTGGAAATATAAGAACCTTCTTAAAAGATAAAGAGGGAGAACCCTCTGAGTAGATATTCACAAACTAAACAGTATCATAGTAGTAGTAAAGTAGTGTGCGAATCATATCCGATTTCAGCCGTTTAAGCATGTGGAGTAAATATAGCACAGCGAGGTCTACATCACTCAAGGTATGTCTTTTTTTATGCTTTATATTTCTAATGATGACATATGATACCGTATATTCTATGATTAGTGAGGAAGTTGGTGCCAAAGATGAGAGAAAATTTAGAACAGATTACAATCAGTTTTGTGAAAAAAACGGAGAAGTAATGATGACGTATGACATCAACCACTCTCTATCAGCTTTGATTCCGAACGTTGGTGATGTAGTTAATATTGATGGTAATTACAGGGGCGTGAGTGATAGAACTTTTACTTATAGACCAAGAAGTATCATAGCTACAATCTATTTAGAAGAATTATAATCAGAATTTCAAAGTCACACTCATTATGAGTGGTGGCTTTTTATTATGACATGACATCCGATTGATGTATCGAATGGACTTCGTGAATAGAACAATAACCGATGTGGAAGTGTCTTACATGCGTCAACGCTTGTATACAGTGTTTGGAAGCGTATATTTGAAAGGATGTGAGGGTAAATGAAAGTAACGGTTAAAGAATGGCGTGCAATGTCTGATCGCAACAAACAATTACTTTTAAATGCGGTAGCAACTAAATAAAACATAGATGAAAAGTGGAGTGAGAACATGCAGCAACAAACACAACACCTATTAAAAACGATTGCACAAAAAAATAGCTACATTGGTTAAGGATGGTTATACAAGGGGCAGTAGGGAGATTATTAGAACGCATTGACGGTATTGTTCACAAAGGTTGGGATAAAAGAGAAATAAAAAAGGACTGGGGTATTATTCCCAATCCAAAGTAATAAAATATAAACTTGCCCCCAGCAACGTCATGTTAGATAAAATCGTATTCATTCAATGTTGAAAATAGCCAAAAAGCTTGATAAACCTTGGTATTACTGCACTATAAAAAAGAAGCCAGACTAAACAATGTCTGACTCCATGCGTGTATAACCTTTTAAATCATCAAAAAGCTCTAAAGTAAAAGAATTGGAATCTGCTTGAGGGCTAACACCCTTTTGAACAAATACTAAAAATTCATCTATCGCTTTTTTTGAACCTTCTACTTCAACCTCAATTTGATCTTGATCATTTAGTTTACAGTATCCTTTTAATCCTAGCTCAATCGCTTTTTGTTTAATGAAAAAACGGTAGCCGGTTCCATAAACATCCCCGAAAAATTTAATTAGCGCTCGCTTGTTCAAGCTAACACCTCCTACTAGTTAAGAGGGGAGATCCCTCCTTTGTGCTTAGTGCATTACACGTTCTTTTTCTAAATATGCAATTAAATTATTGAGATAGTAGAGAACCTGCTTCGAAGCTTGATCTACTTCTTTTAAATGAACTTCAGCCTGTTGAATATTCCCAATCTTATAAGCCTCAGCTGCTAACTTCGCCGATTCATGAACACGTAAATGATAGGCGTCTAATTCACGATACTCCTGCAAGTGTCCGAAACGTTCTACAGAGCGAGTAGATGTATACCATTTACCGAGACGACAATCTGTATGCGAAGAGACATCTCTTGGCTCGACATTTTCAAGACCAAGGAACATATTATAAATTCGCCATTTCCATAAAATATGATCGGCCTTTGATAATTGTAAAAGTGCTATAGACGATAGCTGAACATTATTATTCGATATAATATCATTGCGGAAACGATTAATTTCTTTCCCTAATGAGTGTATATCACTAGATGTGTTATGGCTATATTCACGAATATCATCTTGAAGGTTAGAAATTTCAATCATTCGTGCTGATACTTCATCAATAGCTGCTGCCTGCTCCTGTGAGATCGCAGCTGTATTTGTAACATCCAGATTAATACCTTCAATGGCACTAACTATGGCATTTAACAATGGTAACGATTCTTTAGCTTCCACTGTTGCTTCTTTAATAATCTCTGTTGTTTCAGTAATTGAGTTTGACACATCATTTGAATAGCTCTTTAAATGCTGTACATTTGTGGATACTTCATTGAGCGCTGATACCGTTCCCTCAGCAAGCTTTCGAACTTCCTGTGCAACTACGGCGAAGCCTTTACCATGTTCACCTGCACGTGCAGCCTCAATAGATGCGTTCAAAGCAAGTAAATTCGTTTGATCGGCAATTTGGTTTATTAACGTTACAACATTTTCGATATCATTTACCCGTTTTTGTAATTCTGCAAAGGACTCAACAATCGATGTAAATGTCTCTTCAGTTTTAAAGATTTCAGAAAGGGCATGCTCAATTGCATTTTTTCCTTGTACAGCGTGATCAACAGATTCAGTTGTTTTTTCAGAAATACGGGAAGACATTCGAGCAACCTCATTAATAGAAGCGGCAATTTCTTCAGTTGCTGCGGTAGAGGATTGGATTTCTTCGTTTTGTTTATCTAAGCTAAATACTAAATCTTTCATGTACATGATTTTTGCGTTGACATCCATTAAAGAGGAAATTTCAGCAACTACATTTTCAATAGTACGTTCTGTTAATACTTCAACGAGTAATTCCTGATCAACATTGACTGCAGATTGGAAAGATTTCATATAATCAAATGCCTTATTAGGTTTTAAACCAAAATTATGTAAAATGTATGTAGTAATATAAAATGCAAATTGATTGAAGACGACGATTAACTTACCCGGCTCATATTGATTCTTTCTGAATAAATTGAAAAATTTAACGGTTTCATCCACATATTCATCATCACGACTAGCTAAGAAAAATTGAGTCAAGTATCGATTAATATTTTCTTCACTAATTGTCAGCTGAGAGGAGAGAGAGAGTTCACTTAAATAGCTATTAAAAATAGCGTTCATTGAAGGCGTGATATCTTTTAATTTATTGTAGAGAGTTTTTAAATTCTCTTCATCTTGAGAATTAAAATGGTTAAATGCTAGTGTTTTATTAAAACGGCCAGTTGCATTTAAATTTGTACCACGTTTTAATAATTCCTCGAGTTCGGCCTTAGGTCGAATGCTTGAAAACATAAAAAAAATACCTCCCAAAATAATGAATAATAAGGTAATAGTAGCATATTACAGAGTGTTTTAATAGACATTTCAAATGTCTTTGCTAAAATGAAAATATCTTATTACAGCAGGGAATGTGGCAAATATGTATACAATCATTTACATGAAAGCTGATTATGAGCCTTGGTGGAAGTTTGAAGGCTGGGAGGCTTTTATTCAAACAAATGAAACATTTGAAACGGAGGAGCAATTTGAGGCAGCATTACAAAGAAAACTGCAGCACTTCCGAATAACATATGACAATGAGCTTACAAAAGAAGGGGGATTTTGGGCCTTCTGGTCAGAGGATGAAAGTGTTTTTTGTGAAGCCTGTGATGATGATGTACAAATATTTCACGGTATTATCGTTTTGAAACCTGAGAAATAGAAAAAATTAGAAATTTTTAGAAATTAATAAAAAAAACATTTTTCTTTATTTGACAAAATTATGAATGCCAGTTATACTTAGTTTAACAATTAAATTGCTTCACCGGAAACATGAATTCACATATTACAAAAAGTGATCGCGTTAGTTCGGTACTCTTTGTAATATGTGAATTTTTTCACGCTGAAGAAATTACATATTGTTCACTTTTATTTTTTGGAGGTTTTCTTAAATGAAACAAGGTACAGTAAAATGGTTTAACTCAGAAAAAGGTTTTGGATTCATCGAAGTAGAAGGCGAAAACGACGTATTCGTACACTTCTCAGCTATCGGAGGCGAAGGTTTCAAAACTCTTGACGAAGGTCAAAAAGTGGAATTCGAAGTTGTAGATGGCAACCGCGGACCACAAGCTGCTAACGTAACTAAACTTTAATTCTCAGTAGTTAAAATTACATTCGTTAAATTAAGGCATCCTATTGATATAGGATGTCTTTTTTTGCGTGCTTTGAACATTTGAGAGTTACAAAATATGAACGCTAGTGAACTAGTCATATGATAGAGCTTACATACTACCATTAATCTAAATGCTCTTCGAAAAAACAGAGAAAAGTGATGGAGGAGAAGCAAAGCAGTGTTCTCAATTTGTTTTCTATAAAGAAAATAATTTTATTATGTAAACAAAATGAATTGCTTGTCTCGTAAGTTTAGAGAACAAGCAACTTTTCTGGGAATTATCTACTTAGTATACGCTGTAGCACTTCAACAGGAATAAACAAACCGACACGACCATATGGATCCTTTTTCGCCGTTGCAAAGACAATCCCGATAACCTCACCATCAGCATTTATGACAGGGCTCCCACTATTTCCCCGATAAACAGGAGCATCCATCATCATAACAGGCTCCTGCCAATCCTCAAGGGATGTTGACTCTAGTAAAGTTCCTTCATTTGCAATGCCCGTAAAGGCTAGTGGATTCCCTATAAAATAAACATGCTCGTTTTTACTATAGCTAGGATTTTCAGCAAGGGAGAGGGAAGGTAACTCATCACCGGTTACTTGCAATAATGCTAAATCTACATCTGGGAAACTTTGCAGTAACTTGGCACCCATTAAACCTTCCTCAGGGAAAATGACGGTTAATGATTGAGCATTTTCTATAACGTGTGCATTGGTTACGATAAGTCCATCTGAAGAAATCGAAAAACCAGTGCCTTTACTAGAACCTGTAGAGATCTCTACAACAGCTTTTTTATAAGTTCTTATATCTTCTTGCGCCGATAGCCGAGCAGACACCTTCAAAAATTCAAGAGCTGGAATGGAGTAAATTTGAAAGATAAGTGCAAATGTATTCAAAAACAACACAAATGCCATACTCCAGACGATCCATTTGACAATCGGTTTTTGTTTTTTAGGCTTTTTTTCTTGCTGGCGTTCTTCTTGTTCTTGGGCTAACGCCTTTTGCTGCTCAGCGAGGACAAGCTCAATCAATTCTTCTTCGGTCAATTCCTCATCTGTTGTTGGCCTATGTATATCATTCATAAAACCCCTCCTTACCCAAAAATGAAAAGCCCCAAGCAGGATGCCTGTGAAGTCATTCTTATTCAATTTTTTGTAGGGTAGAGGTAATGACAAACGATTCTTATTAGTTGTCACCAATGTGTCTTCTACATGAAATATTTCGTTGTCGTCATTATACCCTCTGAGCGTGAAAGTTAAATATCATCATGATAGACAGTTGCTCTAGTAGTGAAAGAAGTCTAATCGATTGAATTGTTTAAGCATTAATGCTATATCCTACTTTATATTAGGACTCATATCCAGAATCCTTCAGCATTTTCCTTCATTATACGTGAAGTCTATAGGTTATACGAATGTTATGAAAACCAGTTTTCTAGAAAGGTAATCTCTTTACTAGTTGCATTGACGCGTACACGTAAACCGATAGGCATGGCATGCAGGGGGTGAGTGTGACAACAATCAACATCCGCGATGATAGGTATAGTACGTCCATCTAGCTGCTCTAGCAATACATCATAAGGCTTTCTCCCGGTGTCCAAATCATCATACTGTTCATATTTACCTAAAATAATCGCTGAAGCTTTGTCGAAAATGCCGTGTAGTTTTAGCATGGCAAAGTTTTTCTCAACAACAGCAATTGTTTTAGAAGTATCCTCAAGAAGTAAAATATCACCCGCATGAATGTGAGGGAAGTAAGCTGTTCCAATAAAGCCGTACATCGTATTTATATTTCCACCTATTAAACGACCTTCAGCAATGCCAGGTTGAACGGTAATCCATGAATTGTGATGCTGAGTTTTCTCCGTCGTCTTTTCTAACCAGTTTGATCGATCATCTGTCCAAATGGGTGGGATTGGCATGTTATAGGGAATCGTTAATGAATGTAAAAACAAATCTTTAAAATATTGCTCTGTATAATGGACAAAAGGTGGAAATTCACCAAATGTAGAAGCAACAGAAGGTCCATAAAAGACAGGAACACCAGTCTTTGCATACATTGCAAGAAGTATAGCGGTAACATCAGACAAACCTATAAGTATTTTGGGATTCTGCTTAAATGCTTCGTAGTCTAGATAGGGCAGCATACTATTGGCGTTAGTACCACCCATAGTTGGTAAGATCATTTTGATGTGGGGATCACGAAGTAGGGCATTCAGCTCTTCTGCTCGTTCTTTCGGTGTACCGGAGCGATAAAAATCTTTTTTTCCTGTTAACGAGCCTTCTTTTATTGTAAAGCCGAGTGCTTGCAGACGTTCCTTACCTCGTTCATAGCGAGCCTTTGCAATAGTTGTAGCTGGTTTGGAAGGCGAGTAAATGCCAATGGTATCACCTTTTTTTAATGGGGAAAACATAAAATACCTCTTTCAATTTAAGATAAAAGCTATTATACATGATTTTACAATTTAAAGAGTCGTATACTTATTTTGACGAAAGTCATGTAAAAAGTAACTGAATTGAATAGTTATAGCAGAATAAAATATAATAATATTATGTAAACTTAATATTAGAAACTTGTAAGAAAGTCTCTTATTTAATAAGATAGAAATGTACTTACGAAAATGGGGGGCGTTATTATGTATCGACAAGTAGATGATTTTTTAAATGAGTGGTCAGCATCAGCACAAGGTACTATTCAAGTATTAAAAGCTATACCAGATGACAAGCTAGAGCAAAGCATCGTGGAAGGTCACAGCACACTTGGCTGGTTAGGTTGGCATTTAGTTGGTGCTGCTGGTTATTTCAGTTATTTAGCAGGTTTAAAGGTGCCAATGATTCGTCAAGAAGATCCGATACCATCTACAGCAGCTGAAATTGTAGCTACTTACGAAAACCTAGCAAACAGTGTGACAGAGGAAGCGGCAAAGCTATCAAATGAAGACATGCTGGAGGAAGTAAAAGGCTTCACTGGCCCAATAGCAAGAGGGGCATTACTGCGTACGCTGATCGATCATCAAACGCATCATCGTGGACAAATGACAGTCCTCCTACGTCAAGCAGGCTTACCAGTACCAGGCGTATTGGGACCAACGAAGGAAATGCAAAAATAAACGTAAAGGAGGCTGGGACATAACTAGCTTCAATTAGTGAGAAATCCGAATTTGAATGAATTCAAATTCGGATTTCTCTATTTTTTTATGTTGTCTCCAGATA
>NZ_JBIVRU010000029.1:0-42913 GCF_044755845.1 Lysinibacillus sp. NPDC092081
TGGCCCTCGGTAAAAACGCCACGTCCTGTGGCATTACCGAAATGATCAACATCGTGTTGGCCCTCGGTAAAAACGCCACGTCCTGTGGCATTACCAAATGACCGACATCGTGTTGGCCCTCGTGCAGGCCCGGGCACAATTCAAAATCCGGACGCAATTACGCCAAGGCGAAATTGATTTTTAATAAGGAGAGACACTTATGGAAACAGCAAGAAAAGGTTTGATGACGGGCAATATGCTAAAAAGCTCGATTATAGACGCTTTAAAGAAATTTAGTCCAGTATATATGGTGAAAAATCCTGTTATGTTTGTAGTAGAAGTAGGGTTTATGTTTGTCCTGCTATTAACCTTCTTTCCGAATATGTTTGGTAGCGGAGGAGGAGAACATGATCGATTGTATAATGCGATCGTCGCTGTCATTCTTTTTGTAACCATTCTATTTGCAAACTTTGCTGAGTCGATTGCTGAAGGGCGAGGAAAGGCACAGGTTCAAACGTTAAAAAATACTAAAACAGTTACACAGGCTCGTGTTTTACTTAGTGATGACTCTGAAATACTTAAACAAGCACATGAATTAAAAAAGGGTGATATTGTTTTAGTTCAGGCAGGAGAGGTTATTCCTAATGATGGAGAAGTCATTGAAGGAATCGCTACGGTAGATGAATCTGCAATAACAGGTGAATCTGCGCCTGTTGTAAAGGAGCGGGGGGGAGATTTTTCATCAGTTACAGGTGGTACGACGGTTACGAGTGATTGGCTGATGATCGAAATTACCTCGATGCCTGGTGAATCATTTTTAGATAAAATGATCACGCTCATCGAAGGAGCCAGTCGTAAAAAAACACCAAATGAGATAGCGCTCAATACACTTTTAGTAAGTTTAACGATTATTTTCTTATTAGTTGTTGTGACGCTCTATCCAATGACAACTTATTTAAATGTACCGATTTCTATCGCAACATTAATTGCCCTTACAGTTTGTTTAATTCCCACAACAATTGGTGGATTATTGTCGGCAATCGGTATTGCAGGAATGGATAGAGTTACTCAGTTTAATGTTATTGCGATGTCTGGAAGAGCCGTAGAGGCGTGTGGAGATGTAGATACATTAATTTTAGATAAAACTGGCACTATTACTTATGGAAATCGCATGGCAGCTGAATTTCTACCAGTAAAAGGGGTGGACAGTAAAGATTTAATGCAGGCTGCATGGCTTAGTTCTTTAACAGATGATACACCTGAAGGAAAGTCTATTTTGTCACTTGCTTGTGAATTAGGTGTAAATACGGACGATGAAGAAAACATTATCAAGTCAAGTGAACATATTCCATTTACCGCACAGACTCGTATGAGTGGTTTGGATATGAAGGATGGCACAAAAATTCGAAAAGGAGCCTATGATACGATTAAAAAAGAGAGCTTAAAAGCAGGTCATAGCATTCCTACAAATTTGGAACAGCTGATTCAACAAGTATCTTCTGTTGGCGGGACACCACTTGTAGTAGCGTTAAACGATAAAATTTTAGGTGTCATTTACTTAAAGGATGTCGTAAAGGCAGGACTTAAGGAACGTTTTGATCAGCTTCGTGCCATGGGCATTAAAACGGTCATGTGTACAGGAGATAATCCACTAACTGCAGCAGCTATCGCAAAGGAAGCTGGAGTAGATAGCTTTATTGCAGAAAGTAAGCCAGAAGATAAAATTCAAGTTATTAAAGATGAGCAGGCACAAGGGAAAGTAGTAGCTATGACAGGTGACGGAACGAATGATGCCCCCGCATTAGCACAAGCTAACGTAGGTCTTGCCATGAATTCGGGAACGAATGCAGCAAAGGAAGCTGCGAACATGGTCGATTTAGATTCAAATCCTACTAAAATTATTGAAGTTGTAGAAATAGGGAAGCAGTTGCTCATGACGCGAGGTGCGTTAACAACTTTCAGTATTGCAAATGATATCGCAAAGTATTTTGCTATTATTCCAGCTATGCTTATGGTCGCTGTACCAGAGATGGGTACATTAAACATTATGCACCTCAATTCTCCATCAAGTGCGATTATTTCTGCTTTAATTTTTAACGCAGTGATTATACCGCTATTAATACCTATTGCAATGAAGGGTGTAAAGTATAAGCCGATGAGTGCTGCAAAATTATTAAATAAAAACTTACTTGTTTATGGCGTAGGTGGGATTATCGCTCCCTTTATTGGCATTAAGTTGATTGATTTACTAGTTGGACCACTATTCCATTCGTTTGGATTATAGGAGGAAGGACATGCGAAAACTTTTTGAGAATTCAAAGCAAGCATTTTTAATCACAATGACAATGTTCGTTTTATGTGGTTTTATATACCCATTTGCAGTGACTGCATTAGCTCAAGGTTTATTTCATCATAAAGCAAATGGTAGTTTAATAGAAACGGATGGTGAAGCTGTTGGTTCAGAATTAATCGGTCAAACTTTTACTGCACCACAATATTTCTGGGGTCGTGTCTCGTCTGTAAACTATAATGTCTATACGAAAGAGGATACGATACCAGACGAAAATGGCCAGGTGAACTATAGTGGTGTCAGTTCTGGGACTTATAACTATGCACCATCCAATCCAGAATTAAAGAAGCGAATAGAAGCAGATATCGAGAAGTTTTTACTAGCAAACCCATCCGTAAAACGACATGACATACCCGCTGATTTAATGACCGCTTCAGGCTCGGGGTTAGATCCACATATTAGTGTGAAGGCTGCAGAAATACAAGTCGAACGAATTGCCCAAGCAAGTGGGATTTCGAAGGATGAGATTGAAAAAATTATAGAAGCAAATACGGAAAAGCGTTCATTAGGGATTTTTGGAGAAAATAAGGTGAACTTCCTAATGGCGAATCTGGATATTATGAAAAAAATGGAGAAAAAAGAGGGTTAACAAAATTAAAAACAGGTAGAGAAAAGCTTCTTAGTTTTCTCTACCTGTCGCTATAAATAAATTAAGCTTGTGAATTTACAAGGATTTTAATATGATTTTTTTCTTTCATTAGTGCCTCGAAGCCTTCTGTTACGACTTCATCAAGAGCAATTCGTTTCGTCACAAGTTTTTCAGCAGGGAAGTAGCCTTGTTTCATTAATTCCATAACAGCTGGGAAAATATCACGATAAGCAATAATCCCTTTTACAGAACGCTCTGTCAGTACGATATTGTTTGGCAGAATAGAAGCTGCAGTTTCCCAAATAGAAACGATAATTGTTTCACCTTCAAATGTTGTTGAATCAATAGCTTGCTGTAATACTACAGGAACACCTGTTACTTCAAATGCAACATCTACGCCACCATTTGTTAATTCATGTAGACGAGCTACTGCATCCTCATCTTTAGGGTTAATAACTGCTGTAGCGCCAAGCTCTAATGCTTTAGCAGCACGTTCTTGTGAAAGCTCTACCGCATAAATTTCGGCTGCTCCAGCTGCACGCAATGCCTCGATTACAAGAAGACCGATTGGCCCAGTACCAAAGACAGCTGCTGTATCTCCAGCCTTTAGTTTACTTTGACGAACTGCATGTAATGCTACTGCCGCTGGTTCAACAAGTGCACCTTGTTCATAGGAAAGACCCTCTGGCATTTTGTGTACCATTTTTTCATCTACCATTGTATATTCAGAGAAACCTCCGCCACCGCCAGAAAGACCGTGGAATCCTAAGTGTTTACAAATATTGTATTTTCCTTTTTGGCAAGCTGCACATTCGCCACATGCAAGAATAGGTTCTACAACTACAGGATCTCCAACTTGTACCTTTGTAACACCTTCGCCGATTTCTACTACTTCTCCAGAAAACTCATGTCCCATAACAATGGGCGCAATATCTTTACTTACATAGTGAGGTTGTTCCACTGGAATGAATATTGGGCCAGCTGCGTATTCATGTAAATCACTACCACAAATCCCTGTCCAATGTACTTTAATTTTTACTTTTCCAGGTGAAATTACTGGTTCTTCAATGTTTTCTACACGGATATCTTGTGCTTTATACCATCTTGCTGCTTTCATAATAAGTCAACCTCCTCTAGTATCTTACATTTTTATCGTAACATATGGTAATTCTTCAAGGCATTAGTTGACAGTAAATTGACATGAAAAATACTAATTCCTGGCTTTTTTTTACAGCATTATAGCGCTTCAACTTTTCGATAAAATAATAAAATAAAGTGTATCAAAAGTTTCGACATTCCTCACAAAATGGGAATGAGAGGTCTGACGAACAAATTATCATACAGCTTTATGCAATCAGAAGTAGTGTTTGTCTACAGTCTGAGCGCTTTTTTTATTGCATATTTACTGCATTTCGAGTAACTTTGATAAGGGCTTCGCTACAGCTATGATAAAAATATAAAATTATGTTCATGCTTTAGATAATAGGACGTTAATAGTCCTACAAGTTGAATCATGATACAATGGAAAAGATGTTAGGAGGAACGAATTATGTCAAAATATACTGATTATAATTTTCAACCATTTTTGCAGGACGCAATTGCAAAACTTGGCTTTACAGAACCAACGCCGATTCAAAAGGAAATCATTCCGCTACTATTAAAAGGTAAGAGTGCAATCGGACAAGCACATACAGGGACGGGAAAAACACATAGTTTTTTAATTCCGATTGTACAACGAATTAATGCTGACAAGCAGGAAGTACAAGCTGTTATTACATCTCCTACACGTGAGCTTGCGCAACAGATTTTTGATGCGTTAAATCAATTAATAGAAGGAACAACTATTCAAGCGAAACTATTTATTGGAGGTACGGACAAACAACGCTCCATTGATAAGTTAAAAACGCAACCACAAATTGTTGTCGGAACGCCAGGACGTATTCGTGATCTCGTTTCAGCGCAAGCGTTATTTGTGCATACGGCGCCAATTTTAGTTGTCGATGAGGCAGATTTAGCCTTCGATATGGGCTTTATAGAGGAAATCGATGGTTTTGCTTCCCAAATGCCAGAAAACCTTGAAATGTTTGTATTTTCAGCAACAATTCCAGAAAAGCTTCAGCCTTTCTTAAAAAAATATATGGAAGCACCTGTTCATATCCATATGAACGATAAACGCCCGGTCGCAGAAGGAATTGACTTTGTGCTTGTACCAGTGCGTTCTAAATCACGTAACAAACGTTTGTTGGATGTCATTGAAGGAATCAACCCATTTTTAGCGGTAATTTTCACCAATACACGCAAAACTGCAGAGCATGTTGCAGGCTTCTTAAATGAAAACGGGATTCGCTGTGGTCAAATACATGGTGATTTAAGTCCACGTGATCGTAAGAGGATGATGAAGCAAATTCGAGAGTTGGACTATCAATATATCGTTGCAACAGATCTTGCAGCGCGTGGTATCGATATTCAAGGGATTTCACATGTCATTAACTACGAAATTCCAGAGGACTTAGAATTCTTTATTCATCGTGTGGGACGTACAGCGCGTGCAGGGAATAAAGGAACTGCTATCACTTTGTTTGAGCCATCAGATGAGGATGCAGTAGTACGTGTTGAGAAAATGGGCATTCCATTGGTTCAAAAAGATGTAAAAGATGGTGAATGGACTGAACTAAAAGATCGCCATGCACGTAAAAATCGTGTGAAGCATGAAAATGAAATCGATGCGAAAGCAAAAGCATTAGTGCGTAAGCCGAAAAAAGTAAAACCAGGCTACAAGCGTAATATGAAATGGGAAATGGAAAAAGTTAAAAAACGTGAACGTCGTTTAAAAGCTCGCGGTAAAAAATAAGGAGGCATTCAAATGCTACTTGGATCACATGTTTCAATGAGCGGAAAAGAAATGCTGCTCGGATCAAGTAAAGAGGCCCTTTCATATGGGGCAAATACCTTTATGATTTATACAGGAGCACCTCAAAACACTCGTCGTAAGGCAATTGCTGACCTCAATATTATGAACGGTTTATTACACATGAAAGAGCATGGTATGACGAATATTGTTGTCCATGCTCCATACATTATAAATATTGCGAACACAGAAAAACCTGAAACTTTCCGTCTAGGTGTAGATTTTTTACAGACTGAAATCGAACGTACAGCGGCGTTGGAAGCAACACAGATTGTTTTGCACCCAGGTGCCCATGTAGGTGCGGGAGCAGACGCAGGTATTGCCAAGATTATTGAAGGTTTAAACGAAGTGTTGTCACAGGATTATCCTGTACAAATCGCATTAGAGACAATGGCGGGAAAGGGAACTGAATGTGGTCGTTCCTTTGAAGAGCTTGCTAAAATTATAGATGGCGTGACACATAATGAGCGTCTTTCAGTATGCTTTGATACATGCCATACTCATGACGCTGGTTATAATATTGTAGAAGATTTTGATGGCGTTTTAAATGAGTTTGATAAACTAATAGGTGTTGATCGTATCAAAGTCCTGCATATCAATGATTCAAAAAATGTCCGTGGTGCAGGAAAAGACCGTCACGAAAATATTGGCTTCGGTCATATTGGCTTTGATGCATTAAAAAATATTGTGCATCATCCACAATTAATGGAGATTCCTAAAATCTTAGAAACACCATATGTTGCATTAAATAGTGATGCCAAATCAAAATCGGCTCCTTATAAACATGAAATTGAAATGCTTCGTAATGGCGAGTTTAAACCAGAGTTAATCGATGCTCTAAGAGGATAGAATAAAAAGCCCGAAATCAGCTAGTATAAGACTGATTTTCGGGCCTTTCTTTTATTTCGTAAACAATGCAATCAATTGTCTGGAACGCTTTCTACCTAAAACAGCTTCAACCTCTACAAGAATATCTTTTGGAATACCTAAAAAGAGCCACGTAAATGAGAATTGCTCCAAATAAGGCCGGAGTTTTCTTACTTCAGAAGTAGTAATTTCAAATCCTTCAGCACGTGCAATCGCAACAACTTCCTTATCACTACTTTGTGTTAATTGCTGTAAAAATTGAATACTCAAAGCTAATCCTCCTTTTAAAATTGTTTAGTTTCTTGAAACAAAAACATTCTTGTGAACGTCGTGGAAGCTATGAAAATCTTTCACATAATGTTTCAGAATCAAAGTCTATAACAACTTGAAATAGTAACAGTAGAATAGCAATCTTATTTTCTTTACAAATACTGTACTTTCATTTATACTTACAACTTGTAAATCGTAATGATTTTGAATTAGAAAGAAGAGAACATACATGAAAAAATCATTAATTGACATTGAAAACGTGTCATTTCAATATGACTATACGCAAGTATTAAAAAATATCTCTTTCCGTGTAGAAGAGGGAGATTTTTTAGCACTTCTCGGTCCGAACGGATCAGGGAAATCTACATTATTAAAAATTATTTTAGGGTTACTAAAACCAATGTCAGGAGAAATAAAGCTATTTGGTGAACCAAGTACGACTTTTAAGCATCGTGAATGGATAGGGTATGTGTCACAAAAATCTAATGCCTTCAATTCAGGGTTTCCAGCAACCGTCCAAGAAGTAGTGAAAAGTGGATTATCCAAAAAATTAGGATTATTTAAAAGACCTGGACGAGATGCGAAGGAAAAAGTGTTAGAAGCATTAAAAGCGGTTGGAATGGAAGCATTTATGAATCGTAATATTGGTGAGTTATCTGGTGGACAACAGCAACGTGTCTTTATTGCAAGAGCTTTGGTTAGTGAACCGAGGCTATTAATATTAGATGAACCAACTGTCGGCATTGATCATGAGAATGTGCAGTCATTTTATGATATGCTGGCGAAATTGAATCGGGAACAGGGAATTACAATGATTCTTGTAACACACGATGTTGATACAGTATCGAACCGTATTAGTCATGTGGCATGTTTAAATCAAACCATCCACTTCCACGGTTACAAAAATGAATTTGATACAATTTCTCAGGATGCGCTTGATGCATGGTATGGCCATTCTGTGAGAAAGATTCACTAGAAGGAGAAGGCATAATGATCGAAGCAATTTTTAACTATGAATTTTTACAAAATGCCTTTTTCTCTGGGCTATTAATTGGCATATTGGCACCGCTGCTAGGTGTTTTTATTGTCGTTCGCAGGCTCTCGCTTATTGCAGATGCCTTGTCACATGTGACACTGGCAGGTATAGCGGGAAGCTTATATATCAGTCAATCTGTTACAGCCTTGGCAATGCTAAATCCAATTTACTTAGGCATACTGGCCTCTGTCAGCGGTTCAATATTAATTGAGCGTCTTAGACGTTTATATAAGCACTATGAAGAGCTTGCCATTCCAATTATTATGTCAGGTGGGATTGGTATTAGTGCTATATTTATCTCGCTTGCAAGTGGCTTTAGCACGGATTTAATGAGCTATTTATTTGGTTCAGTGTCAGCTGTATCACGTCAGGATTTATGGGTAGTGGTAGGAATTGCTGTCGTGGTCATTATCTTTTTGTTTATATTTTTTAAAGAACTTTTTGTTTTATCTTTCGACGAGGAATATGCAAAAGCTAGCGGTCTGCCTGCACGTTGGATTCATCTCTTATTTATGATTGTTACAGCGCTTGTTATTGCTGCAAGTATGCGCATCGTTGGTATTTTACTTGTATCATCACTTATGACGTTACCAGTGGCTGCTGCAATGCGACTTGCAAAGGGCTTTAAGCAAACAATCATCTATGCAATTGTCTTTGGCGAAGCGGCTGTGTTAATCGGTTTAGTCAGTGCCTTTTATTTAGATTTAGCACCTGGTGGTACAATTGTCGTCACTTCTATCTTAATTTTGTTACTTGTTATACTAGTGAAGAAAATAGTATTTAAAATGGCTACAAAACGGGAGGAGGTAGCGCAGTGAATGTTTCTAGAGCGTGGGAAATTTTAAAAGAAAATGGCTTTAAAAAAACAGATAAGCGGGAGTTATTATTAGATATGTTTGCAGCAACAGATAAATATCTAACTGCTCGAGACCTATTAGATGTTTTGAAAAAAGATTTTCCAGGTATGAGTTTCGATACGATATATCGCAACCTTGCAACGTTTGTGAAGCTAGGAATATTGGAGGAAACTGAGTTATCTGGGGAGCGAAATTTCCGTATGCATTGTGAGTCTGAACATCATCACCATCATTTTATTTGTATGGATTGTGGCAATGTTAAGGAGCTAAATCTCTGCCCTATGGAAATGCTTGGAGAAAAGCTACCAGACTATGAAGTTGAAAATCATAAATTTGAGATCTATGGTAAATGTCCAGATTGTAAGCATGGAACTTTGTAAAATCTGACATGTAAATTTGAAGAAAGGGGTAGTTCCAAGTGAGGTTTCACTTGGAACTACCCCTTTAATAGTAACTATGTTGTTTTAAGTATCTTCAATGTTAGAATTGTTGCAGGTAACGAGTTACAAAGCCTGCACCGACTATTATTACGCCTTGCTCTAATAATCTATGAATTGTGAATGAAAGGAGATTGGTAATATGTCCGGTAGGCATTTAAAAAGATTTATTTCTGAATAGAAGGTATTTGCTACTTCACGGGTATTTATCTTCGCAAATATCAAAAAAGACGAATGATTACGTTAAGTAATTCATTCGTCGATCTTTTTATTATTGATGTTTTTGTTGGAATTCTACCATAAAGTCACGTAATGCTTCACAAGCCTCTAACGGTACAGCGTTGTAAGTAGAAGCACGACAGCCGCCTACAGAACGGTGTCCATTAAGTCCAACAAATCCTGCTGCTTTTGCTTCAACAAGGAATTGTTTTTCAAGCTCTTCATCAGCAACGCGGAAAGTGATGTTCATTAAAGAACGGCTTTCAAGTGTTGCATGACCTTTATAGAATCCGTTGCTATTGTCAATAGCATCATAAATTACTTTTCCTTTTAACTCGTTATGCTTGGCAATTTCAGCAACGCCGCCTTTTGATTCTACCCATTTTAATACTTCACCTAACATATAGATACCAAAAGTTGGTGGTGTATTGTATAAAGAGTTGCTGTCAGCATGCGTTGAATATTTAAGCATTGTAGGAATATTTACATTTGCTTTCTCTAACAAATCTTTGCGAATAATGACTACAGTTACACCAGAAGGACCAAGATTTTTTTGAGCCCCTGCATAAATAAGACCAAATTTACTTATATCGACTGGTTTAGAAAGAATATCACTAGACATATCTGCAACTAACGGTACATCACTCGTTTCTGGGAATTCCTTCCACTGTGTACCGTAAATCGTATTGTTTGAAGTGATATGCAAATAGGCATCCTCTTCATTAAATTGAATGTCTGCTAAAGCTGGGATATTACGGTATTTATTTTCTTTTGTACTAGCAGCTTCTACTGGCGTACCAAATAATTTAGCCTCTTTGAATGCTTTTTCAGACCATGAACCTGATAATACATAGCTTGCTTTTTGATCTGCTTGTAGGAAGTTCATCGGTATCATAGTAAATTGAAGACTAGCTCCACCTTGTAGGAAAAGGACTTCATAGTTTTCTGGGATAGCATAAAGCTTTTTCAATAAAGCAATTGCTTCATTATGTACTTCGTCGAAAATGGCACTGCGGTGGCTCATTTCCATAATAGACATGCCTGAGTCACGGAAGTTTACTAATTGTTGTTGGGCTTTTTCTAATACTTCTAGTGGTAGGGCAGAAGGGCCTGCGTTAAAATTGTATGCACGTTGTGTCAAAGTGGTACACTCCTTGTTTGGTTTTATAAGGTTAAAGCTTTATTATAGGGTTTTTGCAGGCTTTTACAATCAGCTCATAGTCATCTAGCTAACTTTTTTCATTTATAGATAATAGATTAAGCGGAATACTGACCGTTAAAAGCACTTTACTGGATTATAACTCAATTTTCAAGAGAAAAAATAAAATTCTCACTATTCAAGCAGAATAATGACAGGCTCGCAACAAAATGTACACAATTGAGTTAAAACTCACAATAGCATTTTGAGTTTAAATACGAACAAACGGAAATATCGGTGTTCATATATGAGTTAATATTTCGTGATTTACACGTTACTTAAACAGCGGATTTATAAAATGTTCGTGTTTGTTCGAATAGGATTACTTCTATCAAATATGTACTCGCTTGCACATTCCACTCCAGAAAGACGCTTTCTGCTGGTGTAGTCTAAGCTCTTATAAGGTATGAATTAATACATTGAAAAGGAATAGTTACATAAAGAGAAAGGAACACAAAAAAAGCAGCCAACATTGCCTATAAAATTAATTTAAATTAGGAGGGCAAAATTATGAAAAATAAAGAACGATTAATTTGAATAAGTATATTCGTTGCATTAATATTAACGATTTTTATTAATACATCTACAACTTCTGGAGCACCAGATGGACGAAATTTTTCTAACCTACCACATAAACCAAGTAACTTTCTGTATAATAAATTGTGAATACGGATATAAGGGGTGTTTTAAATGTTTACAATAGAAGAAGCGTGTTTAGTTGTCGTCGATGTACAAGGGAAGTTAGCGACAATTGTTGATGAAAGTGAAGCGGTGATTGAAAATGTGGCCAAGCTGGTACAAGCTATGCAAGCATTGGAGGTACCTATTTTATGGCTTGAACAAAATCCTAGTCGTTTAGGTGGTACTGCGTTAAATATTGCTCAGCATATTCAAGGTCAACAACCTATTGCTAAAATGGCTTTTAGTGCGTGCCAGGAACAAGAGTTTGTCGATGCATTGAAGGCAAGTGGGCGTTCTCAATTTATCGTGACAGGTATCGAAACACATATTTGTGTCTACCAAACAGCCCGACAGCTAAAAGAACAAGGGTTTGAGGTTGAAGTTGTTGTAGATGCAGTGTCCTCTCGTACTAAGGCTAATAAAGAGATAGGGCTAGAGAAGATGAAGGCACTTGGAATCTTACCAACAAGTACAGAAATGATTTTATATGAGCTGCTACAGCGTGCAGATCATCCACATTTTAAAACGGTGCTACAACTCGTTAAATAACAAAAAAACTCATCATAACGATGAGTTTTTTGTTATTAAGGAAACTATAGATTTTTTACATGTGTAAAACCTAGAGCATAGTCGGCGTCTAGGCTAAAGCGCTACATCCTCGAGGTCGCTTCGATCCCTCGGGCAAAAGTGGTGGAGCGTTTACTTTTGCTTCGGGCTCTCCAGCGCTTGTCGGATGTAAACGAGCGCTTTAGCGCATTTGCTTTTATTAAGCAGGCATATCAGTCGGTGTTGGTTTTGCGTAACCTTCTTTATAAGTCTCATCAATTGTTTGACGAATTTCTTTCAGGCTCATACCGTCTTTATGCATTTTTGCAGACTGTACAGCAATCTCTAAGCAAACGAGACAACGGGTACCGTGATCATCCCAGACAATTGTTCCATCCTCGCGCTTTTCCTGAATAAAGCAGTTTAAATTGCTTTTATGCCCAGCTGATTCACCACATCCACAATAGCATGGTATCCACTCTAATATTTCTGTAGACTGTCCAGCAATTTGATACACTAAACGGATATCTTCTGATTTATTATCTAAAAACGATGGTAAAACATCAGCAGATGCAGTTTCCTCCTGAATGTCTCCAGAAGCATGTCCATGTTCTTCATGTGAAGCTTCTTTTTGTGCTTCATTCTGCTTTTTTTCAACAACCTGTTTATCTACACCACAAGCACTTAACACGAATAACGACAAAACAAAAATAGATAGAAGTTTTTTCAATAAAAGCGCCTCCTACATGTTTACAATACTTCCATTATAACATCGTTCGTTGAAGTATTTACAAGAAGCACTAGCAAAAATCAATGGAAAATATCTAATCCACGCGTTTTGTTCATGAAAAGTTCCATTTTTTCACTCAGTAATTTTTTCAAGAAGACACCAAATAGAATGAAAATGAGCCAGAAGAAAGATAAAAAGGCAAGATCAATCCATACCTTTGACCAAATAATACCACCAACCGCCTCTCGCATCATTCCAATTGCATAAGTGAAAGGAAGAAATGGATTTATTATTTGGAAAAACTTAGGTAGTAATTCAACGGGATATGTGCCACCAGAACCAGCAATTTGCAGCACTAACATGACAATGGCTAACGCTTTTCCAACATTTCCGAATACGGATACTAGCGTATAGACGACCGTAATGAACACTAAGCTAATAAATAGCCCAAATGGAATAAAGAAGTAAGGAGCACTAATGGATCCGTCTAAAAGAACAATATCCCCTATTGTAATAATGAGCGTTTGAATAAATGAAAAAGTTGCAAATGTTAATAAACGTCCAAAGTATATTTGGCGAATACTGTATTGATGATTGTCGTGAATATCTACAGATAAAAGAGAAATTAATAATAAACAACCAACCCAGATGGAAAGCACAGTGTAAAACGGTGTCATGGCTGTTCCATAATTAGCAATTGGAAACATTCTATGTTCTTGAAGCTTAATAGGCTCCTCAAAGAAATCCCGCTCAGCATTGACGTCATTTTTCAATAATTGAACGATTTCAGAAATATCAGCTTCACTTTCTAATTTTCTCAGCTTGTCTGCAAGAGCCTTGATTTTTGTACTTAAAGCAGGGAAATCTGATTGTACTGTACCAATTGTCTTATTAGCTGTTGCTAACATACTTTTCGCATTTGTTAAACGATCTGTTGCTTGAGGCAGAAAGCTTTTTACATTCGTAAGCATAGTTGATGCATTTGTTAACGTTTTTTTGGCAGAAGACAAGGTCGTATGAATTTGTGGCTCTAGCTTATCGTTATAATGCGTAAGGAATTGATGAAGATTGTTAGAAGCATTTTGTGCAACATTTTGAACATCGGCCAGATCTTTTTTTATCGTTTCGACATCAATATTATTTAACTGTTGTACTTTAGTTGAGATGTCTGTAAGTAATGTGTTTAGCTGATTTAGTGCTGTTAAAGAGCTTAAAGAATAATCGGTTAAACTAGGATTTGCCTGTAAATCTCCACGAATAGCTTCAAGTTGTTCAATAATTTTATTATTCGTTAGTAAAGTCTTAACATCTTCAGAATTACTTTGCTGTAGGGCTGTCAGGATGTTTTGCACTTTGTTTTCGAGCTGCTTACGAGTCGAAGCATCAGCTTGTGTTAATTTTTGAAGTGCTTCAAGTGTTTGGATGCTAGTATTTACTTTTTCACGTGAGGCATCCAGCTGGTTTTTAATCGTCTCCTTTATTTGTGCAATGGTAGCTGAATCCACATTAGCATTTTGTAGCTTCCCTATTATATCTGTAAATCGTTGAGCAATATTTTGTACAGCTTCTAGATCTTTTTTAATGATAGGGGATAGCTGGTTGAACAATGTATCAGCTTCATTAATCAATGTTAAACCTTGATGGATAGTTGTAAGACCATCATTTGTTAATTTTTCAACCTCAGGAACTTGGGTAATTGAGTGGTTTAGTAATGTTTCAGCTTCTTTCCCACCTTTGGCAGTTTGCGCTAAATATGTTTCAATATCTGGGAGATGATGTTCGATTGTAAAAACATAATTTTCAAACTTCCTTAAGTCTGGAATTTCTTTTTCCATTTCAACACCGATCGTATTAAAAATAGAAAAAAGTGTTCCATTGACAGTTGAAATAAACTCACTAGAAACTTGTTGCGTTAGGCCACTGGCACCTTTACTTGTAATTTTGGGTGCGATTGGATTAATTTTTTCATTTACATAATAGTCGATATGCGCTTTAGTAGGCACATTTGACAGGATGGAGGTTAGTTTTTGAGAAAAATCACTAGGGACAACAATAACCGCAAAATAGTTACCGTTTTTTAAATTATCAATGGCTTGTTCATGAGAAGTAAAATCCCAAGTAAAGTTTTGATTGGTACTTAAAGTGTCTACTACCTCGTTACCGACATTAATATCCTCGCCTCTAACATTCGCTCCTGTGTCTTCATTGACAATAGCAATTTTCATGTTTTCTGTATGAGCATAGGGATCCATAGAGGCATAGATATTGAGCCATGCATAAAGCGAAGGTAAAAAAATAAGCCCACCAATAATGACAGCAACTACCCAGTTTGTTAAGATATTATGGATATCATGTTTATAAATTTGAAAAACATTTCGGATAGGTTGTTTCATATTAACCACCCCACATTCGTATTGAGCATTCTATATGTATGTTCCCAAACTTGGGCCAAATTATGTTTGAATTATGGAAAAACTTATTTTTAAAGACTAATTAGTTTACTAGGATTTAAAAACAATTTATAATCAATCGCGAATACACTAAAACTAGGGTTTTTTGGTGTAAAAAAGGAGGAACACATTCTAGTGAAAAAACTACTAATTATTGGCTCAATTATTGTTTTGTTATTTGGAGCAATTATTGTGCTAACGAATGTATCGAACAACAGTAAATTATCAAGTGCAAAGAATCCTTATGGCGACAAAGAACTGAAACAAGAAACAATCGATCAATTGGATGATAAAAATTACCAAAACATTATGTTGCCTGACGAGCTTGAAAAAAAATTAAAAGCTGGTGAAGATGTAAATGCTTACTTCTTCAGTCCGACATGTGTGCACTGTAAAGCTTTTACACCTAAGTTAATGCCGATTGCTAAGGAGCTTGGCGTTGATATTGCTCAATTAAATGTTTGGGAATACCAAGAGTTATGGGATAAATATCATATTACTGCGACACCAACATTCATTCGCTTTGAAGGTGGTAAAGAGGTTCAACGTTTTGAAGGTGCATTACCAGAAGAAGATTTACGTACATTTTTAAATAAAGAAGTATTAAAAAAATAAGTAAAGCTGAGACTGTATCAAAAGTTATTTTGATCAGTCTTTTTTTAACTTCTTTCAGCAAATGTTTTTTGTAGCGAAAGCAAAGCGTCAGCTATAGAAGTCTCTCATTAGGTGGTGAGGTGTCTAAGAACGCCACGTCCTGTGGCAACGACTGAGTGACCAACATCATGCTGTTGCCGCTGCCGCTTCGCTTTCGCGCAGATAAACCCTTTTGCTGTCGCTTTTTTTTCGTACAGACAAAACACGTTGCTGACGCTGCGTTAGCACTACGCTTTCGCGCAAAAAACATTTGTTGGCCTAAAGCCTCCTTTCCGATTCCTGACACAATTATGCCGAGGCATAATTGATTGTTTAGTGTATACTAAATATACTGAAGAGTTGTACATTGGAGGAATATTGAATGACAATGGATGATTATTTTTATAATGGTGAGCTAATGAAGTGTTATGAGGCGGCTAAGCAAGTTACAGATGAAAATGAGAAAGCGTTAGCTGATAAATATATCGAATTATTAGAAGAGTATGATTTTGCTAGCTATCCAAAACCTGCACTGGTTGTTGAAACTCAACATGCAGAACGAGCGGATGAAAGTTATCCTGAATCGGATACCGTCGTCGAAATTCGTGCGATAAAAGATGAAACAGAGTTTTCAAAGCGTATTAAAGAACTTGAGGATGTAGCAAAAACAGGTACCTCAAATGAAAAGGCACAATCATATTTTACTCAAGGTGAACTGTTTTTGTTTGCACATCATTACAATGAGAGTGTCCATTGTTTTAGACAAGCAGTAAAAGAAAACCCTAACAAGGCGTTATATTGGGGCATCACAGGTCAAACGATGCATCGCTTTGGGTGGTTGCCATTCGATGCACTTGGCTTCTTAGAGCAAGCTATTAACTTAGATCCAAAAAATGCGCGTTGGAAATGGAATAAAGCACTTGTTCTTATTCAATTAGCAAAGGATTTGCAGATGGCACCTTTTATGGCAAATGCCGCGATTACATTAGAGGAGGCACTAGACGTTTGTGGCGAGCATCAGCGATCATTAAAAGATGCTATACAAAATACAATAGATAATATGGATAGCTATGTATTTTCATAACATTTAACTTCTTCAGCAAATGTTTTATGTAACGTAAGTGAAACGGCAGTTACAAATGTTTTATGTAACGTAAGTGAAACGGCAGTTACAAATGTTTTATGTAACGTAAGTGAAACGATAGAAGATGTCTCAATAAGTTGAGACGTCTTTTTTTTTGCTGAAATCTGACCTGAGGAGCGAAGACTAAAAGTATCAAGTTCTGTGATAATGCCTTCAGGAGGCAGACGCTTGTTGCTGTCGCTTCGCTTTCGCACAGACAAAACCTTGTTGCTGTCGCTTCGCTTTCGCACAGACAAAACCTTGTTGCTGTCGCTTCGCTTTCGCACAGACAAAACCTTGTTGCTGTCGCTTCGTTAGCACTACGCTTTCGCGCGTTAACTCAAGTGACTAATCGGACGTCAAAATAAAGGTGCTCAGTCAAACAGAAATAAATAATATTTTATGATAATGAACCTATTTTTTTGTTATTTATCCCTATTTCTATTCGGTTTTGAGTTTTAATTGAAAAGTCGATATTTCATGGTAATCTTATAGTATAATTATTCCGAAATTTCTTGTAAAATAGTGGATCTGAAAGAAAACTTCATGATTTATCTCAGGTGAAATTCGTTATTTTTCTAGAACTACTAGCTGAGTGAAATCAGCTTCCGATTTGGCGGTAAATATAGTTAATCAACACATCTGTGAAAATTTCGAGATCAAAGGTGGGGAGTAAAATGTGGAAATTTAATGAGGAATTTTCATTTGTGAGGCACTTCATTCCATTTATCCTAGTATCAATGATTTTCTTAATCGTATTTGGATTAGGAAGTGGTGAATTTTATGGAATATTTGGTGAGCACAACTATGCTACGATTCATTTAATGATGGAAATTCTCATTATTGTGGTGACGATGTCTATTTCGATTCAGACGTGGTTAATTTCACCGTATATTTTATCTAAAAGAGTCCTCTATACTGGGGCGTTATTTTTAACAATTAGTTTCATAGAAATGGCGCATACAATCACCTATAAAGGAATGCCTTTCTTCATTACTGAAAGTACACCGTATGCGGCAACTTGGTTTTATATGCTTGGTCGATTACTATTATCGATTGGTGTTCTTTTTATTTTTTTTATCAAGGAGAAGGAAATTAAATTAATTTATCGTTGGTTTATTTATAGTTTGCCATTTGTAATAATCATTGGTTGTTTTGGCGTTCTCTATGCCCCAACGCATATTTTGCCACCTCTTATAATAGAAGGGGAAGGTCCTACCTCATTAAAAAATACGCTACAATATACGGCTGTAGCATTTCATTTGGTGATTATAGGTCTATTGCTTAAAAATTATAAAAAAGCACCCAAAATTGTATTTTTATTATTAGGTAGTTCGATTTATTTAATAATAAGCGATTATCTTTATACGCTTTATCAAGATGTTTATGATATTAAAAACTTCATAGGGCATATTTTTGAGTTAGGTGCATTTTATCTTTTATTTAGAGCTATTTATTTTTCATCTATCGAAAAACCTTTTAAGCAGTTAGTTGATACACAAGAGCATTTAGAAAAATCTCGTGAAAAAATGCATTTTATGGCTTACCATAATGAGATTACAAATTTACCAAATGAACGTTTTTTAATGGAATTATTAAAAAAAGATTTATACATATCTAAATCACAAAAGGCGATTCTTGCTATCGGTATAGAAAGAATTTCAACTATTAAAGCGTCTTTAGGTAGTACATATGCAGACCAAATGATAAGTTTAATCGCGCAAAGATTGAAAAATGTTTTACCAAAGAAATATCTACTATGCATACTGAGAGAAGATTATTTTGTCGTTTATATTGATGAGGTGAAGAGTACCCATCAATTGACTCAACTAAGTCAACAGCTTCAATTTGTCATGGAAGAGTCATTCCAAATACAACATTTTTCCCTCAATAGTCAATTAAATATTGGTATTGCTTTATTTCCAACACATTCTAGTAGGGAAGAGGAATTTATTAGATTTGCACTTTATGCTATGCATGAAGCACAGAAAACGCCAACACGTATACGATTTTATGAGTCTTCAATATCAAATGAAACGACTGAACGACTTTTATTAGAAAATGACTTACATGATGCATTAGCGAATCAAGAGCTTTTTTTAGAATATCAACCGCAACTAGATTTACATACTGGCCAAATTAAGTCAGTAGAGGCTTTAGTTAGATGGCAGCATCCGAAAAAGGGTTGGATTTCGCCGGGAGTCTTTATTCCAATTGCTGAGGAATCGGGATTAATAGTTCCTATAGGGCAATGGGTACTAGAAACAGCCTGTAAACAAGTAAAGAGTTGGGAAGCAGCTGGATTGCCACCTATTAAAGTAGCGGTCAATCTGTCATTAGGTCAACTTTTTCAGCAAAATTTAGTTGAAATGATTCATAATGTTCTTGAGAAAACACAATTAGAGCCGAATTATTTGCAGCTAGAAATAACAGAAAGTATGACCATCAATATTGATCATATGACGACGATTTTACACAAATTGAAGGCACTTGGGGTTACGATCGCAGTAGATGATTTTGGGACAGGCTATTCGTCATTATCTTATTTAAAGGATTTTCCTATAGATTGCTTAAAAATTGATCGATCTTTCGTTCAGAAAATACAATCGAACTCTACAGATAAGGCCTTAGTTGACATGATTCTCTCGATGGCAAAGCATCTACAGTTAAAGGTAGTAGCAGAAGGAATAGAAGAGATAGAACAGCTATCATATCTAATAGAAAGCAAATGTGATACTGTACAGGGTTTCTTATTCAGTAAACCAATACCTCCAAATATATTACAGGAGAACTACCAAACGCTTCACAATGAGGCAAAGTATATGTTAGATTCAATTACTGCTTCTGAAGTATAAAATGTTCCTACAACATCCTTGTTTTATCTTATGAAGAGGGTGTTTTTTTAGCTATGTAAATCTGTGGAAGCCTATATCAGATCTAAACGTTACCCATTTCTTTATATTCTACAATCATGATATGATAGTGGAGAAATGATTTGTAGATATAAAGGACGGGTTTTTGATGGCACAAGAAGTGGCAAATAAGTTTATTGAAAATGTATGTAATCATTTAGTGCGCAATATGAATATTACGAAGGTTGAGGAGCACTTTAAAGAAGTAATAGAGATGCAGCGTAAATCAGCACAGTCTCAAATTGATTTTTGGGATAGGTTAATGATGAATATGCTGTATTTTACTGAAAATGAGCAAGTTTGGGAAAAAGAATTTTTGAAGATGCTCGAAAAGAAAGAGTGGTTAAAGACCACTGTACTTGAGGAAGAGCTATTGATGCATCAAATGCGTATTCGTCAGCAGGTCGCTGAACAAATGGATGCCGCTAAAGAATTGTTTCATAAGCAGTATGTGACTGACAATGTGACAGAGGAAGATATTGTTTATGATTATGCTTATAGCTCTGCGGGACATTCAATGCGCGCTGATTTATTAACGGTACTTGTCTCAACACCAGAGCAATCAAAAGTGCTATTTAACGCAGATCCACAAGAAACGATTCGCATAATTAATGGCTATATTGCCTATCACACTGATGGGATTATTAATAAAGTGACACTATAATCAGTGGGGGCTTTACCCCACTGATTATTAGTCTTCACCAATCGTGCTTTTCGGGCAGTTACTTCCTACCTAGCTTCTATGCTTTCATACATAAAAACATCGTGTTCCAAGCGGTTTATCGTACGCCCTGGAAAGCACCCAGTCGAATAGAAATCAATCTATCATAAGTCTATAGATTTTTTAATGATGAAAGCTTTTTATGATAACGAAGCAATCCTGTTTTTGTCCCGATATCTTTTGCAGTATAATAAGGTGACACTAAGTTCACCTGAAAGGAATTTTATTATGAATACACCATTTACATTTAAACATACACAACCAACGAATATGGACCCAGATAGAAAATATCCAGCGATTTTTTTATTGCATGGAATGGGTAGCAATGAAGATGATTTACCACAATTAGTGCAGGACTTTAAAGAGCAATGTCATATCTTTAGTTTACGTGGACCTATTACGCAAAAGCCTGGCTATGCTTTTTTCACAATCCAAGATATTGGTAAACCAGACCGTGAAATTTTCGATAAAGTATTAGTGGCTCTACAAAAATTTGTGCTAGAGGCAATTGATGAATATCAAGTTGATCCACATAAAGTGTACATGCTTGGATTCAGTCAAGGAGCAGTTTTGGCACAGTCCCTTGCTTTTGCAATGGGGAATTTAATTACAGGAATAGTAGCATTAAGTGGCTACACGCCGAAATTCGTGACAGAGGAGTATGCAATTCGCCCAATCAATCACTTACATGCATTTATTTCTCATGGTGATTATGATTATGTCATCCCGTCACAATGGGGTACTGAAAGTAAAGAAATATTTGAGCAATTTGGAGCTACTGTGACATTTAAACAGTACCCAGACGGTCACGGTGTTACACCAGAAAATTTACGTGATCTAACTGCATTTTTAGCACAGGAATTACAAGATAATATTCAATGAAATGAAAACCGAGACATGTAGGATGTCTCGGTTTCGTTTTTATTCTTTAGAAATCAATCAAGAGCTATTTTGATAAGCTTCGATCTTTGTCAGTCACGGCAGTTACTGCATCGTGAATCGTTGTTTCAAAATGATTACTTTGTAATGAGGATACACCTTGAATAGTTGTGCCTCCCGGTGAGCATACCTGATCTACAAGTGCCCAGGGATGTTCTTGTGATTGTAAAATCATTTTTGCGCTGCCGAGTACTGCATTTGCCGCAATATCAAGCGCCATGCTCTTTGGCATACCTTCACGTACAGCAGCACGTGCTAAAGCGTCAATATACATATAGGTGAATGCTGGTGAAGCACCACCAATCGTTGTAAATATGGAAAATAAGTGTTCAGGCACCTCGATTATTGTGCCAACTGTTTCAAACAGTGAAACGACATACTGAAGCTGCACATCTGATACTTGTTCACTCGCTGTATAGCAGCTTGTAGAGGCACCGATAAGCGCATTAATATTTGGCATTACACGAATAATAGGGGTAACTTCAGATAGATAACCTTGAAAATATGAAATATTTTTACCTGCAGCAATGGAAACAATGACATGGTTGTCTTGTAAATGCTTTTTCACCTCAGGCAAAACATCTGGTAACATTTGGGGTTTGACACCGAGGATAATGACGTCACAATTTGACATAATATCTTCAATAGAGCTTACGGATTGAATACCGTAAGAGGTTGCTAATTTTGTTGTTTTTGCTTTGGTACGATTATAGCCATAAATAAAAGTAGGATCAAAATCTCCGCTTTTACACATACCTTTAATAATAGCTGTAGTCATATTTCCAAGGCCGATAAATCCGTATTTCACGTGGTTGACACTCCTTCGTCTAGTTAAAACATACACCTTAGTATAGAGTAGATTGTTTTCCTTGAATAGTAATATGCAAAGAATCAAGCCAATTAGGTTCAAATTCACGTCAGTCGGTGGTATCATAGAAGATGTTGTGAATGAACGTGTATCTCTATTTTCATTAGGTAGAATATAAAAAGAATAAAGAAAATCATGTACTTTATGTGAACATTGAGACAGACTCTATCTAAAAGAGGTAGAATAATAATTTGATATGTCTAATGCAAAATTTGTCGCTTTCTAATGGTAAAGCGTGTAGAAATTAAGAGAGAAAAGGAATTAAGATGAATGGAACAAAATCTAAAAACGGAGCATAAACAACAGCCTTCCAAGGAGTCAGTGAAGAAGTCCTCACGCTCTTCTATTTTAGCGCAGACAGTAAAAACAGGAATCATTAAATCCAATTTAATTCCTATGTGGGCTGGATTAACGCTAGGTATGTACAAAAATAAAATGACTTTTGTAGAGAATATACCTGAAATTATTTTCGCAACGATTGGCTCAGCACTTGTTATTGGTGCTGCTGGAGCATTTAATAATGTGTATGACCGAGACATTGACGCTATAATGCCTCGTACGAAAAGTCGACCAACTGTAACTGGTGAAATGTCAGCTAAGTCAGCCTTAACTTTAGCTTTTGCTATGCTCATTATCGGAGCAGCTGTGTTGGCACTTGCTTCACCATTAGCTGCAGCATTTGGTCTCCTAGGAGTATTTTTATATGTAGTACCCTATACAATGTGGACAAAACGACATACGATTTATAATACAGAAGTTGGGAGTATAGGAGGGGCGATTCCAGCTTTAATTGGTTGGGCTGCAGTTTCTACAGATATTACACATCCTGCGATACTTGGCCTATTTTTAGTTATGGTTATTTGGCAGATGCCGCATTTCTATGCTATTGCCATTCGTAAGCATGCGGATTACGAAGCGGCCAACGTTCCAATGCTTCCAGTTGTAAAAGGGATGCGTCGTACTTATTATCAAACGAACTTTTATTTAATCTTATTAATATTATCAAGCTTTTTATTTGGCACTTTAAGTGTTGGCATTATGCTTGTTGCTCTATTGCTAAGCATTGCATGGCTCGTGATGAGTATTTACGGTTATCATAGTAATAAAGATCAAATAAAGTGGGCGACAAAAATGTTTGTTTTCTCACTTATCCATATGACAATTTTATTTACAACGGTTATTGTGTACTCTTTAGTAGGTATTATTTTTAAATTGTATTAAAGCTTTGAGTCAGCATGAAAAGCCAACAGGTTATTCTATTTTATTAAAAGTCAAGTTATAAGCTGAAACTATTTTAAATAGTGAATTCTTATTTAATGTCACACATTATATGTATAGAAATTTAAAGGATAGAAGAGCTAAAATGAATTCGCTCTATCTATCCTCTTTTTTACCTCAGATGACTCTATTTACTACAACAATTAAGTCAATCTAATGTTGCGGTAATTTAAAAGGAGCTTATATCAATTATTAATTGTACATTAAAGCCTATTTCTTAAACTTATAAGTATAAAAGATATAGGTTGTTTTCTAATAAGATTTTTGCAACTAACGGAACAGGAACAGGACATAATACACCTAAAAAAAATAGGGTGATGAAATTGGATAAACGTACCCCTTTTCTAATGGTTTTATTTATTCTATTAATTTGTGTGTGGTGTTTTGAAACAGTAAATGCAAATTCGAATGAATCTCCTCCTTCTTTTGAGGAAAAGTACGCTGAAGCTGGATATAAATCTGTAAAAGCTGCGGTTAAGGAATTTGAAAATCATTTTAAATGGTAAGGGAAGAAGGGGTACGAAGCCGTATAGTCAGTAGAAACCCTTGAAAAAGTTAGTTCAGAAAATTTCTAGTAGGAGCGTGTAAAATGAATTTAAAAGAAAAGTTGATATTAATAAAAGAAAATGGGTACCAAGCACCTCCCGATACATTCCAGTTGATACTTGAAATGATAAATAACATAGGTTCTTTGGATGCCCAACTACGTGATGAGCTAATTTATACAACCTTATCACATTGGATTCCTGATAATTCTCTAACAGCAAACGAACTAGAACAACTTCTACCGGTTGTTTTGGATAAAAACCATTTGCTTTTTAAGCTTGGTGAAACAAATACAGACTCTGTCTTCACTCGATCTTTCTCCATGCTAGTCATACCACTCCTCTTCATGAGGCATAGAGAATCACCATTTCTCTCAAGAGAGCAAATTCATCAGATAAAAGAGAAAGTATTTTACAATGTACAAGAAGAGCGAGATTACCGTGGGTATGACGAAGAAAAAGGCTGGGCTCATGCCATAGCCCATGCAGCAGATGCTTTAGAAGATTTGGCTCAATGTTCCGAACTGGATAAAAATGACCTCTTAACTATCCTCGATTTGGTTTACGAAAAGATGACCATAACAGATCGAATTTACTCCGATGGGGAAGATGAGAGAATGGTAAAATCCATAATTAGTGTTTTAAATAGAAAAATACTTAGTCAGACTTATGTAGAGCAATGGATTCAAAGTTTTGGTGATGTGGAGAAAAATTCAGAATTTCTCCCTGCCTTTAAGCAAAAAAATAATATAAAGAACTTTTTGAAAAGTTTATACTTTCGAGTTAAATTTTACAAAGTGGATGCCGTTCTCTGCTCGACTATCGAGCATACATTATATAAAGTAGAAAAAGTATACTATTCCTAATTAAAAAAATGAGGGGAAAGCACCCGCACTTGTCCGTCTCCACTTCAAATGTGGTAACAGGCAAACAATAGCCCTCAGGGGACATTTTTACTTCACACTTTTCACAGAAAAATTGATTTGCGGGGATTCAGATGGATCTCCGTTCTACATGGCGTCAAAGGAACGTTGAAGGAGACGATAAAGAACAAGTTAAAACGAAGCCGAAAAAATAACGTCATCAGCTATTGTGCCGATGACGTTATTTTTAGTTTGTAATAAATTCCTTTCGCACTAAAAAAGTGTGTCCTTTTCCTATATGTACTTCGAACATCATCGAAAGGATGAAGTGGATGACATGAAAATTAAAAGTACAAGTAATGAGTGAATCTCGAATTGAGACAAGCGGAACATTCATATATCATATTATCCACCATCATGAGAGGAGATTCTCATCATGGAAGTATCGAATACAATGGAAGAGTCACAAGCAATCATAGATGATGAAAAGACCGTTATCGTAGAAGGGGTTGGCAAGGCTACACGCATTGGCGAGTTGGATATGAAGAGGTTCATTGAGGTGGCTTTAAACTTACCCACATTTTGGAAATAATGGACAATAGCCAATCACTGTTTCTTTTTACTACTTAAATGATTCAAAATGAGCTGTAACCCATTTGTTTTCGTTTTCTGAAATATACTGTTCAGCAAGAATCAGTCTTTGGACAAGTTCTTGTTTTGATAGTTTCAAATACTTTCTATGAAGAATATCAAGGTTACGGTCGGGTTTTAGTTTCCTGAAATCAATGTCCAAATCTAAGTTGTTTTGCGGTTTATTTATTTTGCTATTTTCTTTCTGTTTAAAGGTTTTGCTATATCGAAAGGTAGGAATTTATCTCCAATAATTTCAGGCTGCCATTCATCATTTATTAATTTGAAATAAGAATCTGTTAATCTTCTGGTTGAACTAGGTTCTTCCGTTCCTGCCTCCGAGGGCATACGAAGCTTGTCCTTCCTTACACCTTTGTTTCTATGTTCATTTAAAATGGCATAAGAATCTATCATAGGATTTGAATACTTGTATTTTTTTAATCTAATCAGAGATTTATAGAATGATTTTAACGCTGAAAGAAAACGACTAACTGTTTTAATGCTTTTGTTTGTTTTGTTAACGAACCGAAATGTATCTTTTTCTCTAACTTTACAATACATTTCATTCATCAGATAATCTTCCACAGCTACTCGTATGACTTCAGGATTGTTATCCCATCGAACCCTTTCACCTTGGTAGTTGCTATACTCGTCCAGCCAATTAAAGAAGAGAATAAGGTTGTTCAAATAGCTATTAGCAGTACTTTTGTCATTCCTTCCTATACAATCGTGGTAATAGTCTGTTAAAGGTAGAAAAGGACCGTTTTTATGAAAAAACAATAATCCATAACGGCTTTCGGTTCCTTCTGGACAATATCGATAATAATATTTAGCACACATATTTAATCACCTTACTTTATGAGTTTAAACTGCTTCCAGCCTGTTATAAACGGGAATAGTAGGTTCTCGATTGTTATAACGGGATTTTCAAACGTTTTCGTGATAGGTCATACTCTCATTTGCCTAATGTCTTCGATATAAGTTGAAATCGTACCTAAATTTTCACGTATTGCTTTTTTGATGAACCCATAAGGATTCTTCACTGTTGAAGGTGCCTGCTGCATTACAATAATATTTCCAAGGTCCGTTTTATCCCCACTACAGACAAGATTGATAACATTTCATCAGTAGGGAAAGTAAGAGTAACTGCTTGATACGCCAGTTTCAATAACTCTGTTTCTTCGACTTCTGGTTTTATAGTACCATTCTGTTTAACCTCACTAACTGGGATCACTTTATTAAGTTTCAATAAATCCGATTCAATAACTCTCCAACCCTCTTTATCACTATTTCTATAAGCGTTAGGGAATTTGCCTGACCGTATCCAACGTTTAATAGTTTCTTCGTGTTTACCTAATAAGTCAGCCACTTCTTTTACTATATATTCTTTCAAGCTATGCCTCCAAACCAAATGTACGTTTTAGGAATGTATGTTCTATTTTACCGCAACATTTAATTACTGCAAATATTTCCTTATGCAGGTTAGTTGTGGTAGTGAATGAGTTCATTTAGAGGTCTAACAAACAAAAAAGTACACCACTATATATAAGTGATGTACTAATTATTTAATATAATGTGTGACATTAAAGACAACCTCTTGATATTACTGTTTTATAATACATTCACTTGTCTTTAATTTTACAGAGTACACTTGTTGGCTTTTCCTTTTCCACAGAGATTATTTGACGACTTGGCCATTCTAATGCGTGTAACTGACCTCCAAAAACAGCTCCACCATCAATCCCAATAATATTATTTTCACCAAAATAGACTCTGTAATCTGTTGGACATTGGTGAAGTCTGTAGGTAGGTGTATGACCAAAGATTACAGTTTTCTCGCCTTGATAACCTACATGAAATTCTTCACGAATCCATAAAAATTGTATGGGATCTGTCTCTGCCAAAGCTACTCCAGGAACAACACCGCCATGTACAAAAATGGCATCCTCTAATTCGATGTAAGTATCAAAGGTTTCGATAAGCTGTAAATGTTCTTCGAGCTTTGGTAAGGTCTGAATAAAGTTAGGTAATGTCTCATTTTCAATGGCTTCTTTAAAATCGTCTAACTGATAACCATAGCTTTCAAGTGTTGCATCACCACCGCAAAGTCCCACCCAATGATTCCATGGCTTAGGATGACCAGAGCGACAGGCTTTTAGCATAATGGCTTCATGATTTCCTAATAGAACACGTGCACCTTTTGCCTGCAATTCCCCCACTAAGTTTAAAACGCCACAAGATGCAGGTCCTCGATCAATATAATCACCAAGTAAAAATAGTTGATCTTGCATAGTATCATAATTAGCTTTTAATAATAATTCTTCAAAAAGCTCTATTTCCCCATGTATATCACTAATTGCTAGTATTCGATCCATAAAAGAGCATCCTTTCCAGTATTAGAGAAGTTATTACTAAGTATAGAGAATAGTTTTACAAATTTCGACTAATGAGCTTTTAACCAAAGTTTGAATGAAAAGTTATCACTTCATACTATCAGTTTCTAACTACACTTTATCATATGACGAAGTGATCCCATTTCATTATTCATTTGTCTATAGTGTTGAAATAGCGAAGAGAGAAAACTATTTGCTACAGCCATTCCAATAAGATTATGAAGAATATAGTGATGCCATTTTTTAATGTATTCAGTGATGTTTCCGTAGCTAAAGAGTAATAATAGAACAGAAAATCCATCTTTATAGGAGGTAAGGTGATAGCAATTTAATGCACGAGGTGTAAAGGCATTATGAAAAGAGCTAAGAGAGGAAAAAAAAGGGCGAATGGAGAAAGGTAGTGGTGCAAGTGCAGCATTAACAAATGTTCTTGCAATTCTAGTACTACCCGTGCATAAGTAGAAGTATTTGGATGTAATGCTTCTACGCTATGCGCAAGTACAGTATTTAATTATTCTCGAAGCTTTTCCCATCCTTGCTGTGCTATTGACTCGTCGAACGTTGATAGTAGTCGATAGTTTTCTGTATCTAAAATTCGAAAATGCTGACTAATGACGTTTTGTTGTAGGCGATAACCATTATACTCACTAAGATTTTTCCACCATATGTATCCACCCATCGTTTTTTCTTTAGGTAGTAATGTTCCGTTATTTGCGATTAAGTCGACAACCTCAAGTGGATCCCCGCCAAGCTCATGCTGTAAAATTGAGCTTTCTCGGCATAATGCACAAACCGCAACCGTTGTAGTCCAGCCAGTATAAATACGACCTTTTTCAATTTGAACAAGTGTTTTTTTAGAGAGTCCGAGTAGATCACTCATCTGATCCTGTGTTAAATTTTTTTCGGTACGGATTAATTTCAGTTTTTCTGAAATAAGTGTGATTAATTGTTCACGATTCATCCAAAACACCCTTTCTTTCAGATAGTTAAATACCATTATACATGAAAGTGTTAAGAGATGTTTCCCTGTTTCGCGGGTAACTGTGGTTAAATTACGGGTAAAGTAATAATAATTGAAACGTAAAAAAACAGACTGTCCCGCAATCTACTCTTGGACAGTCTGTTAGATATTTAAATCTCGTATTTTTTTGTGTCAGAAATAACACGGAAATGAATACCTTTAATTTGAGCGCTTACTTTATGACGTAGTGTATCAATATCTACTAGCTCATCATTTTCATTGACACATTCTGCAATCTCTTGTAATAGCTTCGTAAATGCCTCTTTGAAGAGTGAACGCATATTATCGAAATCTAAGCTACGGAAGTTTCCGTCAATATCAAATGCCTCCACAGAATTTAATTGCTTTGAAGCACCAGCAAAGCGATCATCGTACACTGTGTAGTTTTCATCTGTTACGACGATAATATATAATACTTCACCTGTAATTGTTTTTAATTCAATGTTAGTTTTGTGTTTTTTGACGTCGGTAATAATATGAATACCGTCCGAATGATATAGTTTAAACAATTTCATATGTAATGCCCCCTGAAAATAGAATCATATCCATATATGTATTATATATGGATATGCCTAATAATGGAATAAGAAAAAAGTATTTGGAAAAACTAGAATGGCCCTATTTGAAGGATACTAGTGAAGTTAAAATTGTTATAAACTATTAAGAAAACCGTATCAGTCAGATTATGCTTCTAAAACAGTAGGTAAAATATTGCGAAGGGGACGGACTTCAATGTAATGAATCCGATGGCCTTGCTGCTCATAAATACTAAAAATATATGGGGCTAACTCAATATTCTTAGTTGCTTTAATGCCATTATTTACTGTTAAAAACCAACCGCCCAATGTCTCGACTTCTTCTGCTTCAAGTGTTACATTCAATAGTTTTTCAACATCTTCAATGAGCATTTTTGCATTTAAAATATAGTGATTGTCACTTACTTTTCGGATTTCTGCAATTTCATCTTCATCGAACTCATCGCGAATCTCACCTACAATTTCTTCTAATATATCCTCGACTGTTACAAGCCCCGATGTCCCGCCGTATTCATCCATTAAAATGGCCATATGAATTCGCTCTTTTTGCATACGCACAAGTAATTCTTGAATTGGAATCGTTTCAATTACTCGTATGACAGGATTAATGAAATCTTCAAGGATTAATGAATCGTCTGTAAGTTGCTCAAGCAAACTGTGTGTAAACAATTCCTTAACGTTGATAAAGCCTAAAATATTATCACGATCACCATCATAAACAGGATAGCGAGTATATTTTTCTTCGGCGATAAAATGAATCATATTTGTAAAAGATTCATTTTTTTCAATTCCAATAATCTCTGTTCGAGGAACCATAATTTCACGAGCGATACGTTCATCAAATTCAAAGACATTATTTACAAACTTTAGCTCTGTTTTATTGATTTCACCACTTTCAAAGCTTTCAGATAGCAGTAATCGTAATTCTTCCTCAGTATGTGATAACTCATGCTCTGAAGCTGGCTTCATACCAAATATGCTAATTAATACTCGAGCTGAGCCGTTCAAGAACCAGATAAATGGATACATCGCTTTATAGAACAACATAATAGGTTTGGCAAAATGGAGTGTAATCGTTTCAGCCTTTTGAATCGCTGCAGTTTTTGGTGCCAACTCCCCGATAACAACATGTAAAAATGTTGCAATGGCAAAAGCACTACCAATTGTAAAGATCGTCATATATTTATCAGAAATGCCAATCAAGTTAAAAAGAGGGTGTAGCATAAATTCAAAGGTTTTTTCACCGACCATCCCGATACCAAGCGCTGTTACAGTAATACCAAGCTGACAGGCAGATAAGTACTCATCTAAATGATTGACAACATACTTTGCAGAAATGGCTCTCTTATTGCCCTCCGCAATTAATTGATCAAGCCTTGAGGAACGTACTTTTACAATAGCAAATTCCGTTGCCACGAAAAAGCCAGTTAAAGCTAATAAAATGGTAAAAATCGATAAGTTGAGTATGGTCTCCAAATAGTCGTTCTGTATGAACAGAACGTCACCTCCTAATTATAAATAAGTAAAAGTAAAGATTGCATGAGTGCAATACTTTCGGTAGAAACATTTTTTTTAATCTTTTCAATATCTTTATTGTCTTGTTTGTTTATTTGTTCAAGTAGAAAAGTTACATCCTGCTCTAAGTCTTGCATTTTTACACGTAGCATTTGTACATCGATTTCTTCATGAGGAGTGATGTTTAGTTCATGTTGTATATCTATGAGTGAAAGACCTTGCTGTTTGCGTTGCTCAATAATATGAAGTCGTTCAATCATTGTAGGGGCATAGTAGCGATAATTAGATGCAGAACGTTCTGCTACTAATAAGCCAATGTTTGTATAATAATCAATTGTTCTTTTGGTAATACCTGTTTTTTCTGCAAGCTCGCCAATTTTTAATCTCTCTGTCCCAATGCAAACACCTCCAAACCATCACGTGATACTTTGATTATAACTTGCTAGTTTGGTTGGTTTCAAATATGAGAGTCCAATATTTCGAAATTGTAAGATTTCTTTTGGTGAAAGGGCTTATTTGCTGAAGAACATAAAATAGCCTTCTTAGGATTCTTTTGTTCTGTTATTATTTATTCCTTTTAATTTTATTCCCTTCGCCCTCTGAAGAACTGCCACCTGGCGAGATTGTTTTACGCGAAGATGTTATATTTATATTTTAGACATCAACAATACAATTTTCTATTCTGAGCTTATTAACTGTCGTTTTATATTTATTCCACAGGCTATTTAAGAAAAGATATAAAGGGTAGTAATAGCAACGATCTTTTAGAAAAGCCTTAAAAAACAATCTCATAAATTGAAATTTGCTACCGATAATTTATATAATGTCAATCGTTACAGTGTAAAAGGAGGTTATTATGAAGAAGGTATTCAAGCTTATCACTATATTGCTCGCAGCAGTACTTGTTTTTTTCCTTTGCCTACACTTACTTATCGTGTCTCAAGGCAAAGATACTGCGAAAGAAAATGCAGATTACCTCATTATTTTAGGTACACGTTTATCGGGGGATCAACCGTCTAGTCTGCTGTTCGAGCGCATCAAGACCGCAGCTGCATACTTAAAAGAAAATCCAAATACAATTGCAATCGCTTCTGGTGGCCAGGGGCAGGACGAAATTGTGTCTGAAGCTTCTGTAATTAAAGAATCATTAATGCAATTAGGTATTGATGAACAACGAATCATCACCGAATCCAATTCTACTCGCACTCTTGAAAACTTTCAGTATTCAATGGATTACATAGAAAAAGATTCCTCAGTTGTAGTTGTAACAAACCGATTCCATCTATATCGAGCCGAATCCATTGCTGAAGATTTAGGACTAAACGTTACCGGCTTACCAGCTGCAACACCATCTGAATTTCGTATTAAGTACTACTCCAGAGAATATTTAGCTATCGTGAAGTATTATTTAGAAAAAATACATATCCTCACCTAGCATCACAGAATAACAGCCTAGAAGAAGCTGCAACTAGACAATGACACTTACAATTAAAAGAAAACAGGCGGTCCAGCCGATGTAGTCATTTTTCCAAACAGATGTAGCCCAATCGTAAACGTTGTGAACTATTGCTATACGGAAGACATTCCATTAACCGTCTTAGGGAACTGTTCTAACTTGAGCTTAAAGGAAGGAGGTATCTGTGGGGGTTGTTATACCTTACGAACCTAACAGCCTTTAGTAGAGAAGAGAACACTATTACCGCGCAATCCGTGCAGCTATTATTGGTGTATCAGAATTCACACAGACAAACTCTTTAACGGGCTTTGAATTCGCTTATGGTATCCCTGGTTCAGTAGGCGGTGCCATTTTTATGAACGGGGCTTACGGTGGGGAAGTAAAAGATATTAATCGTGCCTACTGTATGCTAATAAATAGTCTTTTCGTATTTCTTCTTGCAATTTTAGTTACTTTAATTAAAAAATATAACAGGATAAAATTGTGATTTACCGAATATACTAAGAAATTTTTTTTGGCAACTTGTGAATTACTTAAACAAACGAGGAGCTTTAGTTAAATTTTCTATTCACGAAATATCAGAAAAAAAGGCAGAATTTAATCTACATGTTTTGTAGATTAAATCTGCCTTTTTTTTAAAAACAGTAACAATCTTTGAGAAAACAGCCTTGTTTAAAAGCTACGAAGCTTCTTTTTGTAAATATGTATCATATAGGTGATGAAGTGCATCTTCGCCAGTCATTTCTAGAATCGTTTCGTCATTAAAAATAAGTGTTACATTTGTAAGAGCACTATCAATTTTATTGTTCTCAAAAGTGCACGTAACCTTTACTACACCTGTTTCTGCTAGTTGTTTTTTCATTGTATCATCCCACTGCTGCTCAGAAAATAGTGGTGCTTGCCACGTGCCTCTCACATGAAGCTCTCTTTTTTCAGCGTCATAATCCCAGCGTACGTCACGTAAAATAGTTTTAAACAGGTCATTAACCGTAAAAGATGTATCTTTATAGTTAATGGCATTTGCTCGTATAGCATGTACATCACGACCAACTGCACTGGCTGCAGTTTCTGCTGCTGAATTTATGCCTGAAACCGCTTCTTTAATTTCAGATAAACGATCACCACAGCCAGCTAGCAGCGTGCAAAGACATGCTATACAAGCTACCTTTGTCATCCATCTCACATGTAGTCCCTCCAGTATTGCAAGTTGTTACTACTATATTAACGAAAAGAAAACTATGAAGAAAGGGCATGAAGGTGGCAGATTGTGACGGTTTTGCAACGATGCGACCTCCACTAGAATGTTCGAGAAATTGTAATTTTAAGTATCTGAAAATTAAGTAAATTAAAGAAAGGGAGCGGTTTGTGATGAAGATTAATGATGAATTACTTGAGCGATTAGGAACTTATTTCGTATACCATGCTGTTTATGAAAATTATGGCATTACCTTTGAAAATTTTGTGGAGCGTTGGTTACGAGGGATACTTGATGTATAAAAGAAGAAGAGTCGTGTTCAATACATGAACACGACTCCTTTATTTATTTAAAATAGTTAGTGATAAATTGATTGGCTTCTTGCCAGTTATAAACTCGTACGACATTGTCCGGAACCGCAAGACGATTATACGGAGTGTCAAATAATACGACTGGTATTTTTAAGTCCTCTGCAAGCATGACCGCATTATCATGCTTATCTTCAAAGAATGCCTCAACACCATGTTTTTTTGCTACGGAAATCTTATCGTGACTACCAATGAGCTCGATATAATCGTAAGGAATAGACTGTGATTTAAACCAATTTACCGTAACATCTGATACATTCTCACCACGAGCAGAGATGTAATAAAGTTCGTAGTTTTCTTTCCACGTATTTAAAATATCTTTCGCATCTTTCGCCACTTCAGATACTTCGTACATAAACGGCTCATTTTCTTTAAACCATGTATTAAATGCTATAGGATCAACGGGGTGGGGAAATGCTGATAAAAAATCATATTCGCACACATCGTCAAGTGTAATATTTACATTGTATTGTTTATTGATATGTGGAATGAGTGTACTAGGACATGTCACTGTTCCATCGATATCAATACCGAAACGGGGCTTTTTCATGCTAGCACCTCCTTAGGCGTTCGCTTTTGCTGCTTCTTCAGCCGCGCGTTTTTCTGCCATTTCTGCTGCTAATTTATCGATTTCCTTTTTCAACTCTTCAACCATTGTTTCTTCAGGCACTTTACGAACTGTTTTGCCCTTCATGAATAGTAAACCTTCACCACGAGCACCAGCGATACCGATATCGGCTTCGCGTGCTTCACCAGGACCATTTACCGCACAACCAAGAACAGCTACTTTTAACGGTACACTAAGTTTAGAAATATATTCTTCTACTTCATTGGCAATTGAAATTAAATCAATTTCGATACGACCACATGTTGGACAAGAAATAAGGGTTGCCATATTAGAAGCAAGACCAAATGATTTTAATAGTTCACGTGCTACTTTTATTTCTTCAACAGGGTCTGCAGATAGTGAAATACGTAGTGTATTACCAATACCTTTTGATAGAATTGCACCAAGGCCAGCTGCTGATTTTACTGTACCAGCAAATAATGTACCTGATTCAGTAATTCCTAAATGTAGAGGGTAATCAAAGGCTTTAGACGCTTTTTCATAAGCTTCAATCGCTAGATTTACGTCTGATGCCTTCATGGATACGATAATATCGTGGAAGTCCAAGTCTTCCAAAATTTTAATATGGTGAAGGGCAGATTCTACCATACCGTCTGCAGTAGGGTAACCATATTTTTCTAAAATATGACGTTCTAATGAACCAGCGTTTACCCCGATACGGATTGGAATGCCTTTAGCCTTAGCTGCATTAACAACAGCTTCAACTTTTTCCTTACGCCCAATATTACCTGGGTTAATACGAACTTTATCGATGCCATTTTCAATTGCTTTTAATGCTAATTTATAGTCAAAGTGAATATCAGCTACTAATGGAATATTGATACGTTTTTTGATTTCTGCAATCGCATCTGCTGCACGCTCATCTGGTACTGCGACGCGAACAATTTGACAGCCTGCTTCCTCAAGACGAAGAATTTCTGCTACTGTTGCTTCGACATCATGTGTTTTTGTTGTACACATACTTTGAATGAATAATTCATTACTACCACCAATTGTTAAATTACCGACACGTACGGGACGTGTATTTGTACGGTGACAAATTTCACTCATTAACTTTCTCTCCTTTTCGGGCCATACTTTCGACCGTCACTGACATTTATTTTAGCAGTGTAAGAAAATAAGGACAAGGAAGAAACGCTAACTTTTCATTTTCCACATTTGTTTTCAAATTCAAAGGACAGTGGAAGCTTAATATTTTCACCAGGAATAAGAGCCTGTAATTGTAAGTGCGGATTTAATTCATAAAATAGTTGTAAACGTTCAGGAAAGGTCATGGGTACTTTGGCAGGATGAAGTGCAAATAAGCTGTGAATGGTATCGCCTTGAATAGTTTGTATAGTGATATAATCTGGCTCTAGCTGCTTTTCACAAAGGGCGTTTTCCGTATTTTTCGGAGAAATGGCAGCAAAATGTAATGAACCTTCTGTTAAATCTACTTTCACGACAAAAGCAAAAATAATGATGATAGCTGTTAACACTAATGCACGCAAAAAATCCCCTCCTTTTCTACACTATATTTAGAAGAGAGGGGAATCATGCACATTATTTTGTGTTTGGTTGTTTTGGATACTTTGTCATGGCAACAATTAGTAGAGTCACTGTTAAAAATAAAGAGAAAACAGAGATAATTGTACTGTTAATCGGTAGATAATCTGATAGCATACTTATTAGAGTCGCCCAAGTCATAGCAAATGTCGTAGTACGCCAAATATGACGGTATTCTCCGCGACGCTTCATGACTTTTAAAATCAGTAGACCTGCCAAAGCATAGAGAGCAATTTGTGCAAAAATAAGCATCGTAGTAAAAACAAAAAGCATAATGAATGTCACGGGATACAATACCCATTTAACGCCTTCTATGTATTCAGTTATACCATTTAAACTATTCATATCAAATGTATCAACAGACAATCCAGCCGTAAAACGACCAAATGAGAAAACTGTAACAACAGTAATGAGAAGAAAGGTATATTGGATGACTTTTCCGATAGGTAATAAACGATAGGCAGCAAGTTTTTTTGGATGAATTAAGCTATCGATAAATAGTTGTGAGTGTTTCATAAACATATCTCCTCCAATCGCTATTTTACCATGTTCAACTTTGACAAGATATGAAATAAGTAATAATAACTGAGAATACGATAATGAAATGTTAATATTGTGTAAAGAAGTTAAAGGTTTTCTTTACTTTTTCTATACTATCATTTAAAGATTAGGAATAGAGTAGTAGAGACGTAGGAATTGGAGCGAATACAATTGACAATAGATTGGCAAAGCATACTGTTTCAATTTTTAGGTGGTTTAGGAGTCTTTTTATTTTCTATTAAATTTATGGGGGATGGGCTCCAAAAATCGGCAGATGATCGACTGCGTGAATGGTTGAATCGTTTTACAACAAACCCTTTAATGGGAGTGTTGGTAGGCATAATTGTGACGATCTGTATCCAGTCGAGCACTGCTACGACGGTGATTACGGTTGGGCTAGTGAGTACAGGGTTTTTAACATTGCGTCAAGCAATCGGTGTCATCATGGGGGCCAATATTGGAACGACTATAACCGCATTTATTATTGGTATTAATCTCGGCATTTATTTTTATCCGTTATTGGCGATTGGTGCAGGGCTGTTATTTTTCTTTAAGAAAGCGACATATCAGTATATCGGGCAAATAGTATTTGGCTTCGGGGGATTATTTTTAGGATTAGAGTTAATGAGTGCAAGCATGCAGTCACTTCATCAATTAGCGGACTTTGAATCATTAACGCTTCATCTAAGCAATCAGCCCATTTTAGGGATTTTTCTTGGGACAGTTTTTACATTGCTCGTCCAAAGCTCAACAGCGACTGTTGGTGTGCTACAGGGCTTGTATGCTGAGCATTTAATTGGCTTAGATAGTGCTTTACCTATTTTATTTGGTGAAAATATAGGCACGACTATTACGGCAGTATTAGCTTCACTTGGTGCTTCTATATATGCTAAACGTGCGGCAGCGGCACATGTGCTATTTAATATTATAGGTACTATTATTTTCATGGTGTTTTTCACACCATTTATACATTACGTTCAGTGGATTAGCGGGCTATTCCATTTAGATGCGAAAATGCAAATAGCGGTAGCTCATGGCTCATTTAACATTATTAATATGATGATTCAGCTGCCGTTTATTGGAGGATTGGTTGTACTTGTCACGAAGCTAGTTCCTGGGCATGATGGAAATATTGATGTAACAACGAAGCATTTAGATCCAGCATTCATTGATTCTTCTCCAGCGATTGCACTTGGACAAGCGAAAGAGGAAGTGTTACGTATGGGGGATCATGCCCTTCATGGTTTAGAAGAAACATTTTTATATATGAAAACAGGTGAAGCTGCTCACATTCCAACAGTTTTACAATTAGAAGTAGCGCTCAATCATTTAGACAAGGAGATCACGAATTACTTAGTGATGGTGTCTAAGCAGCCACTTTCTCGTGCAGACTCAGTAAGACACCATACACTTCTAACAAATGTACGAGACATTGAACGTATTGGCGATCATTTTGAAAATATTTTAGAGCTTTTACAATATAAAGATCATCATGAGGTAAGTTTAAGTAAGTCAGCACGACAAGATTTAATAGGCATGTTTAGCTTAGCGATTGAAGCTGTACGAAAGAGTTTAGCGGCTCTGGATACAGCTAGTTTGAGCCTGGCGCAGGAAGTAACTGAGCTCGAAAGCTTGATAGATGATATGGAAGATAAGCTAAGACAAAAGCATATTGCGCGCTTAAATACAAATGAATGTAATGGAGCGGCGGGAATCGTCTATACGGATATCGTTAGCAATTTAGAACGTATAGGAGATCATGCTGTAAATATAGCTGACTCTATTTTAGGAATTAGACATTAGATGAACGAAACTTTTAGCTTAGTGAATCCGTATGAAAGGCAATGCACGATCAGGCTGGTTGAGTAGGAACAGGATTTCTTTGTTAATTTTGAGCTATGCATGCTCATTTATAGCTGATTGAGCCGAGGAAGTGGCTCGGCTCACGTCAGTAGAATAGAATAGCTTCTCCTGATTAACTAACCTGATGCACGACAAAAGGAGAGAATTTTTATGGAAGTTGTTGGCTGGATTATAGTGATTGCCTGCTTTATCATTTCATTTGTTGGATTGGTATACCCGATAATTCCAGGTGTGCTTTTTTTACTCGGTGGTTTTATAGTATATGGATTATTTTTTTCATTTGCGGAGCTAAGCTGGTGGTTCTGGGCGAGTGAAATTATATTTGTTGTTATATTATTTGTTGCTGATTCTGTAGCAACTGCCTTTGGGATTAAAAAATTTGGTGGTTCAAATGCTGGTATGTGGGGCAGTACCCTTGGTTTATTAATTGGTCCGTTCGTCATTCCGGTTGTAGGTATAGTAGTCGGCCCATTTTTAGGAGCTGTCATTGGAGAGTTAATCGTAGAACGCCGTACATTTGGAGAGGCTGTGAAAAGCGGTATTGGCTCTCTCGTTGGCTTCTTAACATCAACACTTGCAAAAGCAGTAATTCAAATCGTCATGATTGTTGTGTTCTTTATAGCGATATGATTTTCTTCCATATGAAGTTTAACCATTTAAAAACAGGGTAGGATAGTAATCGTATGTGCTTTTCAGTCAAAAGGCTGAAATCTTCAATTTGAAGTATTTTTCGTTGAATGGTTTGACCAATTTTGATAATCTAGGAATGTACTAATTATTTCTTTACTTTAGGGAGGAACTTAACAATGGCTTACGAATTACCACAATTAACTTACGCTTATGACGCATTAGAACCACATATCGATGCAAAAACAATGGAAATTCACCATTCTAAACACCACAATACTTATGTAACAAACTTAAACGCAGCAGTAGAAGGCACTGAATTTGCTGAAAAAGATATTAACGATCTTATCGCAAACATTGATGCTCTTCCAGCTGACAAACAAACTGCTGTACGTAACAACGGTGGCGGACATGCTAACCATACATTATTCTGGGAATTAATCGCTCCAGGCGGTTCAAAAACTCCAGTTGGCGAAGTTGCAAAAGCAATCGATGCTAAATTCGGTTCTTTTGATGCATTCAAAGAAGAATTCGCAAAAGCTGCTACAACTCGCTTCGGTTCAGGTTGGGCTTGGTTAATCGTTGATGGTGACTCAGTTGCTGTTACATCTACTCCAAATCAAGACTCTCCAGTTATGGAAGGTAAAACTCCAGTCCTAGGTTTAGACGTTTGGGAGCATGCTTACTACTTAAACTACCAAAACCGTCGTCCAGATTACATCGGTGCATTCTGGAACGTAGTAAACTGGGATGTAGTAGAAGCTAAATTCCAAGCTGCAAAATAATAATTATTGTTTAACTTCTTTCCGATTCCGGATGAAATTATGCCGAGGCATAATTGATTTGAAGGCTATGTCAATGGTGATGAGTCACCGAGGCATAGCCTTTTTTGCTGTCTTTTTTTAGGTTCTATAATCTTAGGAATATTAGGTGAAGGTGAATTCTCCAACGTTCCTAAAATTGGCAGAAGTTAGCTGAAAGGGAGGGGGATCGCCGGAACTTTTATGGAAGCTTCACATTGTGCCTCATCTCCCAATATTTAATGTGAAAATTATTTTTCTAGTAATCGGTAAAAAACAGAAACTTTTCAACTTAAAGTGCCGTCAAATAAATGATGTTTTCAATCATAAATTCGCAAGTGCATGCTTTCCTGTCGTACCTTCGAATGGTATACTAAATATCGTGTGTATTTAAATTGTAATTAGATGAGGAGGGGAATACATATGCGCAAAGCACCGGGAAAAAATCGCGCGACGAGTGTTAAAGCAAAACATCACTCTAATTTAACATTTCGTATGAATGTCCTTTTCTTTGCTATATTTATCGTATTTTCGATGCTAATTTTTAGACTTGGCTATATGCAAATCGTAAAAGGGGAAGAGTATGTACGCGATTTAGAGAGTAAAGAGGAGGTAGCTGTCAATACAAGTGTGCCAAGGGGCCGTATGTATGATCGATACGGGCGTATTTTAGTGGATAACCAACCAGAAAATGCTATTACTTATACGAAAATGTCGACGACAAAAACGGAGGATATGCTAGACATAGCCGAAAATCTAGCACAATTGATTGAGCAGCCAACAAACCGTGTCACTTTACGTGATAAACAGGATTTTTGGATCATAAAAAATCATGACGCTGCCTATGCAAAGGTAACAGAGAAAGAAAAAAAGAAAATTAGAGCACAAGAAAATGTACCAGAAAGTCAAATCAATGCACAGATTGATAAACTTGTACGTGAACGAATTACAAACGAAGAAATACTACAATTGACAGATAAGGACTTAGAAGTACTAGCAATCTTTCGAGAGATGGTATCAGGCTACAATTTATCACCGCAAATTATTAAGAGTGAAAATGTATCTGCCGATGAATTTGCACGTGTCTCTGAGCGTTTAACTCAACTACCAGGCGTTAACACAACAACTGACTGGAAGCGTTTGAAATTATCATCACTCGCTATTTTAGGACGCACAACAGTACCAGCAAAAGGGATTCCAAAAGAAAAGCTGAATTATTATTTAGCTCGTGATTATTCACGAAATGACCGTGTTGGTGAAAGTTATATTGAAGCGCAATATGAAGATTTACTGCAAGGTCAAAAATCAGTTGTTAAAAATATTACGAATAAAAAAGGACAGGTAATCGATACCGTTACAACCTATGAAGGTGAGCCTGGTAAAGATTTAGTCTTAACACTAGATAGCGAGTTAACAGCTGCAACTGAAAAAATTGTTGAGGAAGAGTTGCTAAAATTAAAATCACAGGGGGGTTCCCGTTTACTTGATCGTGCCTTTTTAGTAATGATGGACCCAAATACAGGCGATATTTTATCGATGGTTGGTAAGAAGATTGAGAAAAATCCTGAAACAGGGAAAAATGAAGTCGTCGATTATTCGTATGGTACCTTCACAACAGCTTATGAGTCTGGTTCTGCAGTTAAAGCAGCAACATTACTAACTGGATATAAATTAGGAGCTATTAAGCCAAGTACTGTATTTGGAGATGAACCGATTCAATTATTGAATACTAAAAAGAAATCTTCTATTTTTAACCGTAATGGCTATATTACGATGGATGGTTTAAGAGCCTTGGAGCAATCTTCTAACGTTTATATGTTTAAAACAGCTTTGCTTATTAATGGAACTCCATATAGCTATGGGATGCCACTTCGTTTAAAAGACGATACATTCCCTAAAATGCGTAATTCTTATGCACAATTCGGGTTAGGTGTAAATACAGGGATTGATTTACCAAATGAATTTAGTGGGGTACAAGGTCCAACTGGTCCAACCTATGGGGGTAAAGCACTCGACTTAGCGATTGGGCAGTATGATACGTATACACCGTTACAATTGGCACAATATATCTCGACAATCGCAAACGGCGGCTATCGCATTCAGCCACATGTTGTGAAAGAGGTACGTGAGCCATCAAAAGATGGGCAATCGCTAGGACAATTAGTGACGGAAATAGGACCAACAATTTTAAATCAAATTGATAATTCATCAGATGAAATTAACTATGTAAAACAAGGGTTACGTCGTGTTTATACGGGCGCAAATGGTACAGCAAAAAGACAATTTGCAAATGCACCGTATACAGCGGCAGGGAAAACGGGTACAGCTGAGGTAGTTTATTATGGACCATTACGTGAGTATTATGGAACAAATACGATTAACTTAACACATGTTGGCTTTGCACCGTATGATAATCCTGAAATCGCTTATGCAGTTGTGATTCCATGGGCAACAACAAACACTACTCAGCATTTATCAAATAATAACGAGATAGCTCGACGTGCTGTCGATAAATATTTTGAGTTAAAAGCAAAATATAACACTGAAAAAGTGACAGATAGTAATGTAAAACAACCAATTTTACCAGCTATTTCAAAAGACAAAATTGGTGAAGATGAGCAAAAATAAGAGAAACCGCTAGTGCATTTTAATGCCTAGCGGTTTTTTTCAGTTTCAGAGTATTATTGAATACCCGCAAAAAAAGGTTCTATAATATTTCTTGGGGTATTCATACAATTTCGCGCATAAAAAAAGCACAGATTCACTGATTTATATATACTTGAATTGTCGAGAAACA
>NZ_JBIVRU010000030.1:0-42629 GCF_044755845.1 Lysinibacillus sp. NPDC092081
AGTTAAGCTCTTTAGCGCCGATGGTAGTTGGGGGCTTCCCCCTGTGAGAGTAGGACGTCGCTAGGCACCTGAAAAAGTCGAGGATTTATTCCTCGGCTTTTTTGTTTGCAATTTTTTAGTAAGTTAACCCTACCTCATTAGTTGTAAGCCCAAGCTCATAGTTAATTGAATACTTGGACTTTGGCGTTGCATTATCAAATCGTTTTAGCCATCGTTATATTCGTAATTTCATAACCCATTTTTTCATATAAGCCACGTGCAATTTTATTATGACCAAAAACGTTTAGACCAATTTTATTCATACCTAACTCTTTAGCAATAATTTCAGCTTCCTTCATTGCTTTCTTGCCATACCCCTGCCCTTGATATTGTTCAAAAATCACAAAATCATATATAAAACCTTCATGAGGATTTGTAGGCGCCTTTTGTGAAATCCAAATCATTCCAATTAAGATATCGTTGTGAAAGATAGAGAATAAATGATTATTCTCGGTCTTCTCATTTTGTGGTAGTAGTCGTTCAAATGATTCCCTCGACAAGTCAATCGCTTTATCTTCACTCCAATTTCCGGAAGCGATCTTGTCTTTTGCGTAGTCTTCAATTGCATAGCTGATATATTGTTTGAACTCCTCTTGGTTCATAGGTTTTAATGTAATCAATTTATTTTCCTCCTATTCTATTTATTTAATTTTAGCATCTTTTTAAAATTTCCGATAATGATACTTGAAACCGCTCATCGTACAATCCAATTAAACAAAACATAAAAAAAGTGAAGTTACTATCATAAGATAGTAACTCCACATAGCTTGCTGATGAAATTATTTCCAATTAAAACCCTTTTTCGCTAAGAAATCTTTGATATGAGGACGGCGTTGTTCAATTAAAAAATCAGCCATTTGCTTTGTCCAGTTATCAATTTTTCGATTGGATGAGCGATTATTATAGTATGCTTCCATTGTGTCGTTGTAAGCTGGTAAAAGCTCCTCGTATTTTTCTGCATTGTATTCATTTTCATGTAATACTGCTGCGACAGGTAGACGAGGTTTTACTTCATTGCGACGAGCAGGAACCCCAATTGTTAAACCGAATAGTGGGAAAACATAGTCAGGTAGATTGAATAATTCGCTTATTTCTTCAAGCTTATTACGCACTCCACCAATGTAACAAATTCCATATCCCATAGATTCTGCGGCAACGACAAAGTTTTGCGCGAATAATGATACATCGGCTACTCCAACAAGTACGTTTTCTGCCGAATCAGCTACAATGTCTACACCTTCTAATTTACCTGCTGATTGAAGACGCTTGAAATCTACACAGAAGACAAAGGCACCGCCAGAAGTTTCGTATTGACGAGGATTACCAGAGAGCAATCCTAATTTTTCTTTTTTCTCCGCATCTGTTACCCAAATTACACTATAAGCTTGTACAAAATGTGATGTAGCAGCCATTTGTGCAGTAGCAATTAATTCTTCAATAATTTCTTTTGAAATCGGATTTCCATCATAAATACGAACCGAAGAGTGGTTGCGTAATAATTCTTTAACCATTTATAAAATCCCCTTTTTCCCTTTATATATATCAAGAGCATATCACGCTTCGTCTTCAAAATCGAATTTTTTCGATGTTGAAATTATTTTTAAATAATTTGCGAATGTATAAAATCTTTCGTAAAATAAAATAATTCGTTGGTTATAGATTAAAAATTCTAAATAGTTTAAAATTATATATGGGTGGTTTATTTGGTTAGATTTCTAATAATTGGATGACTATACCAGAGAATTAAACCGAGTAATTAGTTGAATAAAAATAAAGTGGGATGGAGGAATAAGGGATGGCAGAAAAGTTGGCGAAAAAGCTTCGTAATGAACAGCTACGGAGCAAAGTTGTAACAGCAGAAGAAGCAGCATCTTGGATTAAGGATGGTATGGTACTTGGGATGAGCGGGTTTACCCGCGCTGGTGATGTTAAAGTGGTACCTCTTGCACTTGTGGAGAAGGCTAAAAAAGAGAGCTTCCAGGTAGATGTATATACAGGTGCATCACTTGGCCCAGAAGTGGATCAATACTTAGCGGAAGCTGGCGTTATTCGTAAACGTGGACCTTTTCAAGCGGATGCCGGTATTCGTAACAAAATCAACAGTGGTGAAATCACATTTGTTGATGCGCATCTATCACATAATGCGGAGCTTGTACGTCAAGGTATTATTGGTCCTATTGATTTTGCGATTATTGAAGCGGCTGCTATTACAGAAGACGGCTTACTAATTCCTACAACTTCAGTTGGTAACTCTCCGATTTTTGTGCAAGAAGCAGACCAAATAATTATTGAGTTGAATGTAGCTCAGCTTGATGCATTAGAGGGTGTCCATGATATTTTTGTACCGGGACCACAGGGGAAACGAGATCCGATTCCATTACAAAATGTATCCGATCGGCTTGGCGCAATTGGCATACCACTAGATTTAAATAAAGTAAAAGGCATTGTGATTTCAGATATTTTAGATGCGCCATCAACGATTGTTCCTGCGGATGAAGAAACAGATATTATGGCTAATCATTTATTAAACTTCCTACGTGAAGAAATTAAAGTAGGTCGTTTAACAACAAGCTTAAGACCAATTCAATCAGGTGTAGGCTCAGTTGCAAACGCCGTTTTATTAGGTTTTAAAGATTCTGAGTTTGAGAACTTAGAAGTATATTCAGAAGTACTGCAAGACGCAGTATTCGAATTAATTGATGCAGGAAAGGTAAACTTCGCATCTGCTACTTCTATTACCCTTTCCGAAGAAGTTGGTAACCAAGTTTATGGTGATTTTGAAAAATATGCAGATAAACTAGTATTACGTCCGCAAGAAATTTCTAACCAACCAGAAATTATTCGCCGACTCGGGTTAATTTCTGTTAATACAGCACTCGAAGTGGATATTTATGGAAATGTGAATTCTACGCATGTTTCTGGCACAAAAATGATGAATGGAATCGGCGGCTCCGGAGACTTTGCACGTAATGCACGATTAGGCATTTTCGTCACAAAATCTTATGCGAAAGGTGGAAATATTTCTAGTATCGTTCCAATGGTTTCGCATGTAGACCATACAGAGCATGATGTAGACGTAATCGTAACAGAGCAGGGAGTAGCAGACTTACGTGGGCTAGCTCCAAAAGAACGGGTTGGGCTCATTATCGATAACTGTGCACACCCGGAATATCGTGAGCAATTATGGAAGTATTTTAACGATGCCAATGAAGCAACAGGTGGACACCATACGCCACACGATCTAGAAAAAGCTCTCTCCTGGCATGTGAATTACGCAAAAAATGGTACGATGAAGAACCCTGCTTTATTGAAATAATAAAGTAATAAAAGCCTTGAAGGACAGTAGACTTTTTCCTTCAAGGCTTTTAATTGTTATTAACGTAATCTCAAAAGCTCGGGTGCTCTGGAATTTTGATCGGGGAACCCCCTGAAGTGCTCAGGTGTCCAAAGAGAAAACCCTAGCTGCTTCTTACAATAAGCCAATCCATTTCCAATACGTTGCGGAGAATAGAAGAACTAGGATATATCCAATAATCGTTAATGGAATACCAGATTTTAAGAAATCCTTTGTTGTAAAGGCTCCTGTACCATAGGCAAGCATATTTTGCGGTGCGCTAATAGGTAAGAGGAAGCCAAAGCTAATAACGAATTGTTGCACGATAACGAAACCAACCTGATCGACATTAGCCGTTAATGTTGAGGCTAAAACGATAAAGACCGGTACAAGTGCAGATGCCAAGCTTGTTGCACTCGCAAAACCTAAATGAATAATAATATTAAATAAAGTAACAAGGGCGATTGTTGCTAGAATCGGCATAGAATCTAAACCGAGTGAACCGAATACCTTATCAGATAACCACGATGCACCTTTAGTATTAAGCAAGACTGTTCCTAGCATAATTCCTACTGCAAAGACGATAATTGTCCCCCAAGGAATATGAGGTTCAACTTGCTTCCACGAATAGACTCCGATTTTTGGCATTAATAAAATGGCGATTGCAACGATTGTAACGGTTGTCGTATCGAATGGGTGGAGTTTGCCCTCTGCAGCCCAGAAAAATAGTAAAACTACCGAGGTGATGATTAATCGAATTTCGGGAGCTTTTAATGGACCAAGTTCCGCAAGCTGTTTTTTGATTACTTCTTTACCACCTTCAATATTACTTGTTTCAGGCTTAATTAGTGTAATCATAATGAAAAATAGAGCCACCGACATGATGATTGAGAAGGGGGCAGCGTAAAGTAACCAAGCACCCCAAGAAATATCTACACCGAATTGTTCTTTGATGAAATTTAAAGCGACCATATTTTGAGCTGCTGCCGTTTTAATACCGATATTCCAAATGGAAACAGCTTGTACAGAAGTAATAACAAGTAAAGCAGCAAGTCGACTATCACGTGGTAAACCAAATGCTGCTACCATTCCGAGTAGTATTGGTACAACTGCGCCTGCACGTGCAGTAGCAGATGGGACAAAGAATGCGAGTGCAATAGATACTAAAATAGCACCGAATACAATGGCTTTCGTTTTTGTCCCAACTAGTGAAAGTATCCATAGCGCAAGACGTTTATGTAAATTCGTAATTTGCATAGCTGCCGCTAGGAAAAGAGCTGCGGCTACTAGTGCAACTGCTGAATTACTAAATCCGCTTAATGCTAATTTTAATGCATCTGATGTTCCTAGCACTTTCGCGGGATCTTCCATTGACGGGGCTAAGCCTAGTAAGATTGTCACGAGAGCAATAATCATGGCAGAGCTAACGGGATAGGATACTGCTTCTGTAACCCATAGGATGACCGCGAAAGCTAAGATAGCCAAAGCCCGTTGACCAGCTATAGGTAAATCGCCGTTGTTAGGTAAAAAAGTTATGATGATTAGTAATGCGAACGCTAATGCAATCCATAGTGGCTTCAAATTACGTTTCGGTTTTGCTTGTTCAGAAGTAGACATACTTTTTCATCCTTTCTATTACAATTTTCTATAACATCGGCTAGTAAAATACTTTATTAAGAAAGTTAATTTGTCTATTTATTGTAAAAAAACTAGTATGTGAAATACCCCCTATTTATAGCGATAATGGGCAGTTGCGAGAAAATATGTGGCCATATAAAAGACAATAATATCCAAAGTATATTATTTTTTCTTTTTGAATGCAGAAGTCACTTTAGGCTCAGTTCCTATCATCAGTCGCTTAATATTTTCGATATGCAAAATGATGGCTATACCAAAAAGTAATAGGGCTATAATCGTTGGGCCAACTCCAGGAATCCATAAATATGTGGCTATACAAAAAACGAGATAAAATTCAAGTACACCGACAATTAAATAGTTCGTCGTGATAGATAAAATAACAAATAAAATGAGTGCAAATAAGCCAATTTTCCAATCAATCGCAAGTAATATTCCTATGATTGAAGCAGTTCCTTTACCGCCATTGAAGCCCATAAAAAATGGGAAATTATGACCTAGAATGACGCCAGCAGTTACGATATAGATAAAGAGCCAAACTTGTGCTTCTGTTAATTGTGTTATATCTGCTAAATAGACATGTGCACCGATTATAGCTACAACGCCTTTACCGATATCGATTAGTGCAACTAATATGCCGTATTTCCATCCAAGGGAAAGTGTCGCATTAGAGGCACCTGCATTGCCATGACCAGTCTTTTTTAAATCTACCCCGGATAAAAACTGTGCAACTTTAGAGCCGTGAATACAGCCAATCAAATAACCAACAAGAAGAAAAATGATAACGGCTTTTATCATAAAAATCCTCCTTTCTAAATAATTGTCCCATCACTAAAAGTTAGGGATGACATTTGTTAAAACGTATATCATGTATATAAGTCGAAACGGAAATAAACCCACACTATGGTGATAAAAATAATAAATACCTAAAATAGTGTATGCGTTCGTATTACGTAAAAAAGCAGACAGAAGTTTCGGAAAAAATAAAATTTTAGTATTGACAGAGAAAAAGTCTATGTTTATACTGTGTAACAACGATGGAAATTGAATCTCATACTCTTATCAAGAGCGGCGGAGGGATAGGCCCTATGATGCCCGGCAACCAGTAAGTGACGAACTTGCTAAGGTGCTAATTCCTACAGATTCTTACTTGGATCTGGCAGATAAGGGGAGGAAAACTTGCAACCGCAACCCTCTTCTTAACTGAAGAGGGTTTTTGTTTTCTACTGAAAAAATCCTCCTCATCTCCGGTACCATCGTAAAAAAATAACCATTTGGAGGTATACAATGACAAATTTTAAACCAGAAACATTGCTGTTACACGGTGGCCAAGAGCCAGACCCGGTAACAGGATCTCGTACAGTACCCGTATATCGCTCAACGGCATTCGTTTTTAAAGATACTGCTCATGCGCAACGTCTGTTTGCCTTAGAGGAAGCTGGCAATATTTACACACGAATTACAAACCCAACTGTAGATGTTTTTGAAAAACGCGTCGCTTTATTAGAAGGCGGTACAGCAGCAGTAGCACTTTCATCTGGTGCAGCAGCAATCGCATTTTCAATTTTAAATCTTGCAGGGGCAGGTGATGAAATTGTCGCAGCTAGCTCTTTATACGGAGGTACTTATAATTTATTCGCAAACACACTACCGAACTATGGTATTAAAACAATTTTTGTAGACGAAACAAATCCAGATAATTTCCGAGCAGCTATTACTGATAAAACAAAAGCGGTGTTCGCTGAAATTTACGGTAACCCAAGTTTAAAGGTACTAGATATTGAAGCGGTAGCTAATATAGCACATGAAAACGGCCTGCCATTAATTATTGATAGCACATTTGCTTCACCATATGGCTCTACACCAATTGACTACGGTGCAGATATCGTTGTTCATTCCGCTACAAAATGGATTGGCGGCCATGGTACAACTTTGGGTGGCGTTGTGGTAGATGCAGGGAAGTTTGATTGGACTCGCGGACGTTTCCCAGGCTTTACTGAGCCAGATGCTTCTTATCACGGTTTGCGTTATGGTATTGACACAGCAGCGGCTGCATTTGCCACAAAACTGCGTGTGCAATTACTACGTGACTTTGGACCAACATTAAGTGCAGATGCAGCATTTAATTTATTACAAGGTTTAGAAACGCTTCATTTGCGTATTCCTAAACACAATGAAAATGCATTAGCGGTAGCCGAATATTTGCAAAACCACCCATCTGTGGAATATGTAAATTACAATGGCTTAGAAAATTTCCCTACCCATGATTTAGCAAAAAAATATTTGAGAAACGGCTTCGGTTCAGTACTTACATTCGGTATAAAAGGTGGACGTGAAGCAGGGCGTAAATTAATTGATAGTGTAAAATTATTCTCGCACGTAGCAAATGTAGGGGATGCCAAATCATTAATTATTCATCCTGCATCTACTACACATCAGCAACTATCAGCTGAAGAGCTAATCCAAACTGGCGTAACCGAGTCGCTCATTCGCTTATCTATCGGTCTAGAGGCAGTAGAGGACATTATTGCAGATTTAGAACAAGCTATTGAACAAGTAACAGCTTCACAACAAAAAGTAGAAGCTTAATAAATAAAACATATTGGCTAATGTTGTAGCGTTTACGTATTTTCTCATCCGATTGGCCTCATTTGGTAATGCGTCAAACGTTGCTGCATCATCCGCTCACCTCATTTGGTGAAATAACTGAAATTTTAACTTCTTTCAGCGGGTGCTAAAGCATCCCATTCCGGACGCAATTATGCCTCGGCATAATTGATAATTAATTAATACCTAGTAATTTTATAAGTATTATTGACTTATTTAATTCCTTGTTTTATACTAGGGAATAAGAAAAGTGTTCGAAGGGCTACCAACCTAGAACCAATTTAAAGCGCCGACTTGTTGATCGGTAAAGTGTTTTCAATCAATGCTCAAACTAATTTAGTTTCATAAGTGCTCCCCCACTTTTGAATATATACGAAGAGGAGTAGCTGCTCAGCCAGTAGCTACTCTTATCTACAAAACTGATGATAAAGGAGTGTTTTAAATGGGAAATGTGTATAGTGCGCAAAACATTGCATCTTATCTTATTTATGAGCTAAATGAAGGTCATGTGTTTGTGAACAACATGTCCATTCAAAACATACTTGCGTCAGTTGAGTGCAAATGGCAAGAGATCTTTGGACATTCTGCTTTTAAGGAAGTTGTTTATGTCAACGAGGAAGTCTATACAGTAAAAGAAATTTTCGAAGCTTATGAAGGCTATGGAACAAGTCATATTCCTCTACCTGCGACAGAGTATTATTTAAAATACGGCACATTCCAATTAGTTGAACGTACGTATGCAATACCAAATTTTACGCAAGAGGAAATAAGATTGGTGCAACAAGCTTTAATACAATATCGTTATAAATTGCTAGCCAAAGCTAGTTAATTATCCCTCATATAATTGGGCTCATTCTCTGCTGCTACAGGGAATGGGCTTTTTAAATTAGACGATGAAGATATACAGAAAAAATTTTTATTAATATATTTCAAAAGAACAATTTTTATGAATGTCTTTACATACATATATAATAGAAGAAAGGCATTTGTTTTTTAGATAAAGATTCGTCAAAATTTGTTCAATTATTATAGATCAAGTGAAAAATCACATAATAAAAGGAATGAAAACGATTTCCTTTGCACGTCTACAGGAAACAAATGTCCACCCTAGAAAGATTTTTCTTGTGCAATGTATGTATTTACGTTACAATTTTCTTTAAGTTGATTTTTGAATTATTTGAATTTGTTTGTTTCACAGTGTATCTTCATTCAGGATGTCTTTTGTAGCGAAAGTGAAACGCCATGACTAAATATCTGTCTGAAGACGAAGTGTTAGAAACACGGCAAACTGACCTGCTTTGTATAGTCGGCGCACAATTCAAAATCTATAAGAATTAAGCTGAGACGAAATAAATATAATGAAACTGCGGAATGTAAGTTGGAGGGAATAGGAATGGCAACTATAAAGGCAGCTATATTAGGATTTGGAACGGTAGGTCAAGGAATTTACCATATATTAAACGAAAAGCGTGAAGAGCTTAAAAATAAATTAGGAATTGAGCTAGAAGTAGCAAAAATTTTAGTTACAGACACTAGCCGTGAACGTGTACCAGGGACAGCGCATTTAATGACAACTAGTATGGATGAAGTCTTAGCAGAACCAGGTATCCAGGTTGTTTTTGAGGCGATCGTCAATGAGGAGCCAGCATTTACTTATTTAAAGCGCGCTGTTGAACATAAATGTCATGTCATTACAGCTAACAAAGTAATGTTTGCAAAACGAGGCTTGGAGTTACAGGATCTTGCAAAAGCAAACGGTGTTTTTGTAGGCTTTGAGGCAACGACTGCTGGCGGTGTACCAGTTATTAAAACGATGAAAAATATTTTGCTTGTCAATGATGTTAGTCGTATTCAGGGTGTTTTAAATGGGACATCCAACTATATTTTAACGAAAATGCGTTCACAGGGCTGGTCGTTCGAAACTGCTTTAAAAGAGGCGCAAAATTTAGGTTATGCAGAGGCAGATCCATATAATGATATCTCAGGCCAAGATGCCTTCAAAAAATTAATGATTTTAAGTGCTTTGGCATTTGGTGAACAACCAGATTGGGCTGACGTTGATGTGGTTGGCATTGATAGTATATCGGCAGAGCAAGTAAAAGAAGCGTGTGAAAAAGGCTTGCGTTACCGCCACGTTGCTGAGGTTGAGAAGCTAGCAGATGGTAAAGTGGTCGCAAAGGTTGGCCCGCAATTAGTGGATAAGGAACATCCGCTTTATCCAGTTGATGATGTCAATAATGCTGTGGCATTGGATACAAATTATATTGGCACATTAACGCTAATTGGACCTGGGGCAGGTATGTACCCAACAGCTAGTGTCATGGTTGAGGATTATGCGGAAATTATCGGTAAGCGAGCTGGATTTGTCGTAACGATATAATTAGATAGATTATGCCTATCATTCAACAATGTGCTAATTGTTTAATGATAGGCATTTTTTAATCCTCATCTTTAACATCGATATCCTCTGGAATAGGAGTATTCCGCCAAATTTCAATTTCCTCTTTAATACGATCTAACTGCTCAAAATAAGTGCTGAACTGTCCGCTATTAATTAGTATTTGATCACCGTCGTATACTGAACGGATACGGCCCTCGTAAACTAGGCGAAGTATTTGATCTTCTGGCATACCAAGTTCGATGGCTGTTTCTTCAATTGTTTTATACATATTTTCGCTCCTTTTGCTGTTTTTATTATAACCTCCCTTTAATAGAAAGCCTACTGTGGGTATATAAATGAAGGAAAAAGGAAAATGGTAATTGTTTGATTTTGGATAAATCTGTATTATTAATGTTAATGAGTGGTGACGGTCGAGGGGCAATAAATGATGTATCCTGAAATGGTCATGGAAATGGACAAGTATAGCTGCTACGAGCATTGCGTTATTCCAAGGTCTTTTTTTTTCATCAAATCGTTTAACCGGCGTAGCTATGGAACATTTATAAAATTGGTAGCGCTCCTGTCTTTTCTGGTGCTTTAGAATGGATACTATGGAAATCACACCCGACAAAGGTGTGGAGAATAGCAACTGTAATGACAATTCGTTAATAATGGGGAAGGGGCTGTCCCAGTCGGAACGGAAATCAACCCTACGTTATGATAATGAGTCACAATCAATTATGCCTCGGCATAATTGCGTCTGGAATCGACTTTGTCCTTAGGTCTGCACGAGGGCCGACACGATGTCGGTCACTCAGTCATTGCCCACAGTACGTGGCGTTCTTAGACTGAGTTCCTCTATTTCAGTGGATGTTTGGACACCTGCTGAAAGAAGGTAAAACCTTAAGAAATTCTTCATTTTTATAATAACTGGTTTTTAAGATTTAAAAGGTACACTATTAATTGAGAGCGAGGTGTATATCATGACGAAACTAACAGTTCTTGTAACAGACGATGATCAAGATATTCGTGATGGTATTGAAATCTATTTAAAGAATGAAGGCTACAATGTCATTAAAGCTGCTGACGGCTTAGAGGCACTCGAAAAATTAGAAGACAATGAAATACATTTAATTATTTTAGATATTATGATGCCAAATATGGATGGAATTACAGCGACGTTTAAAATTAGAGAAGAGCGCAATATCCCAATTATTATGCTTAGTGCAAAAGCGGAGGATGGCGACAAAATTCATGGTTTGTCTGTAGGCGCAGATGATTACGTCACAAAGCCTTTTCATCCATTAGAGCTGTTGGCTCGAGTAAAATCACAGCTGCGACGTTATGTACAACTTGGGACGTACAATGATGAAGCAGCAAAGGTGGAAATCGACGGACTTGTATTAGATGAAGATGCAAAGGAAGTCATCTTAGAAGGGGAGCCTGTTCGATTAACACCAATCGAATATAAGATTACGGAATTATTAATGAAAAATGTAGGGCGTGTATTTTCGATAAGAGAGATTTATGAGCGTGTGTGGAATGAGGAAGCTTACAATGCAGAAAATATTGTGGCTGTACACATTCGAAAAATACGTGAAAAAATTGAAGCAGATCCGAAAAATCCACGCTATTTAAAGGTGGTGTGGGGCGTTGGCTATAAAATGGAAAAATAAAATAGAGCAGTATGCTACAATTGCAGGGTTTGTAGCAGGGGTTATTGGACTAATTTATTTTGGTGTGTATGCGTATCAGATAGTAACTTCCCGCTCTTCGGGGATGCTACAATTGCTCGAGAGAATTTTTTAGAGAGGAGTTGAAAGTATGTTAAAAAATTGGAAATCTCTTCTTGCTCTTATATGTTTAATTTGGGTAATTTTTGGTATATTTACATTCTCAAAAGTCGGGTATCAATATATTGGAAAGTCGTATTTTCAATCTGAAACTTTCCAGCAAGAACTTGATAATTTTCAGTCAGAATTAGGACCATTAGTGTTAAATATACCAACGGCTGAGGATTTAAAAAGTAAAATTGTGGTGACACAAAGCGAAATTGAAGAACATCGTAATCGCTATGGAACAATAGGAGTACAGATAGATAATATTAAAGCTCAATATGAGGGGCGTATTCAAGAAGCTGCTAATGTAAATGCAACGGATTTAAAAACAAAGCTTGAGAAAGAGCGGGATGCAAAAATTAAAGATATTACGACTAATTTTGAGGATGATGAGCATGTCCGTAAAAAAATTCTAACTCAAAAGGAAGAGCTTGTTGATAAATATATAAAGGCAGCTAAAGAAGAAGCAAAAAGTTTTGTGAAAAATAATAATTACTGGTCTTATGAATTAACGAACACTGAATCAGGTAAAACATTTCGTTCGGGTGATGTTTCGGATAGTAGTGCGTTCAAAATAAAGTATACTGGGCAACATCCATTATCTACTTGGAATATTAGTGCTAATTTAAACCAAATTTTTTATCAAACTGATATCAACTTTGATACAGAAAATTTAAGGGAAACTTCTGATTACACTGGTATCATAACCATCTCAAAAAAATCAGCACAAGCAGTAGACATAATGGAAGGCTATAACAATTTTACAAGCCGTCAATACATTTTCTTCTTTATATGGTTAACGAGTATTGTGGCAGCAATTTTTGCATGGAAAGGGCGTAAAGAAGTACTGCAGGTGGTACAAGGTTTAAAGGAAAAAGAAGCTCTTGCAAAGATGAGAATTGATTACCAAATCGGATTATTATTAATAAGTGCATTCATTTATATGGTAGCATCTGAAGCTGCCTTTGGATCGATTGTAAATGTTTTCTATGAATATAATTATGTACGTTATTCAATGGATTGGTTGTTTAAAATAGGTGCCTTGATCATTATTGCTATGCTGTTCTTTGTGCAGCTAATTTGGTTGTATGACCGAGTGAATACAGCACAGAAATTAGAGGAGAACTTAAAAGCTAGCTATTTATGGTCACTTGGCGAATCAATGACAGATTTATTTATAAATCGTTCCATTGCATTACATGCTATTGTCATGATTGGAGCAGCATTTTTTGGTGGTGGAAGTCTTATTGCTTCAATGTTTAGAGGTGGTGGATTCCCCGTTCTAGTATTGGGCATCTGCGCAATGATCGGTATACCAGCCATGATTCTCTTCCTTTCTAGAATGGGCTATTTAAACCGAATTATGAAGGATACAAAAGACATGGCAGAAGGACGTTTAAATCGCGATGTCAAGGTAATGGGCAAATCACCACTCACGGGCCATGCAGAAAATCTTAATCATTTAAGAGAAGGCGTAAGCACGTCTATGCATGAGCAGGCAAAAAGTGAGCGTTTAAAAACAGAGCTTATTACGAATGTTAGTCACGACTTACGCACGCCGTTAACATCTATTATTACGTATACAGATTTATTGAAAAATCCTGATATTACAGAGGAAGAGCGTAAACAATACATTCATATCCTTGATAAAAAATCAGAACGTTTAAAATTACTGATTGAGGATCTTTTTGAAGTGTCTAAAATGGCGAGTGGTAATATGGAGCTTCATCGCAGTCGAGTTGATTTAACCCAGCTTGTACAGCAGGCGGTAGGGGAGCATGAGGAAGATTTAGCACAGGCTCATTTAGATTTACGCCTGACAAAACCACATGAGCCAATCTACGCGTACGTGGACGGACAAAAATGGTGGAGACTGATCGATAATTTAATCGTTAATGTATTGAAATATGCTTTAGAAGGCACACGTGTCTATGTTACATTAAAGCGTACTGCTGAGGGCGATGCAGAATTCACAGTGAAAAACGTCGCAAAATATGAAATTAGCGAGAATGCCGAAGAGTTATTTGAACGCTTTAAGCGGGCGGATGCTTCACGCCATACAGAAGGCTCAGGGCTAGGCTTAGCCATTGCACAATCCATTGTAGATTTGCATGGTGCTCGTATGAGTATAGAGGTAGATGGAGATTTATTTAAGGTAATCGTTCGGATTCCAACAGCATAGACAAAGAACAGCGGCAAATATTTTGCCGCTGTTTTTATTATGTTGAAAAATAAAATATGTGAGGAAATCCTTTTGAAAGTTGTGAATTTAAATCCGTCGTTTCGGCCCTTATTCAGTCGCTTTGGGTGTTCTATCCAAGACATTGACGATTCTATCCACGACTTAGGCTGTTCTATCCATCACCTCGGATCTTCGTTTTCAACCCCTCGTTGTGCCGAAGAGCCATACTTACTTTATTAGTTATAACCCTAAATTTTTGGCAATAATCACTTTCATGACTTCGTTGGTACCTGCATAAATGGACATGACAGGAATATCTCGATATCTTCTAGCAATCTTGTATTCCTCCATATAACCGTAGCCACCATGTAACTGCATACACTGGATAGCAAGCTCTCGTGCATTTTCTGTTATCCAGTATTTTGCCATTGAAACTTTTGTCACAACATCATTTCCTGCGATATGTTCCTCTATTAAAGATTCTAAAAATGATTTGCCAAGTTCAATTTTTGTCGCCATTTCAGCTATTTTAAATTGCGTATTTTGGAAGTCACTAATTGACTTTCCAAAAGCTGCGCGTGATTTTACATAATCAATTGTTAAAGCTAGCATGTCCTCAGCAGCGGCTTGTGCGGCGATAGCTACTGCTAAACGCTCTTGCTGCAGCTTTTCCATCATATAGATAAAGCCTTTACCTTCTTCACCAAGGAGATTCTCAACAGGTACGCGACAATCCTCAAAATATAGCTCGGCTGTGTCCTGCGCATGCATGCCAACTTTTTCGAGTTTGCGACCTTTTGTGAAACCTGGTGTCCCGTCTTCAATGACAAGGAGGCTAATGCCACGATGCTTTTTTTCTGCCTGTGGATTTGTTTTTACAGCAACGACCGCTAAATTTGTATGAATACCATTTGTAATAAATGTTTTTTGTCCGTTGACGATATAGTGATCGCCATCACGAATAGCAGTTGTTTGGATGTTTGCCAAATCTGAACCTGTGCCTGGCTCCGTCATAGCAATTGCTGAAATATGTTCCCCTGTAACACATTTCGGTAGCCAGCGTGATTTTTGCTCATTTGAGCCGTATGCCTCAATATAAGGCACGACAATATCGTTATGCAGACCAACGCCAATAAGGCTCGAACCTACGCGCTCTAACTCTTCTTGAATAATAACGCCAAAACTAAAATCTAGTCCGAGACCGCCGTATTGCTCTTCTACTTGAGGGCATAGATAGCCCATTTCCCCAAGCTTACGCCAAAATTCAAGTGGAATAAGATGATCTTTCTCCCATTGTGGATAGTGTGGCTCGGCTTCTTCTGCTAAAAACTTACGTAAGGTTTTACGAAATAACTCATGCTCTGTTGATTCGAATTTATATCTTGTCATATGAACAACACCCCTTTTTCGCTCGTATACGCGTTAAATTTGCTCTTGCCATTATTATGTTACTGAAATATTCAGAAAAATTAAAGTATATTATTCATAGTTTTTTTGCGTAATCTTATAAAATAGGTTGAATTGCAAAAGCGGATCATTACTATAACATGGGTTTAGTTTCTTAGGCGCTTTCTGGGAGCGTCGGGCAACAAATGTTTTATGTGCGAAAGCGTAGTGTTAACGTAGCGTCAGGATGTAGTATACGATTTTTATGTGTTCGTCTAGATACGATCGTGTCACTTTCCTAATTAGCTTGTCATGTAAATCATACGATTGAATTACAAGGAATATGTACACTTGATATCATGAGCTGATTGGTTGTCCTTTTGCACTTACCTTCTATCAGAGAATGTTAAGTATAATGCTATAATCAACTAAGACTATATGAAAGTAGGGAACTGAAATGCCAAAAGTAGTTGGTGGAATTCTTTTATTAAGTATATATAGTGCATTAACTTTTTACTTAGGATGGGGATTGCGACATTGGCTTGTGGCAATGGGATGGTTCCGTTATCCAATTTTATATTGGTTTGTGCTTTATGTCATTGCGTTCAGTAGTATTATTAGTAGATTGCATGAGTCCTTACGAGTGTTTTCAATCATCAATAATTACTGGATGTTTATTTTTGAATACGGATTATTTCTCTGCTCGATAGCACACTTGATTCTTTGGCTAAGTCCTTTTAAAAGTGTACAGGTAATTGGTAGTGTAGCAATTGCTATGTTGTTTGTACTAAGTATTGTAGGTACCTATTTAGCGTATTCGCCTGTTGTCCGTCATTTAGAAATAACGATGGATAAAAAGAGTAGTGAGCTAGAATCGATGAGAGTTGTAGTTGCATCAGATTTTCATTTAGGTGTTCTATCACATAAAAAACATTTACAGCGCTTTGTTACGTTATCGAATGAAGCAAAACCGGACATCGTCTTTTTAGCTGGGGATATTGTAGATGACGACCCTAAATGGTTTGTTAAAGATGGAATGGCAGATGTGATGAAACAATTAACATCTACATATGGAGTGTATGGTGTACTGGGCAATCACGAGTACTACGGCAAGAAAATTCCTGAATTTATTAAAGAGATGGAAAACGCTAATGTAAAAGTTTTGTGTGATGAAACTATTAGAATCGATAATGTGTTAGTATTAACGGGGCAAGAGGATATTACAAACAAGGATAGAAAGCAATTAGATGCATTGAAGACAACAGATGACTTGCCTTGGTTTGTCATGAATCATACTCCGAATGATTTAATTACGCCTGTAAAAATGGGTGTAGACTTCCATATGTCAGGTCATACACATAAAGGTCAACTATGGCCGAATCAGTATATAACAGCTCGTGTATTTGAGCTCGATCATGGTTATAAGATGAAGGAGAAAATGCATACACTTGTTTCATCAGGTTTTGGCTTTTGGGGTCCTCCGATGCGAATAGGTAGCCGTTCCGAATTATGGGTTGTGGATATAAATTTTCGTTAGTTGGTAAGGATGGCTGTTGGAGTAAGATAAATGATTCAGCTAGTTTGATAGACAACCACTGTTAAAAAGTTGCCATTATACTAATAAAGGTTGTCTTCTGACACATTAACCAAAAGTTTTGAGTGACATTTGTTAAAACCGTTTGCCATTAAGTTGATTGGAGTGGGGGCAGGGTGACTCTTGAGGGCTCACCGGACGCTCAGAACGGAAATCAACCCCACGCTATGGTGATTAGCCTGTCTACTCATAACTATATGAAAAAGTGTATTTTATAATATGTTGGTATTTAATTAATAAAAGGTAAGGTGACAATGTGGATATCATTGAATTATTAAAGGCGCTTATTTTAGGCTTTGTCGAGGGAATGACAGAGTTTGCACCAGTGTCGTCAACAGGTCATATGATTATTGTGGACGATATGTGGTTGAAGACAGAGGAGTTTTTAGGGATGTATCCCGCCAATACATTTAAAATCGTTGTACAGCTAGGCTCCATTTTAGCCGTAGTCGTTGTAATGTGGAAACGAATGTTAAATTTAGTTGGACTTTATAAAATTGATGGCCAATCGAAATCAGTAAAAGGTCACTTCAACTTATTACATGTTATTGTGGGTATGTTACCAGCGGTTATATTAGGTTTTGCGTTCAAAGATTTTATCGATGATCATTTATTTAAAGTAGAGCATGTTGTTTATGCTTTAGTAGCTGGAGCACTTTTAATGATTGCTGCAGATAAATTAGCACCGAAAAGACCAAAAGTAGATTCTCTAGACAAAATTTCTTATGGTTTAGCATTTAAAGTAGGGTTAGTACAATGTTTATCACTTTGGCCAGGGTTCTCCCGTTCAGGTGCAACAATATCTGGTGGTGTATTATTTGGTATGAGTCACCGCGTGGCGGCAGATTTTACTTTCATTATGGCAGTACCAATTATGGCGGGTGCTAGTTTAGTATCTGTACTGAAAAACTGGGATACGCTATCTATGGATTATTTTGGATTCTATGTAGTAGGCTTCATTAGTTCATTTATCTTTGCATTACTCTCAATTAAATTCTTCTTAGCACTTATTTCAAAAGTGAAATTAATGCCATTTGCTATTTATCGCCTAGTACTAGCTGCTGTACTAGCTGTTATTATCTTTATGTAATTAATAAAGTCACTCTTCTTTTTAGAATGAGTGGCTTTTTAGTTTGAGATTTATATTTTAGCGTTTTCATCCCGTTTTAAAATAAATTTAATGGTTAATAAGTATCATTCTCAATTAAGATAGATAAATACTTATTGCGAAAACAGATGTTTTTTACCTATATATTGTCATTTCAGTTGTCTAGACAGTATAATTGATTATAGATTTATTTGTTTTTAGTAGAATAGACATAGGTACAGCGGGGTGGGGAAATTGTTTCAAATTGGAAATCGGCCTAAGAAAAATACAGTTGAAATAAGTGATGATTTAAGTATAGGGGTTATGATGCAAGATCAGGAACGTTTACAACAGTTAGATCTAGTAAATTTAACTAGAGAAGATTTGCAGTTGATCAGAAGTTTAAAACCGTATATTGAACGAAATGTTGTAGAAGTAGTGGCGGCATTCTATCATGCAATTGAAAGTGTGCCAGCCTTACGTGAGGTTATTGAAAAGTATAGCTCTAGTGAGCGGTTACGCCAAACATTACGCCATCATATTATAGAAATGTTCGAAGGGCGTATAGACGATGCATTTTTGGAGAAGAGAAGGCGAGTAGCGAAAATGCATGTGAAGATTAACTTGTATCCTAAGTGGTATTTAGCAGCCTTTCAAAATCTTGAAAATTTTTTAAGAAGGATTATTTATAAGCTTCAATTATCGAGGGACGAAGAAGAAAAATTTTGTGATGCTATCAGTAAAATCTGTAATTTCGAACAACAGATTGTCCTAGAGGAATATGATAATTATGCTAATACATTAATTGAGAAGCAACAGGATAATGTTCGAGCACATGTTAAGGAAGTTATAGGTGGGATATCTACGCAGCTAGAGACTCAATCTCATAGTACCAATGAAACAGTGACCGAACTTGTTTATAACGCTAAGGAAGTGAATGAATACTTGAAGGAAAGTATCGATGAGGCAAAAACAATGCAAAAGGTATCGTCTGAAGGCTATTCTAAAATTACATTAATTAATGAACAAACAGGAAAAATTCATCATAAGACAGTTGAAATGTCGGATATGGTGGAGCAATTAGATCACTCTTCCTCAAAAATCAATGCTGTTATCGAAATAGTGAAAAGTATTTCTGGCCAAACAAATTTACTGGCGTTAAATTCGGCTATTGAGGCTGCACGTGCAGGGGAGCATGGAAAAGGCTTTGCTGTCGTGGCGAGCGAAGTTCGTAAGCTTGCAGATCAGACGAAAAGTTCGGTTGAACAAATCGCGGAGCTCATAACAATGTCTAATGGAATTACAAACCAAGTTGTTCAAGCAATTCATGAAATCCAAGAGCTGGTGAACAATAGTATTGAGCAAAACGCAGAATCTTTAAAAGCATTCGATGCAATATCTGGCTCAGTAAACGGTTCTATCTCAAACTTCCAAAACGTCGGCCTGAAAATAACGGAATTGTCAGGAATTATAGAATCAATTGGAGAATCTTCCGAGGAATTAAAACAAGCTGCCAATCGATTAGATACAACAATCAGAGATTTCTAATGACTATGCATAAAGCCTATGCATAGTTTTTTTGCTTATCACCTTAACAATAATAGGACAAAATCGTCTTTTTGAAGGATAAAACAATAAATAAACGGATGAAGTTTGTAGAGTGATAAAAAGGACTAACGATTACATATGTAAAGATAAGAAATCCCTAGAAAATGAGCGTTCTAAGTGTTACGCTATAGGCGAATTGAATTGAGGGGTGTTCGGAATATGAAAAAGAAATTATTTATTACACGAAAGTTCCCAGCGCATATAGTTGAGCCGTTGAAAGAGTATTATGATATCAAACAATGGGAGGAGGAGGAAATTGTTATACCACGGGAAATACTATTGGCAGCTGTTGCAGATTGTGAAGTATTGTGGGTAACGATTGCTGACCAAGTCGATGAAGAGTTATTATTACATGCACCCAATCTAAAACTCGTGACTAATTTAGCAGTTGGATTTAATAATATTGATGTCAAAGCTTTGCGTAAGCGTGGAATAATGGCGACTAATACTCCAGGAGTTTTAACAAATACAACTGCAGATTTAGTATGGGGATTATTGCTTGCGACTGCTCGAAGAATTCCAGAAAGCGAACGATATTTGCGTGAGGGTAACTGGAAAAGCTGGTATCCGATGCAATTAGTAGGTAAAGATGTCTCAGGATCCACTATAGGAATTATTGGTATGGGACGTATTGGCCAAGCTGTTGCAAGACGAGCAAAAGGTTTTGATATGAAAATTTTATACAACAATCGTAGACGCCGCCATGAGGTAGAAGAAATGTATGGCTTTCAATATGTATCGTTGGAGGATCTTTTAAAACAATCGGATTTTGTTGTTATTATGACACCTTTTAACAATGATACTGTAGGACTTATAGGTGCAGAGGAGCTTGCTTTAATGAAGGATGACGCGGTTTTAATTAACGCATCACGTGGTGGTATTATCGATGAGAATGCACTGTATGATACGTTAAAAAACGGTAAGTTGTGGGCAGCAGGGCTAGATGTCTTTGAACAAGAGCCTATTGCGTTGGATCATCCATTGTTGACGCTTTCAAACGTTGTAGCACTTCCACATATCGGTAGTGCTTCGCTTCAAACTAGAACTGCAATGTTGATGCTGAACGTTAAAGAGCTTACCGCATATGGGCAGGGCAAGGCTGTAACGAATCGAATAGATTAATGACACCCGGAGATAGCAGAAGTAGGAGTATCTTTTGCGACAAAGCGGCTAAGCCCCCGTCCGCAGTGGAAATAAAGGGTAGAATTTAACTGAATTTATAAGAAAGGAGCACATCGTAATTAGATGTGCTCCTTAAATAAATAGCGTCCATTATCTATTAAACATATCAAATAAACCGCCAATGCCGCCTTCACCTTTAGATTGACCGCCACCGCCTTGGGAAATTGGTGCTGCAGCAAAGACACGGCTTGCTAATCGGCTAAATGGTAATGATTGAATCCATACTTTACCTGGGCCAGTTAAAGTAGCGAAGAAGATACCTTCACCGCCAAACAGTGCAGTTTTTACGCCCTTGACCATCTCGATATCGTAATCTACATCAGATGTCATAGCAACTAAACAGCCTGTATCAACACGTAATACTTCACCGGGTGCTAGAGTCTTTTCGTGAATAGTGCCACCTGCATGTACAAAAGCCATACCATCTCCTTCAAGCTTTTGCATAATGAAGCCTTCACCACCAAAGAAGCCAACACCGATTTTTTTCTGGAATTCAACGCCGATTGAAACTCCTTTGGCAGCAGCTAAAAAGGCATCTTTTTGACAAATAATCTTTCCGTTCAATTGGCTTAAATCCATTGGAATAATCTTACCAGGGTATGGAGAAGCAAAATACACATGGCGTTTACCTGAACCAACGTTCGTAAATGTCGTCATGAATAAGCTTTCACCTGTAATTAGACGTTTTCCAGCTCCAAATAATTTACCCATAAGACCATTTTCTAGGCTTCCTCTTGAACCATCACCAAAGATAGTTTCCATATGGATAGAATCATCCATCATCATTAACGCTCCAGCTTCAGCTACTACTGTTTCTTGAGGGTCAAGCTCAACTTGCACGTATTGCATATCATCGCCATATAATTTGTAGTCAATTTCGTGATTATTCATAAAGGGATTCCTCCAAAAAATAATTTTGATATTGTATACGATTATAAGTTGAATTAGTTTCATTGCATAATTAAATATTTAAGAAAAAAAGGGAATAAGCTAGTAAATGTCGAATATAAAAAACTAGAATGAGTATTTTTTATTTTCATTCAGCTGAAAATTTGTGATTATTTTTTTATGCTCACAAAAGACCTTCATCCGTAACTGACATCAATGTTCAGCTAAAAGAAAATAAAGCCTCTGACGATTGTCACCGATGTTATTGATCCAAAAGCATGATCTTTAGACCTCTATATATTAAAAATTCGGAATTTTGACATATCAAATTCTATATAATATAGAGTAATAGATATCTGTCTGAAAGCTATGCGATTGGTAACAATGAGGCAGAGGCACCATAGATAGTTCAGGGGGTGTTTGTAGTGGAAATCAAAAACTATATCGGCGGTGAATGGGTAACACGTTCGCATTTACAAAGTATAGTAGTGACCAACCCTGCTAATGGGGAGCAGCTAGCTACAATACCGCGTTCTACTGCAAGTGAGGTAGATGAAGCGGTAGCGGTTGCGAAACAGGCACAAAAAAACTGGGCATTAGTACCTGCGCCTAAACGTGCTGATTATTTATATGCCATCGGTCAAAAAATGAAAGAGAAAAAGGAGCATTTAGCGACCGTTTTAACAAAAGAGATGGGAAAGGTTATTGAAGAAGCTAGAGGCGAAGTGCAGGAAGGGATAGACATGGCCTATTATATGGCTGGTGAAGGGCGACGGTTATTTGGGGAGACAACGCCGTCTGAGCTAGCTAATAAATTTGCCATGAGTGTACGGACACCTATTGGCGTTGTAGGATTAATAACTCCGTGGAATTTCCCTGTAGCTATTGCCACTTGGAAGTCATTCCCTGCAATTGTTGCTGGCAATACATTCATTTGGAAGCCGTCTAATGAGACACCAATGATGGCGTATGAAATGGGTAAAATTTTTGAAGAGGTTGGCTTACCAAGCGGAGTAGCAAATATCGTCTTTGGTACAGGGCCAACAGTTGGAACAGCATTGATTGAACACCCAGACGTTAAGGTCATTTCATTTACCGGCTCTACAACAACAGGAAGTAAGGTAGCAGAGCTAGGTGGTAAACACCTAAAGAAGATTTCATTAGAGATGGGTGGAAAAAATGCAGTCATAGTGATGGATGATGCCGATTTACAACTAGCTACTGAAGGCATCTTATGGAGTGCATTTGGCACTGCTGGTCAAAGATGTACAGCATGTAGTCGCGTGATCGTGCATAAAGATGTAAGAGAGGAACTAGAAAAACGTCTATTAGACGAAATGCAAAAGCTAACAATTGGAGACGGCCTACATGAAAGTGTAAAAATCGGTCCTGTGATTAACAAAGCCGCATTGGAAAAGATTAATCACTATGTGCAAATCGGCAAACAGGAGGGGGCAACGTTGTTAGCTGGAGGTAGAATATTATCTGAGCCTCCTTATGACAAAGGGTTTTATTATGAGCCTACACTATTTACCAATGTGAAGCCTGACATGATTATTGCACAGGAAGAAATTTTTGGTCCGGTCGTTTCTCTTATTGAAGTAGCAAGTTTGGATGAAGCAATCGAAGTAAATAATGGCGTAAAATTTGGCTTATCCAGTTCAATTTTCTCACAAGATGTGAATACGATTTTCCGCGCACAACGAGATTTAGATACAGGTATTGTTTATGTGAATGCTGGCACAACAGGTGCTGAAATCCATTTACCATTTGGCGGCACAAAGGGCACGGGGAATGGGCACCGCGACTCGGGTGTAGCTGCCTTAGATGTCTACACGGAATGGAAAAGTATTTATGTAGACTATAGCGGTAAATTACAAAGAGCACAAATCGATACAGAATAACAGATCAATGAAAGGGGATGTTCTTGATGAAAGTTGTTGTATTAGGTGCAGGTTTAATGGGGAAAGAGGTAGCTCGTGATTTAATAAAAAATAGCAAGGTGGAGTGTGTATTTTTAGGAGATATTGACGTGAGAATAGCGCAGAACTTTGTGGCCTCGTTAAATACAGACAAGATTGAGGTTGTAGAGCTTCATGCTGAGCGCGATGACTCGTTAATGGAAGTTATCTCAAAAGGCGATGTAGTCGTTAATGCATTATTCTATTCATTTAATGAGCGTGTAGCAAGAGCGGCAATCGCGGCTGGTGTTCATTCCGTGGATTTAGGTGGTCATATTGGCGGTGTAACAGAAAAAATATTAGATCTAGACGAAGAGGCAAAAGCAAAAGGTGTAACAATTATTCCGGACTTGGGTGTTGCTCCAGGTATGGTCAACATTTTAGCGGGGTACGGTGCATCGAAATTAGATGAGGTAGAATCTATTAAACTATTTGTAGGCGGTATTCCTACAGAGCCGAAGCCACCTCTGCACTATACGCGAGTATTTTCTCTAGATGGTGTCTTTGATCATTATACAGAGCCATCAAAAATGATTCAAAAAGGTAAACTTCAAGAAGTTCCATCGTTATCAGGTGTTGAACCTATTTATTTCAAAGATTTTGGTGTGCTTGAGGCATTTTATACATCTGGCGGTATATCGACATTGTATAAGACATTCCCAAATGTCCAAACATTAGAATATAAAACGATTCGTTATAAAGGACATGCAGAGAAATTTAAGCTATTAGCAGATTTAGGATTCCTCGATGCTAGTAATAAGGTAGAGGTAGAAGATCAGGAGGTTTCTGTGCGTCCAGTTGTTCGTGAGGCACTTAAAAAGAAACTTGAGCTTGGTACAAAACCAGATGCAGTACTGCTGCGTGTTATTGTAGCGGGTGAAAAAGCGCAACAACAAGTGACTTATGAGTACGAAATGGTCGTTCGTAAAGATATGACGATTAATGAAACGGCTATGGCTCGTGCAACAGCAAATACAATTTCTGTCGTTGCTCAAATGATTGGGGGAAATAAAATTACAGAGCGAGGAGTATTTGCACCTGAATCAGTTGTGCCGGGCGATACTTATATTGAAGAAATGGCTAAACGAGGTGTTGTTATTAAGGAGACGTCTCATACATCTGCAATGATCGTGAAATGGTAGGTGCTTAGTCATGAATTTCGAATTTACCGCTGAGCAGGAAATGCTACGTAAAACAGTGCGGCAGTTTGTGGATGCCGAGATTATTCCACATATTGCGAAGTGGGATGCTGAGGGTGGCTTCGATCCGAAGATTTGGTCAAGACTTGCTGAGCTAGGCTTAATGGGTGTTTGTGTACCAGAACAATACGGAGGCAGTGGGATGGATTACAATGCACTTGCCATCGTTTGTGAAGAACTGGAACGTGGAGACACAGCGTTTCGCACAGCTGTTTCCGTTCATATAGGCTTGAATAGTATGACTTTAATGCAATGGGGAACAGAGACTCAAAAACAGCAGTATCTTGTTCCACAGGCAAAAGGAGTTCGGATTGGGGCATTTGGTTTAACAGAGCCCGGAGCAGGGTCAGATGTAGCCGCAATGACTACCACCGCTGAAAGGGATGGAGATTTTTACGTGTTAAATGGACAGAAAACATGGATTTCCTTATGTGATATAGCTGACCATTTTATCGTTTTTGCCTACACGGATAAATCGAAGAAGCATCATGGCATTAGTGCATTTATCGTAGAGCGTTCCATGGCGGGCTTTACATCGAAGGCCATTAAAGGTAAATACGGTATTCGTGCTGGTAATACGGGTGAGCTCTTTTTTGAAGATCTACGTATACCTGTAGAGAATCGCCTTGGAGAAGAGGGAGAAGGCTTTAAAATTGCGATGTCTGCGTTAGATAATGGTCGTTTTACAGTAGCTGCAGGCGCTGTCGGTCTTATTCAAGCGTGTCTCGAGGCGAGTGTGAAATACTGCCATGAACGCAAAACATTTGGTAAACCTATTGGTGAGCACCAGCTAGTAGGGCAAATGATTGCCAAAATGGAAGCGGGCTATCAAATGAGTCGCCTACTTGTATATCGTGTTGGAGAGTTGAAAAACAAAGGTGTACGCAATACGCGCGAGACATCATTAGCAAAGTGGCAGGCTTGTGATTTTGCCAATACAGCTGCGGATGATGCTGTCCAAATTCATGGAGCATATGGTTATTCGGATGAATATCCAGTCGCTCGTTATTTACGTAACTCGAAAGCACCGGTTATCTACGAAGGCACGCGGGAGATTCATACAATTATGCAGGCTGACTATGTATTAGGAAAACGTCAAGATAAGTCATTGGCAAAAATGCTACCAAAATGGCCATTTGAAGAATAAGCTTTTATCAATGTATCTAAAGGAATAAAGAAAAAACTACCAAATAACAAACAATGTTGCGATTGTTTGTTTTTAGACTAGTAGGGGCACAATCAACAAAATATAAACTTGTACGCTAAGTAAAATTTCATAAAGAAAAAGCCGATTTCCTAAACTTTAAAGGAATAATCGGCTTTTTTACTGTTACGTTTTCTGTAGTGGACGTAGAGAGTCTAATGGTGCAATTGCTTTCCAGTTCGCTTTAACATTTAAAAAAGAATCCGAATTTCGGGTTCTTTTTTTGTTAAATAATGGTTTTATGGTCTAATTGTGTCTTAGTGTTCAAATCGTGCAAGAAAATATTTCTAAATATAACATTTTATATTGCTTTATTCACATAATATGTTATTTTTTAAATGGGCAATATAGTTCCAAATAATCAATATATTACCATTCGATGAAGGTAGTACTATAGGAGGACTTGTTATGAAAAAGAAATTAAAACTCAATCAAGTGTTAATTGGGATTGGTACAATGGCACTGTCATTAGGAGCGTTACAAGCAGAAGCATCAGCAGCAGAAAAAACGCCTTATAATGTATTGCAAATGAAGCCTGTTGGCATAGGAACTCTGAATGATGAAATTGCACATTCTACAACGGCTGATGAAACATTATCATTTGAAAAACGTTTGGAAATGGGAGATTTTTCGGAACACCCAGCTCCAACTATAAAACTTTCTGAAACGAAGCAATTGCAGGAAAAGTACTCGATGGCAGAGCTTAATATAATGAGCGATAGTGAGCTAATTGATACGCTAGGAAATATTCGCTGGTATCAAATTACAGACCTATTCCAATTCAATGATGAAACAAAAGCTTTTTATCAAAATAAAGAACGCATGCAAGTTATTATCAATGAATTGGGGAAAAGAGGAAGTTCTTTTACGAAAGATGATTCAAAGGGTATTGAAACATTTGTTGAGCTATTGCGTTCTGCTTTTTATGTAGGGTTTTATAATAAGGAACTAGGTTATTTAAACGAGAGAAGTTTCCATGATAAGTGTTTACCAGCATTAAAGGAAATGGCTAAGAATCCGAACTTTAAACTTGGTACAGATGAGCAAGATAAAGTGGCATCCGCCTATGGGAAATTAATAGGTAATGCTTCTAGTGATGCAGAAATAGTTCAGTATGCTGCGAAGATTTTAAAACAGTATAACGAAAATCTCTCTACATATGAAAGCGATTCTTTAAAAGGGCAAGCTATATATGATTTAATACATGGGATTGATTATGACTTGCAGTCGTACTTGCATGAGACACGTAAAGAAGCTAATACAACGATATGGTATGGAAAGATTGATAGTTTCATAAATGAAGTGAATAAAATTGCTCTTATACATAATGTAACAGATAACAATAGTTGGTTAATCAATAATGGCATTTATTATGCAGGGCGTTTAGGAAAATTCCATAGTAATCCGGATAAAGGTTTAGAAGTCGTCACACAAGCGTTGCATATGTATCCATATTTAAGTGAAGCTTATTTTGTGGCAGTAGAGCAACTTACTACAAATTATGGTGGAAAAGATTATAGTGGAAATACAGTAGATTTACAGAAAATACGTGAAGAAGGAAAGAAGCAGTATTTACCGAAAACATATACATTTGATGATGGATCAATTGTATTTAAGACGGGAGAAAAAGTAACAGAAGACAAAATTCAAAGATTATACTGGGCTGCAAAAGAAGTAAAAGCACAGTATCATCGTGTAATTGGGAATGATAAAGCATTAGAACCAGGCAATGCTGACGATGTATTAACAGTTGTAATTTATGACTCTCCAGATCAATATCGAATAAATCGTCAATTGTATGGGTATGAAACAAATAATGGTGGTATTTATATCGAAGAGAAGGGAACGTTCTTTACGTATGAACGTACACCGGAGCAAAGTATTTATAGTTTAGAAGAGTTGTTCCGCCATGAATTTACACATTATTTACAGGGAAGATACGAGGTTCCTGGTTTATTCGGAACAGGAGATATGTATCAAAATGAACGACTAACATGGTTCCAGGAAGGAAATGCAGAATTCTTTGCTGGGTCAACACGTACAAATGATGTAGTTCCACGTAATAGTATTATTAGTGGATTATCATATGAACCATCACAACGCTACACAGCTGAACAAACAATGTTTGCAAAATATGGATCATGGGATTTTTATAACTATTCATTTGCACTACAGTCTTATATGTATAATCATCAATTTGATGCATTTGTTAAGATTCAAGATTTAATTCGTGCGAACGATGTGAAAAATTATGATGCGTATCGCGACGTATTAAGTAAAGATCCACAACTGAATACGGAATACCAAGCGTATATGCAGCAATTGATTGATAATCAAGAAAAATACGAGGTGCCACAAGTATCAGAAGATTATTTAGTGGAACATGAACCAAAAGCGTTAAATGAAGTAGTACAAGAAATTGCCGATGTTGCTAACGTAAAAGATGCAAAAATTACAAAACATAAGTCTCAATTTTTTAATACATTTACTGTCGAAGGTACGTATGTAGGTAGTGAAACAAAAGGTGAATCTAAAGACTGGAAAACGATGAGTGAACAAGTGAACCAAGTACTGGACCAACTGTCGCAAAAAGAGTGGAGCGGCTATAAAACAGTGACAGCGTATTTTGTAAACTACCGTGTGAATGCAGCAAACCAGTTTGAATATGATATTGTTTTCCATGGCGTTGCGACGGATGATGGAGAAAATCAAGCACCTATTGTAAACATGAATGGTCCATATAATGGAATTGAAAATGAAAAAATCCAGTTCAAGAGCGATGGTTCAAAAGATAAGAATGGAGAAATAGTTTCTTACCTTTGGGATTTTGGTGATGGAAAAACAAGTAAAGAGGCAAACCCTACTCATGTATACGAAAAAGAAGGCACATATAATGTGACATTAACAGTGAAAAATGATAAGGGAATAGAAAGTAAGGATCATGCAATTGTAACTGTACGGAAGGGAGCACAAACAGAGAATAATCATCCAAAAGAAGCGAAGATAATTCCATTTAATACGCCCCTAAAAGGTAGTTTGATTGATGATAATGATACGGATGTATACACATTCGATGTTACGTCTCCGGAAGAAATAGATATTTCTGTCGTAAATGAAAATCAAATTGGAATGACATGGGTGCTTTATCATGAGTCGGATATGCAAAACTACGTATCATTTGGACAGGAAGATGGAAATAGTATAAAAGGTAAACTTACTGCGGAACCAGGAAAGTATTATTTATATATTTATAAATTTGATAATGAAAATGGGACATATACAGTAAATGTACAGAATGAAGCAAAAACAGATATAGAACCAAATAATCGTCCAGAAGAAGCGAATATGATTCCATTTAATATGCCCCAAAAAGGTAGTTTGATTGATGATGATCATACGGATGTATACACATTCAATGTTACGTCTCCAAAAGAAATAGATATTTCTGTCGTAAATGAAAATCAAATCGGAATGACATGGGTGCTTTATCATGGGTCTGATATGCAAAATTACGCATCCTATGGACAGGAGGATGGAAATAATATAAAAGGTAAATTTACTGCGGAACCAGGAAAGTATTATTTATATATTTATAAATTTGATAATGAAAACGGGACATATACAGTAAAAGTACAATAATTATATTTTTAAGCGTATACGAAAGTTTTAGTTTCAGTAGTAGAGGCTGATCTGATATATATAATGCATAATCATATATCTAGTGCCTAACCATAAAAAGAGCAGCAGTTAACGTAGAATACATTAGCTATTGCTCGTAATTATAGTCTATATAAGCCGAGAGGGATTCACTTCCTCTCGTTTTTTACTGAGAAAAAATTCAGAATAATGTAACTTTTTTATTCTTTAGCAGTCTAATTAATAAACAAATTTATGAAGGGTAGGTAAATTAATGAAAAATAAGTGGATAGCAATTTTACTCATTACCGTACTAGCTATTTTGCCAGGAATTTTTATGTTGATGTCGGTCCCAAAAGTAGAGGCACAGACTGCAAGTGCGAGTATGACAACTCATAGCTGGCAAGTATCCTTTACTAAGACACTAAATGAAAACAAAATAACGGAAGACAATGTTTACGTAACAAATAGCAAAGATCAAAAGGTGTCGGCAACAGTAACATTGGGAGAAGATAAAAAGATAATGATCGTAAACGATTTAGCACCTGGAAGCTATAAATTACATGTGAATAAAGAAGCGTTTGTACTAGGTGGACCTAAAACAATATCGCAAGAAATAGCGTTTACCATCATTGAAAAGCTTGAAGCTGTAAAATCAGAAAAAGAGCTACAACAATATTTCGAAGCACTTTTAGCTAACTCACAAAAAGAACTGAACTATGAAGCAACCGCAGAAATTGCAAAGAGCGAAGACAAAGCGAGTGTAGACAATTCCTCTACAACGAATAATCAAGTCGAAGGAGTGGAAGAAGGAGATATTGTCGTTGTCAAAGATGGCTTTATTTATGCTGTAAAAGATCATGGCATTACTGTAGTAGATGCTAAAGATCCGAAAAATTTAAAGCTAGCGACAACAATCAAGCTGAAGGAGTCACAGTATATTTCGAAGTTAGCATTATATGATCATTTATTAATAGCGATTGGGGATGAATATTTAGAAAAAGTAGGCACAAGCATGTCGACAGCTACTTTGTATGATATTTCAAACCCAAAGAATCCGAAGCTCATACGTGAAGTGGGGCAAGAGGGGTATTTACAAGATATTCGAATTACAAATGGCACATTATATTTAATCGGTAATATGTATCCGAATTATTGGATGCTTAGAGAGCAAAAAACGCCGGATTTAAAACCGAAAACATTTGATAGTGTAGAAGGAAAAGAATATAAGAGCTTACCTCTAGAGAAAATTTCTATTTTACCAAATACAATGGATGGAACATATAGTTTAATTACAGCAGTGGATTTAAAAAATGGTGCAAAGACAACTGCGAATACTAAGGGATACTTAGGTGGTAGTAGTGGGCTTTATATGTCGGAGAATGCACTTTATTTAACAACACCAATTTATGATGGAAGCCCAGTGCCTACTGCAGGTCGCATTATGGATATGATTTGGATACCAAGAACAACTGATACACAAGTTTTTAAATGGAATATTGATGGAACTGCCATGAATTTTGTAGGTACTACGGAAGTAAAAGGTTCAGTGTTAAATCAATATTCAATGGATGAATATAAAGGCAATTTCCGCATCGTTACAACTGAAGGAAATGCGTGGGATGAACAAAAAATATCACGAAACCACCTATTTATTTTAGATAAAAATTTACAAGAGCTCGGTGCAGTAAAAGATTTAGCTCCTGGTGAAAAAGTGTATTCTGCACGCTTTATGGGCGAAAAAGCATATGTGGTAACATTTAAGCAAGTGGATCCATTATTTGTTATTGATGTCGCAAATCCGAAAAAGCCAACTGTGCTAGGTGAGCTAAAGATTCCAGGCTTTAGTAACTATTTACATCCATTAGACGATACACATTTAATTGGCATTGGCTATGATACCGAGGAACGCTATGATGCATATTCGAAGCGTAATTTTACGGTTACAACAAATATGAAAATGTCACTGTTTGATGTTTCAGATTTCAAAAATCCAAAGGAACAATCAACAGTAAAAATCGGTGGAAAAGGCTCGTACTCCGAAGTTCAATACAATCCTAAAGCGCTATTCCGCAATAAGGAATACCATTACTTTGGTGTCCCAGTTGTCCTTTATGATGCAGGGAAGGGTGATGAAATCGTCTACAAAGGTCAAGGCGCACTAATCTATGAAATCACTGCGGATAAAGGAATCGTACTAAAAGGAAATATCGTTAATAAAAGCGCGGGCGATGAGTATGAAAGTTGGGAGCAGCGTGTACAGCGAGTAGTCTATATAGATGACGCTCTTTACACAGTAGCTAGCAATGAAGTGAAGAGCTATCAGCTAAAAGACTTCACACCGCTTGACACGTTAACAATTAAGTAAGAAAAAAGTCCAATGAACTCAATCTTTGAGATTATTGGACTTTTCATGTTGTTGAAAACTATTATGTTAATGAATTTAAGTGTCATAGTATATAAAGCTTGGCTCTTTGGCAAAATGAGGGGTTGATTTCCGTTCCGACTGGGCGCGTCCGATGAGCCGCTTTTGTTGTTGCTGTCGCTTCGCTGCAGGGTCTCATCTGTGACGCTGATCCCCAAGTAGTTGTCCATAGCAGAGAAAAACTGGAATTGTTCCGATAAAACGAGAAAATATTCCGATAAAAGCTAAAATTGTTCCGATAAAATGAGATTTTGTTCCGATAAATCTTCAAAAACTGTGCGTGAATCCTTTTACTTTATTATGTTGCCCAGTCTCCACTCCAATCAACCAATTCATTTAGTAAGTATCTTTTAGCATTTCACTCTTTAATTTATAGTGATAAAATGCAAAAGCATAAAGCACCGTAATTAAATGTTTTAGGTGCGCAGCAGATGTACAATAACATTCTCTATTCTGATTGATTATGGTGAGTGGCATAACTTTCACCTTTAACATTAAATTAAATTTATAATAGTTCTACGTTATTGCTGATTGGAGTGGAAGGCTACTCGACTCCCGTGGGAAGCGGCTCGACGCTCGCCCACAGGAAAGCGAGTAGCCTGGAACGGAAATCACCCACATTTAAAGTGCCACAACATTCACAAAGATTTACTTAACTATTTTGTTTATCAACACAAAAAAGTCCAATAAACTCAACATTGAGTTTATTGGACTTTTTCTTTGATTAGTTATTTTTGACGATATGGAAGAATTTCTGATACTGTAACGAATTCATAGCCCTGCCCTTGTAAATAAGCAAGCACAGAATCAAGACCATCGGCAGTCGATTGATGAATATCATGCATTAAGACAATGGCGTTATTGTGTAAATTATTTTTAACATTAGGTAGCAACTGTTGTGCATTGCGATACTTCCAGTCTAACGTATCGATCGTCCATAAAACAACAGGAACTGGAATTTGAGCGTTAATCGCATCGTTTGTTGCACCGTATGGTGGTCTAAATACAGTTGGCTTTTGATTAATGGCCTTTTCTATCTCCGTAACTGTAGATGTGTATTGATTCACTGCCGAATCTAGTGGCAGTTTTGTCAATACAGGATGGTTCCATGAATGATTACCTATTTCATGTCCTCGTGCAAGTACGTCTCTTGCGATATCAGGGTAATATTGGACACGACTACCGAGCATAAAGAAGGTAGCTTTTGCATGATATTTATCAAGCGTATCTAAAATCTGTTCTGTAACCTTTGGATGTGGGCCATCATCAAAAGTTAAGGCAATACGTTTTTTGTTTGGATCACCTGTATTAATTGGCTTCGTCGGCTTTTCCATAGCAATTTGGAAATCAGAGGCTAACAACGGATTGATAAGTGAAAGGGGAAGCTTCACAATTGGTGAACCAGCTGCTCCGCTAGCAATCTCATACTCATCAAAATAGAATTGTAACGAATCATCAATGATAGCAAAGCGATTGAAGTTAGACCACTTCGGTTCAGTTGACTTTATTAAATCATCCTTGAAAAGCTCATCCTTTAACTTGAGGTTTTGTTGTAAGTCATTACGTACATGAGTAGCTAATGCTGTTAAGTTGTTTTCATCGTTGTTCAACAATGTTTTAATGGAAATTAGTTTACCAGTTTCATGATTGATGAAGAATGTTTTTGTTGAAACCTCGGGATTGGCTCCGCCTGTATACAGCATTTTTGTTAGTACAAAAGAATAGTATTGTTTTTGATATGGGAAAGTTTCCAAACTAATATTAAGCTCACCCATTACCTCTTTATCTTTATTTTCTTTCATAGATGACAGATAGTTTTCTTTTGAATCCGTTATGTACTGTAATACAGCATCGTTAAAAGCTTTATTATCTGTTTCTGGATAGTGAATAGCAAAAGGAGTTCGCTTATCATTAGAAACATCTGTTACAATACGTATACCTGGAAACGCAGAGCTTTCTGTGGATAGATTACTCGTTATTGAATCTGTCTCTTTTGAGGCACTAATTTTTTGAAACTTAAAGTCATCCTTTGATAGGATAATAACTAAAATAATAGTCGTTAATGTAATGATAAGGCCAATTAATAGGAAATCAATCATTGGGCCGCGTCTTTTTCTGCGTTCCGGCATTTTGATGGATACGCTCCTTTCCATATTTATTTTTCTATACAATCAGACGTGTTAGTCATTGAAAAAGTTATATGAATCTACGAAGTTTTGCTATTAATTTATGGGAAACCAATCTTCATAAATAAATTACCCATTAGCTTACCATTTCTAACTTATGATAACCAAAGTACTTTGGTTAAAAGTTAAAAAATTTTTTTGTTGAGTTTTTATTTGCAGTTCGATACTATTGGCAAGGAACCTTTTAAAGGAGGCAGATAACTGTAATGGTTTTACATGAAGTGGATAATGAATTTACGATTGACTGCTTATTGCTTGCAGGTCGAATTATGATTGAAAGTGGTGCAGAAACATATCGTGTGGAGGATACAATGCTACGCATGGCACATTCTCAAAATATGCTAGATGCGCAATGTTATGCTACACCTACAGGGATCATTTTTTCGTTAGGCAAGACACAGCCGACGAGAATTACATCGATTTCCAACAGGGTAACAGATTTACAAAAAATAGCCTTGGTAAATTCAGTATCTCGGAGACTCACATCTCACATGATAACACTAGAAGACGCTTATGACGAGCTAAAGTCGATACAAAAAACAAATTATTTTTTACCAACATATATTCAAGTCATAGCAGCGGCTCTTGCGAGTGGTTGTTTCCTTATAATGTTTAAGGGGGGATGGTCTGATTTCCTGTTTGCCTGTTTGGCAGGAGGGTTAGGCTTCCTAGTGCTTTTATTGATAAATGACTTAACAAAAGTGAAATTTTTCTCAGAATTTACAGCTTCATTAGTAGTAGGATCGATTGCTGTCTTTTCAGTGAAATATGGCCATGGTACGGAAATAGATAAAATTGTTATTAGCTCCGTTATGCCACTGGTACCAGGTATTTTGATCACGAATGCAGTTCGGGATTTAATAGCAGGTCATTTTATCTCAGGGATGGCAAAGGGCGTAGAGGCCTTTTTAACAGCTTTTGCAATTGGTGCAGCTATTGCCGTCACTCTATCGTTTTAGGAGGCAGATGACATGGACTATATCATACAGTTGATTCTTAGCTTTTTTGCGACTGCAGGTATCGCAATTATTTTTAATGTACCTAGAAAAACCCTAATTTATTGTGGTTTTGTTGGGGTAGTAGGATGGATGATTTACTTCGTCCTAACAGAGCATGGCATGGATATAGTAAATGCCTCATTCTTTAGCTCTTTCGTAATTGCTATCGTTTCTCATTTGTATGCTCGACGCTTCAAAATGCCGATGATTATTTTTATTGTTGGTGGTATTATCCCGTTAGTTCCGGGAGGCATGGCTTATAATGCAATGAGAAATGTTGTAGAGGATGATTATATACAAGGGCTACAGTATGGATTAAAGGCATTTTTAATTACAGGTGCTATCGTTATAGGACTTGTATTTGCAGAGGTGCTTATACAGCTTATTTTCCGTTCTGTACGTAACGGTAAGGCGACATTCCAAAAGGTCTACAAGAAATAAGGCTCTACGTCAAATGTAGGCGGATAGAATAACTATAAAGAAGGAGGTTACGTTCTTAAACGTAGCCTCCTTTTTTAAATTAACTATTTAACTAGTAGTGCTTCAATTTCCTCTGAATGAATTGGTTTACTAATATAGTAACCCTGAATTGCATCACAGCCATAAGAAATCAAAAGATCTGCTTGTTCAGCAGTTTCAACACCTTCTGCTACAACTTTAAGTTCCATAGATTTTCCGAGTTGCACCATACCGTTCATTAGCTTTTGGGTTTTTTCAGATTTTAATAAAGAACTTGTAAATGCTTTATCGATTTTTAATGTATCTATTGGTAGAATTTGCATATATCTAAATGAACCATATCCGGTACCGAAATCATCTAGTATAAAGGCGATACCTTCATTTTCAAGCTTACGCATTTGCTGTGTGATAAAGGTAGCAGCTTCTGCTTCTAGGGCAAATTTCTCTGTAATTTCGATTTGAATAAGGCTTGCAGGACAGCCAGTTTTCGCTAACGTTTCAAGAATTGACTTTGCCATGTTTTTATCACGGAATTCGCGTACAGAAGAGTTAATGGATACTTTTAAATCAAGACCAGCTTTTTTCCAGATTAGTGCTTGTTCACAAGCTTTTTCTAACATAAAGGAACCAATATTATTAATGAGACCAGTTTCCTCAGCAATTGGAATAAGTTCATCTGGTGAAACAACGCCTATTACTTCATCTTCCCAACGAACTAGTGCTTCTACAGCTGTAATTTTACCTGAAGTAACATCAATTTGTGGCTGATAGAGGACTTTTAAGTTTTTTTGGTCAAGAGCTTGAAGTAAACGTTTTTCAATCAAAGCTTTACGATTTAATGCCTTATGTGTTGCTTTTGATAGTGAGACGATTTTATCGCCACCTGCTTCACGGACAGTTGTAATAGTAGCAATGGATGCCTTCATGAGTTGGGAGAATGTAGTTTGATCCTCTGGATAACGTGTAATTCCGCCACTAATAGAAATAGGGACCGCAACATTACTGTTATAAATTGGATGTTGTTGTAAGTAAGACAGGAAGCCTTGAATAAACCATTCACTTAATGGTGTAATCACGACAAAATCATTTTCATTAATACGTGCCATTGTGCTATCTTGGAAGTACATTTTTATACGCTTGGTAAACTCTACAATAAGACTTTGATCGATTTGCTGATCATGTAACTCTTTTAACGTATAAAATTTATCTATACTTAAATAGACAAAAGAGAAGTTTCTTTCTTCCTCAATCATTTTGGAAATCACCTTTTCAAGTCGGTGTGCATTCATGAGGCCTGTTTCTGTATCGATATAAGCGATTTTTTCAAGCTGATGTTGTATGCTCTTGGACTTCGTGATATCCTTTTCAATTAAAAAAAATTGCTGCTCATTCGTTTCAAGATTAAATGTAGGGATAGCTGTTAGAAGTACCCAATATGACTGACCTGTTTTTGTAATTTTTTCGACTTCACCTTGCCACGTATAGCCATTGTTTAAATTACGCCAGATAGTATTTGTGATCTTTTCACTTTCTTTATTTTCAGGGAACAGCTGCCAAAACGTTTTACCAATAACGCGTTTTGGTGTCCATTGACTTGTTTTTAGAAATTCAGCATTACATTCTAAAATGAACCCATCATGATCAAGTGTTATTGTCATAAATGTCGAGTCTAATCCCTGTTTTAAGTCTACGAGAGTGCTGCTACTTGAGACAGAATTAATCATTAATTCTGGTAGCATAAACATCATAAGAATGAAACGCTCTCCTTGTTCAGTAAATGGATTAGCTAGCAGCGCTGTTGTAATTTCTTCATTTGTATATGTGTTCAGTTGAATTTGATTGATATACGTGCGGTCATCATTTTGTAAAAGGGTTTGAAACTTTTCTAACGAAAGCTGACGTAGTAAATTTTCGTGAATAAATGAAGCGGTATGTTCTTTAGTAGTAGTAGCTGAAAAACCAAATAGCTGTTCAGCAAGTTTTCCCAATTTTATAGCTTGTCCATCTTGATTCATGACAATTGCTGGAAATGGGAGTGAATTTAAATAATGTTCATCAATCGTAAATGATTTATGCATATGACTCATGATTTTTCGATCTCCTTGAGTAATCTATATATACTATTATTATAGTTAATTATCAGGAATTAGTCATTATGAATATGATTGTAAATATTTGATAATGAAAGATTTTGGGACTTTTTTAGTGAAAAATAAGTGAATAATTGATTAAAAATAACATTATTTAGTATTTATATAGGGAATGGGAATTGTATGAAACAATTAAATGGAATGGTATTTATCGTCTCTGGTGCGATGTTATGGGGTGCAACTGACCTTTAGTGGGGTGGTTACTCAACCATCCGCCATTGACAGTATAATATTTCTTACATATTGATTGTTAACTAGAAAAGATTTTTTCGGCATTTGGAAACAAAAACTATGGAGTAGACAACTTTTTGTATTCGGGTAGCAGGAATGTTGGGCGTACAGTTTGCTTTTGTGGCCGCAATCAAAGAAAGTAATGCTGTATTTGCTACCTTATTACAGTTTTTAGCACCGATATTTGTTGTTGCTTATGTCTCTCTTAGTTTAAAGAAATGCCCACCGAAATATCAAGTGTTAGGAATTATTGGTACACTTATAGATCTTTTCCTCCTACTAACGAACGCTTCATTTGACGCTTTGTTAGTTAGTAGCAAAGACTTATTATGAGGAGTAGTTGTTGGTCTTACGTTAGCCTTCTACACATAGTACCCTGCACGTTTGATGAAAGATTGGCGTGTACTACGTGTTGTCGGTTGGGGAATGCTTATAGGAGGATTTACATTACATCAGTTGAGACAAGTATCCTTTCTAGTATTGAACCGCTAACAGCAATGGTTATTTCAGTTATCGTGTTTGGTACATCGTTAGGTTATTGGCAATTAGTTGGTGTATTCGTTATGTTTGTTTGTATAACGTGGCTTTCTGTAGGTGGAGGAAAAGCATAAAAATACTATCTATATAGGAGTTTTTCACTATATTTGAATTTTATGGAACTTCTTTAAGAACAAGGGGGAAGAATGTGAAAGAAATTTTTTCCTATGTAAAGCCTTATAAATGGACTGCATTAATTGCGTTTTGTTTAATGCTGGTGGAATTGTTTGTGGAGCTCGCCCAGCCACTTATTATGGCTAAAATCATAGATGATGGAGTACGAGCTCAAAATCAAGGGATGATTTGGCAATGGGGAATTGTTTTACTTGCCTTATCCTTCGTAGCCTTTATAGCAGGTGTCGTAAATTCATATTTTTCATCGCATACAGCACAGAGTTTCTCCTATGATTTACGAAATGCATTGTTTGAAAAGATACAATCCTTTACATTAGCTACTTATCAAAAATTCTCAACGGCTTCTCTTATTACAAGGTTAACGAATGATGTGACGCAAGTTCAGACAGTGCTGTTTATGAGTTTGCGTATTATGCTTCGTGCACCACTAGCCGTTGTTGGTAGCATCGTTATGGCTTTTATTGTAAATGCTAAACTAGCGTTGTTTTTAGTTATTGGTGCACCGATTATTTTGATCTTTCTTATTTTTATGGTGGCAAAAGGCGTGTCTTATTTTGGACTTGTGCAAAAGAGAATTGATCGTTTGAATCGTGTACTGCAGGAAAATTTACAGGCTATTCGATTAGTGAAGGCTTATTTACGCGGTGCATATGAAGCCTCTCGTTTTGATGAAGTTGCCTCACGCTTAAAAATAGATACTGTAAAGGCTCTACGCACAATGGAGTATATTATGCCTGTACTGTTATTCATCATGAATATGAGTTTACTTGCAGTGCTGTGGTTTGGAACGAAGCAAATAGCTGCAGGTACATCACCACTTGGAGATGTTGTTGCCATCGTCAATTATGCCATGCGCATGACAGGCTCGTTCTCGATGTTTGCCTTTATTATTATTTTTTATGCGCGGGCAAAAGCCTCAGCAGAGCGTATGGCAGAAGTTCTTTCAACTGAAAATGAGATTGAGATACCGTCATCTTCAGAGAAAATATCTAATGGCATGAGTTTTGGAGAATTAGCTTTTGACCATGTGAGCTTTACTTATCCTGGGGAAGACTCGCCTGTCCTCTCCGATGTAAGTTTCCGAGTGAAATCGGGTGAAAAGTTAGCCATTATGGGAGCAACAGGTGCAGGGAAATCTACGTTGCTACAGCTTATTCCTCGTTTCTATGATGTCACAGAAGGCAAAATAGTAGTAGAGGGGAAAGATGTACAGCAATGGGATTTACAAGAACTGCGCGAAATCATCGGCTATGTTCCACAACAATCTTTATTATTTACAGGAAGCATTGCTGATAATGTTCGTTGGGGCGATGCAGAGGCTGAAATGGATGCGGTGCTACAAGCTACAATGCAAGCGCAAATCCATACTTCTGTGGAGGATTTCCCGAACGGTTACGAGACAAGAGTCGGTCAGAAGGGTGTCAATCTTTCAGGTGGTCAAAAACAAAGATTATCGATTGCGAGAGCGTTATTAAGAAAAGGGCATATATTAATGCTTGATGATAGTACAAGTGCGCTTGATGTTAAAACGGAGCAGGCACTATGGGAGGCATTGAGTGAAGAACAAGCAACGATGCTAGTGGTCACTCAAAAGATTCGGACAGCTAGAGGTGCTGATCGCATCTTACTCATTGATGCAGGAAAAGTGGTAGCATACGGGACGCATGAAGAGCTTTTGCAAACTTCAGCGCTCTATAAAAAAATCGCAATCTCCCAACAGGAGGTGGAGGAATAATGGGATTTTTCCAAAAACCTTTTGGCTATGAGCCGATTTTGACGAAAGATGATATGAAGCAGGCTGTTAAGAAAAAGAAGGGACCTCGTGCGACAAATTGGAAAAGTACACTACTACGTTTATGGAAAATAGTTGATGAACAACGTGTACTATTAATTATTGTGCTGTTACTTGTCTTGGCAAGTTCCCTTTTGGCTCTCCTTGGTCCGTATTTAATCGGTAAAATGATTGACATGTACGTAACGCATGGAGAGCTTGCAGGACTAGAGAAGGGGATTATGCTGTTAATCGGCATTTATGCTCTATTAGCTGTATCGTTATTTTTGCAAAACTATTGGATGATCGGTATTGCTCAACAAACCATTTATAGATTACGAACGAGTGTATTTGCTCATTTCCAAAGACTGCCGATTGCCTTTTTCGATCGCCGTCAACATGGGGAATTAATGAGTCGGATGACGAATGATATTGAAGCAGTTAGCTCAACATTAAATAGCTCCTTTATCCAAGTGTTTTCTAGTGTAGTAACATTGACGGGAACAGTGATCATCATGCTAAGCTTAAGTCCTTTACTAACAGTAATAACGATGATGATTATACCGATTATGTTTTGGGCGATGCGTTGGATCACACGGAGAACCGCACCGTTATTTAAGGAACAGCAAGCGGCTATAGGAGCTTTGAATGGCATGATTGAAGAAACAATTTCGGGCCAGAGAATCGTGAAAGCTTTCTCACAAGAGGAACGAATGAAAGAGGAGTTTCGCGAGAAAAGTTTACGCTTAAAAAGTACTGGCTTTTGGGCACAGACATACTCTGGTTATATTCCAAAGGTCATGAACTTTTTAAACAATATGAGCTTTACAATTGTAGCTGGTATTGGCGGCATACTTGCTTTTTATGGGCATGTGTCAATCGGAGTAATTGTTATTTTTACAGAATACGCAAGGCAATTTACACGACCGTTAAATGATTTGGCCAATCAATTTAATACCGTGCTGTCAGCGATTGCTGGTGCTGAGCGTGTATTTGCGTTACTGGATGAACAGCCTGAAGAGGAAGCTGCTTCAGCGCAGAAGCATAAGCTACTAGGACAGGTGAGCTTTCAACATGTGTACTTTAAATATGAGCAAGCAGAGGAAGCTTACATTTTGAAGGACATTAATTTTAACGTGGAGCCCGGACAAACGGTAGCTCTTGTTGGGGCAACTGGCGCAGGAAAAACAACGATCTTGCAGCTTATTGCAAGATTTTATGAGGGTTCAAAGGGTGAGGTTTTATTTGATGGTGTAAACGTTCAACAAATAGAACGGCAAGCATTGCGCGCACAAATGGCCTTTGTGTTGCAGGATCCGTTTTTGTTTGAAGTATCTGTACGTGAAAATATTCGTTATGGTCGATTAGATGCTAGTGATGAAGAGATAGAAGAAGCCTCGAAGCGTGCAAATGCACATGACTTTATCATGACGCTAAAGGATGGCTATGACACTGTACTTGCCGCAGATGGCAGCGGAATTTCGCAAGGTCAAAAGCAGTTATTATCAATTGCACGAGCTTTGATTGCTGACCCGAAAATTTTGTTGTTGGATGAGGCGACGAGTAGTATTGATACTGTTACGGAGCTTGCGATTCAAGAGGCTCTCGATGTGTTAATGCAGGGACGCACAAGTTTTGTTATTGCTCACCGTTTAAATACAGTGCACAATGCTGATATTGTGCTTGTTATGCACAAAGGTGAGTTAGTCGAAGCAGGCCCTCAACAAAAATTAATGGAATCTGGTGGCATCTATGCGCAGATGTTACAATCTTCATCCCATCATCTTGATGAGTAAGTTGAAAGTAGCGATGTAAGTGTCAATCACATTCCTCAAACATAAGAAAGAGCGATTTCAAAATTCTTGGGATTGCTCTTTTTTTAGGTTCTATAATATTTCTTGGGGTATTCATACAATTTCGCGCATAAAAAAAGCACAGATTCACTGATTTATATATACTTGAATTGTCGAGAAACAA
>NZ_JBIVRU010000031.1:0-41643 GCF_044755845.1 Lysinibacillus sp. NPDC092081
GCGGTTCCAGCATTGTTTGACGCGATGTTAGAAGGAATTACGGCGGAAGAATGGTCATGCGTTCGTATAGTAACACTTGCAGGGGATCGCGTAACGGAGAAAACGTTACAAGTAGTGGAAAATACATGTCCACATATAGAAATCATAAATGAATATGGGCCGACTGAAGGTAGTGTTGTAGCAACTTTTAAACGAGATATGACTGCTGAAACAGTAGGCAATATCGGACGAGCAATCCCTGGAACACAAGTTTATATTATGAATGAACATCTTCAAATTCTTCCAGCCGGTGTGCCGGGTGAAATTATTATCGGAGGAAGAGGATTAGCGCAACAATACTTGAATCGTCCACAATTAACAGAAGAAAAGTTCGTCAATCATCCTAATATTGCTATTGGGCGTATTTACCGAACAGGGGATAAAGGGGTATGGCAAGAAAATGGTGAGATACACTTTTTAGGCCGAATGGACAACCAAGTTAAAATCCGTGGGTATCGTGTAGAGCTGGGCGAAATTGAGCGGGCATTTGAAAAAATCAGTGGTGTAAATGAAGTTGCAGCACTTATATTAGATGAAAATAATAAAATGCTAGTTCTTTCTTATACCGGTGATGCCAAACTTACAGAAGCGTATATGCGACATTTTGCTACTCAGCATTTACCAAACTATATGATACCAAGTGCTTTCTATCACTTAGGGACGCTCCCTTATACAAAAACAGGGAAATTGGATCGTGAACAATTAAAACATGTGATAAATCAAATAGCCAGCTCTACTGAGCATAACGACCAGCATACGATGAGTGAAACTGAAGAAAAACTGACAATCATTTGGGCAGAAAAACTAAATCATCAATTCTTTAATCGACATGATCATTTCTTTGAAATCGGTGGGAATTCTATCAAGCTGATGCAAGTGCAAACAGCTATTAAGCAAATATTTGACAAAGAAATTTCTGTAGCGGACTTATTTGCTCACCCAACCATTTCACAACTAGCTACTTTTATTGAGCAAGGAATCCCAGAAGTAATCGTAGAAAACCTAGAAATAGAAATAGAAATAGAAATGGAAGAGCAACTTACTGATATCATTGAAGCTTTAGATCGTGGAGATTTAAGTTTCGAACATGCTCTAAAGAGTTTAGAGAAGTTGGAGGATGATTATGACAAATGAAACTAAGTATGTCCTTGAAAACACAAAGCAGGGAAAAATTGATAAAGAAGTAGCGGTTCAATTACTCAAAATTTTAATGAATAAGCCTGCAACCCAAATAGATGAGATCGCGATAATTGGCTTGAGTGCACAAATGCCTCAAGCCGATGATTACGATACATTTTGGGGGAATATTGCTTCTAAAAAAGATTGTATTGTGCCATTTCCAAAGAACAGACGACAAGACGTAAAACATTATATAGAATTCATGGGGAAAGAAATTCAAGGCGAATTTGCTCAGGCAGGTTACTTAGATCATATTGATGAATTTGATTATGATTTTTTTCAAATTTCCCCTAAAGAAGCAGAGTTAATGGATCCGAACCAACGTTTATTTTTACAAACAGCAATGAGTGCTATTGAAGATGCTGGTTATGGCGGAGAGAAACTGATAGGCCAACATGTAGGAGTATATGTTGGCTATGACAATTCAACTGTCAATGCTTATCGTCAGATGATTTCAGATGTGCAACCGTCTCTACTTGCTTTAGCGACAACAGGGAATATTTTGCCAATAATAGCGAGTCGAATTTCGCACATTTTAGATTTGAAAGGCCCAAGTATGTTAATTGATACAACTTGTTCTTCTTCATTACTAGCTGTCCATCAAGCAGTTAAGGCTATTCAAAATGGTGATTGTAACATGGCAATAGCGGGTAGCGTTAAAATCAACATGTTTCCTATTTTACCTAAAGAAAAATTAGGGGTAGAAGCAGGGAATCAACGAACGAAAGCTTTTGACAGTCGAGCAGATGGAACGGGTATTGGCGAGGGAGTTGGAGCTGTTTTATTAAAACCTTTAAAACAAGCATTAAAAGATGGGGATACAATTTATGCCGTTATTAAAGGGAGCGCTGCAAATAATGATGGAAAATCAATGGGCATTACTGCACCTAATGTACTTGCTCAAGCAGAAGTCATTAGGAAAGCTTTAAAGGTTGCAAACGTTCCAGCAGAATCCATAGCATATATTGAAGCGCATGGAACAGGGACTAAGCTAGGGGATCCTATTGAAATTGAAGGGATTACACGGGCTTTTCGAAATCAAACAGCCAAAACTCAATTTTGTGCAATTAGTTCTTTGAAATCAAATATCGGGCATTTAGATCATGGGGCTGGTGTTGCTTCATTAATTAAGGCGGTACTTGCAATTAAAAATCAACAAATTCCCCCAACAGTTCATTTTGAAAGTCCGAATAAGCATATTAATTTCATTGAGTCACCTGTATATGTTAATGACCTATTAAAATCGTGGCCAGAAAGTGAATATCCTAGGAGAGCAGGAGTCAGCTCATTTGGTTTAAGTGGAACAAATTGTCATTTGATTTTAGAAGAAGCGCCTAAAAAAAGCGCTTCTTCTAAACCATCTGTTTTAGGCCCATATATCTTAGTGCTTTCGACTAAAAATGAGGAACTGCTATATACATTAGTAAAAAAATATTTAGATTTTTTAAAGAGAGAAAGCGATGTTTCATTAGAAAGTCTTTGTTATACAGCAAGTGTAGGACGAGGACATTATCATTATCGTTTAGCCTTTATTTTCGAAGACGTAGCAGAATTAAGACAGCAGTTACGCTCTTTATTACAACAACCCCTTAAAACAAATGAAAAAACAGGTATTTTTTACGGGGCTATAGAAAGAAAGTCATTAATCGTTCAACCTACATTCAATCCTAAATCCCATACGATGAATGAAGAAACGCAATTGCGAACTTCTGTTTTGCGTTATGAGCTAGTCAAAAAAATAGCTTTGAAGTACATTCAAAATGAAGCAGTGGATTGGAGCGAGTTGTACAATGGAAAAACAATCGAGAAATGTAATTTACCTACCTACCCATATGCAAAGCATCGATGTTGGATAAATGTTCCAGATAAACTTGTGGAAAGAACTGCAAAACAATCATTTGATTTGGCAGAAGATGAACTTGAATCCATCGTTATTGAGGGAAATGATATAGCTAGTGAACTAAATGGTGAAATTTTAGAAATGATCGGTAATGTGTGGGGGCATTATCTGGGCTTGAAGGTAGTTCATGTAGATGACAATTTGTTTGAGCTTGGTGGAGATTCGATTTTTGCGGCGAAAATTGTTAGCCATTTGAATACTTGTTATAAACTAAACTTAGCCATTTCAGATATTATGCAAGCACCTAAATTGAGTTTATTCGCGGAAAAGGTACAAGAGAAACTTTATTCTCTTCAATCTTCATCGAATCTAGAAGAGCAAGCGTTACCGCCATTGGTACCAGTGTTGAAAGAACATTATCCATTAACCTCTTCCCAAAACCGACTTTATTTATTTTCAAAACTTGATGAAGCGTCAGTGGTCTATAATATGCCATGTGTATTCATGATTGAAGGGGAATTAGATTTAAAAATTCTAAACCAAGCTTTTAACAATGTTATTCAGCAGCAAATGAGCTTCAGAACATCGTTTCATCTTATAGAGGGAGAGCCTTTTCAAGTGGTTCATCCAGACGTGAAGTTTGAACTTGAAGTTGTGACGGATGAAAAAATGGACATAAAGCGTTTTATTCAAGAGAGAATACGACCATTTTCTTTAGAGCTAGCGCCATTAGTACGGGCAAGTGTTCTTCTGTTAAAGCCGGATAAGTATGTATTTTTCTTTGATATGCATCACATTATTAGTGACGGTAAATCCACAGAAATTTTACTACATCAATTACTGAAGGCATATGCGGGACAGGTTATAGAGAAAATTCCATTTCAATTTAAGGACTATGCTGTTTGGACACAAAATTTTAAAGAGACAGCAATTTATCAAAAGCAATTGAAGTATTGGAAGGAGAAATTGAGCGGAGAACTCCCGATTTTAGACTTACCAACTGATAAAGTACGACCAAACATTCAACAGTTTCATGGAGGAAAAATCAGTTTCACAGTAGAAAAGGACCTATTAACGCAGCTAAAAACTTTAGCAAATCAAGTAGATGGTACGTTATTTATGGTGCTTTTAGCAGCCTATCAGGTACTTTTAGCTAGATATTCAAGACAAGAAGATATCATTACCGGCACACCTGTATCGATTCGTAAACAACGGGAAGAAGATGAATTGATAGGGATGTTTGTCAATACAATCCCATTAAGAAACAGTCCCAAAATGGAGCTTAAATTTATTGATTTTCTTTCTAATGTTAGGGCTACAAGTCTCGAAGCCTTCGCAAATCAAGATATTGCTTTTGAGGACATTCTCAATGAATTAAAACTTCCTGGAGATTTAAGCCGAAACCCTATGTTTAATGCTATGTTTATGATGCAAAATGTAGGGGTGAAGGAAATTCAACATAGTGGCATGGCATTTACACCAATCCATTTTGATAGTAATACCGCACGAACAGATCTTACATTAAACGTGATAGAAAAGAGCGATACCTTAGCAATCGATATAGAATACGCTAAGTCGTTATGGAATCAAGTGACTATAGAAAGAATGGCCAAAAATTTCCTTACGTTGTTGCATCATATTGCTTTAGAGCCTACAACGTGTATAGGTGAGCTATCCATTATTTCTAAAGAAGAAGAGCAATTGGTTTATGAAATTAATGAAACGTATCTTCCTATAACGGACGTTTCCATCATTGAAGAACAAGTAGCTATTTTACGACAATCACCTGCAGTTATTTTTAATCAGGTTGCTTATAACTATAGTGATATACAAGAAAAGGCAGAACGTTTGGGACAATTTCTACTTGCGAAAGGTCTACAACCAAATGAATTTGTAGGTATTATGATGCCTCGTTCAGAAGCAGTACTTTATAGTATGTATGGCATTTTAAAGGCTGGTGCTGCATATTTACCAATTGATCCAACGTACCCATCCAAGCGAAAAGACTATATGTTACTTGATAGTCAAACACGTTTTGTTCTTTATGACGAGGGTGTTGAGTTACCAAGTATTTCTAATGAAGTAGAATTCATTCATATTCGCGAGGTGGATAAATGGGAAGGACCTTCTATCCCTTGGCCATTGGTGATGCCACATCATTACGCATACGTTATTTATACATCGGGTTCTACCGGTTTACCAAAAGGGGTCATTGTGAATCATCAAAACGTTCGCAATTTTATAGAAGGAATGGCGAACGAGATTGACTTCCAATCCGGCAAGATATTAATGTCTTTAACAACTATTAGTTTTGACATTTTTGTTTTGGAAAGTCTATTAGCTTTATCGAAAGGATTAACTATTATTCTTGCGACCGAAGATGAGCAAATGAATCCTAGAAAAATGGCTGAGTGTATATTGCATACAAAAGCGACAATGCTTCAAATTACGCCATCGCGATTGAAGTTATTATTGGATACTGATGAAGGAAGACAAGCTTTACATCATATAACAGAATTATTAGTCGGGGGCGAAGAGTTTCCATCGACACTCCTTCAATCGTTACAAAAATATGAGCAATTAAAAATTTATAACATGTATGGTCCTACTGAAACAACGGTCTGGTCAACAATTAAAGAATTAACGAATGCCTCACTTGTTACTATTGGTAAACCCATTGCTAATACACAGGTGTATGTAGTAGATGAACAAAATCAATTACTTCCGATGGGTGTTCCTGGTGAATTGCTTATTGGAGGACTTGGGGTAACAAGCGGTTACCATCAACAACCAGATTTAACTATGAGTAAGTTTATTGAACAGCCTAAACTAGGTCCCGGCAGACTCTATCGAACGGGAGATATCGTCCGTTTACTAGACAATAATGAGTTACTGTTTATAGGAAGAAAAGATCACCTAGTGAAGGTACGAGGCTATCGAGTTGAACTTGCAGAAATCGAGAAACAATTAATTTCTTTACCAGAGGTAGCTGATGCTGCGGTTATCACTACAACAGATGAATATGAAGATACACAATTAGCGGCTTACACTATATTAAATGTTGATGTACCTTTCGAAGTGTTGAAGAAACAATTAAGTGCCGTTTTGCCTTCGTATATGGTGCCGGATTATTTTTATCAATTAGAAAAACTCCCATTGACTCCTAATGGAAAAGTTGATAGACAAAAATTGCTTAATTATTCATGCAAGCTTGTAAAAGAGGAAGAGAATATTATTGAACCCCACTCGGAATTACAAACGCAACTGTTGACTATTTGGCGAGATATTTTGCAACAAGAGACTATTTCTATATTTGATAATTTTTTCTTGTTAGGGGGGAACTCTATAAAAGCAATTCGTATGATTTCTAAAGTGGAAGAGCTTGATATTCAACTAGTGATTAATGATATTTTTAATCACCAAACAATTGCTGAATTAGAGAGTTATATCATAAAAACTGGAAAACGTAATACGAAATTGACAAATATTCAACTTGCCGAAGAAAAAATACAGAAAGAATTGAAACAGTCCGTAAGGATCTATCAATTCATGTTTAATGACAAGCTAAACAATGTGTATAGCGTAGAGCAGCTAAATGATCAAGTGAAAAAACATTTGCATGTATGTGTCAATCAGTGGATTCACGATGAGTTATTGCCAAATTATATTTTGGAGGAAAAATCTTTACGGGCTGTTTTCACAGAGGAACACGAAATACAAAAACAACCTTTAGCGGTATCAGACGAAATTTTTAACCGTATGATTGGACTACGTAACTTATCAGATGTGCAAATCACAGGGGAAATTTCAAATCTTGTTGCAGCTCATGAAAAATTTGAACAAACAATTCTTACACAAGATGTTGTCAAAGAATATCGACTGGCACCGATTGAGTATTACTTTTTAGGAAAAGAGCGTTATTCAGGAACGCTTTTAAAGTTTACAACGGGCTTAAAAATGGACACATTAAATCGAGCTATTCACTATGTTTTAAAGCAACAAACAGTCTTCCGAAATGTATTGTATGAACGAGAAGGTGAGTTGTTTTGGAAAGAGTATGAAGCACCCGAATCAGTTACAGTTCCGTACGTCGATATTTCAAAGTATACAAAAAAGACGGGTAAAAAAGTAATGGAGAAGATTGTCTCGGATTATTTCTTCAAGCCTTATGAAGAGTTTGAGAAGCTTTATTATCGAATGGCTCTAGTTAAAGAAGATGAAAAGAACTATTATCTCTTCTTACCTGTTAATCACTCGATCTTTGACGCAATGAGTGGTGAGATAGTGAAACGAAATATTTTAGAGTACTACGAAAAAATTGAAAATGACGAGTGGATTGATATTGATGTAGAAAAGAACTATGCAGCGTTTGTCGAGCAAGTTCGAATGGGGCCAGTTCATATAACAGATGAAGAGATTGTAGACATACTTTCTTTAAATCAATACCAGGAGGGGACAAAGCAGCTCCATCAGAGCATTAAGAAATTTGATAAATCGAATGCAACATATTTGAAATTTGAAATTCGAACGGAAAATCGACATGAGGAGTTTAATGAGGATAATGCCTGGGCGACTGCTTTTGAATTATTGGAAAAATTTATTTACAAGTATCTCCAAAATCCGTCATTACCTGTATCCATCTTTTATTATGGCCGAAATTATAGAGAGAAAAAATTCTTTAATACTGTCGGAGAGTTTATTGATTTAATCCCTATTTATATGGACCCAACGAAGTTAGCAAATAAAGAAGTAACAGAATATATTCAAAGTAACATAGACATTATTGAACGGTATAACTTGAATTTTTCTAATTTTACAATGAATGAGAAAATAGCGAAGCGCTATCCTAAAGTAGCCGCTTTTACCGAGAAAATGCAACAAACGACATCGATAATTTTCAATTTCCAAGGAAAAATGGAAGATCAAGAAATGGATGTTTTCGAGGAACTTTTGTATAAACGCTTGATGCATGAATTGAATATGGAAGAGTCCGTGAATATTTATTTCGCCACTCGCTATTCGAATGATGTCATTCAAATTGATCTGTCTTTACCATTTGATGATTCAAAAGAGAATCTCTTTAACTTCTTTAAACAAGAATGCGCCATCATAAGCAATATAGAGGTGGAAAAATATGAAAAATAATACGGTTATTGAAAACGGTTTTCCGAGATCAAATTTCTTGTTATTGTTCATAAGTCGTCTGATTAGCGACTTGGGTATGGCTGTATTTAAATTTTCGTTGAGCTTATATATTTTAGACGTAACAGGTTCAGCATCCTATTTTTCATTAATTTTAACCTTTACCATTTTACCTGGGGCTATTATGAATGTCTTTGCTGGTGTAATTGTCGATAAATACGATAAAAAGAAAATCATTATTATTTCAGATATTTTATGTAGCCTTTTGGTGTTCGTGATTTTCTTTATATTACAAGATACAAACAATGCTAATGTAATGTTATTTAGTGTTTATGTCATCTGCATAAGTATTATCCAAACCTTTTTAAATCTATCCATTAATTCTTCACTTTCGAATCTTTTAGAAGAAACGAATGTACCTAAAGCCAATTCAATGTTTCAATCAATGGGTGCCATTATTAATATTCTAGGCCCACTTATCAGCAGTGCTTTATATGTTATTTTAGGAATCGAATTTATTGTATTGATTAATGCTATTACGTATTTAATTGGCGCATTTGCTTCGATGCTCCTGCAATTTAAATATAACAATAAAAATGTATCTTCTACAAAGTATATAGAAGATTTGAAGTTTGGTTTCTCTTATATAAAAAAGAAAAAAATCATTCAATTTTTCTTAATTAATTTGTTAATGCTTAATTTTGTTTATATGCCTCTGACGATGCTAGTTGTCCAATACATCACGTATAAAGTGTTAGAAGTAAGTGAATTCCAACTATCAATTATTCAAGCATTTTTAGGGATAGGGGTCATTCTAGGCGCAATTTATATTAGCGTGAATAACTCTATTGAAAAATCTATTAATCGATTTCCTTTATATTTAGGAGCTTTAACTATTGGAGTTGGTTTTTGGATGTTTCCATTACTCACTCATTTAGGAGTACTTTCAAAAAGCCAGTTGGTTATCGGTTATAGTGTGGCATGTTTATTAGTAGCAAGCATCTATACGATTTCCATCATTCCAATTTATACGTACTTTCAAACTAGGGTTCCTGAAAATATACGAGGTCGCATATTTGGTGTTGCGACATCTGCGCTAAATATCTCAATTCCAATTGGTGTGTTAATTTATGGATTCTTGCTTGAACAAGTACACTGGTTATATGTGATTGTGATTTCTACGCTAATTTTATTAATTTTATGCTTCTATAGTTGGCGGTATCTACTTATTCATAAAAACTCATTCATTTCTTCAACTACTGACTGGAAAGGGGCTGAGGAGCATTGAAACTATTTTTAATTCCTTTTGCTGGAGGTAGCGCAGTATCTTACTTAAAGTGGAAATTATATTTTAGTGATGAGGTTACTATAATACCGCTTGAATTAAATGGACGGGGAATGAAAAGTGGGCAACCATTTTGTAAGAATTTCCAAGAAGTTGTAGAAACACTCTCAAATGAAATAAATCAGTACGTTAATAAGGATGAAAGATATTTTATTTTTGGGCATAGCATGGGTGCATTGCTTGCTTTAGAAACTTACTATGAACGTTTAAAGAGGAAAGAAGGGCTTCCAAACGCCCTCTTTCTTTCTGGATGTAAACCACCCTTTCTTTTTGAAAAGAGAAATGTAATATCGAATCTTCCAACCAAAGAGTTGAAAAATGAGTTGCGAAGAAAAGGAGGGACACCAGAGGAAGTACTAGCTTCAAATGAGTTAATGGATTATTTTTCACCTATGATTCGGGCAGATTTTAAAATACTTGAGGAATATCAATTTAATTTTGAGTATACAAAAGTACATTGTCCGCTCGTAATTTTAGGAGGAACAGAAGATAAGATCGAAAAAAGTGAACTTTTACAATGGCAATCTCTTGCACATGACCCTATCACTTTACACATGTTTAAGGGAAATCACTTTTTTATTCATTCCTATCCAAAGGAAATTACTAAGCTAATAGAAGAATATTTATTTTCTGTTATTCATTGAATGTACTTAAATATAAGGAAGGAGGGAATTTACTAGATGACAATTTTTTTGAAGTATTTATGGAGAAATATATGTGAAAAGAAGTTTAGAAGTTTCATAATGCTTGTGGCGCTTTCTCTGACAACTTTTTTACTATTTATTAATTTAGGAATCAGGGATTATTTTGAGGCGTCTTATACATCGCATATTCAACGCGCATATGGGGATATTGACATTTCAATAATGCCAAGTGAGGACCAAGAAAGCCCCTTTTTAAATGTTGATTCTCTTAATGTAGTGCATAACGATATAAAGAGTACTTTAGATGTTTTCTATAGCATTAATAGCCTCGAAAGTTCTAACACTATTCTTAAAGTTAATACGTTCGGCCTTATCCCTAAAGAAGCGGAAGCATTAGGGCTTTTGCAAATTGACTCACGACTATCAGGTGAATCATTTTCAGAACGACAAGTTATTATAAGTGAGGATATGGCGAAGAAGGAAGGATATTCAATAGGTGATACAATCCTATTAAATGTTAACGGAATGGATGAACAGTTTACAATTTTTGCTGTAGCGAAGAAGGTGGGCTTTTTTGCTCAAGAAAGTGAATTAACGAAATCAGTGGTGATTCCACTTAAAACAGCAAACGATTTATATGGGGTATCTAATGCCGTAAATGTACGCTATGTAGAGGTATCAGATCACATAGCAGTAGAGAAAGTGGTAAATGAATTAAAAGAACAAAATCCTTCACTTTCTATTGCATCTGTGTATGACAATCAAACTCTTGAAGATCAAACGAATACGATTCTTCTCGCATTATTTTTTGTGTTACTTATTGTAATTGTCATTAGTTTTTATATTATTTCCTCTTTATTCAATGTTATTATCAAAGAGAGAATTACAGTTATTGGAACATTTAAAAGTATCGGTGCGTCTAAACGGCATATACGCCTTATGCTCTTAGCAGAAAGTTTCTTTTTTGGAATCATAGGCGGAATCGTTGGTATTGGCACTGGATTAGCGGTCAGTCCTATTTTATTTGAAGTGTTGAATAGTTATGATGAAACAATCTCAATTTTTTCGAACCCAAACCAATGGATATATATTGGTTTGACCTTAGTCTTTACTATTGGTGTCTCGATATTAAGTAGCTTTATCCCTGTTCTTAAATTAAGCAATGTTTCCATTAAACAAATCCTTATGAATAATTTTAAAACGAATACTGGCTATTCAAAGTTGGGGTATTTATGGGGAATAGGTTTTATGGGAACTGCACTAATAATAAGCTATTTCAATACTAATTATAACTTGATTATGGGGCTTATTAGTATTTTGATGGTATTTGTTGGGGGAATTCTTTTTGTTCCGTATCTTGTCCGATGGTCTGTGTTTCTAGGGACTAAGATCTTACGTTCGCTCGTATCATATAATCTACAATTTGGATTTAAAAACCTAGAAAATAATCGTTTGTTACGGAATAATATTACGCTGATTACGGTTGTTCTTACCCTTATCATCACAATTTATACTGTTATTATTGGTGTTCAAAATTACATGACAGGTATCTCTAATGCTAATGATTTTGACATTTCTATTACCTCGCTGGAAAAAGACCAAAATCTATACGATTTTCTAAAGAGTGAGACTGGTGTAATAGAACCTTACAAAGAATATTTAGGCTTTGAACAAATTCAAACGGGAAAAGGGCAAACTGGCCATATCACTTATATTGGGTTAGATCCAAATAAAGTGTTCAAGGAATTCCATAAAGATGGTGTTAAATATAATGAAGTTGATAGCAAGAAACTTTTTACAGGGAATTATATGATTGTTGATAAATTTATTTTAAACCTCTATAACTTACAGATAGGGGACAAGGTAAAGATTGTAGTAAAAGGGAAAGCATTTCAAGATTACGAAATCATTGGTGTTATGGATGCTGCTAATTTTTCGACAAACCGAAGTGTAGCCATGATTAGTTTGGAGAATTTTCAAAAGGATATTTCTACTCAACCGTTCCAAATATTGTTGAAAACGGATGGCAATGTTCAAGAAGTAAGTAAAAGTATCTCACAGAGATTAATGAATACGTCATCTCAAGTAAGAACATTGGAAGAAAACATCGAACAAAGTATGCAAGGTGTCGATAACTTGTTTATGGTACTAAAAATTTTAATTATTTTGGCAGTATTATTAGCTGGATTTGGAATCGGTAATAATTTGCTTATTAGTTTCCTTCAAAGGCAGCGTGAATTGGCAATCTTACATTCAGTCTGTATGAGTAAGATGCAACTTGTCCGTATGTTCATAGTAGAAACAATCGGGGTATGCCTGTTTGCAAGTTTCCTAGCCTTCTTCTTAAGCTTTATAATTGCCAAAATGCTTCCTGATTTTTTATGGGGCGTAGGCATTGCCTTCTCCTTTGATTATCCATATCAGTTTGCTAGTTATTTAATAATCTCTTTATTCTTACTATTTTTATGTACCCTCTTCATCCCAATCTTTAAACTCTATAAGATGCGTGTTGTAGATTATCTTCGTTTTGATTAAAACTGTTCTTTACTGAAAAAGGTATGTGTAACACAAACGGTGGTAAGAGAGGATGTTTTGATGAATAAACCAATTTTAACAGTTAACAATGTTTCTAAACTATTGAAAAAAGAAAAATTAGAAATTCCAATCTTAAAAGATATTACATTTAGTGTGAATGAGAGTGAATTTGTTTCGATTATGGGCCCTTCAGGCTGTGGGAAAAGTACCCTTCTATATTTGTTAGGGGGGTTAGACAATCCTACATCGGGTACGATCCATTTTAATAATGAAGATTTGCATGTATTAAAGGATAAACAAATTAGTAAATTGAGGAGAACTGAAATAGGATTTATCTTTCAATTTTACAATTTAATTCCTAACTTAAATGTTGAAGAGAATATTCTTTTGCCCGTGTTGATGGATGGAAAAAATGCAAAAGAATATAAGGATACATTGGATGAATTGCTTCATATTGTTGGTTTGGAAGATCGTCGAAGATATATGCCTAATGAGCTTTCTGGGGGGCAACAACAGCGCGTAGCTATTGCTAGAGCGCTGATTAATTCGCCAAAGTTATTATTAGCCGATGAACCAATTGGTAATTTGGATAGCCAATCGGGTACGGGCGTAATGGAACTTTTCAAACGAATAAATCAAGAAAAGAATATTTCTATTATTCAAGTAACCCATTCACAAGACGCGGCTTTATATGGTAACAGAGTCATTCGTTTATTAGATGGGGAAATCGAATCTGAACAATGGATTGAAAAGAATAATATCACTCATGAAAAAATTGGTGGATAAGATGAATAGCTTTGCAATTAACATCACAAAGCCTTTATCAGAAGAAGTGTATACGCTCTTTTTAGACACTTTAGACGAAGACATGCAGCAGAAAATTTTAAGATATAAGAGAAAAAGTGATCGAGACTTAAAATTGAGCACACATGTCTTACTTAGGGTGATGTTACATAAATTGTATCGAATGAAATTTGAGGAGATGTATTATAAAACAAATCAATTTGGAAAACCTTTCTTACCTGGCTCATCTATTCATTTTAATCTTTCTCATTCTGGTAGTTGGGGTGTGTGCGTAATTGATCAAACGCCTATTGGGGTTGATATTGAAGAAATACTACCTATAGACATTAATGGTATGAGTGCGTTTTTTTCAAAGAAGGAGCAATTGCTCCTTCTTCAAACACCTGAAAAGGAAAAGATAGATTTGTTTTATCGATTGTGGACATTGAAAGAAAGCTATTTGAAAAAATTAGGCCTAGGTTTATCTAAATCTATAGATTCGTTTACTTTTCACATTAGTTCGGAGTTGATTAAAGTTGAAGATAAACATTTATATGATCAACCACATTTTTTTTATGAAGAACAAATTGAAAAGCCTTATAAACTGACAATTTGTGCACAGCATGAAAAGTTTCCAAAAGAAACTACTGTAATATCAGTCAATTACTTGTATCAATATCTTGTTAATTTAAAGTAGGTGTTGAAGATTGTGCGGAAAAAACACATTTTTATTATTTTGTTCATCATCGCAATACTGCTGCTTGTAACAAGGATTACGTATAAAATGGAGATGAATAACATGAGTAAGTACCCAATACCTGGAGAGATGGTAGAAATCAATCATCATAATATTCATGTTTTTAAAACGGGTGAATTATCAAAAAGTAATTCCAGTATCATATTGCTACCTGGAAGTGGAACGACTTCTCCTTATGCTGATTTCTATCCTCTATATAGTAAATTAAAGGATCAATATGAAATCATTTTATATGAACGTCCTGGCTATGGCTGGAGCGATAAAACAGCTGACGATCGCAATATTGATACAATGGTAGATGAATTACGAGAAACGCTTCAAAGAGTGAATGAGGCTCCGCCTTATGTGCTAGTAGCACATTCTATGGGGGCCTTAGAAACAATACGTTATGCACAGCGTTACCCGCAAGAAATAAAAGCGCTTGTTTTTATTGATGGCATTAGTCCAACATACGCAAAGAACTTTAAATATACATTTACTAAAAAAATTAGTTGGAATACGATAAAGAGCATCGGTGAAACAGGACTCATTAATGCAATATCTAAAACAGGAGTCCTAGATAAGGTTTTTATTGATATTGATAATTTACCAAAGGACTTACAAGATATAAAAAAATTCATGGCCATAAAAAATATGAACAATTCTACAATGGAGAACGAAATACAAGAGATGAGCTCTAATGGAGAAATAATATTACAAAATGGGACTCTAGGGGATATTCCATTACTTTTATTTAGTGCAACGAATAATGGCTATAAAAATTGGTCACAAACACAAACAGAATTATTGGGGTTATCTACAAATACGAAGCAAGTAGTTTATGAAAACACTAAGCACTACATTCATCATGAAAAAGCTGAACATATGGCACATGAAATTCAAATATTTTTAGAACAACTCGATTAAAATGTATTTAGTTTTCTTCAATTGTATTTAATTAAACTCTTAATTTTTATGTAAAGTTGTATTGTAAGATGTGTAACTCAAAAACGCTTTCTGTACGTGAAATAATTAGAGAATCAAAATGCGTCTTCTAAAAAATTCATATTAATAATATCTAGAGAAAACAGTTTGTAATCGCAAGCTGTTTTTTTATTGTGCGCGCCTAGCATGGTCGTAATCTATAGGGTACCAGTCAGCCATGAAGACAGAAGTAGTGTTAGCTAAGTGCAAAGCCCCCTCCTACTGGATATTAAGTTGTGGATAATCAAGGGCAGAGTTTTATCTAAGCTAAAGCGCTGTATATCCTCGAGGTCACTTCAATCTCTCGAGTGCTTTAGCGTATTTGTTCTTTGCCAGTAGTACGAGTACTGCTGTTCGAAAATTGATGAAATTTACATAAATGTAATACAGAATCTATTTTATATGTTCACCTATCAAATAAATATTTAATTTCTATATCGATTATTATCATACTGGAATAGGGCAAGGAATAGATTGTTGTAGTTAAAGTATTTTAGGGGCTCGAGTAGATAGAGAGTCTGATGATTCAATACTATTTTTAGGATATAAAAGTTTCTCTCTGCCTAAGATAGATAATTCAAAGGAGTCTACTGTTGGGAATCTAACTTATTAACTAATAACAGCATTTTCTCCTGAATTCAGTCAGTAAGAAGGAGTTCGGAATAGGGTGGCTGCTGTGAGTTACTTAATAATTTCAAATGGAGGGGGAATCGAATGTCAGAATATCATCAACAATCATCAGTTGAAGTGATGAAAAATTTGAACGTGACAGATCAAGGATTGAGTGATTATGACGTTCAAAAGAGGCAAGAAGTATACGGCTATAATGTATTAGAGGAAGGAAAAAAAACAAGTGCATTCGCCGTTTTCTTTGGACAGTTTAAAGATTTATTAGTCATTATTTTAATCATCGCTGCTTTCGTTTCATTTCTATTAGGTGAAGTAGGAAGCACGATTGTAATTATGATTGTCGTTATATTAAACGCTATCCTAGGCACTGTACAGCATATCAAGGCAGAACAGTCTTTGGATAACTTAAAAGCCTTAACCTCTCCGATTGCCAAAGTAATGCGCAATAATCAGCTCATAGAGATTTCTTCGGAAGATATAGTCGTTGGAGATATTCTTTATTTGGAGGCTGGCGATTATATAAATGCAGATGGGAGATTATTAGAAAGTTATAATTTGCATATCAATGAAAGTTCGCTAACGGGTGAATCAATCGCTGTAGCGAAAAGTATCGATCCTATCAAGGAAAGCAATGTAACCGTTGGTGATAAAAAGAACATGGTCTACTCTGGAAGTTTTGTGACAACTGGTCGTGGTATTGTCATGGTTACAGCTATCGGAATGCAGACTGAAATCGGCAAAATTGCCAATTTACTAGATACTGCGAAAGAGAAGAAAACACCTTTACAAGTAAGTTTAGATCATTTCGGAGAAAAATTAGCTTTAGGGATTACGTTAATCTGTTTAGCTATTTTCGTGATTGACCTTATTAGAGGACGTGCGCTTGTAGAATCGTTTATGTTTGCTGTTTCACTTGCCGTTGCAGCAATTCCAGAAGCATTAAGTTCGATTGTTACCATTGTGCTAGCTTTTGGGACACAAAAGATGGCAAAGCAAAATGCCATTATTCGAAAGCTATATGCTGTTGAAAGTCTTGGCAGTATATCTGTCATTTGTTCAGATAAAACAGGAACATTAACTGAAAATAAAATGGTTGTACAAGAAGTATATGTGAACGAAAAAGTTATTCCACATGATCAGCTATACACTGAAAATGCAGTTGAGAAAAATCTTATGTTAAAGGCAATTTTATGTAGTGATGCTGTGGAAAGGGACGGTAAGGAAATCGGTGATCCTACTGAGATTGCACTCGTAAAATTAGGGAAGCAATATGGTTTTGACGAATTGCTGGTAAGAGATCATTATCCAAGAGTGGCCGAAATCCCTTTTGATTCAGATAGAAAGCTCATGAGTACTGTAAATACTATCAATCAGCAATCTATTATGATTACAAAAGGAGCACTAGATGTCCTTCTTCCTAAAATTATAAAAATTGAAACTTCACAAGGTATAGTTAATATTACAAAACAACAACGCCAAAAAATCGAAGCGGTCAATCGTGATTTTTCTATGAATGGCTTAAGAGTGCTAGCAGTTGCCTACAAAGAAGTAAAGGGAAATCAAGCAATCGATGTAAGGGCTGAAAAAGATCTAATCTTTGTTGGTTTAGTCGCCATGATGGATCCTCCAAGAAAAGAATCTAAAGATGCGGTTGAAAAATGTATAAAAGCTGGTATCAAACCGGTGATGATTACAGGGGATCATAAAATTACGGCAACGGCTATTGCCAATCAAATCGGGATTTTAAATGATCCCTCTGAAGCGATTGAAGGGCATGAAATAGAAGGCCTAACAGATCAGGAGCTTCAAGAAAAGGTTAAAGATTTTTCTGTTTATGCCCGAGTAACACCGGTTCAAAAAATTCGTATCGTTAAAGCGTGGCAGGAAAAAGGGCATGTCGTCGCCATGACAGGAGATGGTGTTAATGATGGCCCTGCCTTAAAACAGTCTGATATTGGTGTGGCGATGGGCATCACCGGCACAGAGGTAGCAAAGGATGCCTCCTCTATGATTTTAACCGATGATAATTTTTCAACGATTGTTAAGGCTATTGCAAACGGTAGGAGTATCTATACGAATATTAAAAACGCTATTTTGTTCTTATTATCTGGGAATGCAGGTGCCATTTTTGTTGTTTTATATGCAACAATATTAGGTTTACCAGTCCCTTTTGCGCCTGTGCATCTATTATTTATTAACTTACTAACGGACAGTTTACCGGCGATTGCAATTGGTCTAGAGCCGAACAATAAAAAAACAATGAAGGACAAGCCCCGAAATATTCATACACCACTATTAAATAAAACATTTACTACTCAAGTGGTGCTCGAAGGATTACTAATTGCCATTTCTACAACTATTGCTTTTGAAATCGGATTGTCCACGGGAGATACTTTAACGGCAAGCACTATGGCATTTACAACATTATGCTTGTCGCGATTAGTGCATGGCTTTAACTCAAGAGCTAAAGAATCGATCTTCGTCATTGGATTATTTTCGAATAAATATACTTGGCTTGCATTCTTAATCGGTTTTTTAAGTTTACACGCAGTATTGTTTATTCCAATGCTTACAGGTGTGTTTGAAGTTGCCACATTAAGTACCGCACAATTAGGCTTTATTTATAGCTTGTCCGTGCTACCGTTCATCGTGAATCAATGGTACAAGCTATTGTTCGTGAGAAGTCGATAATGAGTAAAAAACATTGAAGCTCTCGTTTTATTGAAACGAGAGCTTTTTAACATTACATTACATTGTAGCAGGAGCTAGTAGCCAGCCTTTGTCATTACTGAGCTGTATTAGCTTTGCGCCAAGTAGGGCATATCTCATATGAAGTTCTCCATATTTTGCAGTATGCTTCTGCTTAACGGATTTTTCAAAAGCCTGACTTACTGAAATAAGTGAAGAAGCTATATTCATCGATAAAATGGCGCTGATTTCCGTATCATTAATGGCTTTTTTTCCTCGGATATTGCCCATTTTCAACTGTCTGTAGTCGATTGATGTAGTAGGAGCAAGTACCCCATTTTCCTTTAATAACGCTGTTAGGTGTTTATTTTCCTCTTTTAAACATTGCACAAAATCCACGATAATAGCCTTCAATTTTTTATCAACGGCGTGCTTAAAAAATGCATGATTTGAAGCTATATAGCCATTATTAACGCCAATCTGTGTCCATATCTTAAAAATTCCCCTATAGCGTAGTGATGCTAGATTTCCATTTACCAATTCCATAGTTACACATCCTAACTCTCGTTCATTAATTATGAGATTAGGATGTGTTAATAAATGAAATTCTAATCATTTTTTACAATAAAAGGGTCTCTGATTGCGTTTTCCTGGGGGTGTCCGATGAGTCGCTCATAGTTGATAAAAACTGAAATTGTTCCGATAAATCTTCAAAGTATTCATTTAAAAATGAATTCATCACAATAATATTTCGCTTCAGCTTGTCTACTCATACTAAAGATGAAGAGCTGTTGATTTTTTATGGAGAGTGGCGACTCCTGCGGGATGAACTTGGGCTGAAAGCCCCGCAGGAACGGAGTCAAAATCAACCTTTGTTTATTTTTACACATTATTTGTAGATAAGCTGAAAGATTTATTCCTTTAATTTCTTGCTTTTAAAGCTATTAATGGTTGTTTTTAATGCAGCGAAGTTTCCAATAGCTGCGTAGCCATAAAAAAAGCCCATAAATATTCCAGCAATAAGATTATGCTTATGGCTAATGAAGATAGAAATAACCAAGCCAATAGCAAGGGCGATCGCGGGAACATATTTAGGCTGAATATGCATAAACACCTTAATTAGCTGCGTAATAATTAACACGGCTGGAACGGCTATTACAGCATCCCAAAAATTTGTATGGATCACTGGAAATAATTCCATTTTCTACACCTCTTTTAGTAACAAAGCATGACTTTAAGATTAGATTTTCCTGTTTCTTTATTTTTATGCAATGAAAGGTGTAGAACTGTCCAATAATAAATTTTGACTATTGCCCGTCATTTAATAATAGGGGCTGTAAGGATACATATACGGATAGTGATATGGCGGATATGGGTTCATAAATTGTGATGGTCTTTGCTTTTTCTTATGTTTATGATGAGGATCTTTTTGCTCCTTTTGATCTTTTTGCTTTTCAGAAGTTGATTTTACACGGTTACAGTCTTTAGGTGGGCCGATATATGCTGATGGTACAATAGGCGCGATTGTTTTCTTCCATTGATTTTCATCTAAACAATACGTGTGAGCCATAACATTGGAAGGTGTAAATTTCAATATATCTGAACCTAAAATAACTTCAGGAGTTGGAGCATCAAAAATAGCCAGTAAATGCGTGTCATTTTCAGTAGCTATTTCATAATGCCACCATCCTTGCGGTACATTGGCAACTTGGCCAGGCTTGATAGGATAGTTTTGAGTCTCTTTTGTAAAGGGATTAAATATAGAAACAATGGCAACACCAGAAATACAATAAACAAGTTCTGCTGCATTTTGATGATAGTGGGGCTCTATTACATTATTCTTACTTAGAAAAATATCAAGCAAGGATATATTTTCTAACGTATTTAATTGTTCTATACCTAGAATATTAATAAAATTCCGATCATCTTTTTTTAAAAGAGTACTGTCATTTACATCAAAAGTGAACTGAGTTGATGGTGAAGTATAATCAATATTTGAGCTAATAATTACATCCTTTCTAATTAATTTTCAATACCTGTCTTAAGCACAGAATATGTACATAGCTTTTTTTAGGCCTACACGAACGCCCATTTGATTTATCTTCTAAAGACCCTTTTATTGAATTTTAAATGGGTTAGATACAATATCCGTATATTTAGGCCCTAAAAATGGATTTTCTTCAACAGACTATTGCGATAGTCTTGACAATTCTAGACTACCATAGTAGTATCAATGTGTGGCAAACTATTGCAATAGTCCACTTAAGAAAAGGAGCATGCGCGTATGCAAGTTAAATTGTTTGATTCGGAATTACAAGTCATGAATATTTTATGGGAAGAAGGCGATTTGACAGCTAAACAGCTCTCACAAATGTTAAACGAACGAATAGGTTGGAATAAAAATACCACCTATACCGTCATAAAAAAATGTATAAAAAAAGAGGCCATTGAAAGAATTGAACCTAACTTTATCTGTCATCCAATCATCAGAAAAGAACAGATACAAGAACAAGAAACGACGGAATTGATTGATAAAATATTTAATGGTTCTAAATCTTTACTATTCGCATCCTTACTAGACAAGAAAAAAATGTCCGCGAGTGAGATCGAAAAATTAAAGCAAATTGTTAAAGATCTTGAGTGAGGAATTATGATATGAGTATTCTCAATATGAGTGTAGACGCATCTCTTCTCCTCATCATTGTGTTATTGATGAGGATGTTAGTAAGAAATAAAGTGCCAAAGCAAACATTTTTAATTCTTTGGGGAATCGTTGCATTTAAACTACTCATCCCCTATTCTTTTTATTCAAAATTGAGCATACAGCCTATGCTGAAAAACTTATTTGTTACGCTCACTCACTCAAATGATTCGGAAAGTATGCACAATACAATCGAAATTGCACAAACATCAAACACGTTCTATCATCAGCTTTTACTTGTGATGACAAGTGATTTCGTTCAGTACCTTTGGGCATGTGGGGGTATCGGGGTTTTGCTATTCTTTATAGTGGCCTATGTTAGATTTTATAAAGAATTTCAAACAGCCATCCCAGTGAAGAATAATGAGTATCTCGATCAATGGCTAAACGATCATAAGTTAAAAAGAACGATTCAAATTGCAGTATCAGATAGAATTAAAACCCCGTTAACATATGGAATCTTTAAACCAGTAATCTTATTGCCGAAATCAACAAATTGGGAAGACGCTGCAAGTATTCAGTTTATTCTCACGCATGAATTAATTCATATTAAACGTTTTGACGTTTTGTGGAAAGTAATTTTAACGATTATGGTAGCTTTGCATTGGTTTAATCCATTAGTTTGGTTTATGTATTTTTTAGTAAACAGAGACATTGAATTATCTTGTGACGAAAGGGTTATTAGACAGTTTGGAGATAAGGCAAAGTCAGCATATGCACTATCTCTCATCAATATGGCAGATGAAACCTATACGGTTACGCCGCTTTGTAATCATTTTAGTAAAAACGGGATTGAAGAAAGGATAGTGTCCATTATGACCTTAAAGAAAAAGTCAGTTTTAGGAACAGCATTAGCATGTACATTAGTCATTGGAGGGATGACCGTCTTTGCGGCAACTGGCCAAGAGCCACCAACGCTGAAAGAAGGCAAAGAACAAAATGCAGTTATTGTTACTGATGCATCAAATAGTACGACGGAACCACAGGTAATCGCAACAACTAAAGGCAAAGAACGAAATGCAGTTATTGTCACTCATGCATCAAATAGTACGACGGAACCACAGGTAATCGCAACAACTAAAGGCAAAGAACGAAATGCAGTTATTGTTACTGATGCATCAAATAGTACGACGGAACCACAGGTAATCGCAACTAATAAAGGCAAAGAACGAAATGCAGTTATTGTTACTGATGCATCAAATAGTACGACGGAACCACAGGTAATCGCAATAAATAAAGGTAAAAAATGAAATGTAATTATTATTACTGATGCAACAAATAGTATGAAGAAATACGTATAATCGCAACAAATGAAGAATAAATAAGTTGCTCCAAAGACTAGTCTTGAAATCCGGGACTAGTTTTTTCATTTACTCCATCATTTTTTCATAATAAAACTCAAATGCCTTCCACTTTGTTGGTCTTGCCAATAGCGCGGCTACCAAGTCAAACGAAAAGAACGTTTTCAAGACGGAAATAGGCGCTGTGTTTTCCAAGCTCTTCTCGATCAGTTAACATCAAAATTTAACTTCTTTCAGCAATTATTTTCTGTAGCGAAAGCAAAGCGTCAGCTACAAATGTCTTTTGTACCGAGAGCGTAGCGACAGGTACAGATGTTGTATGTAACGTAAGTGAAACGGCAGTTACAGAAGTCTCCCACCTCTATAGGTGGTGAGATGAATGCGGATTTAAGTTACTTTTCAGCGGATGTCCAAACATCCGCTGAAATAGGGGAACTCACTCTAAGAACGCCACGTCCTGTGGCAATTTATCTGTGCGAAAGCGAAGCGACAGCAACACGGTTTTATCTGTGCGAAAGCGAAGCGACAGCAACACGGTTTTATCTGTGCGAAAGCGAAGCGACAGCAACACGGTTTTATCTGTGCGAAAGCGAAGCGACAGCAACACGGTTTTATCTGTGCGAAAGCAAAGCGACAGCAACACGGTTTTATCTGTGCGAAAGCGAAGCGACAGCAACAACAACAACACACGCCTGAATGACCAACTTCGTGTTGCTGCCGCTGCGTTAGCACTACGCTTTCGCACAAAAAACATCTGCTGCTATTATAGGCTTACACGAACGCCCATTTGATTTATCTTCTAAAGACCTCCTAAAAATTAGATAAAATTACCTCTTCTAATCAGGAACATACGTGCGTATAATGAAAATACAAACACTTGTTCTGTGATGAGAAACAGCTCTGTTGTGCTCATTGCATATAACAGAGCTAGTGAAAAGGAGCAACTAGGATGAAAGAACAGTTAATAAAAGTAATGCAACGTCAACAAGTAGTTAGCATGATGTATGTAGCCAAGTCTGGTGTCATTACGAAAAGGCATGTGAAAATCATAAAGATTGTTGGTGATTCTTTTACAGCATTTTGCTTTACGAGGCAGGCAAAGCGTACGTTTATTATTAACAATGTTCTAGCCATATTGCCCGTTACACATCGGAAGCGTGAGGTGATATGAATTACGATAATCTGCCACACAAGGACATTTTTTGTATTGACATGAAATGCTTTTACGCAAGCTGTATTGCAATGCTAGAAGGTTTAGATGTCTTAAAAGAACCTATTGCAGTTATTGGCAATTTTGAGCAACCGGGTAGTATCGTGCTCGCAGCCTCGCCAGTGATGAAGGAAAAATTTAAAATCAAAACGGGGAATAGACGTTATGAGATACCTAAGCATCCAGATATTAAGCTTTTTGAACCTAAAATGTCATTTTTTCTTGACATGTCAATGGCTATCACTCGCCTTATAGCTCAGTATGTACCTGCTGAGGCGATTCATGTCTATAGTGTCGATGAAAGCTTTGTGGATTTAACTGGTACAGAACAACTTTGGGGCTCGCCTGAGCAAGCGGCAAAAATGATTCAACAGGCAATTTATGAACAATTTCGTATTCCCTCTGCAATCGGTATGGGACCAAACATGCTAATAGCTAAATTAGCGTTAGATTTAGATGCAAAAAAAACAGGATTTGCTAAATGGACGTATGAAGATATTCCTAAAAAACTTTGGCCGGTACGACCTCTGTCGGAAATGTGGGGTATTGGCAAACAGATGGAAGCGAACTTAAAGGCAATGGGCATACAAACAGTCGGTGGATTGGCTAATGCGGATTTAGAAGAATTAGAAAAGCGCTTTGGTATTATGGGCAATCAATTATATTACCATGCATGGGGAATTGATCTTTCCACGTTAGGAGAGCCTTTAGTAAAGAATTCAGCGTTAAGCTTCGGTAAAGGGCAAATGCTAATGAGAGATTATCACACTCGAAAAGAAATTGCCGTCGTACTACTTGAAATGTGTGAGGACGTTATGAGGCGAGCGCGTGAAGCAGGGTATGTTGGCCGTACAATCAGCTTAGGACTTTCCTATAGTCGAAATGCTATGACAAAAGGATTTCACCGCTCTAGAACGATTGCAGTACCAACAAGTGAAACGTTAGTTATGTATAAAACTTGTCTGGAATTACTGGATGAGTATTTTGCGGGTGAGCCAGCACGTCAATTGTCAGTTAGAATAACGAATCTAGAGCCAGAGTGCAGCATCCAATTGGATTTATTTGATGAGCGCAAGGAGCAACGACAAGTAATTGGCCATGTTATGGATACCATTCGAAGAAAATATGGAGCTGTAGCCTTGTTAAGGGCGGCTTCTTATACAAAGGCTGGCACAGCTATTACACGTAATCGCTTAGTAGGCGGGCACTTAGCGTAAGGAGGAATGAGATAAGACGAAATAGGGGAACGATTAAGAATTCGAGGAGTGTTTAGATGATACGTGACCGTGGATCAATGAAGTGGACGGCGATGATGCTTCCTGAGCATCTTGGCCTCATTAGAGGGTGGAAGCAAGAGCAGTTTTACGATAAGAAGAGAGAATTAACCGAGTGGGAGTTAGAGGAAATAGAACAGACGATACAACGTGCTTTTAAAATGCAAAAATGGATTACGTTAACGCTGTGGAACAACAATCATTTGCAAGACGAGACAGGGCTAGTTACAGGAACTGATACAGTCAAAAAGGAATTGTTACTAGAGACGGATGTAGCTATCAAACGTATTGCATTTAATACAATCCAAGACGCGAAGATGGTGGACGTTGATGATTAATGGTGAGGATCGTAGTGTTTTATATGAGTTTATTAAATTAGATATGGCCATCAGGTCATTACAACAAGACTACTCATCGCTCGAAAAGTTAAAAATGTCTAAAATCTACATCCACATTGTAGAAGATTTATTAAAAGATATAAGACATGATTTCTACAATAAAAGGCGAGTCCTAGCTAAGAAAAATATTGCCGTTGTAAAATGGGTCAAAATTGATGAATATTTCAGCGATGTAATCATCAAAACAGCAGGTGAAGATGAAGTGTTGCATTATGCCAATCAAGCCATAAAAGCACAGGTAGAGGAGCTCATTCATAGCCGTTTAAACAAATGTGTGTAGTTGCATGCAAGGAAATCTTATGCTATTTGAGTGATCAGCAACGAGATTCGACTAACTAAAAGGCAATCCCAAAGCTATAGAAAATAGCTAGGGGTAGCTTAATTTTAATTGTACCGATAATAGTACGTACATTCTTCTTAGTAAAAATTAGTACACATAGGAACAACTAAATTAGCCAACCTAAATTTATGTCAAAATTTTAGGAGGTTACCATGGCTAATTCAAGACACTCAAAACCAGATGACAGATCCGATAACGTTGAACGAATCCGTGATATCGTTAAAAACACTGAAGAAAAACTTCATGAAGCGGAAATTAGTTTGGAGTTTGCAGACCCTATGCAAAGTGAAATGATTAAAGAAAAAAATAAGCGACGTCAAAAGTCAATTGAAGGATTAAAAGAAGAAATGAAAGATGAAATGGCGGCTCGTAAAAGAGGAGAAGTGTAGAATTGGAGACTTAGGAAGAGGAACTAACTTATCTCCATTCTTTTTAATGATGTTACTTTGTCAAATTAAGTGCAACACTTGCTCCATGAACGCTTCGTGTGCAGATTTCCAACCCAAGCATTTTCTTGGGCGATTATTAATTAAATATAACGCCTTTTTTAATTCATCTTTGCTTACCCTAGCTAGGTCTGTTCGCTTAGGGAAAAATTCACGTAGTAAACCATTCGCATTTTCATTACTGCCCCGCTGCCAAGAAGAGTAAGGATCTGCGAAATAAACTTGGATATTCAAGTCTTTTTCTAAGTTTGTATAACAACTAAATTCTTTGCCTCGATCAGTCGTTGCCGTTTGAAAACTGTCTTTTGGTAGAGCATGGACTAGTGCTTTTATTGCTTCTTCCATCGACTGAGCAGAGCGGTCTGGCATTGGAATGGCTACGTACCAACGGGTCATCCGCTCGATAAATGTTGCAAAACACCCTTTACTTTTACCACGGCTAGAAACTACGGTATCGAGCTCCCAGTGACCAAATTTTTCACGTTTACGGACTTCTTTTGGGCGCTTTGAAATCGGGGTACCGACATTAAATCGACCACGGGTTTCCATTGGTTTTTGACGTTTTCCTTTTTGGCGTAACGTCGTGAGAGGGACTTAAAGTAACCCTTCATAAATCCAGCGGTAAATGGTTTTAAAGCTGAGCTTACCTTGAAATAATCGTCCGACAATCTGTTCAGGTGACCAAGTAGCCCGCAACTTTTCTTGAACAGCGTCTTTTAACTCAGGTGTACATTTTGACTTGGCACCACAGTTCGATTTATTAGCTTTATAGCGCTTTTGTGCAACTTCTACTGAGCAATTAAAATGACGTTTTAATTCGCGAGACACAGTGGATGGACTTCGCTTAATTTGTTTGGCAATCGCACGAATCGAGAAACCTAAAGCAAGAAGTGTTTCTATTTTTGAACGTTCAGATATGGTAAGATGTTTATAGCTCATAACGATTCCTCCGTATGATGTTTAGTGTGGTAACTTACATTTTACACGGAATCGTTATGGGCGTTTTCTATTTTGTCTTGGTGTTGCACTTAATATTACAATTCGTCATAAAAATCTAATACTTAGTTGAGTTAATTTCATAAATATAATCCCTTTAGTATCAAGGGTTCCGAAATAATAAAAAACGGGCACCTCCCCAATTCGGTATAATGGTAGCGACGAAACTAACATACTGAATGAGGTGAATGCCCTATGACTATTGTAAAACAAATGAGCCTATTTGACATCCAAGAATTATTGGAAATGAAAAGTTCACGTCGTTTTGATGAGATTTTTGCCACTTTCGACGTACAGCCGATTTTTCAGCTGTTTTCAAAAAAGACGTTACGCGGTGCTCCACGTGAATTAAATTACGGTGCAATGATACAGTCACTCATTATTCGTATTGTCGAACGGATTCCAACGATCAAGGATTTAATCAAACGTTTGGTCAATGATCCTTTAACTTACAAAAAGTGAAAAATCTTTCAGCTCAATACCAGGAGAAAGTGAAGCCATTTGTGACATCTTGGACAAATGAAATGGATTCTCGGAAACTTTCAGAAACTGATTTCAATAAAGAACCAATTAGCTCTAGAGACATACCAATCAGGCGCCGAGTCATTGAATGTACACATGGAGAGATCATACGTCATGTCATTGTCCACGAAATCCACCATATCGGCCAGTTATCTATATGGGCACGTGAAATAGGAAAGGAGCCTGTTTCCGCAAATCTGAGAGGAAGAGGACTATTCGATAATTAGACTGCTTTTACCAATTTCACAATCGGGCGCTATAATGGCACAAGGAGCAAGAAATGATCAAACTTATTTATAAACAAATGGTTTAATTGAATATAGTTAAAGCGTGTTTTGAACAATCTTTTTTTCAAAACACACTTTTTCTATTTACCATTTTATCAAGGTCTATAGAGTTAATTTAATCAAACTTTATTTCAAAGCTACACAAAATGGTGTTAACCTTTCTAACTAAGTATGAGATTTTTATAAAAAGTATGAACAATAATATAATTGAGATAACTGTATTTTGGGAAGTACCATATCATCTCGAAGGAAATAATGAGGCAAAATTCAACTATACAAGAAGTGGAAATGGAATGGCGATTGGAGGACGTTGGTATGAACCAAAATTGAAATAAAAAAATTAAGCCCCTACTCAAGCGAGATGGGCTTTATTTATTATTGAACTAAATGTGAAGGAATGTCGGGTAGGAAGGGGGATTATGAATTAATCACAGAGTACTCGTTCCAAAATCAATCGAGAGATAACCCTATTAGTATTAAGCAAATATTTTAGGGGAAGGACTAGTAACTGATTCGATTATAAGTCATCGAATTATTTTAATATTTATTTAGATGTTAAAAGAAATGAAGAAAAATCAATTAATCTAATATTGGACTCGCTCTTAATAAACTCTAAAAGCACTCCAGATAACAAACAACAATAAGAGTATTAAATTTAAAATCAACATTTTTCTTATACCAAAGCCTCTAAATGTATAACCTAACTTATGAAATACAATATCCACCAGACTTTTTACAATCAAAAACAATACAGTGTATAATAAATGATGCTCAGTTGATTGTTGTATTAATGATATTGTAAAAAACAGGATACCTACGGAAATAAGAGAATGGTAAATGCTTAGTTTGTTTTGACTCATTTTTTCACTCATTTCCTTAATTAAGTGAGCAATAGTCATTGTCTACTATTTTATCAATTAATGGTTAGTAATAAATACTATAATATACTTTTGTTGGACTGGCTTGGCTAGTATATTTAGGGTCCCAATACATGGTAACATAAAATTGTTTAGCAAGGCTTCCTAGACCTTTATGATGCCATTCCACCTTCTTATAGAAAATCGCCCATGCATCAATGTTATTTTCCCAAGCATTAGCAATTAGAATAGAAGAGATAACGACTCCTACTGCTGGCGCTACTATTCCGACGATTACAGCTAGTGCACCAGCTGTAAAGTTTTTAATATTTTTTTCCAACTGCAAATTGCCGTAGTAAGTGTCAATATATTTATTATAATCTGCACTAGGATACGGAGATTTTTCGGTGTTATCATATGCATATACCACAATATCAGAATTAGTAGAAGACTCATTCAATGACTTTAATTCAGCGTCAAGAGGAACCTTCTCCTCCTTATTAGTAGCTAAAACTTCACCTTTTTCATCATATAATACATTTTCCTCGAATCTAAAGATTTCTACACCACCATTAGGACTGTGTGCTTCAATTTTAATAGATCCATCAGTTTGTTTATACTGGTAAAGGTCGTAAGTTTCACCTTTAATATCTACCGATTGTTTATATTCCTTATCTAATGTTGCTTCAAAAGCCTCTTTGTCAGTAATCGTTTGGCTTTTCGAGCTGTTAGCTAAAGCGTTTGATACAGGGCTTAGTAATAAAAGAAACGCAAGTAATGAAAATGTTGTTTTTTTAAACATATTTTCCTCCTTTGGTAGACAATGACATCGCATAATTAAAGTTTACTATAGTTCAGGTCTTAAAAAAAGACTATTTTTTGAATATTCTAGAAATTTATTTTTTGAGGTGCATTGTACATATACCGATTTTTAGAATTCATTTTGGTTATTTATTTTATATAATGCAAATAACAAGCCCCTCGCCGACGGACAAGAAGGGCTTGGATTTTTACCATTTGAGAACCTAAACAATTCTAAACCATTATACGACATACATAAGCCAACTGTTCGATCCACAATGTATGTAAACTTTTCGATACCAAAGAATGAAAAAACGCTTATCTATATGTAGATGCTATCTATAATGTATTTGGTATTGAAAATGCTCAGTTAATATTAACTGATGAAAGTATCAATGGACGAATAAAAATGAATAACTGGAAGGTATCAACTGAATCAGAGCATACTCAAAGACTCTTAGAACTAAATGATTTTACACATAACGGTGAAATTAAACTTATAGATGATATGTTACAGGTAATTTGCTTTGATAAACGTGTGGTAGTTGTCCTTCCTAAAAAATACCATGAACAATTATCAGAAATGGCTAACAAACAGAATAAGACCGAGAGTATAATGGGTCAAAAAATCATTCAAGATTTTTTAATAACAAGCAAAATTAAAACAATATCTTGCCAGCACTTCAATGCGGAACACCCCTTCATTCACATGAAAAAACTGCTAAAAACATGCAGTCTTTTTCGTGTGAATGAAGGGGTTTTTTTGTAGTCAAATGGGAGGAATAAACATGGTAAATCTTCCAAATTCATGGGATATGCAGCAAGTTAAATGTTTCCCTAAAAAGTTAAAAAGAAATCATGCATCATACGGGGATTCAATACAATTCAAGAGAAACGGCTTGATCATACAAGGTGCGGTTGAAATGTATCGTGTAAACACCGTATTAGTTTCAATTAGTGATTCAGATGCAGCTAGACTTCGACTTGAATCTCCAATAACATTGGTAAACCATAAAAATTACACAGTTATTAATAATTTGAACGATTTAGGAGAGGGAGGGGTAGTATCTGAATAATCTAGCCGATGTTGTTCCAATAATATTTTTAGTTTTCGCACTTTGTATAGCATGGAAAATTGTATCTGTTATAAGATCATGTTTTTTTCGTGCAATCGCTTTTATGGGCACATTTTTAGTATTGTGGCGTATCTTAGCCATGTGGTCAACTATTTTTTGACAGAGGAAAGGATTGTTTTATTTTATGACACACCAGGTATTGCAGCGGGAGTTGCATGAATGGGTATTACAATGCCGTAGTTCAAATAATTTACTATCACCTTCAAGGAAAGGAGATTTTTATTTAAGACGTGTAAATGCCTTAAAAATAATATGTCTTAATCTACCGTACACATCTTCCAAGAAAAAATTATTAATAGAGCATGCTACCGTCTTACTGGAATTTATTTCGGAGCGGTTAGACCGATCTATGACAATCCCTGTTCACATAAATGAAATAAGCGAAGAAACCAAATTAGCAGCAAGTCGTGTCCGTACGGTATTCCGGTTTTTAGAGGCTGTTCGAATCTTGAATTACAGCAAGGGCATAGTATCAATTTATAAGGTACCTGATTTATTTCCTTCAAAAGAATAAAAACTATAAGCACAAATAAATTGGAACTTCTTTATTGAGAGAGGAACCTGGTTATTCATTTGGATTCAAATTATGGTCACAAAAAGGAGTATGGGGCAGTGACAAAAAAAGTTTAAAACATAATAGTTATTATTAAAAGATGGAATGAAATTGGGTTTTCATGCCATCTTTTATTATTTATCGTTACAATGAGAAGAAAGATCGAGGCTTGGTGCAGATATTAAACATAGGATTATGCTTATTAAGGAGGTATTTGATGAAAAGAAAAGATAATTTTTATTTATTCAGAAAAACTAAAGAGGGGGATTTATACTCATATAACGTTTTATTTCAGGATAAGTCTTTTAGTTTAATTCAATTAGATGGTTATTATATGCAACAAATTGAGAGGTTGTATAACGGGGAAATAGGTGATGAAATTGAGGTATTGCCTTCAATTTATTATAGAAAAAGTAAAAGCGGGCTATTAAAAAGTCCTTTTTGGCAGAAATTCGATATTAGTATAGAAGTTAGGAATATCAGAGATAATTTTGAAATCGTTAAAGGTGAGTTAGAGAATGAAGATAAACATTATGATGAAGCAGAATATATTATAGAAAGCCTATACATAGATCCCAAAGAACTACCTTATCCAGGTTCTTTAGGAGGAGGTCAAAGTAGATGTGATATATGGGGAATTTTCTCCGAATTACAGTTATTGGATAGAAATGGTGAGGTATATAATATATTGGGCAATGAAAGAATGTTTGAGATATCAAGCTGTAATGAAGGATTATTAGAGGTATGCATTAATTCTGAGCATTGCGGAACAATTATAAAAAAAATGACAGAAGGAAAGTATGAAGCAAAATTTGAAGTTGATAATAGTTATTATGATGATGATATTAGTGTAACTTTAGAAGATGGTACATATAGTTTGAATGAAGGAAAACACAGAGTATGCATAGCTAAAAGATTTAATATAGAACGTATCCCAGCTCAAGTAACAACGATTATTAATGATAAAGATACATTGGTGAAATCGAAATCTATGTTCGAACCTATACCTTTTAATTTTAAGCGTGTGAACTGCGAAAATATTCTTATAGATTGTTATGAAAAATATAATAGAATAGGATTAAATGATGAGAATGTACGTAAATTAAATGAAACTGTTTCCGATAGGGACCTAGTAAACTTTATTGAAACTACAGTAGGGAAGACTTTAACTGAAATAGAGCGAGAAATAAGAAATCGTTATTGGAGTTCTTGATAATTCATCATCCAGTTAAGCAATTTTGTTATCACTATAGTGGTCTAGTTGGAGTTATTTTATATGTTCAATTGTACGAAGGGAAATGTTAAAACGTATGGGAACTAGTGAGAGTAGCAAATGCTGCTCTTTTTTTTGACTTGTCGTGTATAGATGGAAATGGGAGGATTGGATTATTAGCGATTTATTAGAATTCGGTATTTATGTGATTATTAATAAAAAATTTTTAGGTGCGGTAGATGTGAAGGAAAAGTAAGTGGAGCGGAACAGCGACATATAAAAGGTAATTAAAAAGTTAGATATGCCCTACATATTACGAATCCTATTGTATGTTTTTGCTTTGAGTGTTTTTCTTTTGATTAAACAAGAGCACCCCAACCTAAAAGGAAGCGGTGCTCTTTAGTCTACCTTCTAAGAAAATAAGCCTAAAAGGTGGAAGATTTAATCGTATAAGTTAGATGCTCCAGTGTCAATTTGTACTTCAAAGTAGCGGTTCCAAGGAAGACTAACATCTGAATCAGTTAATGTAGGTGCAGAATTAAAGAATACTAGACCTAAACTTCTTGGACCATTAATTTTTTCAATAACACGTCTGCCAGAAAAAGATTTTACAACTTCGTCTTGTGCAGCTTGCATTTGAGTTAACGTGTAATTATCAATAGCTTTTATTTCCGAAGCCGTCATGCCATTTTTCATGTTCTGAGTGTTACCGTTATACTTCGTAATTTCATTTTTTACATTTTCTTGTCTATTCGCTTTATAACCATAATCTTCTGCGATACGGTCAATCGACAATGAAGCAAAAGCCTTAGATGCATCCCTTAGTTTAGTTGAATTTGTTTCATATTTCATAAAATTCATTCTAGAGCCTGCAGTACCTAAAGCAATTCCCATACGATTTCCAAAGGTATTCCAAGCAGAATAGGCAAGCATACGAGAGGCATTTGTTCCTGCTAAAATGTTGCTAATGATATAACTATCAGGACGATGCTTTATATCATAGAAATCCAAAATAACTGTCGGTATACTGTTTACCATGTTGCTTTCAAAAGCAGAAACTAACGCTCCACGATAAATTGATGCTGGACTTAAAGCTAGGATACTTACATCAGCTGAATTTTTATCAGTTACATAAGTACCGCCACCAATTTCAATTTGTTTCTTTAAAGTAGCATGTACACTTTCAAAAGCATATTCATCATAAAAATCAGTTGTTTTTCCGTCTGTTCCAAAATACTCAACATAGTATTTTAAAGAAGGCTGATTGTAAAGTTCTTTCGTCATACGAGCTAATAAGTTTAAAGAAATACCGTCAATATCAGATGCAATTTTAGATTTATTGATAAGAACGTTATTTTGTTGCCATGTAAGCCAGTTAATCTCATTCGTTTGAACTGTGTTTTTTGTGCTTGAATCATCAACACCGAAAACAACATAATCAATTTTCCCGGCAGCTGTTTTGTCAACAATCACTTTGTTTAGATCAAACTTTCTAGCTCTTGTTGCATAATATTTAGCTCTTGTTGCTTCAGAAACCAAAGAAGTAGAAAATTGAATTTTTCCATCTGGCTTAGTATTATCTGTTGCAGAAGGAGCAACATCATAGTTAGCTTTAACGTTGGCATGGCTTGAAGAATTAATAACACGAGGTACCTGTCCAAACGCTCGTAAATTATCATAATCTTTCTGTATCAGACCTTCATATTCTACAGTTGAAGCTAAACGCATAACAGAATCAAAAACATAAATAGGTTTGTTAGGGTATGCATTATCAATTTGATCAATGATATCTAAATTAGAACTTCCTTGGGCAGTTGAGTATGTTGGTGAAAAGCTTCGGGATTCAACTAAACCGCCAGAATGAATCATATCAGCTGAAAGGATAAATCCATCTGCTAAATGCTCATTATCTTTAATCCATTGAATAACTGCAGAAGCATCACCGCCATGTGACCCAGTTCCTGTAGAATTTTCTTGTAAACTAGTAGCAATAATGTTTTTAGGTGGCATGATCAACTTAATACCGGCAGCCGCCGCCGCCTTTTTAACAGTATCAGTGTTCATAGGTCTGTCATCCAAAGGAACTAGCATAACTGTTTTGTTTGGATTAGGTACTTCTGGAATGGCTGCTTCAGCTTTTGTGAAAGAGAAACTGGATAACATGAGCCCAGCTGCTAAAACGGATGCCAAAACCTTTTTCATTTTGTTTTTCAAGATAAACTCTCCTTAGTTATTTTTTTATTATAAAAACTAAGGACTGATATAAAACCAATCCTTAGTTTTATAATTCAGTAGTTTAATATGTATTTTAATCAATTGACCAAACAGAAAATCCCTTTGGTTCCATTCTCTATACATCCAAAAAGTGGTGAGGAAATAGAACTATTGTTAAAATGACCAATATTAATATTATTATATTACAATTTACTTTTCACTATTTTTTTTGCAATTGATTCGAATTTCATATTTTTGAAGGAATTACCACCATTAATTTAAACCTAAATGATTGGGTTGATTCCGCTACACCTAATAATGATTTAACAGACAAGCTTAGCCCTCCTTTTAACCAGATATTATTGTAGCTTTATAAAAAAGTTTGATCATTTATAATAGCTCTTTTCTTAAAGATTGTTGTTCTTCAACTAACGGGGCAGGATAGTTGAAGAAGGAATTATTGTAAATAAACAAGACATACTATACCTAAATAAAAAATTAGGGTGATGAAATTGGATAAACGTATCCCTCTTCTAATGGTTTTATTTAGTCTATTAATTTGTGTGTGGTGTTTTGAAATAGTAAATGCAAATTCGAGTGACACTCCTCCTTCTTTTGAGGAAAAGTACACTGAAGCTGGATATAAATCTGTAAAAGCTGCTGTTAAGGAATTTGAAAATCATTGTAAATGTGATGTAAAACTACCCGAAACGTTGCCTACTATTTCTTTCACACATCAATATGGAAGATTCTTTGAAGATAAGAACTATAATGTGAATGATTCCCTGGAAATTAGGTTTGTTAATAAAGATTTAAGTAATAATATTTATAAAATTGATATTCGTCCTTTAAAAAACAAATTGGACTTCACAGATAAACTGAACTTAAATGGAAAAGAGTATACACTTCAAGATGGTGCAAAAGCCATTTATTTTGAGCATCAACTATTTAACTTTTTTGTCTTTGAAAAAAATAATTTGCAGTATATGCTTGGAATTTATAATAAAGTTACCAACAAAGTAACACCTGAAACATTTGTTCTAATAGCTAACTCAATTTAATAATTAATTTAACTAATTTAGATGAAAATCATTAGGACCTTATAAAACGAAATAGCCATTATGCCCTGAATTTCAGCAATTTCTATCATACTTTTATTCCCGCATTTTGGAAATATTCATTCTCAGTAAGGTTGAAAAAATTTGCTAAAGATTTGAAATCTTAATATTTTAAATTTTTATTTCAACACAACTTATTATGTTCCAGAAATATTGATTTAAAACTGCGTAAGGAAAATGCTAACAGGGATATTTATGGTTAAGGATTTTGTAAATAGCTAAACAAAAGTGAGGAAGTCGGAGTATAGGGGATATTCAAATTACGTATATGTATAAAGATAAATTGTATCAAGCGAAATCAATTAAATTCTGCGATATTTTAATACAAAAAAAAGCAGGAATGTTAGTTTAAACAACATTTCTGCTTTACTATCTTTTTTTAACCGACGCTGTCTTCCGATTTCTCAATTGTTTTTTTCTTTATTATATAACCTATACATCCAATTATAAACATAAGAAGTGAAATTACTTCTAGAAGTGGAAAAGCATACATACCAATTAACCCTGCCCAAGAGTTTCCTGTCACATACTGAGGTATTATTATAAGAAAAAAGCTGATTATAGGTGAAAAAATTAGTACAGAGAAAACTCCCCAAATAATTAAATTTAAGCTCCAAGAGCGTTTATAAGTTAGAAAGAAAGCCATTATAAACAAAATTGTAAACACTAAGAATAAAGAGATTAAAACTTGAATCACACTCCTTAAATTCCTTAAATTCCCTAAATTTATAATTTACACCAATCGCACTTTATTTAATATTATTTTATCATACCTAAAAAAACATTAGAATACACAAAATGAGCATATAGCCAATTCAATTGATTATTGATTCAAATTGGAAGTTATGTTATTCAACTAACGGAGTGCTTTAGTTGTATAAGATAGACAAACCAGAAGCAACAATCTTTTAGAAAAGAGCCTTTATAATAAAGAATGATAATTTGTAATAAAGTTTGATTAAAAACATCTCACCTCTATAGATTTTTAGAGGTGAGATTTATTTATTGGAAATTTAGGAGATAATATCACTTTGGAGATTGTGAAGAAATGTACTTAAACTAACGGAGCAGTTTAGTTGAATAAGGAAGGATATTATAATTGTTAAAATGAGGCTAATGGGAGGCGAAATTACACTTGAATAAGATCCAAGTAAAGATTTATTTCAGCTTGTTTGGAGATGACTTTCCAATAGATGATGTAACAGAAAAGTTAGAAATTACACCTACTGACACCTATAAAAAAGGCGATTTAATTCAAAACCGTTCGATTTTTATTAGAAAAGAGACAAGTTGGGATTTAGGAACAGGCTACCAATTTTCGCTTGATGTAAATGACCAACTAAAGCAAATTATAGGTATGCTACAAAATAAGTCATCAATAATTAACGAAATAAAAGAGGCTTATTCCTTGGAGTGTAAATTCTTTATTGTAATTAAAATAGAAAAGGGAAATACCCCTGCTTTATATCTGGATAAAGACATCATAAAATTTGCTTCAAGTATTGAAGCTGAAATTGATGTAGATTTATACGCTAATCCTTATGATGATTTTGGCGAATAAGAGTATAACCTTTATTACACTAACTCTTGTACTAATGGTACAATTTAGATGAATGAGGAAAAAATTACATATACAAATAAATGCAATACATTGTTAAGATTTGATAGGTCAAGTATTCTTTGGAAAGAAATTAGAACAGGGGCATTTCTCCAACAAGTGAAGATGTTATTTACTAACCAAGTAGAATAGTTCAAGATAGATATCGATAAATATTAGTGAATATGCAACGCCAAACCCATTCAGCTGCACGTGTCAATTCCTTAATGCTCCTTTCATGGATCAGCACAAACCACTGAACCATCCCAGTCCGCTTACCATTGACACTTACTGTTTGTTTTTCTTTTTCGCCTAAACGAAATAAGAATGTTAAAATCCCTTTTAATTATTCTAAGAACCTCTTTTTAATCTCTGGAGTAGGAATCATACATTGTTCTTTTTTTCCAAACCATTTATATCTGTTTTTTGCAAATCGTTTGTAAAAAACATCCCTAATTAGTTTTGGGAATATCGAAAAAATACACAGAATTCGCCATCTTTTTATATATTTACAAATATGTAATATTGCATGAATTTTATGTTAAAATATTAATTAAGGGAGGAATATATATTATGTCGATTATATTATTTGATGGAGAATGTAATTTATGTAATCAAAGTGTTGTATTTGTTTAAAATTGTAAAAGGTGAAAGTGACGATATCTATTTCGAACAATTCAAGGGTGCATAGCAACACCCAGAAGTTGTTCAAGTAATTGAACAGATCATAAAAAAATATGGGCTAGTGAAATATCCTAATAAATTTGTCGCAGTAAAAAATGGTCCTGTTTATATATTTCCTTACGACAACATTGAGGTAGATATAAATAATTCTCAAGAGCTACTTGATGATTTAAAAAAGACCCAAAAGATAGATACTACTAAACTTTTACCTACATTAATACCAAGTGACCCCCGAAGTAAAAATCATGATGGCGAGCATGGTAGGTATGCATCGAAAATAGGTGTGGTGAATTTTCAATTTGAATTTGACATGAATAAAAATGAACATCCTATTCCAAACGCCAAAGATCTAATTGAGGACTTTCAAAAAAGTAGAGTACTAACAAAAGGAATATACAGTATCTATATGCGCGTAGATGATTCAAATCCAGATCATTTTGTGGGATGGGAAAATAATAGTGTAGTTTTGTTTGAAGTCGATGGAAATGGTGAATATACAATAATTGCTACTCCTAAATATGGTGATTTTTGGGACACTTACTTTTATGGTGATTACGCAGCTAAAAAAAATATAGAATAGAATTTTAGGTTGAATTACTTAATTGGAATTGACCCAAAATACTCGTGGTACTACTCGTAATAAACTTCCTCATATTTACTTATATCGAGAAAAGCTCGAGACAGGAAAGGCGCATGATATTGAATTATCACAAAGTCCAATCATACATTTAATTATATGGATTAAATAATTATTTTCCAAAAAAAACTATTGGGGATTTAAGGGGATAGAATGAATCTTCTTCAACTAATGATAAGTTTGTTAAAGAAGACATGTGCTTATTATCTTCCACAATCGGGCGCGATTATTGAATAAGCTCTTTATTCTACTTCGACTAACGGGTGCGTTATTTTAGTAGGCTGTTTTCGAAAAGATTGTTGCTATTCAACTCCAATGAAAGAACTTAATCATCTTTCATCTATATATAGTTACGTCGTATTATTCAGAAAATAGCTTACCAAAACCTTCAAAACGTGAGGTGAAGAAATCATGACAGACAGAAAAATCACAATACAATTTACAATGCTGACATTTTGCATAGCCTATCTTGTGTCAGGTGCTTTGATTGCCCTGGGGCAATTTGGATATTCGGTTCACAATTCGGTTCACTCGTTACAGCAATTCGGGATGAATATCCCTTTTGCAATCTATATTTTGTCGCCAGCTATTGCTTCATATATCGTTCTGAAGAAAAATAACAAAATAGCAGGTCTCAAGGAATGGTTGAGAACTGTTTTTTATGCCAAAAATAGCATATCTCTCTATTTGTTCGTTGTTGTAGGACTTTCATTGTATTTTGTGATACATATTGCAGTTTCAGGCCGCACGGAAATGGTGCTTCCATTTTATACGTTCTTCCTTTCCCTGTTTGGTAATCTTATTATCGGTGGCTTGGAGGAAGCTGGCTGGATGTACATACTGCAGCCTGAGCTTGACAAAAAATACGGTTTTGTTTTGTCTTCTGTTTTTGCTGGAATCATTTGGATTTTATGGCATATCCCTCTCTTCTTCATTCCAGGGACGAATCACGGAGAGGGACTCATTAACTTTTGGATGTTTGCAGTTCAACTCATTGCGTTTCGGTTTTTCAACGGGGCAATCTACAAAATATCAGGGAAAGGCCGTGTGTTTATGTGCGTATTATTCCACACCATGTTCAATGCAGCATCCCCCATCTTCGGCACCATGACTATGACTTGGGCGGGAACCATTGCCGCAAATGCTGTGATTGTTTTTGTTTCAATTGTAACCGTTGTGATATACGACAAAAAGAACAGACGAATAGTATAAGCATAATACGTGTTCGCCAAATTCCAGTTTGTTGAATAGCCATTTACATAAACAAAACGTCATTGCAGGGTGGCGAATCCACGACTACATGAATAGCCCCTCAGTATCTCACAGGGGCGCAAATTAACCTATAATTCCCCTTTCTGAAAGAAATGTGATTAACATCAATGAGTAAGATTGTGAAATGTTGTACTTAAAGTAATGTGGGGCTTTAATTAAAGATCATCGAGTTGCATATGCAGCTCTTTTTTCTTATTGAACTAACGGGGCAGGTTAGTTGAATTAGCAATTTTTGCTTCTGTTTTCGAAAAGATTCATTAGAAAAGCCAATGTTCGCTGTGTATACTTGTTAATATAGTAATAATATGGGATTAAAAGGAGGGGAGTTAATGGATTTATTTAATTTTGCGATAGCGTTCCAAATTCTGTTGTTTCTTTATTTTGAAGTAACAACCCTTGTTAATCTTTATCCGTGGAATGATTTATCAAAATACTCAACAAAGGAAAAAATCATTGAGGCAACTGTAAACGGAATTATTATCATTCTTTGTATAGGATTGTTTATTACACAGATAAAATGGCTAATGATTATTTCGGTGGTCTTTTGGTTTGTATTTTTATTTATGCAACTTCTAAATTGGTGGATGCCTTATCTTACTGGGAAGTATTTAAAGCAATTTCCAAAAACTCTATATGAAACTCATTTTAAAAATACACTTAAATTATTACCTCCAATAAAAGATCATATTATTCCAGACCTTCAACATAATGTTTTACAAATAATATCATTGATAACTTTCATTTTAAGTGCATTAGTCTTAATTACTTAACATAATCACTTAAACTTTGTAAATCGATAACATTGTGATATTTTACACTTAAAGTAACGGGGTGCTTTACTTGAAGAACATTGAGTTGCATTAGCAGCTCTTTTTTCTTATTAAACTAACGGAGCAGCTTAGTAGAAAGAGGAAAAAATTACATATATAAAATAAGGCAATACATTGTTAAGGATTTTATAGGTAAAGTATTCTATGGAATGAAAATGGAACGGAGGTGTTTCTCCAACAAGTGAGGACGTTTTTTTACTAACGAAGCAGGTTAGCATAATAATATAGCAATAGTTGTGGAGAAACTTGGAAATGAGGTGGATTCAATGGAGAATGTTAAATGGATAAATGGAAGCTATAAAGAGGATAACCGTATTTTTGATTCGGAGTTTGAAGTTAAAGAATGGACAGAAGCATTATATCCAGATTTTGTTGCCTATTTAAGTGATAAAAATAATGTAGGATATGCAACACCTGATGAAAGGGTAATTAAATATTTAGCATCCCTTTATCCTAAATGGGCTGTTTATAACAATTTGCAAATCGGTGTCTGTACTGGAAAAACAGAAATAAATGGTCAAATCATCTATAAAATTTGGACAGTAAAATTATAATTATTTTCACTAACGGGTGCTTTTCTTGCCGGGGAAGAATAATGGAATTAATCTAAAAATTGCCAAATTCAATTTTAGTATCGAGGAATTACGCTTTTTAGAATTAGAATTTCCCTAACATTGTAATTCCGCATTTTCTTAAACTACATCAAGTTGT
>NZ_JBIVRU010000032.1:0-30675 GCF_044755845.1 Lysinibacillus sp. NPDC092081
TGAGCCAGGATCAAACTCTCCATAAAAAGAAATTTGATTAGCTCAAATTGTTTTGCTGGCATCATGTTTGATGTCCAAAATTTTGTTTCGTTCACTAACTCAAGGTTAGCTACTAAAAACTTTATTGATTACGTTTTGCTTGTTCAGTTTTCAAGGTTCATTTCGTTACCGTTTCTCCAACAGCAACTCTTATATAATATCACGTTGCGCACTCGATGTCAACAACTAAATTATTTAACTTAAAATTTACTTGTTTTTCAACAGTTATCTTAACAACTCTTATTACTATATCACAATATTTTTGTTTTACAAGTATTTTATAAAAAAAATATTAAAGCAGTTATTCCTAGTACACCCGGAATACCTAATATTGCAATTGTGAACACTGAAAATAGATTAATCGGTACATTATAGCCAGCATACCCTATGCCTAAGTGAATAATGAATAATAGTAGAAAGGCAAAAGCAAATCTAAACCAAAACACAGACATTCCTTCTAAAATTTTACCCATCTTGGCATGTCTTATTATTATATAAAGAAAAAGAAGCACTACAGGCACACAAAAGCTCATAATTACTAACCACGACATATGGTTTCCCCCTTAACAGTATAATTATGAAAGTTTATGTTCCCTGTTGTGCTTCTATGAGTATCAATTACGCCTCGGCATAATTGCGTCCGGAGGTTTTAGGCCAACAGATGTTTTTTGTGTGAAAGCGCAGTGCTGACGCTTCACTTTCGCTACCAAAACACTTGCTGAAAGAAGTTAAAAACTATTATTTAATTAATACTCTCCGAATTCTAGCTTCCTTGAATAAATAAAAATGTATACTCTCCGCTGCTTTCTTTTGAGCAATTACTTCTAAATCATAGTCATCTAGTAGTTCTTCAATTATCTTTGCCTGCTGTAAATCTTCTTTTGTTTCTTTTATAAGACTCACAAGCTTGTCGTCGAATTCTTTTTTTAATTTTCCCTTACTGCGGAAGAACATATTAATCCCTCACTCACAATTCTCGGCGACCTTCCATTGCCTTCGATAACGTTACTTCATCTGCATATTCTAAATCTCCACCTACTGGTAGTCCATGAGCAATCCGTGTTGTTCGAATGCCAGATGGCTTCACTAAACGAGAAATATACATAGCTGTTGCTTCGCCTTCAATAGTTGAATTCGTAGCTAAAATAAGCTCCTGAACAACCTCATCTTGCAAACGAACTAGTAGGGAAGCGACATTAATATCTTCTGGACCAATACCATCCATAGGTGAAATAGCTCCCTGTAATACATGATACATACCATTGAAATCACGCATTTTTTCCATCGCAATTACATCTTTTGTATCTTGAACAACACAAATAATAGAATGATTTCGTTGTTTGTCCGTACAAATATGGCATGGATCTACATCAGTTATGTTGCCACACACGGAGCAGTAGCTTAAATTTCGTTTAGCATCAATTAATGCCTTTGAAAAGGATAAAACGTCATCCTCTTTCATTGTTAATACAAAAAACGCCAGACGAGCCGCGGTCTTCGGCCCGATACCTGGCAATTTCATAAAACTATCAATCAGTTTCGATATTGGTTCTGGGTAGTACATTTATTTACCTCCTAGAATGGAAGGTTCATGCCTTGAGTGAATTTACCCATTGTTGCATTTGTCTTTTCATCTACTTTTTTCAATGCTTCATTTACAGCAACAACGATTAAATCTTGTAGCATTTCGATATCGTCTGGATCTACTACTGATGGATCAAGATTTACTTCTACGATTTCACGTTGGCCAGTTACATTTACTTTCACCATACCCCCACCAGCAGAACCTTCAAATTGCTCTGCATTCAAAGCCTCTTGAGCCTCCATCATTTCTTTTTGCATTTTTTGCATTTTTTTCATCATACCTTGCATATTTCCCATTCCACGCATAAACATATTCCTCCTAAATGATTAGTCTTCAACAATTTCAATGAAATCTTTACCAAACAGCTTTTCTGCTTCCGTCACTAGTGGATCTTGTGAAGCAAGTGGTTGAGCATCGTCGATAAACGGCCCTTCCGGCATTTCTGCCGGAGGTGGTTCTAATAATTCCATTTCATGATCAGTTTCATCCTGAGATTTTTTCTGCTGCTGTAAGCCGTGATCACGAATAAACTCTTCACGTAATTTTAACCAAGCATCTTCAGGCGTACAAAGCATTTCGTACATAATACCAGTTTGCCCTGCAATTAATTGTGTGAATTGAGCTTTTAGGGATTGATTATCAGCAACCATTTGACAATGAATATCATACTTGAATTTTAACACAAAAGCACTTGAAGATGCCGCAACAGGTTCAGCCTCTGCTAAAAGAGCTGATTGAGATTTTTGCATTTGGCTTAATGCCTGTGCCCAAACCGATTTGATACGTTGTACATCTTGCTTTGTAGCATCCTTTAGTATCTCTTGAATACGGCCTGTTGGTGCTTTATAGCCATTTGGACTTTTAGCTCGTGGACGTTGCTCTTTTGGTGCTTGCGTCGTTTGCATCGAAGCACCAGCTTGCAATTGAGCTGATAGTTGTTGCACCATCTGCTCAAGTGCCACGATTTTTTGAGCGAGTTCAGGGCTCATAGCGACCTCACCTGAAGTCGTAGTTTGACCAATTGCACCACCCGAAAACTGCACCATTTTAAGTAACGCTGTTTCTAAGTAAATCTTTGTATGGTGGGAGAACCGCATTTCTTGCTGTGTTTTCGCTAAAATATCAATGTAGCCATATAGCAAATCCGGTGCAAAATCATGCGCTAATGTAAATACTCGCTCCTCCGGTGATACTAGTTCTAATAATTCGGCCAGATCCTCACTTGTTTGCAGTAATAATAAGTCCCGGAAAAATGTAATTAGGTCCTCTGAAAGACGAAGAGGATCTTTTCCATCCGCAATAAGCTGTTCTAATAACGCAAGCATTTGCGCGACATCTTTTGCTTTTAGAGCTTCTGCTAATTCATAGAAAACTTCCTGACTGATAGAACCTGTAACAAGTAATGTGTCCTCAAGCTTCAACTTTTCTCCGCTGAAGGATACAACCTGATCTAATAAGCTTAAGGCATCACGCATACCACCAGCTGCTGATTGTGCGATGACCTTCAAACCTTGTTCCTCAAATGGTAACTCAATATCCTCTAATACAACTTTCATGCGCTCAATAATATCATTGGTTGAAAGACGCTTAAAATCAAAGCGCTGACATCGCGAAATAATCGTTGCGGGCAATTTATGGGGCTCTGTCGTTGCTAAAATAAATACAGCGTGAGAAGGTGGTTCTTCTAATGTCTTTAAAAGGGCATTGAAAGCACTTGTAGAAAGCATATGCACTTCATCAATGATATACACTTTATATCTGCTACTTGCAGGGGCAAATCGAACTTTCTCAATGACGTCACGTATTTCTTCAACGCGTGAATTAGACGCCGCGTCAAATTCAATAACATCTGGGTGAGAGCCCTCTGTAATGCTTAAACAAGTAGCACATTCATTACAAGGCTCTTTTGATGGTGCATGCTCACAGTTTAAAGCCTTTGCAAAAATTTTAGCTGTACTTGTTTTCCCAGTACCACGTGGGCCGGAAAATAAATAAGCATGTGTTGTTTTATTCGCTAGGAGAGCATTTTGTAGCGTTCTTTTGACATGTGCTTGACCGGACATTTCTCGGAATGATTGCGGTCGATACACACGATAAAATGCTTGATACGTCAATGATTTCCTCTCCTCTTCTTCATAATATAGAATAGTTCTATTATAGCATTTGCTTCATTATTTATAAAATAGTGTTATCGCTTTTCTAAAAATTCGGGACGATCTCTCACTTCCCATAGCGAAGGTTGATGTGAATCTCCCTTAAACTTTCTGGAGAGTGCCCTTCCATTCCAACAAACATTGTAAAATCATAAAAAAACGCATCCGCCTTTTGTAGACGGATGCGTTTGAATTGGCAATTTAATGCCGTGCACCTTTCTTCGACAGCCGCACATAAGCGTTACTCTTGTCGTTAGCTCAGATTAGGCAACCCCGCGGCACATGAATAAGACCACTTAATGCTGCTTCCTTCCGGACCTGACATAGTTCATGGGTATCCATTGCGCAGGACCCAATCGTCAACACTACGTGCAAAAGGCAGACCAAACAATACGGACAGCCTCGAAAAAGGAATTCAGTCTCGCTAGAGCGGATTGCGAGTTACAGGACACCGCTACCTTCCCACCTAGCACGGCAATAACTAGTATACTTACTGTTTTCATAAATTGCAACTCAATACACATAATATTTGTGTGGAATATTCTATCAGCACTGTAAATAAGAAATTATTAATCAATTACGCCTCGGCAGAATTGCGTCCAGAATCGGCTTTGTACTTAGGCCAGCGGATGTTTTTTGTGCGAAAGCGCAGTGTTAACGTAGCAACAGCAGCAACAGTCATTGAAAAAGTTGACCACTCACTAATTCCCCACTTTCCCAATAAGCCCACTCTTCGCAACCCGCACAGTAGCTTAAAACTACATGATTATTAGTAAAAAAACCATTAATGCTATTTACTGACGTACCTGCTTCTAAATCTTCCTGAATAAAAACAGTTTCTTTTTTTGTCCACCTACATAGTTATGAGCCACGAGAAGGATATATTTTGGCGTTTAAATTGTTTCGAGGTAGTTTTATATGGGGCGCCCATAAAAACAAAAATTGTATGCCCTCTCCGTCACTTATCATGCTACAACGTGTATAAAAATCTATATATTATTGCTTACAACACGAATTTGCTTTGTCAATATCCCTTTTTCTTACAAACACAGATCCTTGATTATCAACTACATAGTCTATATTATTTTCATCTAACTTCTCTAATAATGCTCTTTGTGACTCTTTTGTTAAATTTTCAAATTCAGCAAAAAGAGTTACTACTCCTTCAGTGAAGGTTCCTCTTCCTTTTTCTAACTCATCATGATTGCTACATCCATTCAATATACTCAAACTTAAAATAATATATAAGAAGTGTTTAAATTTCATAAATTATCCCCCTTAAAATTCCTATATAATACTTATATTTAATCTCTATTATTTAATCTCTATTATATAAAAATTATGTTTTGACCGCTGAAATAAGTATTAAAAAAATGTTGACGTGATTTTTAAAATATGATAAATTAAATCTTGTCGATAAGACAACGCAACAAAACAACATGGAGGTATACCCAAGTCTGGCTGAAGGGATCGGTCTTGAAAACCGACAGGCGGGTAACACCGCGCGGGGGTTCGAATCCCTCTACCTCCTCCAGTTTTAAAATTCCGACTACGAATGTAGCCGTTTTTTTTTGCTTAAAATTTTATGTAACATTTTCTAGATGCCACTTCCACTTAGGTTGTGGTATTTTTTATTGTAAATTATGATTTTAGAACCATGAAAAATCTATAGCGTTATTTCATCTAGACAAATGCGCTTTCGTTTCAAGATCGTATTCCGCCTCAACGTAACATCAAAAGTAGTGGTACAATTACCTTTATTGCAAACACGCAAACGAGCTCTTTTAGGATATTGCTCGTTAATATTAATTAGGGAGGATTTCTATGCGCTCGAAATTTTACATATCTCGTGCTTCCCTCACTTGGGTTTTCATAATTGCTCTGTTAACTGCTATCGGTAGTGAGATTAAAATAATGCCTTTCGCTGATACACCTTTTCGTTTCGGATTAGGAAGTATTATTTTCTTTTTATGCACTCTGCTTAGACCTACACCTATCATTTTGGCTGGATTTTCTACAAGCATCGTGACAACCGTTTTTCGAGTTATCATTAATTACACTTTACATGATGTTCCATTCATCGATAGTTTACTAATACATTTACCTGCTGCTGCTTTTTATATTTTATTTGCAATATGCCTACAAATTCTAAGCATTCATCAATATAGAGAAAAACCACTATTGCTTGGATTGCTAGTTGCGTTTAGTGAAGTATTCAGTAATTTAGTGGAACAACTATTTCGTTTTCTAATAAATTCTTACACTTTTTTACTCCTTCATGATTTACTTATACTATTAGCAGTTGCTTTATTACGTAGTTTTTTTGTTGTTGGTATTTATAGTTCCATTTTAATTGCTGAGCAAAAAAAACGTGTTCAGGAAATGCTTACGATCGGCTCAGATTTATATGTTGAGACACTTTATTTAAAAAAATCTATGAACCACATAGAAGCAATTACAGCCAGTGGGTTTGAATTATATCGACAATTAAAATCGCTAGGTTATCGTGCAGAAAGTTTACAGGCACTTCATATTGCCCAGGAAATTCATGAAGTGAAGAAGGATTCACAACGCATTTATGCAGGTATTTCTAAAATTGTTGGTGAAAAGAGCTTTGGCTCCCTGAGATTGTCAGAATTATTACATTATATTAAAGACGGAAACAGTAAGTACGCTGATTTTCTCGGGAAAGAAATTGAGTTTAACATAAATATCGAAATCAATTTTCAAACGAAAGAACATATTGCATTGCTTGCACTTTTGAATAATTTAACAGCTAATGCTATTGAATCAATTGAGGATCAAGGTATCATTTCTATTGCCATTCAGCAGCAACAGGATGATACTGTAATAACAGTATGTGATAATGGGACGGGCATTCCGCAAAGTAATCTCTCTATTATTTTTGAACCTGGATACACCACAAAATACAATGTAGACGGTGTCTCAGCAACAGGTATTGGGCTTTCACATGTTGTTGAATTAGTAAATAAATTAAATGGCTCAATATCCGTTGAATCAAACAATCAAAACACGATGTTTAAAATTGCAGTTCCTACGCAAACTATTCAAACGGGAGAGACTTAAATGAGGTATTTTATTGTAGATGATGATCGTGCAAGTCGGGTCATGTTAAAGCAAATTATTGAAGATGGTGGCTTAGGTACAGTTATTGGCGAAGCACGCAATGGTGAGGACGCCATTCCACAAATTTTAATGACACAGCCAGAATTTGTGTTGATTGATTTACTTATGCCTAAGCTCGATGGGATAGCAACAGTCGAGCACCTTATTCAAAATCGTTTCGAAGGACAATTTGTCATGATTTCCCAAGTGGTGAATAAGGAAATGGTAGGCGAGGCATATGAGCATGGTATAGATTTCTTTATTCATAAACCTATAAATCGTATTGAGGTTGAGAATGTTTTACGTAAAACAACTGAACAATTTCGCCTAAAAAACTCATTGCTTATTATTCGCCAATCACTTACAAATATTGATCTAAGTGAACAAATAAATCATAAAGCAACGTCACGTGATCATATTCAATCCATCTTAAATGATATGGGTATCGTTGGTGAGATCGGAAGCGAAGATATTATAGCTATCATTGAGACATTACTTGCTCATCAGCACAAAATTGCACCACTTCCACCATTAAAGGAGCTTTACGAAGAAATTGCAGCTGTCACAAAGGCTACACCAGATGAAATTTTGAAGGAAAGTAAAGCTATTGAACAGCGTGTGCGCCGTACTATATTAGCAGCTATGATAAATCTCGCCAATCTAGGTGTCGTGGATTATACAAACTCTGAATTTGAATATTATGCACCTCGATACTTTGACTTTAAAGAAATTCGTCAGCTTATGACTCGGATAGAAGACCACGGAAATCGTAAAGCAAAGGTGAATATTAAGAAATTTATTCAGGTGTTATATTCAGACATTTTAACTAAAGTAAATTAATTTTCTCGGATTTTGTCGGATTTCATAAGTCCTCCGTATTATTAAAGTAAGGCAAGTCCTAAAAATTTTAATATTAGGAGGTACTAAGGTTTTGAAGAAGAAATTTAGAATCAGTTTAGCTACTCAAATTTTAGTCGGTTTGATTTTAGGGATTATTATTGGTGGTATCTTTTACGGAAACCCCAAAATTGAAACATATTTACAACCTCTAGGTGATATTTTCCTTCATCTAATTAAAATGATTGTTGTACCGATTATTATTTCGACTCTAATCGTTGGTGTTGCTGGAACTGGCGATATGAAACAGCTTGGACGATTAGGCGGAAAATCACTTATTTATTTTGAACTTATTACAACAGTAGCAATTGTAATTGGTTTACTTTCCGCAAACTTATTCCAACCAGGCGCGGGTATAAACATGAACGAGCTCTCTCAAGGAGATATTTCGAAATACGTTGCAACTACAGAAGAAGTAAAGCATGAAGGACCATTTGATATTATTGTAGGCATTGTACCGACAAATATCGTTCAAGCAATGTCTGAAGGTAATATGCTTGCTATTATCTTCTTCTCAGTTATTTTTGGTTTAGGGGTTGCTGCCATTGGCGAACGAGGTAAACCAGTATTAGACTTCTTCCAAGGGGTAGCAGATACTATGTTCTGGGTAACTAACCTCGTAATGAAATTCGCTCCAATTGGGGTATTTGGTTTAATCGGTGTAACCGTTTCCAAATATGGATTCGCTTCACTAATACCACTTGGTAAACTTGCTATACTTGTTTATGCAACAATGCTATTCTTTATCTTTGTCGTTCTTGGTCTTGTGGCCAAATTTGCAGGTATCAGTATCTTCTTCTTAATCAAAGTACTAAAAGATGAGCTGATTTTAGCGTTCTCAACAGCAAGTTCTGAAGCTGTGTTACCGCGAATTATGATGAAAATGGAGAAACTAGGTGCTCCAAAGGATATCGTATCCTTTGTTATTCCAACCGGTTACTCCTTTAACTTAGATGGTTCTACACTGTACCAAGCTATTGCTGCATTATTTATTGCTCAAATGTACGGTATTCACTTAAGCATTGGTGAACAAATTACGTTAATGCTTGTATTAATGGTTACATCTAAAGGTATTGCAGGTGTTCCAGGAGTATCATTCGTTGTACTTCTAGCAACTTTAGGTACTGTCGGCATTCCAATTGAAGGTTTAGCATTTATCGCAGGTATCGATCGTATTCTTGATATGGGACGTACAGTCGTTAACGTAATTGGTAACTCACTTGCGTCATTAGTAATGGCGAAATGGGAAGGCCGTTTCGATGCAGAGAAAATGAAAAATTACTTTAAAGATAATAAGAATTTAGCATAAAAATTAAAAAAATCCTCACGATGTAATGGATGGCATCGTGAGGATTTTTTTATTTTGATCAATTATGCCTCGGCATAATTGCGTCCGGAATCGACTTTGTACTTAGGCCTGCAGATGTTTTTTGTGCGAAAGCGAAGCGACAGCAACAACAACATGATGTTGGTCACTCAGTCGTTGCCGTTCTTAGACTGAGTTCCTTTATTTCAACGGGTGTTTGAACACCCGTTGAAAAGTAGCTTAAATCCGCATTCATCTCACTACCTAAAGAGGAGGGTGACTTCTGTAGCTGACGCTTTGCTTTCGCTACAAAAAACATTAGCTGAAAGAAGTTAATACTTTATCTAAATAAGCAATAATTGATTCTTTTCCATTTACATGTGCTTCTTGTGCACGTATTTCATCCTTTTGGATTTTGGCCTCAGCAGCTGCAACCATACGCTCTGCATCATTCTGAGGCACGACAACAACACCGTCCATATCCCCAATAATATAATCGCCAGGATGAACAGCAACCCCCCCAATAGCAATAGGAACATTTACTTTCCCACCTCCGTTTTTATTGCCAGCTGCTACCGTTGTGCCAAGTGAAAATACAGGAAAGTCTAGCTCACGAATAGCTGCAATATCACGAATAACACCATCAACGACAAATCCCTGTATACCAATACCCTTCGCTAATGAAAGAACAAAATCACCGGCAACTGCACGGTTGGTATTCCCTTTAGCGTCAATTACTAAAATATCCCCTTCTTTAGCAGCTCGAATGGCTTCCAATACTGCACCATTTTCGCCATCTGGTAAACGCACTGTTACCGCACGGCCAGCAATTTTATAATGATCTGCTAACGGTTTAATATCACTACGTAAATTCGTATGTCCTCCTGTTGCATCTGAAACTGCAGTCGTTGGTAAATGCTTAAAACTTACTTCCACCTTTGTCATCTATAACACCCCTATTATGATTTATGAAAGCTTTACACAATTATTGTAAATAAAACTCATCTACTATTTCAATATAAATCAGAAAATTACAAAAATAATACGCTTGAGGAGTATCTATTACAGGCCTTAACCTTTTCTCTAATTCTTGCAATTATTTTTCCTTCTTTATGAAGCGTGTAAAAAAGAGAGAAATAAAATTTAAAAATTGCAATCAATTATGCCTCGGCATAATTGATTGCGTCACCTATAGAGGTGGGGGACTTCTGTACCTGTCGCTACGCTTTCGGTACAGAAAATAATTGCTGAAATAAATTAAATTATTTCGGTAAAATGCCTTGATTGTTCATCTAATGCCTCTGCTGCAGTAGCAATTTCAGCAAAATCATTCGTTGTTACATTAATTTGACCATTTGTTTTTTCAACTTTTTCAGCTATACGTGTGATGCTTTCAGTGACTTGTCCAATCTCTCGCTCTATGCCCTCAACATTATCTTTTACTTCTGAAATAGATTGCTCCACCCTTACAGAAAGTTTTCTAACCTCTTTTGCTACAACATCAAAGCCTCGGCCATACTCACCAGCTCTTGCTGCTTCAATAGCTGCATTTAGTGCAAGTAAATTTGTCTGAGAAGCAATTTCTTGAATGGTCTTCACAATCCCTTTAATTGATTCCGCTTGCTTCTGTAGCTGTGCAAGATTTCTCACATTATCGGCAGATTCTTGTGATACCTCTTTCACTGTTTCCAGTAAATCCTTGTTATTTTGAATACCAGCCTCCGAACGGCTATGAAGCTCTTTGGACATAACCTTTAATGTATCAGCTACACTAACAATTTCATTTTGGCGTTCAGTAATATTTGTTGCAATTTTCGATACGCCAATTACCTTTCTTGAATTATTAGCAAAGACAGGCATATAAGTAGCCTCAAGCCAAACTCTATTTCCCCTTGCATCCATTCTTTCGATTTTATCCTGATAGCTATTGCCAGCAGCTAAGTTTCGCCAAAATTTTCCGTATTCTATGCTATTCGCAAATTCCGTTAAACAAAAATCCTTATGATCTTTTCCTATCATTTCCTCAACTTTATAGCCTAATGTTTTAGCAAAAAGTTCATTTACATAGGCAACTTTATGCTCCATATCAAAACGAATAATGGCTATATTTCGTTCAATTGCCAGCACTACATGATCATCAGTAACTTCTGTATTTATTGTGTGCATAACCTACACCTCTTTCATTGTATTAGCGAACTAAAATTTTTATGGTAATAAACCCAATAAAAATATTTATAAAGATTATTTATTGCAGAAAAAACATGGGTATCTTACCCATGTTTTTTTAAAAATTTTAATACTTCTTCCGATGTAGTAGCTATACGAATAAGTGATTCTTGTTCCGTGCGTATAAAACCTTCCTCGAGCATTTTCTTAAAATGTTGTAGAAGCCCATCATAAAAGCTATTTACATTATATAAAATTACAGGTTTTTCATGTAGTCCAATTTGTGCCCACGTAAACACTTCAAAATATTCATCCATTGTCCCACCACCACCTGGTAAAGCTATAAAAGCATCTGCTAACTCTACCATTTTTGCTTTACGTACATGCATAGACTCAACAAAATAAATCTCTGTTAACGAAGCATGTGCTAATTCCCGCTGCTGTAAATGAGTTGGCATCACGCCAATAACGTCTCCTCCAGCTTCTAATACTGCATCTGCAACTTTCCCCATCAGTCCTGTTTTCGAACCACCATAAACGACACCATGACCATTTTGAGCTAATACAGTTCCTAATTCGGCTGCTTTCTCTGCATAAATTGGGTTTATGCCTAAGCCAGAACCGCAATACACCGCTATTCTTATAACAATCCCTCCTACTCAAAAGACGTGACACAATAGGTTACATATTGTCTCACGTCTTTTGATATTTTTTAATATTAACTTTATTTAACCTTCTATTTACGTAAATGGCTTGTTTGTTTTAGCATATGACTGATGCGGCTTACAATTGATTCAATTGCTTCAGGATTTTTTAATAAATCATAATCATTAATATCTACACGTAGAACTGGGCATGAATTAAAATTATTGATCCAGTTCTCATAGCGGTCATGCATTTCAATCCAATAATCATTCGGTGTTTGTTGCTCCATTGTACGTCCACGCTCTTGAATACGTCCAATTACAGCATCAATTGGCCCCTCTAGATAAACAAGTAAATCTGGATGCGGGAAATACGGTGTCATCACCATTGCATCAAATAAATTTGTATACGTCTCATAATCTGTTGGGCTCATTGTACCTTTGTCATAATGCATCTTCGCAAAAATGCCTGTATCTTCATAGATGGAGCGATCTTGAATAAACCCGCCGCCATATTCAAAGATCCGCTTCTGCTCCTTAAAACGCTCCGCTAAAAAATACACCTGTAGATGGAAGCTCCATTTTTCAAAGTCCTCATAAAATTTATCTAAATATGGATTAGTATCCACCTTTTCAAATGACGTACGGAAATTTAGCGCCTCTGCCAACGCCTTTGTCATCGTTGATTTTCCTACACCAACCGTACCAGCGATTGTAATGACCGTTTGTGGTGGAATATCATACTTCTCTCTCAAATTCATTGTTGCAAACTCCTTTGTTGTAACGTGTCCTTTATTGTTTGTAAAACATATGTCAAATCATTTGGATTTTTTACGAAATCAAGCTGATCACCATTAAATCGAATAATAGGAATTTCAGGATGCATCTTCTCAAAATGTTCGATAAAGGAATGATAATCTGCTACCAGTTGCTCCATGTAATCTCGTGAAATCATTTTTTCAAATTCACGACCTCGCATCGCAATACGTTTCATCAATGTATCAACACTGGCATGTAAATAAACAACTACATTAGGTACAGGCATATCTTTCGTTAATATCTTATAGATTTCCTCGTATTTATCATACTCAGTTGATGCCAATGTACGCTTTGCAAATATCAAATTTTTAAAAATGTGGTAGTCCGCTACAACAGGTTTATCATGCGTTAAACGGAATTTTTTTATATCCGATAATTGTTTATAGCGATTACATAGGAAGAACATTTCCGTCTGGAAGCTCCATTCCTCTATGTTTTCATAAAACTTATTTAGAAAAGGGTTTTCGTCTACTATTTCTTTTAATAGATGGTAATTAAATGTCGCTGCAATCTCTTTAGATAAAGAGGTTTTACCAACACCAATCGGACCTTCTACCGTAACAAATGGAACCGTCACCAGAAGCTCCTCCTTTACGTTCTATGGATTCTATCGTCAATTACCTCATCCTCGAGGTTTTTATAATCAGTGCTTTTCATTGTATCATAGTGAGAAAGTGAAAAACAGAATCAAACTATTTCTCTATTAAAATAGGAGTCCAAGACCAATTCCGTGAATCCTCTGAAATAAATAAAAAAATAGACCCACTCAAAGTGAATCTATCGTAACCTTTATAATTGAACTCGCTGTAATCGCAGTGCATTTAAAACGACAGATACCGAACTAAAAGCCATCGCAGCACCTGCTACCCAAGGAGCTAGTAAACCGATTGCGGCAATTGGAATACCTAATGTGTTGTAAGCAAATGCCCAGAATAAGTTTTGTTTAATGTTACGCATTGTTTTACGACTCATGATGATAGCATCTGCAATACTGTTTAAATCGCCACGAATCAGTGTGATATCCGCTGCTTCCATAGCCACGTCTGTACCAGTACCAATCGCCATCCCAATATTAGCTGTCGCAAGTGCCGGCGCATCATTAATGCCATCACCAACCATCGCCACTTTTTTCCCTTGAGCTTGCAGTTTTTTCACTTCATCTGCTTTGCCTTCCGGAAGAACTTCAGCAATCACATGATTAACACCAACTTCTGCTCCAATTGCTTGTGCTGTACGTTCATTATCACCAGTCATCATAATCACAGTAATGCCCATTTCTTGTAGACGACTAACCGCTTCTTTTGAAGTATCTTTCACTGTATCAGCAACTGCTACTAGACCAGCATACTGACCGTTAATCGCAGCTAACATTGCCGTTTTACCGTTTTCCTCTAATTGCTCCATCGTTGGTAGAATATCATCAATTTGAATACCGTATTGTTGCATCAATTTACGAGTACCGATGACAACTCCTTGACCAGATACAGTCGCTTGCACACCGTAACCTGGTATCGCTTCAAAGAATTGAACATCTCCTAGCTCAATACCACTATCAGCGATTCCTTGAACAATTGCTTCTGCTAACGGATGCTCGGATTGCTTCTCCGCTGCACCAATTAACGATAAAAAACGTGCTTTGTCTTGATTTGCCGCTAATACGACATCCGTTAATACTGGCTTGCCGTGTGTTACTGTACCTGTTTTATCAACAACCACTGTGTCAATACTTTGCGTTTGCTCTAAATGCTCTCCACCTTTAAATAAAATACCAAATTCCGCCGCACGACCAGAGCCCGCCATAATAGATGTTGGTGTTGCTAATCCGAGCGCACATGGACAAGCGATAACGAGAACTGCAATTAATACTTCAAGTGCAGGCGTAAATTCACCTGGTCGCACCCAAATAATCCAAATTAGAAACGATACAATCGCAATACCGACAACAATTGGTACAAATATGCCTGAAATTTGGTCTGCTAAGCGTTGGATTGGCGCTTTTGAGCCTTGTGCATCTTCTACAACTTTAATAATTTGGGCTAAAGCTGTATCGCGACCCACTTTAGTCGCTGTCATTTTAATAAAGCCATTTTTATTAATAGTTGAACCAAATAATAGGTCACCTTGCTTTTTATCAACAGGTAGACTCTCTCCTGTTAACATCGATTCATCAACAGCTGTTGTTCCTTCTAATACTTCACCATCAACAGGAATTTTTTCACCCGGTTTTACTAAAATAGTGTCGCCAATAACTACTTCTTCTAATGGTACTTCTTTTTCTACACCATCACGGACAACGATTGCCGTTTTTGCCTGAAGGCCCATTAATTTTTTGATTGCTTCAGATGAGCGACCTTTCGCTTTCGCTTCAAATAGTTTTCCTAATAAAATTAAAGTAATTAATACGGCACTCGTTTCAAAATATAGGTGAGGGGCATGATGTAACCCCGCGGTAATAATCGCTTGATATAAACTATAAAAATACGCCGCAGATGTTCCCATTACTACAAGTACATCCATATTGGCACTACCATTGCGTAAAGCTTTGTATGCCCCCACATAAAATTGCTTCCCAATGATAAATTGAACAGGAGTAGCCAACGCCATTTGTACCCATGGATTCATTAAAAATTCAGGGACATATAAAAATGATGTAAATGAAAAATGTCCTACCATCGTCCAAAGTAATGGTAATGAAAGAATCGCCGATAAAATAAATTTTTGTTGCTGCTGTTTGATTGCCTGCTCACGATGATCCACAGTTTCTTGCTCATCTGCTTTTTGATGAGCCTCATATCCTAATTTCTCAACCTTTGCAATAATATCTGCAATCGCCACCTCAGATGGGTTAAACTCAATAGTTGCTTTTTCGAGTGCTAAGTTTACGTTCGCAGAGGATACACCTGCTAGTTTATTTAAACCTTTCTCTATACGAGTAGCACAGGCTGCACATGTCATACCTGTAATATTGAATTCAGTTTTTTGTTTCACGACACCATAACCAAGTGCTTCAATTTTCTTCTCAAAGTCTTCTTCGTTTAATTTTGTCGGATTATATTTAATAGACGATTTTTCAAGAGCTAAATTAACTGTCGCTTCTTCTACACCATCCATTTTATTTAAACTTTTTTCTATGCGAGTCGCGCAGGCTGCACATGTCATACCTGTAATTTGCAAATTCGCTTCTTTTATTTCCAAACTCATAATCATTTCTCCTCTCTATATACCAACAGGGGGTATATTTATTTGAAAATAAGAGAGTGCTACAAGAGCACCCTACTTATATTATTTAACGTCATAGCCTTGATCGTCGATTGTTTCTTTAATTTGGTTTAGAGATACTTGTGTTTCGTCAAATGCTACATCTACTAAACCATCAGCCAAGTTTACTTTTACTTGTTCAACACCAGTTAAAGCTCCAACATTTTTTTCTACTGAATTTACACAATGTCCACACGACATTCCTTGTACGTTTAAAGTTACGTTTTGCATAAAATATCTCTCCTTTAATTTAGATACTATATAGGGGTATATATTTATTAAAAAAATTTTACTTTTTCATTAGCTTTTGAATAGTCACTACTAATTCGTCTAACACTGCCTCATCACCTTCTGATAGGCGATCTACTACACAACCCTTTAAATGACCCTCTAATAATATCTTTGCTACACTATTCAAGGCAGACTGTGTGGCAGACAGTTGCGTAATAATATCATCACAGTAAACGTCTTTGTCAATCATCCCTTTAATACCTCGGATTTGACCTTCAACTCGATTTAAACGAGTCGTTAAATCCTTTTTAACGCGTTCAGGATGATGGCTTTTTCGACACGACGTAGCTTCATCTGTATGACAAGCATCTTCTTTCACTATATCCTCCATAAATGCACCTCCTACTCACAAACATAGTACCATACCCACGAAGGGTATGTAAAGCTAAAAAATTTTAAATGAACTAAAAAACTAATTAATGATGATGGTGATGCTGCGATTGCTCATTTTTTATTGTACACAAAATCGAATTATCATGCTTATGCGCTACTGTTTCCAATTGAATCGTTACATGCTTTATGCCCTTATGCTCAAGATTATGTTCAATTTCTCGTAATATATTCTCACTATCCACAATTTTTAGGTGATCAGCAACAACTGCATGACAAGAAAGCGCATTTGTTCCACTTGTTATTGTCCAAATGTGTAAATCATGAATGCTATGAACGCCATTGGTATGTACAATAGTTTGTATAATTTCCTGAACGTCTACGTTTGAAGGTGTTCCTTCCATTAAAATATGGACAGCAGCTTTCGTTACATAGTAGCCGCTTCTTAATACTAATATTGCAACAATAACACTCGCAAGTGGATCAGCCCAGCCCCAACCAAAAAACATCATTAATAGTGCGGCAACGATGGCCCCTACAGATCCAAGCATATCGCTTAATACGTGTAAAAAAGCTCCACGCATGTTTAAATTATCTTTTGTATCACTGCCACGCATCATAATCCAAGCTACCAAAATATTTATCAAAAGACCGATTGTACTAATAATTAGCATCCCTGTAGTTGCCACTTCTGGTGGATTTGCAAAACGTTTTATTGCCTCATAGAAAATGAATAGAGCAATCAAAATTAAAGTCACACCATTTAATACCGCCGCTAAAATTTCAAATCGTTTATAACCGTACGTTTTACTATAGCTCGCAGCCTTTTCTCCAAATATAAAAGCAAGTAAAGCTATTGCTAATGAAATCGAATCACTTAACATATGTCCTGCATCGGATAAAAGAGCCAAACTATTTGTTATATAGCCTCCAATCGCTTCAACAACCATATAACTCGTAATAATAATAAATGATAAGATTAACACCTTTTTATTTGCGCCATGTGTATGGTCATGGCTGTGATCATGATTATGTCCCATTTTTTATCCCTCCATTAGCTCTAGTTATGCGTAGCATGCTCAATAGCTTGCATTAACAAATTCATAATGTGATCATCATCTTTTGAATAATATAAGGTTGTGCCTTCCCTTCTATATTTCACTAACCGTAAATTTTTCAAAAAACGTAATTGATGTGAAACTGTTGATTGACCTAAATCTAAAATCTCAGCAATGTCGTTAACTGAATGCTCATCCGTACACAATAAATTCAAAATGCGTATTCTCGTCGGATCACTTAAAGCTTTAAATGTTTGAGACACGACGAATAGTGTCTCTTCGTCTAAATGTTGTCCTTTGTTATCATGAACCTCTGTATTTCGTAATTTTTCATCCATTTTATTGACCTCTACCTATCTATATTTATATATGAGCATGTGTTCATATATAAATATAGGCGGTTATTTTGGATATGTCAACGTTTTAACTTCTTACATAATCCGGACGCATTGTTTATCTGTGCGAAAGCGAAGCGACAGCAACAATGGTGCTGAGACATATTTGATAGTAGCAATTGTCAATTAAGCAAGATACACTAAATGATAAGGAGAGATCATAGTGGATATTTTTGAAACAGACCGATTGTTTATGAACAGTGCACTGGAAGAAGCTAAAAAAGCAGCTTTACTTGGGGAAGTGCCGATAGGAGCTGTGCTTGTCTGCGATGGAGAGGTTATTGCACGGGCTCATAATTTACGAGAAACAACACAAAACGCAACGACGCACGCTGAACTAATGGTTATTCAAGAGGCTTGTAAAAAAATAGGTAGCTGGCGTCTTGAAAAAACAACACTTTATGTGACGCTTGAACCTTGCCCTATGTGTGCGGGTGCCATTTTACAATCTCGTGTGCCGCGTGTTGTATATGGTGCAAGAGATATAAAAGCTGGCTGTGTAGATTCACTCTATCGTTTATTAAACGATGCACGCTTTAATCATGAATGTGAAGTAACAGAAGGAATTTTAGCTGAGGAATGTGGACAAATCTTAACCGATTTTTTCCGAGCTTTACGTGAACGAAAAAAAGCCGAGAAAAAAGCGCGACAAGCTTTAATTGTTGAAAATGAAAAATTTTAAAAATTTCACATACAAAGAAGGTGTCTCAGTTTGAGGCACCTTCTTTTCTATGATTAGGGGATAGCATATATATGAAATATGTCGTAATAGCGACAACATATTCATAACAATAATGTTTTTAAATACGCCAATCTAAAAAAAATGGAAAAAGCAATATAGCAAGTACATTACTGGCTAACCTAAAGAAAAATTTCAATACACATAAATCGTTGACATGCATAAACTGAAAAGGGAAAATATAACTAGTAATAATTTAATTTAAAAGGTAATTAATGGGGAGGTAATGTTTTAATGCCTATTTTTGATAGAGTGAAGTTCGATGGTTTACGCTCACGCGATTGGTTAATCTACAAACATCCGAGTGAAAAGCTAGTGTTAGGTACTACACTTATCGTCAACGAAGGTCAAGTAGCTATTTTTGTAAAGGGTGGGCAAATATGTGATGTGTTTAATTCAGGTACGCATGTTTTATCAACCAATAACTTACCATTACTTCATCATGTTGTGAATTTTGCTTATGGAGGGGATACACCTTTTTCAGCAGAAATCTACTTTATAAATCTAACGGTAAAATTAGATTTATATTGGGGAACTTCTGATCCTATTCAACTAATTGACCCAAAATACTTTGTAAAATTACGTATACGAGCGTTTGGGCAACTGTCCCTTCGTCTTGATGATTACTTATTATTCTTTACAGAAGTTATAGGCTCTATGAATAAAGATGATATTGTTAGTTTCGAAAAAGTACAAGATTACTTTAAAGGTTCTCTTATTACATCCATAAAAACTGAACTTGCAAATAAAATTATTCATGAGAAAATCTCTGCACTAGAAATAACAACAGAGCTTCATAATATTTCAAGTAGTTTAAAAGAAAAAATATCTGAAGAATTCAATGCGTATGGTTTTATAATGGCCCATTTCCATATTCAATCAATTAATTTCCCAGAGGAAGATTTCGATAAAATAAATGAAATTTTACAAGATAAAGCTAAATTCGAAATTATGGGTGACAATCGTTATGTAACACAACGTAGCTTCGATATATATGAATCTGCTGCATCAAATGAAAATGGAGTAGCTGGGTTATTTGCATCTGGTGGAGTTGGCTTAGGTGTAGGGCAAGGAATGATCACAATGATGAACCAGCAAGTACAGCATCCCGGTAATAATATCACACATAAAATATGCCCTTCTTGCCATGGTAATATCTCATCTACTAGTAAATTTTGCAACTTATGTGGTGAAAATTTAACGCGTCAGATCATTACATGTCATTCTTGTCAGAGTGAAAACGAAGAATCATCAAAATTCTGTTGTTCTTGTGGAATTAGTTTACACAAGCCGGTTTGTTCATGTGGACAAGAACTAGATGTTACTTCGAAATTTTGTAATAACTGCGGTGCTCCGGTCAAATCAATTCAATAGATAATAATTACAGTGTAGTTAAAAACAATTCATCGGAAAATGTAAATTAAACAAATATCATTGATTAGGAGACATTGACATGAAAAATATCGAATGTCCACAATGTGGTGCACCGGCTGATGTCACATTAGCTCAATGTAAATATTGTGGTGAAAAATTCAATTTCCAAAAAGAACAGCAAATTGTACAGCAACCAATCTATCAACAGCATTCACAGCCTGTATATCAAACACAGCCCCAATATTCAGCCCCTATGTATGATGGCATTGACCCCTCTTGGCCAATAAAAAATAAAACGGTCGCAGGGATACTTGCTATCTTTTTAGGTGGAATCGGAATCCATAAATTTTACTTAGGGAAAATTGGACAAGGTATATTGTACCTCATCTTCTTCTGGACATATATTCCAGCATTTATAGGCTTTATAGAGGGCGTTATTTACTTGCTTTCTAATGAACATAATTTCTCTGTGAAACATCGAGTTCGACCTCGCTAACCTACTTTTAAAAATGAAAAACTACTGTTGAGATTAGATTTTCAACAGTAGTTTTTTCTTTTCGTCAGCCGCTTTGCTTTCGGTGCAGAGCCGACTTCATTTATTTTGGGGCAATTATTTTTTTACCGCCCATATATGGAACTAATACTTCAGGAATCACTACGCTTCCATCAGCTTGTTGATAGTTTTCTAAGATTGCTGCTACTGTACGACCGATTGCAAGACCTGAACCGTTTAATGTGTGTACATACTCTGGTTTTGCATTTGGCTCACGACGGAAGCGAATATTTGCTCGGCGTGCTTGAAAATCTTCAAAGTTAGAGCATGAAGAGATTTCACGGTACATATTTTGAGCTGGAATCCATACCTCTAAATCGTACTTTTTCGCTGCAGTAAAGCCTAAATCAGCTGTACACATTTTGAGTTTGCGGTAAGGTAATCCTAATAATTGCAGTACCTTTTCCGCATGGCCTGTTAATAATTCTAGCTGTTCATAAGATTCTTCTGGTTTTACAAAGCGTACTAATTCTACTTTGTTGAATTGGTGTTGGCGAATTAAACCACGTGTATCGCGACCTGCAGAACCCGCTTCTGAACGGAAGCATGCACTGTATGCTGCAAAGCCCTGTGGTAATGCTTCAACTGGTAAAATTTCATCACGATAGAAGTTTGTCACAGGTACTTCTGCTGTTGGAATCATGAAATAATCTGTGTCATCTAATTTAAAGACATCTTCTTCAAATTTAGGTAGTTGTCCTGTACCTGTTAAGCTATCACGATTGACAATTACAGGTGGTAGCATTTCTTCATAGCCATGCTCTTCTGCATGTAAATCCATCATAAACGTCATTAATGCACGTTCTAAACGAGCTCCAAGTCCTCGATAGAATAAGAAACGACTACCCGTCACTTTTGCACCACGTTCAAAATCTACAATTTTTAAATCCGTAGCGATATCCCAATGTGCTTTAATGTCAAAATCAAATGTTGGAATCTCACCCCAAGTATATTCCTCTACATTATCGTCCTCTGTTGTGCCAACTGGTACAGATGCATGTGGAATGTTTGGTAAACGCATCATCATATCTTTAAAGCGTTCTTCTACATCATTTAATTGGACATCTAGCTCTTTAATTTCATCGCCAACCTGACGCATACGTGCAATAACTTCATCCGCATTTTCTTTATTACGCTTCATGATAGAAATTTGCTCAGATACTTTATTACGTTCAGCTTTAAGCTCTTCTGTTTTTGCAATTAATTCACGACGCTTTGCATCTAATTGTTCAAAGTCGTCTAAGTTTCCTAAATCCTCATTACGTGTTAATAGCATTTCTTTAATTTCCGCGAAATTGTCGCGCACGCGTTTAATATCTAACATCGTCATACCTCCAGTAGATTCTTAATGATGGGAAAATAGTTAGTAGAAAACACAAAAAAGCCCTCATCCCCAAAAGGGACGAGAGCTACCCGCGTTGCCACCCTAATTGACTAGACACTTTGTACTTTGTCTAATCCACTTATCTCATAACGGCATTTCAGCCGGCGACAGCCTACTTCATTCACTTCGACTGCGCAACTCCAGGACGGATTCACAAGTGCTTTTATCAGCTTCCACCACCCGCTGACTCTCTAAAAAAAACGTGCTTGTTACTACTTCCCATCATCGTGTTCAGTTATTTAAATTTATCCATACTGTACTATATGAGATGAGATTTTGCAAGTCATACCATAAAAGATACAAAATATTCAAGAATTCGTGCGTCTGCCGTTAATTCAGGATGGAAGGAACAGCCTAATAAATGATTATCTTTTGCTAACACGATTTTCCCGTCATGCTCTACTAATACTTCAACACCTTCACCTACGGAAACAATATGTGGAGCGCGTATAAAGACAGCCGGAATGGCAGGACCTATTTTCGGTATGTCGAGCTTCACTTCAAAGCTATCTACCTGACGCCCATAAGAATTTCGCGCAACTACCACATCCATTACAGCTAAATGTGATTCATAATCCACTAATTCCTTTGCTAGTAAAATCAAGCCCGCACATGTCCCAAACATCGGTAAACCTTGCTGTGCTAGTGTGCGAATTGGCTCTAATAGCTCGTATCGATTCAGCAATTTGCGCATCGTTGTGCTTTCTCCGCCAGGCAAGACAAGCCCATCAAGCTTCTCTAAATCAGCTCTTTGTTTTACTAAGACAGCTTCACATCCGAGAGCCTCTAACATTTGCACATGCTCTCGCACCGCTCCCTGTAATGCTAAAACACCAATTCGCTTCATCTTACCAGCCTCGCTCTTGCATACGCTCATTTTGACTAAGCTGTGCAATGTCGATGCCTTTCATCGGAACGCCTAGCTCTTTTGAAATCTCAGCAATTAGTTTGTAGTCCTTATAATGTGTAGTGGCTTCAACAATTGCACGAGCAAATTTCTCTGGGTTTTCTGATTTGAAAATACCAGAACCAACAAATACACCGTCAGCTCCAAGCTCCATCATTAATGCTGCATCTGCTGGCGTAGCAACTCCACCCGCTGCAAAATTCACGACTGGTAAACGGCCATTACGCTTGATTTCTCTTAATAATTCAAACGGGGCACCAAGCAATTTAGCCTCTGTCATTAATTCGTCCTCTGTCATACCAACTACCTTACGTACTTGTGCATTTACTTTACGGATATGACGAACAGCCTCTACAATATTACCCGTTCCCGGTTCCCCTTTAGTGCGTAGCATGGAAGCCCCTTCACCAATACGTCGAGCTGCTTCTCCTAAATCACGACACCCACAAACAAAGGGCACCGTGTAATCACTTTTTAATAAATGAAACTCTTCATCTGCTGGAGTTAATACTTCACTTTCATCAATATAATCGACACCCATTGCTTCTAACACTCTTGCTTCTACAATATGTCCAATACGTGCTTTAGCCATGACAGGAATGGATACTGCCCCCAATACCTCCTCGACAATACGAGGATCAGCCATACGTGCAACACCACCAGCCTTGCGAATGTCTGATGGTACTCGTTCTAATGCCATGACAGCTACAGCTCCTGCCGCTTCCGCAATTTTCGCCTGTTCTGCATTAATAACATCCATAATGACGCCACCCTTTTGCATTTCCGCCATACCGCGCTTCACTAATTCTGTACCTGTTTGTTTCATGATTTCTAACCTCCACCTTTATGATGAAATTTAGTATAATCGAAATTGACCATATAAAAATATCCAGTTTATAAAATAACCATAAGGTCAGGAGGATAAAAGAACATGGACATGCTATTATTTCAACTAGAAAAAAATGGTGAAAAACCGCTCTATGATCAGCTTTATAGCGGCATTAAAGAAGCTATTATTACAAAGAAAATAGCAGTAGGAGAAAAATTACCATCAAAAAGAAAATTAGCAGATTTTTTGAATATTTCTCAAACAACAATTGAAATTGCTTATGCACAGCTACTTGCAGAAGGCTATATTATGTCTAAATCCCGCGTCGGTTATTTTGTAGAGGAAATTGACGAGCTTCCATACATTCAGCAGGACACAACAGCTCCTTTACACGAACAACCTAAGAAAAAATCGTACAAGATCGATTTTAATCCTGGTTCTATCGATATTGATGCCTTCCCATTTCAAACATGGCGGAAATATGCGAAAGAGGTCTTTGATGATACCTCAAAGAAATTATTATTAACGGGTGAACCTCAGGGAGAACTATCTTTACGAACGGAAATAGCTAATTATTTATTTCAATCACGCGGAGTTGTTTGTAGTCCCGAGCAAATTGTCATCGGCTCAGGAACAGAACAGCTTCTACCAATGATCTTGCGCCTCTTTGGTGACGATACTAGCTTTGCGCTTGAAAACCCTGGATATCCAGCTGTGCATCGTATGTTCTCCCAGCATAAACGAAAAGTCTATCCAATTGCAGTCGATGATGAAGGAATTGTCATTCATGAACTCGAAAAAACGAGCGCTGACGTTGTCTATATCACACCATCACACCAATTCCCTACAGGTGCAGTATTATCGGCTACAAGACGTGCACAGGCTTTAAATTGGGCCGCACAAAGCTCCTCACGATACATAATTGAAGATGATTATGATTCAGAATTTCGTTATACTGGAAAACCAATTCCTGCACTTCATGCATTAGATCGAAATGATAAGGTCATTTATATGAGTACATTTACAAAATCCCTAATGCCGTCCTTACGTGTTGCTTATTTTGTACTTCCATCAAAATTACTTGCTACTTATAATGATGTGTTTAATTACTATTCATCAACCGTACCTCGTTTCGATCAACATATCGTAGCTAATTTTATGCGTGACGGCCATTTTGCAAAGCATTTAAATCGAATGAGGAAGATTTATCGAAAAAAGCATGAAAAACTTACTTCTATTTTAGAAAACTATTCTAATCAAATTAACATTACAGGTGAGCAAGCAGGAATGCATATTTTACTCGATGTACAGCATACTTTGTCTGAAAATCAATTACAGCAGCTTGCTTCCAATGCGGAAATCAGAATCTATCCACTATCTGATTATCGCCTGGATCAATCCCCACCCTCAAAAGCTCAATTTTTACTAGGGTTTGGAGGCATACCTGTACATGAAATTGAACCTTCTATCGAAAAGCTAATGAACTGTTGGGATATACAGAAAAAACACCAATCAACCTCACGTTAAAAGGTTGATTGGTATTTCTTTTATCTTCATTCTTATGATTCAATTAGTTGGATATTATAAAATTCAAACCATGTATGAATTTGACCCAGATAGGCTAACAGCTGTGGACCTGCCATTAATTGTCCGTACCAAGGAACTTTGAAAGAACTGCCGCCAGATTCAATTAGCTCTATTAGCTTCTGTCGTTCAAATAATTCATGAAGAATTGAATTTTTGTCCTTCATTATTTCTCTTAGCCATTTTTGAACGCCTGCTGTATAAACTGGATGATAAGTTTTAGGGTACGGATTCTTTTTCCGATATAAAACTTCTTCTGGCAATAAATGTTGCATTGCCTTACGAAGTAACCCCTTTTCCATACCGCCTAAATTTTTCATTTCCCAAGGAATATTCCACGTATATTCCACAAGGCGATGATCTGCAAATGGCACACGAACTTCAAGACTCGCCCCCATGCTCATACGGTCTTTTCGTTCCAACAATGTTTGCATAAACCATACCATATTCAAATAAAACATTTCACGCTGTCTTACTTCCTCAATACTTTCCCCATCAAGATATGGAACTTCAGCAATTGTTTGTGAATAAGCCTGTTGTGCATATGATTCAACTTTTAATTTTTTACGCCATCGCTCTTGTAACATTGTTGATCTTTCAGACAGTGAACGAATCCATGGAAAACCTGTAGTCGTTTCCGTAAACCATGGATAACCACCGAAAATTTCATCTGCACATTCACCTGATAGTGCAACGGTAAAATCCTTTTTAATTTCTCGACAAAACCATAATAACGATGAATCTACATCTGCCATCCCTGGTGAATCTCTAACAATGACAGATTCTATTAAGAAATCGATTAATTGCTGTTGAGAAATTTCCTCAGCATGATGTGTTGTACTAAAGGTATCTTTCATTTTTTGAATCCAATACGTGTCCGTGGATGTTTGAAAAGCATGTGGATTAAAAAAACGTTCATTCTCCTCGTAGTCTATAGAGTACGTATGGAGTTTACCTTTATTTTGTTGCTGAAACATGTTTGCTGCAATTCCTGTAATAATGCTGGAATCTAATCCTCCTGAAAGAAATGTACAAATCGGTACGTCTGAAACAAGCTGTCGTTCAATAGCATCCGTTAGCAAAAAACGGACATGCTCGATCGTTTCCTCTAATGACTCTTCATGACGTTTACTTTGTAACTGCCAATACTGCCAAACTCGTATACCCTCTCTAGAGAAACGCATTGCATATCCTGGACGTAGTTCACTAATATTTTGAAACAGTGACTTTCCAGGCATTCTAGACGGTCCTACAGCCATAATATTTGCTAGCCCTTCCGTATTAACGGTTGTTTTAATCAATGGATGAGCTAATAATGCTTTCACTTCGGATGCAAAAAGTAAGCCGTCTTGTTGTTCTGTGTAAAACAAAGGCTTTACACCTAGACGATCTCGGCATAAAAAAAGTGATTGTGATTGTTCATCCCATATACCAAAAGCGAAAATTCCATTTAAAAAATCAACACACCGCTCTTTCCATTCAATATAAGCAGTTAATAATACTTCTGTATCTGAATGTGTTGTAAAAACATGCCCTCGATTTTGAAGCTCTTTCCTTAATTCTTCTGTATTATAAAGTTCGCCATTATATGTAATGACATAGTTTGCACCATCATGTACTTTTTTCATCGGTTGTTTCCCACCGATTAAATCTATGACAGCTAGCCGACGATGGCCAAATGCAATATGCTCACTACACCAAATATTTTCATCATCGGGCCCTCGTTTATTTAACGTTTGCGTCATTAACTTTAGAATCTCATTACTTGTTCTTAAATCCTTTTGAAAGCTAGCCCATCCTGTAATACCACACATTTAGCCACATCCTTTCGCCTAATAGCGTATGTAGAAAAGCGTAAAAATGTGAAAAAGAACACGAGATGTTTTAAAACATCTCGTGTTCTTTATTAATTATTAAAATAAGCCACCAACAAAGTCAGTAATGCCACTCCATAAGTTTCCGAAGAAGCTACCAACACCTTGGAAGAATAATGAGATACCGCTAGCGCGCTCCACAGCCTCTGTTGTAACAACATCGGCTTTAAGGTCCTTACCGTCAATAAAACCGTAATCTGTGCCCTCTGAGCGTTCAATAACTAACTTCCCGACAACTGTATCCTTCTTAACCTCTGCTTCAAGACTCTTTTTATCTAAAACTAGTTTAGGTTTATATAAATCTTTCTCAGATGACTTGACCATAAATGAAACTGGTTCTTTAACAGCAATCGCTACTTTGTTTTCTTTACCTTTCGTAACTTTTACTGTTTCTTGACCTTTAAACGTATAGTTCGCTGGAATAATTTCTTGTTTCGAGAATTGTGAGAAACCATAGTTAAGCAATTTAGCTGTTTCATCAAAGCGCGCTTTTCTTGAGCCCTGTCCTTTTGTATCTACAGCCTTCATAACAACAGAAATTAAACGTGTACCATTGCGCTCTGCTGTACCTGTAAAGCAATGTCCAGCAAAGTCTGTTGTACCTGTTTTTAATCCGTCCACGCCTTCATATTGGAACACTAATCCTGGCAACATAAAGTTCCAGTTCTCCATTTTAATTGCATCTTCTGTACCTTCACGGAACGTCTTTTTTGCAATTTTAGACGTTTTTAATACGTCTGGATGATCTTTTAGTAAATGATATGCTAATTTAGCTACAGATTTAGCAGGCATTACGTTTTCATCATTTGGTCCTGTACCAGCTGGCTGCATACCAAACAAATCTGAATTGTTAAGACCAGTAGAATTCACGAATTTATAGTCTTTAAGACCAAGCTTTTCTGCTTTTTTATTCATTAGCTTTATAAACTCAGTTTCAGTACCTGCAACTGTTTCTGCAATAGCTACTGTTGCAGCGTTTGCAGAGTAAATAGCCATCGCTTCATATAATTCGCGAATTGTGTAAGTTCCATCTCTACGCAATGGTACATTACTTAACGCACGGTTTTGCGACAATTTATACGTATAATCAGTTACATGATATTCCTGATCCCATTTAACTGTACCTGCATCAATTGCATCCAATAACAGATATTCAGTCATCATTTTTGTCATACTCGCAATACCTAGTGCAGTATCAGCATTTTGTTCATATAAAATTTTTCCTGAATCTGCGTCAATTAAAATCGCAGCATCCACATGTAGTCCTAAATCTGAGTCTGCATGTGCCTTCGCAGGAATACCTGCTAAAACACTAAATAACAAAACAGGAATTAGGAGTAAGCGAATGACGGTGTTCATTGTCTTTTTCACCCTTAAAACCCTCCAAAAAAATAATCTTATCCTCGACATTTTATCATATATAGTAACGTCCGTGCGCAATCTCTATCATAAAAAAATGCCCTCGTGTCATCTTTGTAGACGATTCGAGAGCATAAAAGTTGCTAGTAATATATTACATCGAATAGTTTGGTGATTCTTTTGTGATTTGTACATCATGTGGATGTGATTCACGTAGACCTGCACCTGTCATACGAACAAATTGAGCATTTTCACGTAAGAACTCAAGGTTAGCTGAACCGCAATAACCCATACCAGCACGAATACCACCGATTAGTTGATAAATTGTATCTGCTAGAGGCCCTTTATAAGGAAGACGACCTTCAATACCCTCTGGTACTAATTTTTTCGCATCCTCTTGGAAGTAACGGTCTTTTGAACCTTTTTCCATAGCTCCAATTGAACCCATACCACGGTAAACTTTGAAGCGACGACCTTGGAAGATTTCGGTTTCACCAGGAGATTCAGAAGTACCTGCAAGAAGTGAACCAAGCATTACAACGTTACCACCCGCTGCAAGAGCTTTTACGATGTCTCCAGAGTATTTAATGCCTCCATCAGCAATAATTGTTTTACCAAGCTCACGAGCTACTGTTGCACAATCGTAAACAGCTGTAATTTGTGGTACACCTACACCAGCTACGACACGAGTAGTACAAATAGATCCAGGCCCAATACCCACTTTCACTACATCTGCACCTGCTCCAAATAATGCGCGTGCACCTTCAGCTGTTGCCACGTTACCAGCGATTATTTCAAGCTCAGGATAAGATTCACGGATAGAGCGAATTGTTTGTAATACACCCTCAGAATGACCGTGAGCTGTATCGATTACTACGATGTCCACTTGTGCTTCAACAAGCTTTTCAATACGTATCATCGTATCTTTTGAAACTCCAACTGCTGCCCCTACTAATAAACGACCATGAATGTCTTTTGCAGCGTTAGGGAACTCAATTACCTTCTCAATATCCTTAATTGTAATTAATCCAGTTAATTTACCTTCTTCATCTACAATTGGTAGCTTTTCGATTTTATATTGTTGAAGAATTTTTTCAGCATCCTCTAGAGTCGTTCCAACAGGAGCTGTAATTAAATCTTCTTTTGTCATAACATCTTCAATTTTTAAAGAATAGTCAGAAATGAAACGTAGGTCGCGGTTTGTAATGATCCCTACTAGTTTTTGGTTTTCCATACTATCGACAATTGGTACACCAGAAATTCGGTATTTCCCCATTAAATGCTCAGCATCGAAAACTTGGTGAGTCGGAGTTAAGAAGAATGGGTTTGTAATAACACCATTTTCAGAACGTTTTACTTTTTCTACTTGCTCAGCTTGCTCATCAATCGACATGTTCTTATGGATAATACCGATACCGCCTTGACGTGCCATAGCAATTGCCATTTTAGATTCTGTAACTGTATCCATGCCTGCGCTGATCATTGGAATATTTAATTTAATCTTCGGTGTTAGTTGAACTGATAAATCAACATCTTTCGGTAATACTTCTGAATGCGCTGGTACTAATAATACATCATCAAAAGTTAAACCTTCTTTGGCAAATTTAGTTTCCCACATTTTCGTAACGTCCTCCTATAGTTAAAAGAATATTAATTGTAAGATTAACAACGTGCTAAGCTACTGTCAAGAAACTTATAAAAGAAAGACAATTCAGATTTTTCGAATTACCAACTCCGATAGTCTTTTCTCCCTTTTTTATATTGAGTTCAAAATTGCCTTTTTAATTTTCTTCTACATTTAATATAAATATTAATTAAGCTCGTCTTATTTTAAGCAAGTTTTGCGGAATTATTGATAAATTATTAAGGTTTTTCATAAAAAAAAACAGCCAGCACACAGCTGACTGTCTTTGCCTAGCGACGTCCTACTCTCACAGGGGGAAGCCCCCAACTACCATCGGCGCTAAAGAGCTTAACTTCCGTGTTCGGTATGGGAACGGGTGTG
>NZ_JBIVRU010000033.1:0-26108 GCF_044755845.1 Lysinibacillus sp. NPDC092081
GCAAAATTAAAAATGAGTCCGGTGCAATACCGAACTCATTTTACCCGAGCTGCCTAATGAAATAACCGTGTCTAACTTTTAGGGGTCACTTCATATCAAGGGTTTTTTATTTTGTCTATTTCATTGAGTGGCATTAAATTTCAATCAATGGCATTTAAAGTGGCATTTTTTAAGCGTTAAAAATCCATATACTTTGCAAACTTTTCTGCTGCAGCTTCTTTTGCTTTTTCAGTTACATGTGTATAAATGTTCATTGTGGTTTGTACATCCGTATGTCCTAAACGGTCTTGTACTTCTTTGATTGTTGCACCAGCTTCAAATAACAATGAACAATGGGTATGACGTAAACCATGTGTAGTGATTTTTTCTAAATTATATTTTTCCTGTACTTGCACAATCCATTTTCGTGTTTTAGTTGGCTGGAGATATTCGTTTCGTTCATTACTAAAAACAAGTTGATTAGGTTTTAATGTATTAATCCCTAACTTTAAATAATCTTGCTTTTGTTGCTTTTTCCAAACGTCTAAAATATCCATCGTTACTTTATCCATTTTAATTGTACGGATAGAGCCTTTTGTTTTGGTTGTCTTTACATATAGTTGATTATCCTCACCACGTGCTAATGCCTTATTAATACAGATTTCCACATCCTTAAAATTGAAATCATTCCATTGTAACGCTAGTGCTTCACCTTTACGCATACCACTGAAAGAAAGCAATCTAAATAATGCGTAAGCTTTATAATTATTTTCGTTTTCCAAGCATTTTAAAAAATGAATTAATTGCTCTTTCGTGTAATAATTAATGCTTTCATCCTCATTAGGTACATCCAGGCTTTTAGGCATCGTAACCCTTTTCATTGGATTGTCAGTAATTATCCCAAGCGTTACCGCATAATCAAACACTTTTGAAGCATAGGACTTAACGGTGCGATATTTCTTTAATTTTTTGAACCACTCATTTATATGTTTTTGACAAGTTTGTACATTTACTTTTTCAATTTTATAGTTACCCATTGAGGGTAATATATGATTTTTAAATATGCCTGTCGTTTTGACAAATGTACTAGCTTCAACTGTATTTTTATATTGCTCAATCCATAGAACATAAATATCATTAAATGTATCCACTGATTTTTTACGGAAGTCCCCTCTTTCTATCTCTAGCTGTAAACGAGATAGAGCGAGTTGGGCTTCCTTTTTTGTGGCAAATCCACTTCTTGTTGTCTTTGTACGCTTTCCAGTAAGCGGATCTGTACCTATATAAATTTGAAATTTGTAAAACTTCTTTCCACTTTTTGTGTAACTTTGAATATTGGCCATTCTTATTCCTCCTAGACCGCTTGTGGGGGCAAGGTTGGGAGGGTTTTAGTTATTAAGCTTTTCATTTTCTATGCGTTTAGCTATTTGTATTTCTTCACGACGTTCTTCTTCTTTTCGTTTGATAATATCATTCATTTTTATTTTCATTTCACGTTCTTCTTCATGTAATTTTAGTATTTCTTCATCAGATGGGTAATTTACTTCACTTTCCTCAAATAGAGCCGTGATTATTTTATATAAAATTTTCTTTTCTTGTTGTGTGAGTAGGTGCTTATTGGCGTATAAAGGTTTTTCACTCAATAAGAAATCTTCTATTTGTGGATATTCTCTTTTTTTGAAACTATCTAGAGAAGATGAAAGTAATCGGTCATTAATTACTTCTACCCCTACTGAGTCAAGAACAGATTTTACCCCTTTCATTTCAATCACTTCTTCATCTGTATAGTAACCAGCAATCCGCGCCAATTCATAAAAATCAGATTCTAAGGCAGTAGATAATTTTCTCAATATATCTATTGAGGGTTTTCTTGTTCCTGCTTCAATTTGCGATAGATAAGGTTGAGATACATTTGAAAGTCTTGATAATTTTAAATGGGTATATCCTTTTTCGGTTCTTAATTGTTTTATATAGGAACTGATATCAGGTTTCTCGTTATTCATACAATCACCTCTTTATAACAATAATAAATATAAAATATTGCAAAAGCAATAAATACATTGTTGGTTATTGCAAAAGCAATCAAAAGGTGTTAAATTTATTGCAAGAGCAATAAAGGGTGGTGAATCTATTATGGAAAAGATAACTGTAACAGTTAATGAATTAGCTATTTTACTGGGAGTAAGTAATACAACAATCTATACAATGACAAGAAAAGGTGAAATACCTTATGCAAGATTAAGAGGAAAAATCATCTTCCATAAACCAACTATTGAAAACTGGTTAATCAATGGTGCTACGAAAAATAATAAAACTGTTGAAGAGGTGAAATAGATGCGGATTGAATATGCAATACCAGGTTTGGAAGGAGAAATAAAGTCAATCGTATCAAATGCCACAAAAGAAAGTATTGAAAAATACTATAAGCAATTAGCTTCAAAAGAGTGGATGAATATCAGTGAAGCATGTGAATACATCGGGGTTTCGTTTAATACTTTCCAAAAGTTTCGAGCAATGGGTTTAAAAGTTGCTGAAATCGACGGTGTTAAACGTATTTCGCGAAAAGAAATCAATCATTTTTTAGAAAGTTATTCATTTTAAAACAAACACACGCTTGTGGGGGCAAGGTGTTGTAGAGCAACGGCACAAACGGAAGTAGGTGAGTAAATGGCGATTTTAGAAAAAGAACAAATTCTATTAGTCGCTGCAGAAAACATTCCTATTGAATTAAAACAATTAAAACAATGGGTACTGTGGAAAGCAGAATGGGACGAGAAGCAAAAAGTATTTACTAAAGTTCCATTTCGAAGCAATGGAAGATATAAGGCATATTCTAATAAACCTGAATCATGGGATACATTTGATAACATTTATGAAGCTTATGAAAATGGCATTGGGGAAGGCATAGGATTTGTATTATCCGAAACGGATCCATATGCGTGTATTGATATAGATGAAATTTCTAATGTCCATGATTTACCTGAGTTAGCACAGGAAATTGTTAATTTGTCATATGCAGAACTTTCACCTAGTGGCCAAGGTATTCATATATGGATCCGTTGTATACATGATAAAGAGAAATATATGAACAAAAACGTCAAATTAAAGTATGAAATATATGATAGAAAAAGGCTCATTACTTTCACTGGTGAAGCGTTAAATGATCTACCAATAAGTGAAGGAAAAGAAATTGAATCTTTCATCGAGAAAATTTTTAAACGAGAAAAGGCAACACATTCACTTCCACAACAACCTAATGGGCGTGGTAAAGCTGCATTCTCTGAATCAGAGCTAATACAAATTGCTGAGAAAAGTAAAACAGGTTCCCGATTTAAAGTATTTATTAATGGCGGTTGGGAACAACTCTATAGCTCACAATCCGAAGCAGATTTAGCTTTTCTAAATGATTTGGCATTTTGGACGAATTGTGATTATCAAATGATGGACAGTATCTTTCGAAGATCATCTTTAATGCGTGATAAGTGGGATCGTAAACAAAATAAAACAACTTATGGTGATGAACAAATTAATAAGGCAATTCAGGAATGCACAAATACATTCGTTCCAGATCAAAAGGTTGATTTGATTCCTTACGGATACCAAATAAAATATGGTGCCTTATATCAGATTTCTGAAAAGGTATTACGTGATGGATCCGTAGAACAGAAGGAACAATTAATTTGTAGTCAGTCTCCATTGATAGTTAGATCATTTGAAAATGTTGAAACGGATGATTTGTATTATGAACTAAATTGGAAAGACGAACATCGTCTTAGAAAGGCAATTGTTCTCGCTTCACAAATTGGTTCCAGAAAAGAGTTAGTCATGTTATCTAATAGATCACTAGCTGTAACAGAAAACAATGCTAAAAATATGATTGATTACTTTTACAGCTACTTAATGCATAACAAGTCTAATTTGACTAGAGAGCATTTGGTCAGCCGGATAGGTCATATAAAAGGCTATTTTGTTCATCCGTTGTTCTCGAATGAAGTAATGATTAAACCAAATGATTTAGGAGAGAAGCAGCTACTTGAAGCTTTTCAAACGTCAGGAACGGTTAAAGAATGGATTGAAAATGTTTTAAATCCTATCCAAAATCATCCAAAGGCGTTATTGATGGTACTAGCAAGTTTTGCATCTGTACTATTAAAAGATTTGAAGCTGCAGCCATTTGTTATTGATTTCGCTGGCGAAACATCGAACGGTAAAACAACTATTCTACGAGCCTGTGCAAGTATTTGGGGAACGGACACATTAATGAGTGAATGGAACATTACGAAGGTAGCTGCAGAGCGTAAAACCACTTTTTTGAATAGTTTTCCTTTAATACTGGATGACTCTCGAAAAGCGAATGAAAAAACACTAGGTGATTTCATTTATAACTTTAGTGGTGGGCGTTCAAAGGGGCGCGGATCCACAACAGGAAGTCAGCAAGAGTTTACTTGGAATAACATTTTAATTTCAACTGGGGAGGCAAGCCTTACAGCTTATGCGGAGCAAAAAGGTGGAGTAGCTGCACGTATAATCTCTATTGAGGGAATTCCATTTGAAAATGTGAAGCCTAGCTTCTTCACTAGCTTACATAACGGAATCGACTCTTATTATGGAGAAACCGGAAAGCAGTTTGTAGAGAAATGGCAAAAGCATAAAAAAGCTTTACTTCCACAATTCAGTGAGTACGTGGAAGTATGCCAGAAAAAAGCTGAGAACAATCCTGTTATCGTCCGAGTTGCTAGGAATTTCGCAGTGTTAATTTTCACAGGGAAACTTCTGAATATGTTCTTCAAATTAGATATAGATTTAATGCAGCTATACAGATTATTTGATGAATTGGTTTCTGAGAATAAAGCTTTGGACAAGCCGAAACAGCTACTTGAAATGATGTTACAAGACTTACAAGCTGATCGTAAATCCATTTTTTACGAATATGAACCTAGTGTTGAAATAAAGGGATTATATAAGAATAACACATTATGGATAACTCCAAAATTCCTTAAAGATTTTCTAGGTATAGAAGAAAAAACTATTCGTGCAGCATGGTTAAAGCGTGGATATACTCAGAAATTTGAACATAGAGGAAAGGAAGTAGATTATAAATCCATTACTCATAAAAAAATACCATTCAGAGCTATTTCTTTGAATAATTCCATAATTGCAGAATTAGGATTCGATTTTTCAGAACGAAAGAGATAATTACACGAATTACACAAACATCGTTGTCTATAAATTTTGTGTAATTCTCGTAAAGTGTTTAAACAGTAGGGATAAACAGTATAAATTACGAGAATTACACAAATTACACAAATTACACAAATATATATATTACGCATGGAGCAGTTACATTTGATGAGTATTAATTTTATATAATGACCTATTTTAAAAAAAATGTGTAATTTTGTAATTCATCTAAAGAAACGTTGATATGTAGACGTTTGTAGTATGACAAACATGTGTAATTGTGTGTCATTTAATTACACACCTTTTGTAATTTTGATATTAAACAATGTGATATCCGAAAATAAGTAGGTGAATTATGAACGTCAAACAAAAACTATTAAACTATATCGAAACCCATTCAGGCACATCTTTTGTGGAAATGGAACGCCTATTTAAAGAAAACCATTTTTCTTATGAAGGAGATAGATCATTACAAGGGGATACGAATCTCATTCTATGGCTGAATTGGAATAATGAAGCTGTAGCTCTAGTTAATGAGTTATTGGAAGAAGGATCTATTATCTGTAAAGCTATCCATCTATTAGCTTATATAGTTGATGGAGGTACAATCCCATTACCACTTGCTAAAGAAGCAAGAGCTTATCAATCTCCTAGATGGTTACCTGTTGCATTTTATTATAAGGAGGCAAAGTGATGAAAAAGTTTAAAGAAGTTAAATGCAAAGCATGTAAAAGACTATTCTTAACATCAACACAAGAATATATATTAGCGGATTCAAACTATGATACAGAGATTAAATGTCATCGTTGCAAAGCGATTAATCGTTATGAAGTTAAATAATAATAGAGACTCATGAAGTCCAGTAGCTGCACAGTGATGTGTATGTTATTGGGCTTTTTTCTATTAGGGGGTGTGGTTGTTGAGTTCAATTAGAAGTCCAGCTAGTTTGTGTAGGTTCTTCTAGGACTTTTACTCTGTGCGGGGCTTGCGAGCCCCAAAAGTGGTCTATTTTTATTTAAAAAATTTCACTTTCGCTTTCGCTTTGAGTGGTCAAAATCCTAGTTTTAATCAGTTTTTCATACGCTGAAAGCGAAAGTAAGGAAAGTATACAAAGCGAAAGTAAGAAAGGGATTGAGAAAAAATGAATATTCATATACGTGGCCCAATCATTTCAGATAGCGAGCAGCAGATTTACGATTACTTTAATATTCCAGCGACTAGTCCGGGTGTCATTAATAAACAACTGGAAAGTGCTAAAAAAACAAGGTCAACGAAAGTGAACGTTTTAATAAATAGCGGGGGTGGTTCTGTTTTTAGTGCCTCTGAAATTTATACAGCTTTAAAATCATTTTCTGGGGAAGTAATCGTTCAAATTGTGGGTGTGGCTGCATCTGCAGCGAGTGTAATTGCGATGGCCGGTACCCATGTTGAAATGTCCCCAACGGCTCAATTAATGATTCATAACGCAAGTGTTTCTGTACATGGTGATTATCGTGAAATGGATCATACAAGTGGATTTCTCCAAAACATTAACAAGTCAATTATGAATGCTTATACTGCCAAAACTGGTTTGGGTGAAACAAAACTAAAAGCCATGATGGATAAAGAAACCTGGATGAACGCACAGAAAGCTAAAGAGCTAGGTTTTATTGACACAATCATGTTTGAACAGGAAATAGGTGCTGTTGCTAGTTTTGATATTCCACTGTTAACAAATGGTGTTTTACCACAGGCTGTTATTGATAAAATGCGCCAGAAGTTAGCGCAAAAGAGTAATCAGGTAGGAACAAATAATAAAGTCATTCTGCCACAAAATAGAGACATGCAATTATTAAAAGCACATGGCCAGATGGCAGAAAATAATCATACAGAACAAATGTTAGTTCAAGCTTTTTCTAAAGCTTCACCTGGGGAAAAGGACCAACAACTAGTTGAAAATAATAGTGTACCTGGAATGTCATCTACTGAATTACAAGAAGCAAAAGCATTAGCTGATATTTTAAAAAATGGAGTTGAATAAATATGAAATTAGGAAAAACGTTAGAACAAGTAATTACTACAAATTTAAAAAATGGTGTGTTGGATATACTTCCTTTAAAAGTAAGTATTGAAAATATCGTAGTTGCACATATCCAAAGCGCAGAGGAGTCACAACGAAAGGCCTTGAATGCTCAAAATGAAGCAGAGCAAGCACTTTCTAATTTCTTTAAAGAAGAGCAACTAATCAAAGATCAAGCACAGCGTAGCATCCAACAAAAAAAGCAAGAAATATTTGAATTGAAGCGTCAGCAAGAAATCAAAGCAAGGGAATTAGCGAAGGCTGAATTATCGGGCGATCTTAACAAGGTAGAACAGTTAAAGTACGCAGTTAAAGAATTAACTGAACAATTGACTAATGAGCAAGCTTTATTACAAGGATATGATATTTCTCAAGAAGGATATTTATCATATGACCAACGTCAGGAATTGAAACAATTAATCACAGCTTATGAGAGTCATTATCCCACAACATATTCAGATTTACGGAATCTTAAAGGGTCATTAGATAAATTGATTGACTTTTTACAAGATCAATCGGAGCGGTTACGGGTCCAACAATTCCAGCACACTATCCGTGATAAAAAAGCGCAAGATACTGAACGAATTTGTACACCTGAAGAAATGTTAAAAGAAGATATACTCGACTACTGTAAAAAAGCTCAAAATAACGTTAATCTAACAGAAATGTATATGAAGTGGTTAGATGTACGTGCAGACATATCTTTTAATGGATTTACGAGTCGACAAATTGAAGCGAAAAAAGAGAGTATTCGTAAATTTCATGAGGAAGAGGCCCAACGAGAGTATGACCGTAAACAATCCATGTACGAAAGGAACACAAGAGCTATGGAAAGTGCTGAACAAAGAAGAAATCAAAAGATATAAAATTCTTCCAAGTATGTGATTGCTGGTTGAATAATAATTCTGATTAGCTTGCACTGGCCACTCTTTATGAGTGGTCTTTTCACTACTAAATTTTGTTTGGCAAATAGTAAGTAATGAAGAAAATTAAAAAACTGATTAAGAAGTGGTGAGGACATGTCATTTTGGTTAAAAGATTATTCGATTCTCCTAAATAAGTTGGACTATTTACAGTTTAAACTTACAGATAAAGAGCTTTCTTCTGGTGAGAGAACTGCTGCAGAAGGGGAGTTACAATATTGTTTAGACAGGAAAGAACAATTTGAAAAGTTAGTTTCTAAATTCGATTCTGTAGAGCAGAAGATTCTTTATGAGAAATATGTGAACGGTAAAACACTGATCCAAGTTGCGGAAGAATTAGGATACTCCGAATACTATATCTACGATAAACATTCCCAAATAAAGCGATTGATTAAATTCAGTGAAGGTTGAGGTGATGTTCTGTGAATCTAGCAATTATTAGCGAAGAATTTGGAGAGCGAATAGCAGCCATTACAGCTGGTACAAGGTATGAGGTAAATAGTGAATCGGATAACGATGTTCCAGTGATGGAAGCGCGAATCCGTAACACCATGTATTGCTTGTGGAAGGATGCTACTTCAAAAGAGTTGGCCAAGTATTTAAAACGATCAGCAGAACAATACTTTCAGGAATTATATGAGTTTTCATACGGTGTTACATCTTATGATGACGATGTAACTGTAACTAAAGGAACCGAACGACTCGCTTTAATGATTATTGCGGAGAAAGAGAACAGGGATCGACAAATAGACCGCTTAGAGAGGGGATACGAGCGTTATTGCTCTATTTTGGATAGTTTACCTACACAAGATGTGGAAGTGCTACAGCAGTACTTTATAGAGCGAAAAAAGGTTGATTATGAACTATTACGTGGGGTTGTGAAAAAGCATCTTAAATTCATTGAGGTATACTATTATGCAGACACAGAAGCAGCGGAGCAGCGTTCAAAAGAGATTACTAAAGACATTGATGGCCCAGCTCCAAAAATAAAGTCGATACCGATTCAACAGCTGGAGAAGAATAAGAAAAGAGCTTTGAAGCAGCTGAATAAACTATTTATATAGACACTTACCTTTAGGTAGGTGTTTTTTGTGGAATCCAGGTTCACTAGCTATAAAAACTATATTGCATAGGCGGTTAATGACGATATTGAAGGATTTACAGAATGGCACAATGACTACTGATCATTTAGTTTGGTTATATAAAACGATTCAGCAAAGACGTAATAAGTAATTAAAAGGACCAAGATAGCTTAATTGCCGTCTTGGTCCTTTTAATTACGTTAATAGTGTACTAAAATAACTTTTTTTATCTAGTTATTTGAAACTCTCACTTAATGCAAGTATTTCTTTATGATTAGTAATTAATTGGGTGTCGTTATTATTTCTTACATATATATTATCACCAAAGAATGTTAACTTGTTTTGTTTTGGTACACGAATTCTAATGATTGAATATCCATAATAGTCTACTATGTCTATTTGTGTTAATAATTGAGTTTTTAGTTGATCCTCTATTTCTGAATTTCTGATTTTATCCATAAACACTTTAGTATATTGATCATAATCCCAATTCATTCTTGTAATTTCTCTTTCAATACCTACTATAAATTTACCATGTGCTTCTAAATAGTCTTGGCCGTAAATTGTTTTACTTCTCTTAGCATCAGCTTCATTGTCAGCGATTCCGATATAAATATATCCATCTTCACATTGTGCACTATTTGCAATTGCTGTAGCTGTCTGAAGAATTCTTTCAACTAATTTATCATTAAACTTTGGTGAAGCAGACATTTCAAGAATACCTTGTTTAAATTCATATCTTGAGGTTTCTAACTTAGATCTTCTTAAAGAATTTTCGAAATCAATAATTAAGCTTGGTCCATGTTTTAATGATTTAACCTCTTTTTTTACAAAATATCTTGAAATCAAGCCCTTTGTTAAATCAATGTTTTTTATCCGATCTTCTACTTTGGCATATTTAGCACTACTAGTTAACTTTTGCTGTAAACCATTAATTGCTTTCATAATTCCATCAAGATCTTCGGGGACCATTTCATGTATAATAAATAAATCATAAAACGCCATAAATAATGAATAGAAAGAATTTTTTACAGGGTTCCTATGTTGCCCTGAAACAATTTTTCTGAAACCATTTGGTTCATTAGCTGTGTTTTCAATGACTGATTTTAATAATGAGAATGTAGATATAATGTTTTCGTATAGAATGTCTTTATCATATCTAATAAGTGCATTTAATATTTCTCTATGAATATCAGTATTCTCATTATATAAGTTATCAAAGTTTTCTAAACTTTTTTGAAAGGGCTTATTTAATAAAATAGAAGCAGCGACGTCTGCAATCATTTCCTCGTCTTCACCATTTCGAATTTCGTTTTTTCCTAAAACACCAGATTTACACCAAAAGATTTCATCTGCCTTTATACTATAATTCATGTCATTTCTATGATTATCAATACTTATTGTAGGCATTTCGTATAATTTTAATAAATTTTTTGAAACATCTCCTCTAATTTCAAAAGAGATTTTTCTTATCAATTCACTAAAGTTATTAATTACACCTGCTTGTCTTCTTTCTTGATTGCTAAGTTGTCTTCCTTGTGAATTTATTCTTCCAAAAACTTCTATCATTTCAGTTTCTTTCATAGCTGGATAAATAGTTACTGCTAATTGATAGTCCAAAAACTTTGCACATTCATCTGTGTTTAAGAAATCATTACCTTCCAATGTTACAGGAGTAAAACTCCCAGCTTGTGCAATAGACTTTGCTCTAGTAAATTCATTTGTATCAAAAAATCTTTCATTAAATTGCACTCGATTCTCTATAAAATCAAATAATGCAGTAAGTCTTTGTACCCCATCCAAAATTTCATAACTTTCATGACCATGTAACTCAGGTTTAGAAGCTAGTAAAATTAATGGAATTGGATAACCACACATAATACTATCTATTAATTTTTCCTTTTCACTTTGGGACCAAACTAATTTTCTTTGATATTTTCTATTTACAATCAACTTTCCTTCTCGGAATAATCTGTAAGCTTCTTGTATACTCATGCCTTTTGGTGTAATACTCATAAAAATTTAACTCCTTTTTAATGGTTTCTTAAAATAAATTCTAAAAAACTGAATTTATTAATTAATGCTACTTACTATTCGTGCACTTTATATTACCATTCTAGGAAATTTGGAGGGAAAAGTACATACAAAAAAACAAACAACCAATATTAGTTATCTGTTCCACGTTCTATATTAGACTGTTTAGCTTGTTCAATAACTTCATCAAAAGCTATTTTAATTTCCTCAATCGTATAATCTGCTTCCAGTAATTCTTGGGTTGTTTGTTCTAGTTTGTTCATTTTGAAATCCTCATTTATATTTTATCTATCTCCAACATTAATATTGAAATTTGATAGGAATATCAAAAGAGCGGTATTTGTGGGAGCGTAAACAAGACTGTTGAGCGTTTTAGCATGAGGCTTAGTAAATCATCATTTGTGGAGGACAAGGCACAAGAACGTCTGGTACCTTTCTATAATTGGTTAATAGAACGAAATTGAAGTTTAAATACTTTGATGGATATATATGAATAAACGTTTACGTGGTAATATTATGTTAGTGTTTTTTTGTGAAGGAGTGGAAGGTGGAAGCTATTATGCTAAATATAAAAAAATTATGCAGTGACGGTTTTACAATTCCTAATTTAAGTAGAGATATGGATTCAATTGCTTTTATTTCATTAAAAGCAGCTTTAAAATCATATTTTTCAACTTACAAATGTATGGGGTATTATGGTAAAGATCTATTTGAAAATAAAATAGATATTAATTCATATTCCACGGAATATATAGAATATTATTTTGAAACTATAATACACTTTCAACATTTTTTTGAGTTAATTTGTAAGGATATTTTAAGAGAAGAGAATGAATTACTAGTACTTAATATTGATAATAATAATGAGGTTCTATTTAAATTAGTTCAAGGTGAAGAAGTACAAAGTGAAGAATTGGTAAATATAAAGACTATAGAATTTGATCGAACTTTCAAGAGACTATGCGATCTTCTTGATAAAGAAAAGTTAAACCCCAGTTACTCTTTCTTCAAAGCTACAAGTACTAAGGACGCTTTAAAGCAGTTAAACATAATGAGAAATAGAATTTGGCATAGAGGTATTTATGTCATGAAATATAAAGATCTCGACTTATTTATTGGTCAATACATTTTACCTATTGTAAAAGAAATTATTAGTTTGGAAAAATATTCGAAGTTCGATAGATTTTGGAAATATAGACAAAAAGAATTAAAGTTTGATCCTCTTGATGAGATTATTAATACTTGTAGTACAGAACATCCAAACATAGATCACGTAGCATTCTTAAAAGAAATAGGGCGTGCTGCCTACCATAATCCTCATTCTCATGGTTTTGGATTTATGAAAGACGAAATTGCTAATCGTGCGATAAGAATCGCACTTAATGAAATACCATTTGAAAATAATGAGAGTCTTATAATTAACTGTCCTGTATGTGATACAAATTCATTAGTAAAATATTTAGATTCAGAAGTGGATAAAGAAAAATATTTGACATGGGTCAATAATATTAAATGTCATTGTTGTAGTTTCGAGCTCCAATCTTCAGGAATGAAAAATCCAAGCGAATATGGTTATAAAACGATACCTGATTTTTGGCATGAAGAAGAATGCTAAGATAAAGGATAAGTAAAAGGCCACTCCTTGATGGGGTGGCATAATAGTTAATATGCTATTAATGTCCCATCGCTAAGTCCTACCGTTAAAATGCTGAAATCCATTGGTGGAGTAGGTCTTAAACGATGGAAATTGAATCTTAATCATTTATTCTTTTAATCTTTTAAAACATGCTCTTAATAATATTAATATATATAATCAAGCAGCTGCAGAAATGTGGTTGCTTTTTATTATGGCCAAAAGAAAAAACACTTTTAGCTGCATGATAGCCGAGAGTGTTTTTTATCGTGAGAATATTAAATTTTATCGCCATTTTCTAATATGAAATGACTTTCGAATGTTACATCTAAAGCAGTGGCTATTTCTTTCAATTCGGATTCACTGAAATTATCGCGTTTCATTTTATTGTGAAGGTTTTGCCTAGTTTGACCGAGCTTTTCAGCAAGATCTGATACACTCATATTCTTTCTACCAAGAATTATTTTAATCTTTTCACTTGTAGTTAACTCCATGAATACACCTACTTTCTATATTGTATTGTAACATGAAAAATATAAAATCAAATCCTGAAATGTACTTTGTAAACAAAAAAGTGTACAAAACTATTTACTTTGTAAATTTAAAAGTGTACAATGTAATTAATCGAAGGACAGCAGTACAAACGACCACCAAAGGTTAGTCGGTGAATGGACGAGAAAGCCGACATGTCGTAACGAAGAAAAGGAGATGGAATATCAATGTGTGGACGTGGACAATCGAAAACTATCAAGCAGTGCAATGAGTACATCCACAAGAAAATGAAGCAGCTGGATCAGGTGAAAGACGCTCGTAAACATACACATCGTTTAGCACGCATTATAAAGTATCACGAATTATTAACAGCATTAGAAGTTAAACAGATGCGAGAAAATCTACGTAAGGCATTTAAGTAGAGGTATACCGGTGATAGAAAGGCAGGTGAGAACAATGGCAGCGTTTGAATATTTATCAAAATATGAAACATTCAATTCAGTACAAGAAATGGATCAGCATGTTGAACAGCATATCCAGCAACATTATTATGACCTAACTGAATCAGAACGTGCCATCGTTTTCAAGCTTGCTAGTCATGCTTTGGTATACCCAGGAGCATGTCATTTAAAAGCTGCAACAATTGCTACATCATTGGAGATAAGCACGAAGACAGTTTATCGTTCAATCAAGAAATTAGAATTACTAGGCATCATCAAGAAGCAGAAAACTACCAAGGTAAAGGGAGGTCGTGGTGCAAATATCTATATTATTTTGCCCAACCAATCTGAAACATGTGGGAGCCATAACGAGTCTTTCGAGGAATGTGAGGTAGTTTCATTACAAGAATCATATAAACGTGCTCACGCAGAAATAGAGACACACAAAGAATTTATGAATGAATATCAAGTGATGTTGTATAACTTCATGCACTCGCTGCCACTTTCGGACATTTTCAAAGACGGGCTACATAAAGTGGTATTGGCATCTAATGTAAATAGTATTCCAGAATTAATAAAAGCTAAGGATATCATTTTTAAAATGGCCAACGATATTAGAGACGGTGTGCTGACAGTAACAAAGACATTACGTGCAGTATTCGTTGGAGCCCGCAACAAAGCAGTACAGCGCAAAGGTAAGGATCCAATAACAAACACCTTATATATGAAGAAAAAGCCTGTAAATGAACGTCCAGTACCTTTCTACAATTGGCTATCAGAACGTAATGGACCAACAGAAACATTTTAATAAGAAAGGAAGTGAATGCAAATGAAAGTAACGGTTAAAGAATGGCGTGTAATGTCTGATCGTAATAAACAATTACTTTTAAATGCGGTAGCAACTAAATAAAACATAGATGAAAAGAGGAATGAGAACATGGAGCAACAAACACAACACTTAACTAATTATTTTGCGATTGGAGATTTGGTAGCAGAGGTTTCAATCGCATTAGAAAAGGCACGACTAACTCAACAAGAACTAATTGACAGTTACTTTGGTAAATGGCAACCAACGAAGAAGAAAGATGATATCAATTATGTTGCATATGATTTTGAACGTTACGATGTGTTCGCGCGAATTGCTGAAGACTATATGTTTGAGATTTCAAAGAAAATCACAGAATTAGAAGAGAAAATAAAATTATGTGAAAGTGTCACAAAAGATGGATTCGCAGGGTAATTGAATAACGTTCCTGAAAAAACACTTCAAAATATTTGAGGTTACACTTAAATTAGCGGGTATGCTCAAATGTAAGCATACCTCTTTTGTTGGCAATCTACACCGGATTTTTATCTATTTGATGTAGAGTTCACTTATTTAATAAAATTCGATTTAAAACATAATTTATTTTCTATCGAATTTTATTGACGTAAACGCATATGTATTATAACATTTATTATATTCGATTTTCAGAAAAGGAAGTGTTATATCGAATGTTGAGTATTTATAAACAATTGCCTTCACTAATCAAAGCTTCTCTCGAGGGGGATAAACGTACTGTTGAATTATCAACCATGTCGTTAATTAGGAAATTAAAGAAAGAGTTTCCTGCCGTATCTGAGGAATTAGCTAATTTGATGGCTGACTACAATGCAGGAGCTCCGCTAACAAGATCTTTAGGGATTGATCCTCCTCCAGTAGATAAGGATTCCTTTTCGTCGCTGGTTCAAATAACTGATGTTGCAACTTTCGAAGATACGATGATATTAAATGATGAAGTTAATCAAGTAATAAGTAGGTTCATAAAGGAAAGGGAACTATCATCTAAATTGATTGCAAATGGCATCAAACCACCGAATAGTTTGTTATTATTTGGACCACCTGGTGTCGGAAAAACTCTGCTTTCAAAGTACGTGGCACATAGATTGTCACTACCTTTAATTACTCTAGATCTTTCTTCTGCAATCTCTAGTTATTTGGGTAAGACAGGTCAAAATTTAAAAAAAGTTTTAGAGTATGGTAAAGAAAATCCTGCTGTTTTATTATTAGATGAATTTGATGCTATAGCTAAAACAAGAGACGATCCTACTGATTTAGGGGAACTTAAAAGAATCGTTAATGTATTATTAAAGGAATTAGAAGAATGGCCTAGTCATTCAGTAATAATAGGTGCAACTAACTATTCGGAGTTCCTAGACAAAGCTATCTGGAGAAGATTTGACTTGAAATTAGAAATTCATCTTCCTGACGAGCAACAACGTTTAGAGCTTTGGAAAGCACATTTGAATAAAGATATTTTAGATATTAATTTGGAAGTTCTAAGTTCAATATCTGAAGCAATTGGAGATATTAGCCCCTCTGACATTAAGCAAATTAGTGAATATGTACTTAGACAAGTAATAATTGATGGAAGTGACGGTACGGAAATACTTATTAAACATTTGAAAGAAATTTATCCTGGTGAAAAAGGAAATTTCAACAAACAAATGATAGGGGCATTAAATCGAAGTAAATCAAAACTATCGCAAGCTAAAATAGCTGAAATTTTGGGTATTAGTCCATCAACAGTTAATCATCACATCAAAGCCGCTCAAAAAAATCAGTAATTACAACTATAGGAGTGTGTATGGTATGAGAAATAATGATAAAAGTGATTATTTGCCTATTTTGGGTAATGGTGAAAAATTGATTGAATCAGTAAGAAAATCGAGAGGTTTCGGCGATACAACCTATCCCCGTTCTTTTAAAGAATCTAAACAGCGTTTATTGAAACAAATTAGTATTGTCGAAAAGGAATTGCATAATATTCCAAATGATAAAAAAATGGACGAAGTAGTACTAACAGTTAGACTAAATGAAAAATTTCTTGCTAAGTCATATGTGCCAACAGCGCTATTTAGATTAGCTAGTTTTGAAAATATAGGGTCCCGCCGTTGGTTGTATTCTAATTCGGAAACAGATGCAGAAAAAAAATATAGTAAATTACATTTCGTTAAAATTGATCCTGATCAACTAGTTCGTTTTACAGAGTTACTTAATAAAGATGAAAATATGCTCCAAGATAACTTTAAAGAGGATGTAAGAAAAATCGAAGAACTATCTTTACTGAAGCAAGATGAGGTAGTACAAGGTTTTGAAAATGAATGGCAAGAAGGTAATGTTGAATTTGTATTACATCCTTATGGTATTCAAAATGAAAAAATGTTAGAAAAATTTCAAGAACAACTAGTAAGGTTAGGTGTTTCACCAGAAACGATTAAAATAAAAAGCTACGATGGCGGTCCCAATTTTGTTAGTGCGCGTGTAAATAATAGAATTGTGCAATCTGTTGCGGACTTCAATCCCTTGAGGACAGTACATCCTTTAAAACTGAAATTCTTCCCTCAAATGAGAGGAAACGAAAGTGATAATATTTCTGTTCTCCCACCTAAAGGAGAGAAAATCTCTCAAATTAAAGTTGGTGTCTTTGATGGAGGAATAGAACAGTCACACCCATTTTTAAAGAAATTTAGTAAAGAAAACCCTTCCGTTTCGACACATCCAATAGTGGATGGTATTAATCATGGAACTGCAGTTGCAGGAGCTGTACTTTATGGTGATTTGAATCAATACGCACCTGGAACAACTTTAAATGACCCCATACTGTTTGTAGAAAGCTTCCGAGTTTTACCATTGAGTGATCCAACTGATTTTGAATTATATGAAGCAATCGATTTTATTGAGAATGTAGTGCCCAATAGAAACGATATCAATGTTTATAATCTTTCTTTTGGTCCTGTAGGTCCAATATTAGATGATGAAATTTCTCGCTTTACTTATGCTTTAGACACATTAGCTTGGAATTATCGCAAATTGTTTGTTATAGCAGTTGGAAATGATGGTGAACAACCAGCACCATTCAATAGAATACAAGCGCCTGCTGATATGGTTAATGGATTAGGCGTAGGTGCCTATACTTTCAAATATGGTACTGGTGAGAAAATAAGAGCGAATTATAGTTGTGTGGGTGATGGAAGAGAAGGTTGTAAGGTGAAACCAGATCTTTGTGCATTTGGTGGTGATGCGAAACATCCGATGCATCTTCTAAATGCGACAAATCCATCAATTAATTGGCTTGCTGCAGGTACTAGCTTCGCTGCGCCAATTGTTTCAAGTAAAGCTGCTGAAATTTTAGGACGATGTACAAGATTTACACCTTTGGTTGCTAGAGCTTTATTAATTCATAGTGTTAACAATCCTAATATTAATACAACTCATGATGTAGCAGATAATTTACTTGGATATGGAATTTTAGACCAAGAGGTAGATGATATTCTAAGATGTGATGAAAATACTGTTCACATAATATATTCAAATTCAATGAACCCTACAGGTCAAGCTAAATTACCTATCCCATTACCTAAAATTTCTCAAATCAATTCGGGTGTAAAAATATCATGGACCATTGCAACTTCTTCGAAAGCAAATGCACTACATGTTGAAGATTATACGGAATCTACTATAGAAGATACATTCTATCCAAATAGTAAGAGATTTAATTTCTCCCTACCTAATAATCCTAAAGCAAAGAAAACTCTTCATATTGAGAACGATTCTGAAGAAATTCAGAAGTTAATTAATCAAGGATATCGACAAAGCGGATTGCCTGCATCCGTTTCGCCTAATAAATATCAAACTGAAGCAGCTAGAAGAAATGAATTGAAATGGGATACAGTGGTAAAAAAACACAAGAATAGTAGAGCAACTTCTATAGATAGTCCGTTTTTGGTATTACAGGGTATAGGAAGAAATGATAGTACAGATAGAATTGACTATGCAGTTGTAGTGACTGTTAGTATTCCTAAACATAAAGGAAACTTGTATGAAGAGATTCTAAATGAGTATAGGATTTTAGAACCGGTTGAAATTAAAAATAGAAGTGAACTTTTAATTCAATTGTAATGACAGCTATTGTTAAAATTGTGTGGAGTACATTTTAAAAAGCCTTGAATAAACAAGGCTTTTTCTTTTTTTATAGATCAGAAAAAAGGGCTATAAATTTGTAATGAAAAACAAAAATTAAGATTAATCTTTTTTATTTGAATATAAAACTTGCCCCCAACAACGCTATTTTTGATAAATGGCATTTAATATGGCATTTTATTAGTTTTGAAATTAGCGAGAAACCCTTGTAAACACTGATATATCAGCACTTTTTGAGATTGGTGGTAGAAGACCCGCCGTCTCCATAATACGATTTCAATGAGTTTCAATGAACGTCAATGTGACGTAAAGCATAAGTTTTCCATTTGGGAAGTTTATGCTTTATTTTTTAGGAAAGTTTATGGTTGAATTTTAATTAAATTATCAATAAATTGTTTACAAATAAAAAGTTATTAAAAGATCGTTTGAAATTGGTTTTTTTATACCATATTTTCTTGTTTCTCTGTATAGTAAGAGAAACAATATTTCGGTATTCGTAAGGTGAAGGAAAAAGTGTGGTATTTTCTAATGAACAATTACGAGACTTTACTGAAGGAAAAATCGTAGGGGACAAGATTCCATAGAAAAACACCTGCTCATTGATTATTTCAGGTTTCAATACCCGTCATTCAATGAAAGGTGTTTTTCTTTGTCTTATGGTTAGACAAGCCCACTCCTACTCTCAGTTTTATTGTTTTAACCAAGGTATGTCCATGCACCTATAATACATCTAGTAGCTTTTATTTATCAAAAGAATGGATTTTGTTTTGACTGAACAACTGCATACTTTAATATGTAACCGTCATATCCGTAATAAAAGCTGGTTTTTTATACTCATATACTTTCGTTATTTCTTTATTATCTAAGTCATACTTATAAATACACTGTATTTTAGAAATTATACCGTCAAAACTAACATCTGCTGCATTTATAGGTATACCCGAAAAATAAATAAATCGCTCATTTTTTGACAATACTGCTAGCCTTCTTTGACCAATCTCTGATAATAGGGGATTCTTACTTTCTTTAATCATTTGATCTGTTAATATGGTAGTTAATGTTTTGTCTGTAAGAGATAACTGATAAATGCCGCTTCCTTCATCTTCATTTATATTTGCCCCTCCAAGAATAACAGTATTCCCATTAGGTCCATATGCCATCGAATCAATATTGACGGCTTTTATATTCGCTACCAAATTCATGTCAGAGCCATCTAAATTCATTTCATATATTGAATAGACAATTTGCCCTAAAGATACACCAGCATCATTTGCAGCCTTCCTTCTTGCTGTATTCTCTTCCTCAGAGACAAATGCACCAATAATTTTGTCTTTAGAAGTATCATACATTTCTACAGCACGGTCAGGTTGTTTTGTATCAAATACAATAGAATTCTTCTTTTTCACATCTATTTTCGAAATCTTGGATACAGGGAATGTTGCCCCTAGTATTTCACTGTAGATGGTGTTGTTATCACCAAATCTAGGAATAAGTTGTCCTAAAGTATCATTTGTAACTTGATAAGTTTTTTTATCGTTTCTGTCTAATAAATAAATCTCCCAAGGTCCTTCACCTTTTGCACTTGTATAGGCAAGATATTGTTTATTGTCTGAAAGTGATGCATGTAACCAAACCTCTTCATTATTAACTAATTCGTTTTCTACATTTTTTTCAGCATTTATCTCCACTACACTACTTTTGCCTTCCTTATCAAATACAGAAACAATGAGTTCTTCATTATCATCAACATGCGGATCACTAACAGGTGGATCACCAACAGGTTGGCTGGTATCTTCTTTCTTTTGACATCCAAACAAAACTAATACTAACGATAAAAAAATGATAACAGAAGTACCCATTGCTTTTTTCCTGTATTTACAAACAGATCTATACATTATGCACTTCATCCTTTGCGAAGTTTTTTTAGAAATTGTATTATCACATACCAATAACTATCAAAATACTACATATTATTTTGATAAGAAACTCAGTTATTTCTTAAATTTATACAGCCTATTTCCCTAATTAAGAAGAGCAAATTTCAATCAGAATCACTGAAAAAGTCAGTTTACGCCAAAAAAGATTGTGTAAACTGACTTTCCATATCAAATAAAATCAGAAAGAATTATTTACCATCCCAACTAATCGTACCGTCAAATACTCCCGTACTTAAAGTATGTAGCTTACTAAATGATTGTTTAGACATATCTAAAATTCTTCCATTTGCATACGGTCCTCTATCTAAAATTAAAACTGTTGTTTTATTTGAATTCTTGTTACTTTTTACATTAACATATGTCTTCATAGCTATAGTTTTATGAGCCGCACCATCATCCGCTTTTGAACCAGATGCTGTACCACTTTCTGCCCAAATATCAAACCAAGAAATTTCACCCGATTCTGTTTTTACGGCTAAAGGTTGTATTCCTTGTTGCGGATTAATTTCTTTCATTTCAACATTAATAGATTCTCTAGTTTCTGGAACAACTACTATTGGTGCACCTAAAGCATCATAGACCACTGTCATACCTGGTTTTATAACTGGCAAATCTGTTTCGTCTGCTTGAAGTCTATATTGTTGCATTAAACTTGGTTTTTTATCTCCTTCTCTCAGAATAACAGATTTTTCCTGTTCATCAAATTTAATTACTGTCCCAGGAGCCATGTATCCAGGAATAGTAGCTTCATTGTCTGTACTCGTTTCAATACCGTCATTTGCATTAGCAGCAAAAGCTAAATTGGGAATAGCCAAAGTGGATGCTACTACACAGCCTAATAATAATTTTTTCATTTTATATCTTTCCCTTCGCGTTTTTTTAGAAATATGTTGCTAGCTGCATCATATTACGTAAAAAGAATACACGAAGAATATGTCGTAAAGAGTCTTTTTTCTTATAAAGTAATCTATATGTCCTGAACGCTAACTCACACTATTATAATAACAAACAGGAAAAAAAAACAATATTTCAGGAATTTTAATACCATTATTGTATAATTAATGTAAAATAGGAAAGAAGGGTGGACGTTTATGAAATATATAGAGGATCAACTAGTCAATCTATTTACACTTGAATCTCATACACAAACTGAGAAGCTAAAAATTGAATATGGTATTAAGCTAATTGTTTCAGAGGCAGTTAAACTATTGATTGTCTATACTATTGCTATTATATTAGGTTGCTTATTAGAAGTCGCTATTACTCATATGTCATTTTATTTATTAAGACAAGTTTGCTTTGGCTATCATTTTTCCACAAATAGACAATGCTTAATAGGAAGTATTTTATTATTTCCTGTTCTATGTAAACTTGCTACATATCTAAAGATAGAGACATTATTCCTATCTATCTTAACGTTCCTAAGTCTATTATTAGTAATAGTTTTAGCACCTCAAGGTACAAAAAAGCATTCCGTTCTCAATGCAGCACATAGAGACTATTTGAAAAAGAAAATATATAAACGTGCTACCATTCTATGTGGTATCTATTTATTACTTCCAAGTGACTTACTAAAATTCATTACGTTGGGCATTTTCTTGGAACTTTTTATGCTTTTATTAGAAATATATTATCAAAAAAGGGGGACTTTTTCACATGAATTATCTTGAAGCAATTATTAAAAATATCTCAACTATTATTATGTCTATCACACAAAATGATATGGTCTATGTTTGTAGAGTTTTAACTTATGAGGAAGAATTACCAGAAGAACTTAAAAAAGAACATCCTTTTTATAAAAAATAGTCCATTATGCTTTTTTACATATTAAGAGATTTCACCTTCACTTTTGGAGCATTATTTTATCTTCTAACGATTCGTCCAACTAAAATAATGCTTATACAATCTATTGGCTTAGTAATACCTTTTTGTTTACTACTTAAATATGCCTCACATTTTATTGCTATTGGCTTTTTATTTATTGTAGCTAGTTGGCTATTTTACTCATTCAAAAAGAGTATTATAGCTTTTTTTGATATTATTGTCGTTCTACTATTTAGCATTTTTTCAGACAATCTATCACAACTTATCAATAGTTGGATTACTACTAATTCAATACTACTAGAAACACTTTGGTTTATACTATTTTTTATATCCCTTAACATACTCTATAAAAATATCGTGAAAAAGAAGTTGTCTTCGCGGTATTTTTCCTTGAAAATGCAGCTATTGCTACTTTTTATCGGGATACTAACACTTGGAATGTTCTACTTAAATGTGTTCTTTTTAGGGGTGCAGGATAATGATACATTGACGACTGCAAATTTCTTTATTCAAATCACCTATATGTTATTGATAGTGTTTGCTGTTAGCTTACTTGTTTCAAGTCTCAACAAAATGCAAACGATTCGGCAAAAGGAAGTAACACAGCAGCAGTTTTTTGAATATATGCAGGTATTGGAGCAAGTGAATACAGATATGCAAAAGTTCCGCCATGATTATATAAATATTTTAATGTCGTTGCAAAACTATATAGAAGATGAGGATGTACAGGGGTTAAAGAAATATTTTTATTCGCATATTATGCAGGTGGAGCAACAGACCTTATTCCAAAGTAAAATGATTGGTACATTGGAAAATTTGCAAATCGTCGAGCTAAAAGGCTTATTATCCTCTAAGCTGTTACTCGCGAATCGTTTACAGCAAAGGGTCACAATTGAAATTCCACATACGATATCCTCTGTTAATATGAGTCTTATTGATTTAACGAGGGTGCTAGGCATTTTGATTGATAATGCTCTTGAGGCGAGTGTTGCGAAAGCCGATTCAGTTGTGCATATTGCTATTCTCTCCTCAAATGACCATGTTGTAATCGTCATCGACAATCCATTACAGGATGCAACCTTCAATATTTCGACTATCTTTGACTATCAATCCTCTTCTAAAGGAGAAGACCGAGGGATTGGTTTAGCCAATGTGAAGGGGATTTTACAGACTTATCCTAATGTTACATTAAACACGCGTATTGAAAAACAACGCTTTATTCAGGAGTTACAAATTTTCTAAGGGGTGTCTACTATGAAAATTGTTATTTGTGAGGATGATGCACAACAACGGAAATTTTTGCAATCGACTATTGTTCATTCTTCTTTATTTCAATATGAGGATGTTGAGATTGCTTTGATCGCCTCTAATCCATCTGAGGTACTTGCATATATACAGGAACACCGAGCAGATTGTTTTTTATTGGATATTGAGCTTCAACATGAGATAAATGGCTTAGAACTGGCAAATACTATACGCAGTAAAGATCCTTTTGCAACGATTATCTTTATTACCACCTATGCGGAAAAGTTAAGGCTAACCTTTACGTACAAAGTAGCGGCGCTGGATTTTATTGTTAAAAGCGAGCCAGATTTAGCTGAAAATTTAATCGACACCTTGAATGTTGCTTATCAAAAACATCAAAATATACATTCCCAACAACTTGAAAGGACCTTTCAAGTGAAAATAGGGGAACATATTAAAATCATCCCATTTGATGATATTTATTGCTTCTCTACATCACCAAATGCACATAAAATTGAGCTGAAGGAGAAAAGTGGTGTCTATGAATTTTTCAGCAATTTAACAGATATTGAACAGCAATTAGATAATCGCTTTTTCCGCTGTCATCGCGGGTATATTGTTAATTTGCAGCATATTCATAAGATTGACTCAACCTATCGAAAAATTACAATGAAAAATGGCTCTATTTGTCATTATTCATATCGCTACAAAAAAGCATTTATGAATGCACTGCCTCTACATCAGACATTGTCTTTAAATAGTGCTATTTCTGAAAAGTGATATCTTTTAGCATGTTATTCTGCGGATATACGTTAGGAGTGATACCATCATGATTCGATTATTAACAGTCGATAATATGAGATTTGTATGGCGCTCGTTCAACAGCAACCTCTGAAAACTTATTATTATCGGAGATATCGAGGCATTTGGCTATGACAGCCATTTCAAAAAAATTGAGGACAGTCCGAAAAAGATAAACTTGTTTAGGTGAATAAGAGAATCCCATGGAAAAGCCGGCAAGTAGCTTTTCCGTGGGATTTTTTGTTGGTTAATGAATAATCCAGTATAAGAGTGGAAGTTTAATGATTTATCTTTCAGAAATTATATGCTTTACGTCACAATCAAAATCCTTTTATATCAAGGGTTTTTAGTTTCATTGAGTATCAATCGAACGTAGTCGCTCACCTACATTCAATGTAACTGGCAAACTTCTGTATAGCTTCTTCTTTCGCTTTCTTATAGATGTTCATTGTCGTTTGTACATCACTATGGCCTAAAGCCTAAACAATTGTTGTAGCTCCATCAATACGCAATAAATTGCTCACTTAAAGATTATTACCAAACAACTACTCATTATCTTTCCAAGCAATTAAAGACTCAATAAACTTTAGAACGGCTCTTTGATCTTTCTTAGAACGACCTTCTAACAGACGTACCATTTCCTCTAATTCAAAGCTAAGCACTTTTGGATGGCTTTCTTTATCATCAAATAGCTCTTCTAATGTAATTTCTAAAGCCGTACAAACTTTTGTAAGGCTTTCAATTGTAGCGTTCTTTTCGCCACGTTCAAGTTGTCCAATATATGTGTTATGCAAGGAAGCACGATACGCTAGTTCTTCTTGGCTTAGTCCACGTTCTTTACGTAAAAAGCGGATTTTTTCGCCAACTACTTTAACTATATCCGTCATGTAATCACCTCATCATTAGGATTGATGAGAAATGATATTTTATCCATATACTAAAGATATATTTTTCATTAAATGAAATATATACTATTGATACTTTTAGGGAGAGCAGTTAGTATATAGTCAACCAGAGAATGATATAGGGAGTGTGTTGAAATGCATTTAAATTATAGTTTAATGATGGATTTAGATTATAGTTTAATGATGGATTTAACAGATGTAGAGTTGAAGTTAGAAGAGTTGGATGCTGGATATAAGAAAAAGTATTTCCGTAAAGAGACGAAAAGAGCATGGAGCTTTAAATGTCATTGCGACGAAAAAGTAGAAAGCTATGTAGCGGATGAATACTTTATTGTATCAATTAAATGGAAAAACGCGAGCGCTAGTGGCCATCGCTTCTGTTCAAAAGAATGTGCAGATATTTATTTCAATGAGCAACATAATGAATTGTTAGTTGAACGTGATCGGATTATTGAGGAAAGAAGAAAGATGAGGGAGGTTTATGAAGAAGCGGAGCGGAAGTTTATAGCTATAAAGTGAACTGCGCCCCAATTGTTAGACACATCTAACAATTGGAGGTGCAGTTTTTGTATGGTCAAAAAGTATACTGCCAAAGATAAATTACAAGCTG
>NZ_JBIVRU010000034.1:0-15450 GCF_044755845.1 Lysinibacillus sp. NPDC092081
ATGTAAAAAACAATCAAAGCCGTTGAAATTTTACTCGTCGTAAAATTTCAACGGCTTATTAGTTTTCAGAGGAGGGTTTTGTCCCAGCCTCTTTTTTTATCAAGAGATTTTGTGGAAATAAGAAACAATTACATATAACGAGAAAATAGGCAATCCTAAATTATAAGTTAATAGGAAGTGCCTATTTTTGTTTAAAGTAGAGTAGGTAGCTTTTTATAGGTTTCAAATTTTTATCTACTCTTATTTAATAACAATCCATCTAAAAATATTGCAATAAAGCCTTTGCTTTCTTCTAATAAATCAAAATCTTTTCCAAAAACTAACCAGTCATATAAAGATCCTCGCATACAACGAGTAATGTAAATCACAGTTTCCTGCACATTTATTTGCACAGATAATTCACCATCTTTAATTGCTTTTTGTATAAATGAATGCAAGATTTTATACAATTTACGTTCAGAATTTGAAAAGAAATTTCTTTCGTTTTCAATTAAGCCACTTTTGTAAACAGACCGCATTAAATCCATTCCTAAATCATCTTTTAAATATTTCATTTGTGCATCAATTAAGGAGATTACCTTTTCCTTGAAGGAAAGATTTACGGGTAGTGTAGTTGTAAATTCTTCATAAAAATGATCAATTTCTTTAAATTTCTCTAGGAAAATATCGTACTTTGAAGTGAAATGACCATAAAAAGCACCTTTTGAGCTTTTACTTTTTGTCACAATTTCATCAACCGTTACTTGATCAAAGCCTTTCGTTTGGAACAATGTAAGTGCTGTTAAATATATATGTTTTTTCGTTTCTTGAGCCTGTTGTTTTCGTGTCTTTTTCATTTCTACATCACCTGATTTCCACGAGATTTTCTACTTAACTTTAGCATAATACTCGATCATGTAATTAACTTATTTTCTGAATTGTTAGAAAAAACATTGACAAATAATTGTCACGCCGATTAATATACAGACTATAGTCTGTGAAACTATTTCAAAGGGGTGTAAATCATGGATCTAATTGGTAATAGAACGTTGCGTTCTGTTTTAAGGGAGAGAGCTGCGCAACAGCCTGAAAAAAGTTTTATTCGTTTTGAGGATAGTAAGGGAATCTATTTTGAAAAAAATTATGGAGATTTTTATCAGGAGGTAATGCGCTTCAGTAACGCACTTCTTAAGCTGGGCATTAAAAAAGGGGATCATGTTGTGTTGCATTTACCAAACAATATGGAGTTTTTTACAGCATGGTATGCTCTTGCTGAAATTGGAGGCATTATGGTGCCAACTAACATTTTATCTTCAGCATATGAAATGACATATATTATATCTCATTCTGAAGCTGTTCTTATAATTACGGAAGAGGACAATATTGAAAAGTTTGTCAGTATTCAATCTAAAACACCAACTATACAAAATATTATTATTACGAGACAACAAGATAACGATGATGATGTCTTATATTTCTCTGAGCTCATTAAAAATGAGAGCGATCATAATGTGCATTTCCCAACAGTTTCGTCAGAAGATATAGTGGCATTGCTTTATACATCTGGGACTACATCCAAACCAAAAGGTGTTCAAGTGACACATGCTAATTATATTTACACAGGTGAGTTAATGGCTCGTTCAATCGCTTTAACACCTGAAGATCGAACATTTATTGTTTTACCGCTTTTCCATGGGAATGCGCAATATTACTCCACGATGTCTGCCATCATGGTAGGGGCGGGCATTGCTGTTACGGAGAAATTTAGTGCTTCGCGTTATTTTAAACAAGCAAAAGCATTAGGCGGAACAGTAGGTTCTTTATTTGCCGCACCTATTCGTATGATTTTAGCGAAAGATTATGAAGAAGAGGCAAGGAATAATCCATTACGACTTGTCCTTTTTGCACAATCAGTGGCAGAACACCAATTAGTACAATTTGAAGAACAATTTGATGTGAAGTTATTACAACTGTATGGTTTAACCGAGACAGTTGGGATTCCACTGATAAATCCTCTATTTGGAATACGGAAAAATATGAGCATTGGTAGACCAAGCATTGGTTATGAAATTCAGCTTGTCGATGAACATGGGAACCCCGTGAATCAAGGGGAGATTGGTCAAATTGCCGTTAAAGGGGTACCAGGAAGAACTCTAATGAAAGGCTACTTTAAAAACGAGCAAGCGACAAACGACACTATTAAAGAAAACTGGTTACTAACCGGGGATAACGCACGAATTGATGGAGATGGTTATTTCTATTTTGTTGATCGTATAAAGGATATGATCAAACGTTCGGGTGAAAATGTAGCAGCGAATGAAGTGGAGCGTGTATTAACAGAGCATCCATTAGTATTTGAAGCAGCAGTCATCGGTGTGCCAGATGAGATGCGTGATGAAGCTATTAAAGCGTATGTTATTTTACAGGCTGGCTCTGATGTAAGTGAAGAGGTATTAATTGCGCATTGTCGGCAACGTCTCCCAAAATTTAAAGTGCCAGATAGTATTGAATTTGTGACAGATTTTCCTCGTACACCAGTCGGCAAAATTCAAAAGCAAGTTTTACGTAACGCTATTTTTAGTTGAAGCGAATGATATAAAAATTTGAATGTAGAGAGAAGGGGCTATATGAAAAATGTGAAGATATTATTAGCAAGTTTAGCAGGATCAATCATTGAATGGTACGATTTTTATTTGTATGGTACGGCAACGGGATTAGTTTTTACAACCCTATTTTTCCCTTCGACTAATCCAACAGTGTCGATTTTAATTGCTTTTGCTACGTTTGGAGCTGGCTATGCGGCACGTCCGATTGGAAGTATAATTTTTGGACATATGGGTGATCGTGTCGGAAGGAAAGCCTCGCTTATGCTTACGTTAATAGGAATGGGCGGTAGTTCTTTTTTGATTGGTTTATTACCTACGTATGCGCAGGTTGGGTTACTCGCGCCAACGCTATTAGTAATACTGCGACTTATTCAAGGGATTGCACTTGGTGGTGAATGGGGAGGTGCCGTGTTACTAGCTACTGAATCGGCTACAAAAGGTGTGCGTGGCTTTTTTGGTTCTATTCCACAGCTAGGTGTACCAATCGGTTTAGTGTTAGGGACATTTAGTTTTACACTGATATCTTCATTAACGACAGAAGCGCAATTTATGGTCTGGGGTTGGCGTTTACCATTTCTATTTAGTGCAGTGTTGATAGTATTAGCAATATGGATTCGAAGCGGAATTGAAGAAACACCTGAATTTAAACGCAAAAAAGACAATGGTGAATTAGCTAAGATACCAATTGTCCAAGTATTTAAATATAACAAAAAAGATATATTCCGCATTATTGGATTAAAAATAGGGGACGGATTCTTTAATGTATTTTTAATGTCATTTATTTTAGTGTATGCGACGACGTATATTGGCTATACAAGGGATGTCGCATTATTTGCTTTAACAGTAAGCTGCGCAACAATGATTGTAACAATTCCACTTGTTGGCTATTTTTCAGACTTTATTGGACGAAAGAAAATTTATATTGGTGGCCTTATCACAATGTTACTGCTAGCTATTCCATATTTCGTCATGATTCCGATCAAATCAACTTATTTCTTTACGTTGCAAGTCATTTTACTAGGTATCGTATGGGCAGCCATTTTCGCGACTCAAGGTACGTTCTTCTCTGAATTATTCCCAGCGAATGTTCGCTATACAGGGCTATCCTTTGGCTATCAAATCGCTGCGGCAATCGTCGGCTTTGGACCAATGCTTTGGACATCTTTAGCAACAGAATATGGGGCATCTCCGTATTTATTTGGTGGATTGATGATGGCGGGGCTCCTAATATCACTGTTACTTGCCGTATTTTCGCCTGATACACGGACGATCACTTTATATGAAGAAACTGTCGAGAAAGGACAAGAAGATGAACGCATGTCAGACGCTCAAGTGGAAGTGGCAATGACAACCTCGACAAAGTAATCGTGTACATTATTTTTACAAGGAAAGATAATAGCTAGACTCATTTATAAACAAACAGGGTTCTCCTTTTTGAATAGGAGAACCCTGTTTGTTATTAGTTTAAGCCTTGGCTATCTTTCCACTCTAGGAATTCATCATAAGTTAATAGCTTATCTAAAATTGTGCCGTCTTCACGGATTTCGATGACACGGTTCGCAATTGTTTGGATGAACTGATGGTCATGAGATGTGAAAATCATTGCCCCTTTGAAGCGCATAAGTCCTTCATTTAGTGCTTGAATAGATTCAAGGTCAAGGTGGTTTGTTGGTTCATCTAGTAAAACAACGTTTGCTGTAGCAAGCATCATTTTAGATAGCATACAACGTACTTTTTCGCCCCCTGATAAAACTGAAGGAGATTTTTTCACTTCTTCACCAGAGAATAACATACGACCTAAGAAGCCGCGTAAGAAGCTTTCTGTTTCATCATCAGGAGAATATTGACGTAACCATTCCACTAATGATTTCTCTGAACCTTCGAAGTATTTATCGTGATCATTTTCAAAGTAGCTTTGAGAGGTTGTTACGCCCCATTTGACTGTACCAGCATCTGCTTTTCTTTCGTCCATTAGAATATCAAGAAGAGCCGTTTTTGCCATTGGATTACCAAGTAAAATGATTTTATCCTCTTTGTTCATCGAAAAGCGAATATCTTTAAATAGTGTTTCGCCTTCATTGCTTGCTGTAAGGCCATCCACTGTTAACACATCATTACCGATTTCACGGCCAGTTTGGAAGTTGATGAATGGATATTTTCGGCTAGAAGGTTTAATGTCGTCAAGCTCGATTTTATCCAACATTTTCTTACGAGAAGTCGCTTGGCTTGATTTTGAAGCGTTCGCAGAGAAACGAGCAACGAATGCTTGTAGCTCTTTAATCTTTTCTTCTTTCTTCTTGTTTTGGTCTGCCATCATTTTTTGTGCTAATTGGCTAGACTCATACCAGAAGTCGTAGTTCCCAACATATAATTGGATTTTAGAGAAGTCTAAATCCGCGATATGCGTACACACTTTATTTAAGAAGTGACGGTCATGGGATACGACAATAACCGTATTTTCAAAGTTAATTAAGAATTCTTCTAACCATTGGATTGCTTTTAAGTCAAGGTGGTTGGTAGGCTCATCTAGTAATAGAACGTCTGGTTTACCAAATAGAGCTTGTGCTAATAATACTTTGACCTTGTCAGAACCTTCAAGGTCAGCCATTAGCATATAGTGAAGCTCGTCGCCAATCCCTAACCCGTTTAATAATGTTGCTGCTTCTGAGTCAGCTTCCCAACCATTTAGGTCAGCGAATTCACCCTCTAATTCAGCAGCACGCATGCCATCCTCATCAGAAAAGTCTTCTTTTGCATAGATAGCGTCTTTTTCAGCTTTTACTTCCCAAAGACGTTTGTTCCCCATAACAACTGTATCTAATACATTGAATTCATCATATTCAAAATGGTTTTGTTTAAGGACAGATAAACGTTCGTCCTTACCCATTGATACGTTTCCTTCTTGGGCTTCAATTTCACCAGAAAGAATTTTTAAAAATGTTGATTTACCAGCACCATTCGCTCCGATTAAACCGTAGCAATTCCCCGGTGTGAATTTTATATTTACGTCTTCAAATAGTTTACGATCGCCATAGCGAAGACCTACATTACTTACTTGAATCATGCAAGTTCCTCCTTTTTTCACAATGGCACTAGTATATCATGAAATATGTACCATAGTCTATAAACATTATTAAATCAACGTTTAGCTTAAGTTAAATTATTGTATTAACCTAAGTTCTTTGTAGCATATTTTTGAATAAAGATGCAGATTCTGTTTAAACGCTTGAGGAAGGAGAATTCTTTCGGTAAAGTCGTTAAAAATATCACTTAATATTTAACTTCTCAAAATCCGTTTGCAAAAGAATCCAGTAGTTTATCAAAAACTAAACCCTCAAACGGAAGCAAGTCAAAATATTAAAATTGTACAGAGTCTCGTAAGGATTATCCAAATGAAGTAGGCCTCGATCACCAGGCTTATGAAAAAAAGCAAGATCGTGATGGAGATGGATGGGCTTGTGAAATATAATAAATTAGCTACCTGTAATTGGTAGCTTTTTTTTGTAAATTCTCATTTATTCTGCACATACATTTACATACTTATTTAATCCTTTATTATGCGTTTATCCTCATGTTACATTTATTATTCAAAGCATATATAGAATATATAAACTTTATCAGAATAGATCCTTTTAATTTTATATAGTAGAAAGGGAGCGGATTTTGAAAAGATTTTTATTTATTTTGATAATCATCGCAATGATTTGTATTGTCTTTAGTAAAAAAATATTTTCAATTGATGATTATAATTCTTCTGAATCTAAGCTTTACATCAATGTGTTTGATCCTAAAAGTTTGAAGTTTACATTCTATCAATTTGACCAGCTACAAAATAAAAGTAAATTATTATTAAGTAAGGAAACGGCGGATTATACTTCTTTCGCTTATTCTGAAGGTAATAATAAATTGTATTTTGCTGATGGCATATCAGATCATACAATACAATTATTTGAAAATGACCTAAACACGAATCAAATAAAACAGTTAACCACTGTATTTAATAACGTTGATTTTATCCAAATAGACAAAGAGCAAAAAATCATCTTTATGAGAGTGCTATTAAGAGATGCATTTAGAAATTTTCATATAGCTACCTATAATCTTCAAACAAAGAAAGTACAAATATGGGAAGAAGAAAACAATGATAGAAGTGTTTTAGATTTTAATTATAACCCGAATAATAATCAATTAATTGTAGTCTCATTCTCCGAGAACGAAGATCAGAAGAAACTCACAGAGGCTAATAAAAATCAAACGAAATTACAGCCAATCAAACACAGTTTAGATATTTATAATATTGAAGGTCAAAGAATGAAACATATAGTCGATGTAAAGAGATTTATTAGTGGCGCATCATTGGCACCAGATGCTAGCTCTGTAATTATCAGTTATGATGAAGCTATAGACAATCCTACTTCGCATGTTGTAGAAATAGATATCCAGTCAAACACCGTAAAACCACTACTAGACAGTAATGGTACTTATGCAAAAATTCGCTCCGTTAAATTCGATGAAAACAAAGACGGATTTTATTTTTTATCTAGTCTAATTGATGAAAATAAACGTTATAGTATTTTAGAAATACCTAAAGAGAGCGTACTCTCATACTATAACTTCAAGAAAAATAAGGTGCGAAATGTATGGCGGGCTGAAAAAAGCGTTATTGTTAATTATTCAGCAGAACATTTTTAATGTACCACTAACTTCTTGATAATTCTGAATAGACTGTTGACTTTAATCAGTAGTTCGTGTAGGATATTCAGAAATTACAGTTAAATTCGATGAGAAAGAGAGTAGTTTATGGAGATACTGGAAAGCGAATTAGGGATGGTGTGAGCCTAATGCAGCAGCCATAAATGAAACGCACTTTGGAGAAGATTCTCGAATTAGTAGTAGAGAATATCGGGGAGTCACCTCGTTAACAATGGAAAGTGGTCATATTTATATGGCAACTAGAGTGGTACCACGGGATAACTATGCTCTCGTCTCTATTTTTAGAGACGGGGGCTTTTTTTTATGAATTGAGAGGAGAAAGGAGAATGAACATGCATACACAAATCGCGAAAAGTATCGCTGATGCCTTAAATAATGAGTTATCTGTCAATGATATTCAATATTTACTAGAAAAACCGAAAAATTTGGACTTAGGGGATTTGGCATTTCCTTGCTTTACATTGGCAAAAAACTTAAGAAAATCTCCAAACAGTATCGCATCCGACCTAAAAAACAATTTAAGCAGTGATTTAATACAAGAGGTTCAAGTAGTAGGTGGGTATGTCAATATATTTTACCATCAGCTAACGATTACACATCAAGTGCTTAGCCAAATAGTAAAAGAGAAAAATTTATACGGGACTCACCGAGAGTCAAAAGGGAATGTAGTGTTGGATTTTTCTTCACCTAATATAGCGAAGCCTTTTTCCATGGGCCATTTACGTTCTACAGTGATCGGCAATGCTTTGGGCAACATCGCCGAGAAGAACGGCTATAAAGCGATTCGCATTAATCATTTGGGTGATTGGGGAACACAATTTGGGAAATTAATCGTTGCCTATCGAAAATGGGGAGATCAACAAGCTATTGAAGCCGCCCCAATTGAGGAATTGTTGAAAATTTATGTAAAGTTCCATGAAGAAGCGGAGCAGGATGATACTCTCAATGAACAGGCACGTACCGCATTTAAAGCATTAGAAGATGGAGATGAAGAGGCGTTAGCTCTATGGCAATGGTTTAGAGATGCATCACTCGAAGAATTCAAAACCATTTATCAACTGCTTGGGATAAACTTTGATTCATTTGCTGGGGAAGCGTTCTACAATGACAAAATGGGCGCTGTTGTTAAGGAGTTGGAAGAAAAAGAACTGCTTGTAAAATCTGACGGTGCTTATGTCGTTGAAATAGACAATATGCCACCATGCTTAATTACTAAAACCGACGGTGCCACGCTCTATGCTACACGTGATTTAGCAGCTGCTTTTTATCGTAAACAACAATATGACCCTAAAAAAATATTGTATGTTGTAGGAAATGAACAATTTCTTCATTTTAAACAGTTATTTAACGTCATTGAAAAGATGGGGTACGATTGGGCAAAAGATTTACAGCATGTGCCTTTTGGGATGATCCTAAAAGAGGGTAAAAAAATGTCGACACGTAAAGGAAAGATCGTTTTATTAGCAGATGTACTAACAGAAGCGATTGCTACGGCGAAGGGAAATATAGAAGAAAAAAATCCAAATCTAGTGGATAAAGAGAACATCGCACAGCAGGTAGGTGTGGGAGCGGTTATTTTTAATGATTTGAAAAATGACCGTCTTCATGATATTGAGTTTTCGATTGAGCATATGATGCATTTCGAAGGGGAAACAGGGCCTTATATTCAATATACGTATGCACGTATCTCATCTCTATTGGAAAAAGCAAATGAACATAATTACGAAGCATCATTTGAATCGTTAGGTGAGCAAGCATGGCCAGTCATTTTGTTACTGGAACAGTTTCCGAAAGTAATCACCAGCGCTTTTGAACAAACAGATCCATCGCAAATTGCTAAATATGTCTTACAATTAGCGCGTCAATTTAATAAATATTATGCGCAAAATAAAGTATTGGTCGATGACAGCCAAAGAACATCACGATTAGCATTTTGTCATTGTGTAGCCGTTGTGTTAAAAGAATCGTTAGCATTATTGGGAATCGCTGCACCTAAAAATATGTAAGCACTATAAGCCGCATCTACGTTCATATACTAGCTACATTTTCATCATTAATTGACCGATGCTAGAAAAGATGGTAAAAGGGAATAGTGAGAATTCAGAGGTCTGACAATAATGGTAGATTTCAGTTAATTTTTAACCGTATTAATAGAGAGAAGGTTTTTAGGAAGTATGGAGAAAAAGCAATGGCGTGTTTCAATGGTACTTGTGGTTGTTAGTATTTTCTTCGTTGCGCTCAATATGCGCCCAGTAGTCACAGGAATAGGGCCACTATTTAATGTACTTTTGGAATCACTCCATATATCAAATACCAAAATGAGCTTTTTAACATCTATTCCGGTGTTTTGTATGGGACTCTTTGCACCATTCGCAGTACCATTACAAAGGAAACTCGGAACAAAAACAGCTATTACGCTTTTAATAATTATCCTGGCATTAGCAAATGGGCTACGTTTATTAAAAGAAAGTTATGTATTACTTGTAGTTACAAGCTTTGCTGCAGGATTTGCCATTGCACTTATTGGACCCATATTAAATGCTTATATAAAGAAAAAATTCCCGAACCGTTTTACTACCGTGGTTGGTATTTACTCATTTGGAATAGGAACAGGGGCAACATTGAGTGCGGCACTAACAATAACATTTTATAATCATTTTCATGCGAGCTGGACGATAGCGCTTGGCAGTTGGGCAATACTTGCAATCATTGCTCTTTGTATATGGATACTAGCAATACAAAATCAAGAGCTACCAGAGACAGGTGTATTGACAGAAGATGCAGCACGAAATCCTTGGAAAAATGCCCGTGCTTGGACCATTTTAATTTACTTTGGCATACAAACATCTTTGTTCTTCTCAATAATGTCATGGCTAGTACCGATATTACAGGCTAATGGCTTTTCCCTTGTCGCTGCAAGCTCCATGCTAACATTTATGTCTATTGTACAAATGGTTGGGAATATTTTGGTCCCCATACTAATGGAAAAATGGTCAAGTCGAATCGGCTGGCTCTTTTCATTAGGGGGATTAGGCGTGTTTGGCTTTGTGTTGCTTTGGTCAGGCTCAGGATCTTTGTTATGGATTGCTGTATTCATAATAGGTATCGTATTAAGTGGCTTATTTCCAATTGGTTTATTGTTACCATTGGATGAGGCAAGAAATGATGAAGAAGCAAATAGCTGGTCATCTATGGTGCTTTCAGGTGGCTTTGTAATAAGCTCCATTATCCCTATACTTATTGGCTATTGCTATGATGTAACTGGTAACCATACATTTACCTATATGATTTTTATAATATTAATGATTGGCATTATAGCTACTACATTTATGCTAAAGAAAAAATAATGTCAAGACATGCGCGAATTTACGTGCATGTCTTTTTTTCAAAGCTAAAACTATAAGACACGAGAAAAGCCGATGTTTTACATTCTGTTTAGTCGTTCCTAGCTTTCTTGCAATATTGTTGAACGATGTTTGATCTTCAGGTAAATGAGCGATCGCTAAAATAACCATAAATTGTCTAGATGTTAATTTTTCTAAATATTGATCGGATTGTACTTGAATTTTATTTCCAAGCGAAAAAAGTGCTGAATATATTTGCTGCATTAAAAATAATTCTTGGTTCATAATGATTTCCTTTCTTTTAGACAATGTATTGTCTAAATATGATGATAACAAAAAAGACAATATATTGTCTATAAAATTTATGACTAGCTGCATTAGGGGAAGCCTGTCTTTTTTTAAATAACATTTTAACCGCAAATTATAAGCCATTTTTCATAGCAAAGTTAAAAAAGAGACGTTTTTTATAGGTATAACAGATTGAATAAAAGGTGAGAGCACTATTTTTATAACAATTAATTTTTAATAATATTATTATGTAAACTTGAAACATAATATAACCTTGTTTATGATAGACAAGAAGAGATGTTTAACTTGCTTTCAGCAATGAAATTCTCTGCCTCTATGGTGATGAGATGAATGTAGTTTGAAGTTATTTTTCAACAGGTGTACAAACATCCGTCGGGGCATAATTGATAGAAAGTTTTGGTGAAAGTATGCGGAAAAAGATGCTCATTCTTGGAGCAACAGCTTTATTATTAACGGGCTGTGGAAATGAAACATTGGCAGAGGTGTTTAACACTAAGAAGACCGATGTGAAAACGGAAAAGGTTGTGACGAAGAAGCAAGAAAAAATTGTACCGGAAGTAAAAGTAGTTGGGGAAAACGGAATCGGTGCAGGGATCATTGTTAAAAAAGAGGACGCTAAGCTCTATATTGTAACAAATGGTGCGCTTGTATCTTCAAAGCCAACTGCGCTCGTACAATTTAATAATGACAAACTTAAGGAAGCCGATGTGCACTATATATCTACTGCTTATAATATGGCCATTTTAGAAGTACCATATAACGCATCGGTAAAGGTGCCGACTGTCTATAACGGCGAATTAAATCAGTTAGCTGTTTATGTTGATAGCTTACCGCACATCATTAAAAAATATAGTGACAGAGTAGCAGCTTATTACATAGATGCAGATCAAAATATACTTATCGGGAGCCCCGTTCTAGAAGCAGAGAATGGTGAACTTGTGGGCATCTATTTTAAACGCAAGCAAAATGGTGTATCACAGCCGTTTATATTGCCCTTTAAAGATATTGCGGAGTTATTGGATGAATGGATCGAGGGTAATATGAAGACAAGTGATCGACTAGCTCAATCGAAAAACTTATCCCCTTATATAGAACAGGGTGATAAAGAAGCAGTCCAGCAAGCTATCGATCAATACGGAAAGAACATTTTTGCTTATAATACCGATGAGGTAAAGCTGTTTTTAGAGACATTTTATAAACATTTAAAAGCGGCTGTTGATATTCATGATGCTAGTGTCATGAAGCCTTTTGTAGGTACAGACGATTTACAAAGTACACTGGATCATATGGTAGCGAATTATGCATCCAAACAAGCGAAAATACGTTTTTACAATACGTCGATTAAAAACATTAGCATGGAAGGACAAAATATTGTAGTTCGTGCTATAACAGAATATGTACTAACAAATTCGGCTGGTCAAGAGGCACTAGCGAACTCTATGATGGAATATGAAATAAATAAAAATGAACAGGGCGAGTATAAACTTATTCGTCTAACAACTAAGGAGTGAAAAGTTGGATGGAGCAAGCAAGACAAATGCTACAACATCATTTTGGCTATGATTCATTTCGCAATGGACAGGCACCAATTATTGAACAAACATTACGAGGTCAATCAAGTCTTTGTGTGATGCCAACTGGCGGAGGTAAATCAATTTGCTATCAGATTCCAGCACTCATGCTAGATGGCCTCACAGTCGTCATATCTCCTTTAATTTCTCTTATGCAAGATCAGGTAGAAGCATTACGTGCTGCGAATATTCCGGCCGCGTATATTAATAGTACCTTAACCGTGCAAGAAGTGAATGAAACGATGCAGCTAGCGAGTGCAGGTTATTTAAAGCTTCTTTATATAGCTCCTGAGCGATTAGAGAGTGCAACATTTTTACAGGTACTATCGAATTTATCTGTACCGTTACTTGCTGTGGATGAAGCGCACTGTATATCCCAATGGGGGCATGATTTTAGACCGAGTTACCGAGCAATCCAAAAATTATTTACATTGTGGCCACAAAAGCCAACTGTCTTAGCGCTAACTGCAACAGCTACACCAGCTGTTTGTGACGATATTAGACAATTATTAGGAATTGATGAGCGATCAACTGTGATTACCGGCTTTGCGCGCGAGAATTTAGCATTCTCTGTGTTAATTGGTGAAAACAAAGAGCGCTACATTAAAAATTATTTAGTGAAAAATAAAAATGAAGCGGGTATTATTTATGCAGCTACACGAAAGGCTGTAGATGCAATCTATGAGCTTTTAAGTCGCTCGGGCGAAGCTGTGGCAAAATACCATGCGGGATTGTCAGAGGACATGCGTATGTCAGAGCAGGAACGCTTTTTAAAAGATGAGGCACGCATTATGGTTGCTACCAATGCATTTGGAATGGGTATTGATAAGAGTAATGTACGTTTTGTCATTCATTATCAAATGCCGCGCAATATGGAGAGCTATTATCAGGAAGCGGGGCGTGCAGGGCGTGACGGTTTGCCAAGTGCCTGTATTTTGTTGTATGCATCCGGCGATGTTCAAACACAGCGCTTTTTAATTGAACAGACGCAAGATGAAACACGCATTGCACAGGAATTAGCGAAGCTGCAAACGATGGTTGATTATTGTCATACAGAAGGCTGTTTACAAAATGCCATTTTAACGTATTTTGACGACGAAGCAGGTACGCCTTGTAGCCGTTGTAGTAATTGTAATGATGGACGGGAAGTTAAAGATGTGACAGTAGATGCTCAAAAGGTCTTAGCTTGTGTCGTAAGGATGGGGCAAAAATTTGGTAAGACAATGGTGGCGCAAGTGTTAATTGGCTCCAAAAACCAAAAGGTCACTGAGTTTGGCTTTACAAGGCTGTCTACCTATGGCATTTTAAAAGGCCAATATTCCTCAAAGGATGTCTCAAACTTTATTGAGTTTTTAATTGCTGAAAGCTTACTGGCTGTTAAACACGGCACGTTTCCGACAATATATGTTTCAGAGGAAGGTAAAGAAGTTCTAATGGGGAATCGACAGGTCATGCGAAAAGAAGCTGTTACTGTTCGTAAGCTTGTAGACAATGATCCATTATTTGAGCATTTACGATTATTACGGAAAGAGATTGCAGATGAAGAAAAAGTACCACCATTTGTTGTGTTCTCAGATAAAACATTACGTGATTTATGTGATAAAAAACCGACGGAACTAGAAGACTTACGACAAGTTAGTGGGATTGGTGAAGTAAAATTCGAAAAATACGGCAAGCGTTTCTTCGATGCTCTTCAGTCTTTTTTGAAAACAACAACAAACTAAAGGAAAAAGGGAAGTGCTTAATTCAAAAGAATTAGGCACTTCCTTTATTTTTGCAAAGTATTACACCCCGCTATTTCTCCCATAGCTCGATCAGTCGACCTTCAGGATCTTTAATCCATATAAATTTTCCGTATTCACTAATCTCTTTTTCCTTTACAAGAGGTACACCAATATGTTCAAGATGCTGAATCGTCTCGTTTATGTCATGTACTTGGAAATTTAACATCACTTGTTGTTCTGTTGGAAAATAACTGTCATCTTCGGTAAAGAAAGAAAAGATCGTCTCATTTCCTAATTGGGGTTTAATCACAGTCCCATTCCAATTTTCTATTTCAATTTTCAACACCTCACTGTACCATTTTTTAATAACATCAAGATTCTTTGTTCTCCAAAATATTCCTCCGAAACCTATTATCATCATATCTAACTCCTGTTCTGTCTTTAAATTTTTAGTTGTTCGATTTAATTAATGTTAAGTTCCTTCTTCAACTATACTGCTTTAAGTATAATTTTTCACAAGATAAACATCAATTTCTAAAGAGGTGATAAAACAAAAAAGAACCCGGAATATTAATTCCGGGCTTGATTCACACTTACTTATAGTGCTCCATGACACACTGCCTCGCTTCCGCATTGATCTTAAATTTTTAAGACAACTGTGCTTTAGCTTCATTCAGCTTTGATGGTCCTTCTGAGTTACCGGTCAGCCCCACTCATCGGGTTAACCCTCCTTGTCATTGGATTTGAAGTGAAATCTTAAATAGTATAGACCGTTCATTATTTTTTATACACGTTATTAAACAGGAAAAAATCCAACGGCTATACCTTGAAATCAATTATACTTCGACATAATTGCGTCCTGAATCGACTTTGTGCTTAGGCCTGTAGATGTTTTTTGTGCGAAAGCGAAGCGTCAGCAAAAGGGTTTTATCTGCGCGAAAGCGAAGCGCCAGCGGCAACAATATGAATGTTGGTCACTCAGTCGTGAGTTGTTACTATCGCTTCGCTTTCGCTAAGAAAACACTTTGCTGAAAGAAGTTTGAAAAATCACCTCAAAGAATAACTAAAGAGGTAATAAAACAAAAAAAGAACCCGGAATAATTATTATTCCGGGCTTGATTCACACTTACTTATAGTGCTCCATGACACACTGCCTCGCTTCCGCATTGATCTTAAATTTTTAAGACAACTGTGCTTTAGCTTC
>NZ_JBIVRU010000034.1:15546-19057 GCF_044755845.1 Lysinibacillus sp. NPDC092081
AGCTTTGATGGTCCTTCTGAGTTACCGGTCAGCCCCACTCATCGGGTTAACCCTCCTTGTCATTGGATTTGAAGTGAAATCTTAAATAGTATAGACTGTTCATTATTTTTTATACACGTTATGAAAAGAAATGAAAAAATTGATTTCGAAACGGTTATATCAATAAGTGAATCGTCTATCGATATGGATTTCTATATGTAAGCTATTTTTCCCAATGCTTATCGATGAACTGATCTCGACCAGAAAGCGCTCGGTCCTGCTGATAATGTTCCGACTCTTTTTTATAATAGTCCTGATGATAATCTTCTGCAGGGTAAAAGTGCTTGGCATCGCGAATTGTGGTTACAATAGGTTTATCAAAGCGACCACTTTTTGCTAGCTTTTCCTTGGATGCTTCTGCAATACGCTTTTGCTCTTCTGAATAAGTAAAGATTGCCGTCGAGTACGATTCACCACGGTCATGGAATTGACCATAAGCATCCGTCGGGTCGATTTGCATCCAGTAGATATCAAGGAGCTGCTCATAACTAAAAACGATTGGGTCGAATTCAATTTCGACTACTTCTAAATGGCCAGAAGTACCTTTTTTGACATCCTCATAAGTAGGGTTGTCTAAATGGCCACCCATGTAGCCCGAAGTGACCTTATGTATTCCATCCCATTCAACAAATGGCTTTACCATACACCAAAAACAACCACCAGCAAACGTAGCTTTCTCGAACATGTTTATCATCCTTTCTTTCGTGAAAATATTATAGCATTATTTTGTTCATAACTGGCAAATAGGGTGTAAAATAACCTATAAATAGGTGTAGATAGAATTCGCAACATCATGTAAAATGAACCTTTCTTTATATGGAATCGTTACATTAACTATAAAAAATAGAGGAGTTAACAGTTATGGAAGAGCAAGATTATACAAGACGCTCGCAACGTCCCCAAAAACGTCGTTTGCGTAAAGGGAGAGCATTGTTCACATTGTTATTACTTTGTGTCATTGTCATTATAGGTTATTCTGTTATGCAATATCGGAGTGGGCTAAAATTGGCAAGTGAGTCAAAAGTGGCTCAAGAGAATTTCACCGGTGATCCAGTAAAAGGTGATGTTGAAAATTATTTATTATTAGGAATCGATACTCGTGGTGAAGAAAAATCACGTACAGATACAATGATGGTATTATCTTGGAACAAGAAAACAAATGATGTCAAGCTCGTGTCATTAATGCGAGATATTTATGCGGATATTCCTGGTTATAAATCCTATAAGCTTAATACGGCCTACTATTTAGATGGTGTCCAATTATTAAAAGATACGATCGGTAATATGTTTGGCCTGCCGATTAATCATTATGCAATTATCGATTTTAAAAATTTTGAATCGCTTGTAGATATTATTGCGCCAAATGGCGTTGAAATGGATGTAGACAAGGATATGTCCGAAAAAATTGGCGTTTCATTAAAACAAGGTGTGCATAACTTAAACGGTAAAGAATTACTTGGCTTTGCCCGATTCCGTCACGATGAAAAAGGGGATTTTGGTCGAGTGGAACGTCAGCAAAAAGTTATCGAAGCCTTAAAGAATGAAATTTTATCGCCTCAAAATATGTTGAACTTACCAAAATTCGTTGGTGCCGCGCAAGGTTATATCACAACGGACTATTCATCAGCAGGTGAGATTCAACAAGTATTGAAAATGGTGTCGAAAGGTAAGGTCAAAATAGAAAAAGCAACTATTCCAATTGAAGGTAGTTATAGTTTCAAAAATATTAGTGGTGTCGGTGATTCCATTATTATTGACGTAGAGAAAAATAAAGAATTTTTACGTAAATTTTTAGGCATTTCCCTAGAGTGATTTTTCGCAAAATCCAACATTATCCTGTACTATATGGATATAGGATTTGTATTGGGGTGAGTAGATGGAAAAAGAAAGACCAAGAGAGCGTTCGAATTTCTTTTCAACGAAGTTTATTCGCTTTTTAGGTGGTAAAAACTTATTTTTTACACTGATTATTTTATTATTGCTAGCATGCGTTATTTTTATGTTCCAAAAAGTTTCCTTTATATTTACCCCGCTTAAAGTTTTATTTGAGGTAGTTATTCTACCAGGGGTACTCGCCAGTATTGGGTATTATTTATTACGTCCAATAGTAGGTCTTTTCGAAAGATGGCGTATTCCAAGAGTTTGGGGTATCTTTATTCTATATATCATTCTGATTGGCATAATAACGTTATTAGTAGTTCTTGTCTATCCGTTTTTACGAGATCAGTTTACTAATTTAGCACAGGAATTCCCAGGGTATTTTATGGCGTTTACACAAAATATCGCTGATTTTTTTAATAATTCACGTATCAACGAGTACCTAGATAAAATTAATTTAAACTATGATGCAATGGTGAAAAATTTTACAACGGATACGGTAGATACAGTAAAAAATACAGTTGCGAATTTAGCGCAAGGCGTGGCATCTGGTATTACTGGCTTCGTTTCAACGTTAACAGGAATTGTTTTATCATTAGTTACGGTGCCATTTATTTTATTTTACTTACTTAAAGATGGTGAAAAACTACCGAGCTTTATTTTAAAAATGTGCCCGCCACGTATGCGCAAAGAAGTACACGAAATTTTCCATGACATGGACAAGCAAATCAGTTCCTATATTCAAGGGCAAATTTTAGTGTCAATGTGCATAGGTGCAATGGTGACAATCGGCTTTTTAATTATTGGTATGAAATATGCCTTATTGCTTGGATTCCTAGCTATGATTACGAGTGTGGTTCCATACTTAGGGCCAGTCATCGCCATTACACCAGCGGTCATTATCGCTCTTGTAACATCGCCATTCATGCTTATTAAGCTAGCCATTGTTTGGACGGTCGTACAGCTCATTGAAGGGAAATTCATTTCTCCTCAAATTATGGGTAAATCACTTAGTATCCATCCAATTACAATTATTTTCGTGTTATTAACGGCTGGTTCTTTATTTGGCGTACCAGGTGTCATTTTAGGGATTCCAGGCTATGCCATTATTAAAGTGCTTGTGACACATTTATTCAAGCTATTTAAACATCGATATAATCGTTATGAGGATGAGATGCATCAAAAATATGATGTGTAAGAAGAGACAGCTACTGCGAATGTGCAGTAGCTGTTTTTTTATATGAATCTTTCAAACAGAGAACGAGTTAAATTTCAGCATTATTGGTCTTTTTAAATGAAGGTGAAATGTTCGTTTTGTCACGAAATGTCGAGCACAAACCTTACTCTGCATCCGTGTGTGAAGTTATACTTGTAGAACCGAAAGGAGTTCTGAATACTGGGCAAGAACAAACGGAGCAAACAGCAGTAAATAATGTTTTTGATTTAACTTTTCATTATATAAATAGTTAAGCAACAAAACCCTTCCAACCATTAAAGTTATGAAGTGACCCCTAAAAGTTAGACACGGTTATTTCATTAGGCAGCTCGGGTAAAATGAGTTCGGTATTGCACCGGACTCATTTTTAATTTTGCC
>NZ_JBIVRU010000035.1:0-13400 GCF_044755845.1 Lysinibacillus sp. NPDC092081
TGAATTCGGAGGGTTATTTGGGTTGCGCTTTTTAGTATAGCATGAAGTGTTTTTTAATTTAAAAGATTTTTATTGACAATCTATTAGCTGGTTTAGTTTAAGTACGATTTTTCACAAACGTTAAAAACTACTCGGATTTATGCATAACTAAGTGAAAAGCGTAGGAAAGAATTTGCCCTGTTAGTTGAACAGTATTCACCCTTTTTTAACCTATAGATCTTGAGATAAACGAACCATATCCCTGCACTGAATACCGTTCTCAAAAATTTCTGCTGGGTAATGCTTAACAAAAAAGTCCATATCAACACCAATTATTCTAAAACCGCATTTTTGATAAAGAGCCAATTGCCCTATGCTTGAATTTCCAGTTCCAATGTCTATTGTTTTGTATCCTTTTGTCTTAGCTACCTTAATTGCATCCATTACTAACTGTTTCCCTATACCTCTACCGTGTTGCTCTTCTACGACTGCAACATTCACCAGCTCCACTGTTTCTGGTCTTGTTGGAAGTAATACATAAACTCCAATAATTTGCTGTTCGATTTCAGCTACAAAACATTCGCCCCTATTGACATATTCCTCAATAATCTCTCTTGAAGGGTCAGCCAATAGCAACAATTCCATTGAAAGTTTTTCATCTTTATTAAGTTTCCTAATCTCCATTTTAATCTCCTTTATTAACCTCTGACTTTTTTGTTTATACCATTGTTTCTTAAACTAATCTACCCCGATAGTTAATTAAGGGTACTTTTTCATTTCAACTTGAATGTAAGGAATCATATTTTGTACCTTAAACTGCACTATTAGTGTGAGCGAATAAATTAATTTACACTTTTTCTAAACCCCTTTCTTTTTTGGGAGAGTAACTGATCCCCACAAACACTAGAAATACTCCGAGAAGCTGGTAGACATCAGGACGGTAGTTCAAAATAGTTGCATCCAGTAAGATTGCAATAACCGGATCAACAAAGACTAAAATTGCAATTGTTTGTGCCTTTAACTCACGTAAACTACTGAAAAATAAATAAAACACAAATCCCGTGTGAATAAATCCTGTAACAAGGATATAGAACCAGTTTTCAACGGTAAGATGAATGAAGTTTGACCAATCCACTAATGGCATCAATAATAAAACACCCAGACTTGTTTGAATAACGGTTGTTAACAAAGGACTAAGTTTTTTTATTCCCTTTCCCGTAATAGAAGTTAGAGCGTAGAAGAATGCTGCTGCAAACGCCCATAAAACACCGGTGGATAAAAATCCAGCCATAGTTGTATGTTGATGAATTCCCCCAACTAACAATGTCCCTAAAAAGCAAACAAAGAAAAAGACCAATCCCATTTTTGTTATTTTTTCTTTGAAAATAACAGAGCCTAAGAGAAGTACAATAACAGGTGCTAAATGATAAATGGATACCGCCACAGTAATGGGCATTACTTCTAAAGAACGAAAGAAAAACACCCAATTTACGATAAGAAAAACACCGCATAATAAGGCAAGTAAATACTCCCTACGAGGGATAGGAGTTTTCCTCTGTTGTTTTGTTTTTAATGTACTAATCCCCCATATTGTTCCCAAAAGAATACTTGCACAGAGGCAACGCACAAAAACTAGTTCAATCGAATGCAGACCTGTTTTTTCTGAAAATAGACCGACTGAACCGAATATAGCCATGGAGATGGCAAACTTTAATTTGGCAAACATTTAACGCTCTCCTACGTAGTTATTGTTATAACTATTATTAATTTGATGGTAAAAAAACAGCTTTATGCTAAGCTGTTTTTTCCTGTCATTACATGAATTAAATCTTCTCGCGCTTTCCATAGCTCATCTAGCTTTTCAGGACCGAATGCATTTGTGATTTCTTCTACCATAATGTCGTGCCTAATATATTCAGTAGCAATAAGGACAAGTGCAGGATCTGTTGACTTCACAGCCCACTCTGAACCTCTGTCGCTAAACTTAGCAATTAGAGCTTCTTCTTCATCTCGAATGAGAATAGTCAAATATCCACCCATGCGTTTACTCACAATTTCTGGGGCCATGTAGTTGTGATGATAGGTATGTCCCAATGTCTCACTTTCAGCCCCAAATAAAACTGTAAAAATTGGTATCGAGCCTTCTTTCTCCCGAACAGCTTTTTCAATATCTTTCAACACAGGAGCCCAAATTGATAGCCAAATCTCTTTTTCTGCGGATCGAATCATCGAAAGCATTTCTTGAACAATATGGTCGTAATGGACAATTCTCGTCACGACGTCCACTTTTTGATCACTTTCTAAAACTGTAAGAGATGACTCTAACAATTCAAATGATGTATTCATCTCTTCTTTAAGACGAGAAAGCAGTAGTTTTGGCTCTACAGCTTTATAGATAATGGGGTCAGAGGGAACCGTTTGAATAGCCCCTTTATCAAGTAATTTCCCTAACACTTCATAAATCATTGACCGTGGAACCCCAGAACGCTTACTTATTTCATAGCCAGTAATTGCAGGGGATTTCAATAAACCTATATAGGCCATACACTCGTATTTTGAAAATCCATGCTTTTGCAATTCGATTATCGCTTTGTCTTCCATAAGTCCACCTCCTTAGTAGTTAATGTACTAACTACTATATAACATTCATACCAAAAAATCTATAATTTTAGAGCTATGAGAATTGAACAATAACGAAATTATAAATGCAAAAAAATAAGGATACCCAATTATCACCACTGGATTCATATGTTCAACTAAGCTAAATTTCCCCATTCAAGCCATAACCGCTATCCCATTCCAAGAGAACTTAAAATCAAGCATATTGTAAAAAACAAATTATAATCTTTCTTTAAATAATCCAACGAATATATTTGCAATAAGGAAATAAAAGGCCAACAAAATGATTGATAGATACAAACTAAATCCTTTTAAACCTGGTATTACAAAAGTAAATGTGATTCCAGTAGTAAAGACAATTGCTGTCATACTTAATTTCATAAACTTTAAGCGATTCTTTTGTACTTGTTCACAAAAAATTTCATCAGACTTTTTCAATGAAAACACTTCCTAAAAAAATAGTATTAATACAAAGTATATATTAGTTTGTTATTGAACTAACCTGCTCCTTTAGTTTAAGTGAAAATCTTCACAATTTCTTTCCTCCATAACGAATTTCTTTAAATGTGTACTCAAGAAAATGGCCCGATTGTGGAATAAGAAAAGATCCTGCATATCAACACAGGATCTTTAATCAATCTTTATTATAAATGATCAATTTTTTTATAAAAATAAGTTCCTTTTAAATTACTGCAACATTAGATTGATTTAATTGTTGTAGTAAATAGGGTCATTTGTGGTAAAAAAGAGGATAGATAGAGCAAATTTTATTTAAGCTCTTCTATCCTTTTAATTTCTATACATATAATGTGTGACATTAAATAAGAATTCACTAATTAAAATAGTTTCAGCTTAAAACTTGACTTTTAATAAAATTTTAATCTTCCTATGTTTTCATTCATATTATTTATCTGCTTGTTCTTGCTTCTTTTTCAAATACTCCGCACGTATTTTTTCAAGTTGCTGCTTTTTATCAAATTTGGCAGGCTTGTGTTTTTCATGATACTTTGCCACAGCTACCTGACCTTTTGTATCCAATTGATATTTCCCCACTTTGTTCACCTACTTTTCTTGACTTGTCTTTTAAAGAGAATTTATTCAACAAATTTCAACAAATATAATATACCTTATTTTACTGAAGTAAACCTTATTAGTGTACTGTTAACCTTGCATATAGCTTAAAACATTAAAAACTTAGTTAAATAATTCATCGCCAAATGGTATTTACGATACTTATCTATTCAATTTTGAATTTGCTGAATCCTATAAAGTCGTCAATCAAATCGCTAATTTTGACCCAAACAAAAAGACCCCCTTATGTGACTTACTTCACCACAGAAAATGAATGATGGTTAAGTTCTTTGATGGGAGTTGAAAAGGGATATTTTTTTAGATTGTTTCCAAAATCTCTTTTGCGATTTCATCAAGTTCTTCTGCGAGTTCATTATGTGTAGGTGTTTCAGCAACTCTTGTTAAATACTCTCTAAACTGAACTCTTGACTCTACTGGTAATTCAATAACCAAAAGTGTAAAACAAATCACTTCCAGTTTTCGTCATCTGAAGATAAAACATTTTGCACATGTGGGACAATTTCTTCTGGAAAAGTTAAAAGTAATTCTAATATGCTTGATGCTACTGGCCAATTCATATCTTGAATCCATTCAAGAAGGTTAGGCAGTAAAGGTAATATTTTATCTCTATCCAATTTTTTAAGCATTTCTACTCTAGCATTATCATGTTTATGTCTTGGTAAAACATCTCCAAAATTTCCATAACACCATCTCTCCCTTAGATTTTACACATGGCAGTCTATTTATTATATCAGTCTTTATTAAACTAATCCGCACCGTTGACTCAATAAGAAAAGCTACCTTTGACTTTGGTAGCTTGATCCTAAACTCCTGCACCCTGTTAGTTTAATAGTGGGGAAAACAATGAAGCCTCTTGTTAGGTAAATAAAAGGAAACTGAAATCTGGAGCTGTTCATTACAGAATTCTTTCGATTTTAATTAACATTACTTATTTGATTTCCTCAGCCAACTCCAAAATAATTCCCTCTGGACCACGAACGTAGCATAATTTATAACTTTCTTCATATTGCTGTATCTCACTAAAGATTTCCGTACCCTTCTTTTTCAATTTGGCAACAACAGCTTCAATATCTTCAACAGAAAATGCAATATGTCGGATACCCAGTGTATTTGCAAGGGGTTGCTGAATATCTTTTTCATCTGACGGTGTATAAAATTTGATTAGTTCTATCCATGTCTGACCGTCTGGCATTCCTAATCCTACACACGCTACTTTAACGTCATTAAGCCCAACTGCATATCCCATCAAATCTCCTTCCATATCCCATTCCCCTTTCACCTCAAGTCCAAAATCGTGAAAAAACTCTTTAGCGGCTGAGAGATCATTTACGATGACTCCCACATGATCTATTCTTTGAATCTTCAAATTTCATACCTCCTATGTTCCTGTTATTTTGCACCATCCTGAATTCAAATTCTAGTATTAACAATGGGACGATTAATGTATCACTTTGATTATTAAACAATACTGCGTAGTTAGTTGAAGAAGAAAAAGATGGGATCTTTGTGGAATCCCATCTTGAGGTAAAACCCCCGTTCATTGAATAAGGCTGTTTTCTCAAAGATTGTTGCTTCCCTTTTAACTATCTTCTTTAACTAAAGCACTCGATAACTTAAGTATATTGCTTCACAATTTTAACTTTATTAAAAAAGAATGCTGCTTAATTTGTACAAGTAAGAGGGTTCTTATCTTATTTAGCGATCTAAAGCAAATCGAATAATCCTTCTGGAACTAATTTTAATTTATTATTTTTAAAATCGTTAATTGGCTTCCAAAGCAATTTGAAGGTTGCGCCATTATCTTCTTGCCCAAAAAAAGAAGTCTTTTCATAAAAGGACTTTTCAACAAATTTAGCATCATATACAAAAACTACTTCGTGTCCAAGGTCACCGTTAAATGTAAATATGTTTTCAATTGTACCTAAATAGTTTAAATTAGTTATATCTGCTTCGATTTCTTCAAGTACTTCTCTCTTTAATGCTTCAGAACTTGTCTCCCCGTATTCAATTCCTCCGCCAATTGGTCGATAGAAATGATCACACTTTACTTCATTAATGCCTTCAGCGACAAGTATCGAATCGCCTTTCCTAAATACACAAATAGCTATTGCTCGAATTTGTTTTTTCTTCATCCTATACCTCCATTATCACTGCTTCGATAGGTTCACAAGTTGCTTCGTGCAAGTGTTTTTAATTAAATCAATAAATATTGTATAACTAACTTGCGTCTTTAGTTCAAATGGAAATATTCACCATTTCTTCGCTCCATAAAAATTTTCTTCAAATGTGTTACCAGAGAAAATGGCCCGATTGTTGAACACAAGTTAAGCACACTCTTCAACTAATCTGCCCCGCTAGTTGAAGAGCAACAGTCTTTAGGAAAACAGCCTTTAATAAAAAAGATATTACGAATTAAATTTGTACTTCGCACATTAAAGCATGTGTATTTCCTTCAGTATCTTTAAAGAAAGCCATCCACGTTTCTGTATTTCCCATTTTCGCAACAACATGTGGTTGATCAATAAAGGACACTCCTTTTTCAAGCAATTCTTCGAAGGTTTTTTTTAAATCTTCGACCTGAAAATAGATAACTGAACTTGAATTTACAAATTCATTTTTTTCAGGAAGTGAAAGAAGAAGTCGTTGCCCATTGCACTCAAAAAATGCCATACTTTCTGTACTAAAAAGAAGGGATAATCCTAATACTTCTTTATAAAATTCAATTGCATTTTCTATATTTTTTACTGGTACTCCAATTTGTCCAATTTTTTGAATTACATTAGTTTCCATTATTATTCCTCCGTTAAACACTCGATTTGTATGCCAAATAGTAAGAGCCACAATCCTATCTATTCTATTTAATCTGAACATTCTCCTTCTTCTTCAACCATTCTGCCCCGTTAGATGCGTCGAATGTAAATTTTGGGGACATCGATATTCGCAGATCCTCAAGGAGAAATCTTACCTTCACTCTAATCAACTTAAAAATATGGCATGCGTTTTATATGTTTCTACCCTACCTTTTATTCTGCACTATGTACTATTTAATAATCTTTCCTTCTGGTAACTTACCATCTATTAGCCATTCTTCTACAAAACGGTTAAAGAACTCAGGATTCGCTAATGAAACACCGTGGCCGATATTAGATAGCATAACTCCTTGACAATTGGGGTTGCTATTAACAACAAGATGAAGCGCAGATTTTTTCATATTGCCCTTCTCTTTTTCACCAACAGTTACTAAAATGTTACATTGGGCTTTCGAAAAATCATGCGGGATAGCAAATGACATATTCTCTTGCAATATTTTAATAAGGGTTATCAATGGTCGAATCCATTTCTCTGCAATTGGGGAAGGTGTCACTAAAGCACTGTTGATGATGGCAAAATCTATTAATTGCTTCTATCAATTACGCCTCGGCATAATTGCGTCCAGAATCGGCCGGAGGCTTTAACTTCTTTCAGCGGTTGTTTGGACACCCACTGAAAAGTAGCTTCACTCCGCATTCATCTCACCAACTATAGAAGTGGGAGACTTCCGCTGAAAGAAGTTAAACTAACCATTTGAGTAGCAATTTGTGCTCCTAATGAAAAACCGACTACTATGACACGTTTATTTTTTGCTTTTTCTTCTATTATAGATAGAAGCTTTTTTGCACTATCTTCAATTGAAAAATCAGAGGTATTATTAGCCTCATTATCTATTAATTCTGGTACAACGCAATGATAATCGGAAAAGTATAGGACCTGTTTATCCCACATCCACCCTCCAACACCACCCCCATGAATCAACAGTATGAGTGGCTTATGTAGATCACCGTACTCCTTATAATGCATTACCACACCTTCTTTCTTTGTTCTTGTATTCCCTGGGAAATAAACAGATTATTCTTACATATTTTGAATCATCACCAAAAGCAGTGGATAATTTTGTTAAAGTGTATGCCATAATTATAAGTTGATTGGAGTGGAGACTTTGCGACTTCTCGGGGTATACTTTTACACATTGTATTTATTTTACCAATTTATAGTGTTTGTGTGTCATATTTATATTTACTCATGCATATATAATACTTGAAACACATTTTGCATTTTTTGAAGCATCGTGGCTCTTGGGATTGAGGAAGAAAGACAAAAAAATAATAAACATGGAGGTAATAAAGATGGATCAAAACAAAACGAACGAAGCAAAAGAATTAGTAAAAGCCATTACCCCTTCCAGTTTAGGAGAATTTCCCCTCGCACCAATTAGTGGCTTATATGCATGGAGTGAACAGCAAATCCGTGAGGAACTTCGCCTCGACGTAGACGGATACTACTCACAAATGGTAGCAAGTGGGACTATTATTTCAAGCCAGTCTTCTACTATTCATTGGATTGCCAAGTTAACTGCTCATGGTCAAGATACTTGGACAGGCAATATTCGAAATAAATACCTAGACGAACTACAATCATTTCCTTATACAAATGTAAAAATACAAGTAACACGCGGTTCATTTCCTGAACAGCATACTGCAGAAGTCGCATTTCTGATTGGAGGGGAGACAGACAGAACTAGCACGTTCCAGTTTCAATCTCCTTACTTCCATCCTGTGGAATTTGAATTTGATGCTGAAGAAGGGACAACACCAGTTACAACCTATCAAACTCACGCTCATCCAGACAAGCCTACATCATTGCCGGATGAAACTCTATCAATCGCAGAGGTTTTTAAACGAACTGGGTTTGATGTAAAATTATCAGAAGGTAATAATATTGTTTCCAAAGACTATACAGGGACTGATAAAAAGTGGAACACTCAAGAGATGCATGATGCCATGCAAGTATATTGGTCACACTTTGATAATAAGCCCCAATGGTCCATGTGGACATTCTTTGCTAATTCGGAAGCTGAAGAAGGCCATGGTCTAGGCGGTATTATGTTTGATAGCATAGGTCCGAATCAACGTCGAGGAACAGCCATTTTTAATAATTCATTTATTGCCGATCCACCTAAAGGTGACCCCGCTCCTGAAGCTTTTGTACAGCGATATCGTTTTTGGTGTGCTTGCCATGAGATGGGACATGCTTTTAATCTTCTGCACTCTTGGCAAAAACACCTAGGTCATCCTTGGGAACCTTTGGAGCGCCCTCTTATCCCAGAACCAAAGGCTTTAAGCTTTATGAATTATCCTTACAATTTTGATAGTAAAGCTGCTGGCAAGGAGTTCTTTAAAAACTTTGAGTATCGTTTTAGTGATCAAGAGCTTTTATTTATGCGACACGCACCTGAACGCTTCGTACAAATGGGTAATGCTGACTGGGCTGTTGATCATGGTTTTGAACAACCGATCATTTCTACTCATCCTTCTTTCAATCTTGAATTGAGGGTTAACCGTAAATCACCTATATTCCAATGGTTAGAACCTACAGTTATTGAAATCAAACTAACGAATACTTCGAATCAACCTCAGTCAATCAATAAACATTTATTGTCCGATTTATACGGAATGTCTGTAATGGTTAAAAAAGATGGAAAACAAGGACGTCGGTTACTACCTCATGTTCAGTATTTATGGAATATAGAGAACAAAGTAATGATGCCAGGTGAATCAATTTACGAAACCATTTTCGCTTCCGTTGGGAAAAATGGCTGGTTAATTGATGACCCAGGATTTTATAACATTCAAGTGGCTATGCAAATAAATGGCCATAACATCGTATCAAATAACTTAAGACTTCGAGTTTTACCACCTACCGGATACGATCAGGAATTCCTTGCTCAAGACTTTTTCTCTGAAGAAGTCGGCCGTGTTCTTGCATTGGATGGAAGTCGTTATCTTGAAAAAGGGAACGATATCCTTCGTGAGGTAACCGAAAAACTTAGTGACCATGCTGTTGCTCTTCACGCGCATATCGCTCTTGCTAAACCATTGGCGTTCGATTATCAATTCCTTGACTTCACAGGTAACTCAGATACAAGAGGTAAAATCAAAATAATACCTGCCCAACCAGATGAGGCACGAAGACAGTTTACTTCTGCTTTAACAGAGCACAAGCAAATTGCTGCTAAGACACTTTCAAATATAGACTATCATGAATACATGGGCACATTCAGTGAATTCCTAAGTAACCAGGAAGAAAATAAGGAAGCCGCAGAGGTACAGAATGTCCTTTATCAAACGCTGGCTGAACGGAATGTTCTTGATAGTGTATTACAAAATATCAAAAATCGCCGTGAAAACTATGAACAAAAGGAAAATGAACATTTTACGAACATATAATATTTCCACCTAAATAAGCAGCTTTCAACCTAAATACAAATAGAAAACCGTTATTTCGAAAGAAAGATTGATCGAAATGACGGTTTTCTGTTTGATCTTAAAGTTTGATTATTTCTTAATTGAACTAAAATTCGTTTCTTTTTACTTATGTTCGTCCCAAAAGTCCTTACTAAAACTCGTATTTGCTTGATATTTCCCTACTGGTTTGGCAATATCTGACCCCCGCAAAATTGTTCCTTTTCCAAACTTTTGCTCGATTTGATCGACCAGTTTAATGATTGGTTCATCTTTTACATGCTCTTCAAAGTTAAATAACGTTAACTGCTGTGTCGTTTCTTTAATATCACTGACATTCGATACGGTAACACCCAGTAATCGTACTGGCTCTTCATCCCAATGCTTATTAAATAAATACCACGCTTGCTCAACGATATCCTCTTTAGTATGAATCGCGTTATTGATGGACTTACTTCGTGTACATGTTTCCCAGTCAGCTGAACGAATCATGATACTTACAGTTACCCCTGCAAGTTTCTTAGCCTTTAATCTTTCCGCTACCTTTTCAGAAAGTGTTGCGATTACTTTATATAGTTCATCTCTATCAGTCGTATCACTAGAAAGTGTTGTTGAGTTCCCTACACTTTTCGTATCATATATTGCTTCTGGATCAACTGGTCTGTCATCTTCGCCATTTGCCTTTTGTTTCATGCGCAGACCATTAATGCCAAAGTTTTGCTTTAATAAATATTCATCAGCTGCAGCTAGTTCTCCAATTGTTTTGATACCTAATTTACCCAATTTCTCCGCTGTACTTTTACCTACCCCATGCATCTCAATTACATTCAATGGCCACAATACTGCGGGAACATCACGCTTTCGGAGTACGGTAATACCCATTGGTTTTTTCATATCACTTGCCATTTTCGCTAAAAATTTATTCGGTGCTATGCCGATTGAACAAGGGAGTTGCAGTTCGTTCCAGATTCTATCTTGCATATTTTGTACGTGTTGCAATACATGTTGGCCTTCAACGATAGGAAGTTGTAAATATCCTTCATCGATTGAAACTGGTTGGAGAATGTCGCTATACTCCTTCAACAAATTAAAAAAAGACTTGGACGCAGCTCTATATCGTTCGAAATTAGGAGGTAGTACAATTAGCTCTGGGCACTTTCGCCGCGCCTCCCCGACATTCATAGTTGTATAAACACCACTTGCTCTTGCTTCGTAGCTACAAGTAATAATAATACCTCTACGTTCTTTAGGATTACCTGCGATGGCTACTGGTTTCCCTTTTAGTGAGGTATTGTAAATTTGTTCAACAGAGGCATAAAAGCAATTAAGGTCAATATGTAAAATGATTCTTCCTTTATGCATATTTTATCACCTCATTTTACTAACCAGAGTTTCTTCAGAATTCTTAGCAGTCCTTCTATATTTCCTTAATCATAACATGTAAGCAATCTTACAGCTTCTACATCGAAATTGGATTTGTTGGAGAAGATTGTACGGTATTCTTTTTAAACTTGAATCGTGGTGCTTTATTCTATTTTTCGAAGAATCAAGTAAACAAATCAGCAAGGTTTTATCGTGCGGATTGAATCGCAATGTTGTCTACTTCTATCAACCTTACTAACTCTTTCTTTAGTTGTGTTAATTGCGAAGAAACCCTTTACAAGTTTCTTTGTACACTTCATTCCATTGTGCCCAAAAGTGATTGAATACAAAGCGAGAACAACCAATTGTTTTAGCAATCAATGTTTCTTGTTCTTTTTTGGATAGATGCGAAATTTGTATGCTATTGACTAACATTGATTTCACCTTAACACCAGAACATTCGTTTCTACTTTATCACAATGTTATCGTTTTTGGCTATCGCCAACCGACATTCATCTCCCACTTGCTATTAGCTGTAACCTCCTTGAATTGGGCGTCTTCTGTCGGAAATAATCAAATCCCAAAACTATCAAATTTCACTATATTTTTGGTCAATAAAAGTAAAAAAACTGAGAGTATTCAATTTAATGAAAACTCTCAGCCTTTTTGTATTGGCCTCTTTTCTACTACTCTTTTATATTTAGGATAAGATCGTATCTCTTTTTGTTTTAGTCAAATAAATGATTAAAATAAAAATTATAATAAGAAAGATAGCGCTCGTTCCGATAGTACCTAGACCAAGACCACCATCTGCACGAGACTGTGACAAGTAGTCACCGAAAGATGCTCCAAGTGGGCGTGTTAGGATGTAAGCAATCCAGAAAGCCAATACGGCATTCAACTTGAATCCGTAATGTGCAATCATAACTGCAAGAATCAAGCCAGCGAATATGAGACCAGACTTCCAGTACCCTAAGTCCATACCCTCTGATATAAGATCACCAGCTGCCGTACCCAAAGCGAAGGTAAAGAGGATGGTTAACCCGTAGAAAGCTTCACGCTTGCTTGTATAGATGGAATGAATAGACAATGTTTTTTCACTCATATACCAAACGACAAATGTCACGAATAACGCAATAGAAAAGAAAATAGTAGTCGTCTCTAGAGCGACCCTGAAATTGTCTACGAGGTTGTCTGTGATTAAAGTTCCGACAATACTAATTAGCACAACCACAAGCCAATAGATCCACGGCACGTACTTTTTCGATTTGAACTGGATAAACAAAGTAACAAGCAAGAGTCCACTCATTAAAAAGGTCGTATTGGACAAACCCCAGTGAAGTTAAAATTCAGGAAATCTGCAGCCGTCTCACCTACCGTAGTTGCCATAGTCTTGATGATCCAGAAGAAGATTGTAACTTCTGGAACCTTGCTCAATACCTGTTGTAATGAGGGGGCCACTGTTTCTTCAGATAAAAACGAATTTTTAATCATTTAATCCATCTCCTTCTTATTCATATCAACTAGTCATACATACACTTACACATTTCCATGATGACTGTTACATGCCAACTAAAACTACATGAACCTTTAACAAATACCACTGAATAATCATGTGGGAATCATTTGGACATTGAATCATGTAGTATCTTTAGGAACTTATTTACAGCCTCCACTTTAACAGGTCGTAATGAGAAGTTAACGAATCTTTTATAAGAAGTTGATTAAAGATTAATGAGTAATTTCTCATTTTTTTACTTTGGACTATTACTATCACTTCCCAGTTCTAAAGTACAAAAAAAATACACCTCCCTTTGAAGGTGTATCCTTACTTTAATCAACAAATGTATAATCACCATCACTTTCAAGTAAATCCTTCAAAATGATTAGCGCTTGTTCCAGCTGATTTTCAGGTGCAGTGATTGCTAAACGAACTGCATTTACCGGCTTCGCATTTCCTACTGCAAAACGCTCATAATCATGTGGGAATCATTTGGACATTGAATCATGTAGTATCTTTAGGAACTTATTTACAGCCTCCACTTTAACAGGTCGTAATGAGAAGTTAAC
>NZ_JBIVRU010000035.1:13497-16276 GCF_044755845.1 Lysinibacillus sp. NPDC092081
CAAAATGATTAGCGCTTGTTCCAGCTGATTTTCAGGTGCAGTGATTGCTAAACGAACTGCATTTACCGGCTTCGCATTTCCTACTGCAAAACGCTCAGCTGCATACACTTGCACACCTGCTTTTGATGCTAGCAATTCAAACTGAACACTGGTGAATTTTTCGGGGAGTATAAGCCATCTGAAAATGCATTCTTCTTCTCCTAAAATGTTATAACCTCCCAAATGTTGATTGACAAGGGCATTTTGTTGCTTTGCATACAACCTGTGCTTCTCTAAAATTGTTTGTGCAACGCCATCATGAATCATCCTTGCTGTAAGCTCCACCATCATTAAAGACACTGAAATATTTATATTATACAAGGTTTCCATTATTTTTTTTCGTAGCGCTGGAGGTGTAACGATATAGGATAGTCGTAAACCAGGTGAGATGGTTTTTGATACACTTGCAATATAAATGACCTTTTCTGGTGCATAGGAAGCTATTGGTGCAAGTGGTTTCTCCTTAAGAAAACTATAGATCGCATCCTCAATGACGATTAAGCCTTTCTGTCTCGCAACTTCTGCTATCATTTTTCTTGTTTCCATCGACATTGTTTGAGTAGTTGGATTATGAAAATCAGGAATAACATAAAGACCTTTTATATGCTCATTTTTGCAAGCATATAATAGCCCCTCTCTTGACATTTCTCCGTTTCTTTGTTGGATTGCTACCAGTTGGATACCAAGCATATTTGCAGCTGTTTTTATACCTGCATATGTAATGGGATCTGTACCGATTCGATCTCCTGGTTGAAACAAAGCAACTAACGTTCCAACAATGGCATTTTGTCCACCCGCCCCAAGCAATACAGGTTGATCCGTTTGAAAATTGACCTTTTCCAAAAGCTTCATTGCTGCCTCTGTTTGCCACGCATTTCCTTCAGGTCGTCCATACTGAAACAATTTGCTAAAATTAGGGTCATTCATCATCTTTTTCATATAACGTGTAATATCCTCATTAGCATGATTTTCTGGCAATACTGGGCCCATTTCGATCATCTGTGAAGATTTATTTGTTGGTAACAACATTTTATTTGTCGCTGCATCAGATGAAACGAATGTACCATTACCGATAGAAGCATAAATAAGCCCCTTCTGGCCACAAAGTTTAAAAGCTCTTGTGATCGTACTTAAATTAACATCTAAAAAATCAGCTAACTCACGCTGAGGAGGCAGTTTGGTGCCTGGCGATAATTTACCATCCTTGATATCTTGTTCCAGCTGTTCTGCTATTGCTATATATAACGGAGCCGGACTTTTACTAATGTTCGGCTTCCAACTCATTGGATATTCTTCAAACGAATTAACTGGCATATTCTAAGCTAAGCTCCTTCTCTCTCATTTTTTGCATACAATATTTAATTGTCTTGCATACAATGATAATATTGTATGCATATGATGGCAATGATATAATTTTTAAAAAATCAGAAAAAAGGAATGAAAAATTATGCAATTTTCAGAAAAGATTTTAAATACCCCGTCCTCATTCATCCGAAATATTTTGAAAGTAACTGAATCTGAGGATGTCATTTCTTTTGCAGGGGGTCTTCCAAACCCAATTTCTTTCCCAATTGAAGCGTTAAAGGCATCTGCGAATCATGCCATTACGGAAAACGGTAGTCGTTTATTCCAATACTCTTCTACACAAGGCTATGCGCCTTTACGTGAGTACATTGCTGCAAAATATCAACGAGTACACGGACTAGATGTTCATGCTGACGATGTATTTATTACAACTGGATCACAGCAGGCTCTTGAACTAATCGGGAAAGTACTTATTAACAAGGGCGATGGTATCGTCATCGAGGAGCCTGGTTACTTAGGTGCTATTCAAGCCTTCACATTAAGTGAGCCAACCTTCTATGGTGTAACACTCGAAAATGATGGCTTAAACTTAGAAGAATTAGAGAATGCACTACAACAACCAAATGTAAAATTCGTGTATACAGTTCCAAATTTCCAAAACCCAACAGGTCTTACTTATTCTAAAGAAAAGCGTCAGCAAATTTGCGAAATCATGTCAAAATATGAGGATGTAGCGTTAATTGAGGATGATCCGTATGGAGAATTACGCTTCCAAGGTGAACCGCTACCATACATCGGTGCTGGTAAATTAGAAAATAGTATTTTGCTAGGTTCTTTCTCTAAAACGGTCACACCAGGAATGCGTCTTGGCTTTATCATTACAAAAAATAAAGAATTACTGGAGCATATCGAAACAGCGAAGCAAGCAACTGACCTACACACAAATATTTTCTCTCAATATGTCATTTATGATTATCTTGCAAACAATGATTATATGGAGCACGTTCAGAAAATAATTGAGTTATATAAAAATCAAGCAGATGCCATGCTAAATGCGATGGAGGAGTTTTTCCCAGCACATGTGGACTACACACGACCAGAAGGCGGAATGTTCATTTGGGCTACAATGAACAATGGCGCTTCGTCAGTAGATATCTTCCAAAAAGCGATGGACCAAAAAGTTGCCTTCGTACCTGGCGACCCATTCTACACATCAAAAACTGGTGTTAATACAATGCGCCTAAATTATACGAATGCAACACCTGAAGTCATCCGAGAAGGAATTAAACGTTTAGGAAGCATTTTATAAATTAAGAGAACAGAAAACCGTATGAGCACTTTTGAACTGCGCCCCAATTGTTAGACACATCTAACAATTGGAGGTGCAGTTTTTGTATGGTCAAAAAGTATACTGCCAAAGATAAATTACAAGCTG
>NZ_JBIVRU010000036.1:0-11156 GCF_044755845.1 Lysinibacillus sp. NPDC092081
TATAGAGCTTCATAAGTTAAAAGATATTCACCTGTTTTAATGGCAATGTGATTTGGTGTTCGGCTTACCTGTTCTTCAAATTGCGATAGGACAGTTTGTAATGACGCAATTGATTTTCCTTTCTGTCCATCTATTCGTTGACTTTGTTCATTTAATGAAAGTAATTCAATACTGTTGAGTGGGAGATCTACCTTCTGGATAACTTGATCCAATATATAAATAAAATGTTCCCGAATGTTAGCAATAGCCTGATCTGTGAATACTCCCCCATTGTACGTAAACTTAATTGTCATATCATCCACTGATGGTATGACGACAATACCGAATGCATAATTTATTTGTTCAAACATTTTTACTTCTTCCACTTCAAATCCTAATGTTTTCTGGTCACTAATTTCCTGAATTCCCTTTTCAACCGGGTAATTTTCGAATGCAATAACATGATGAATGAGGGGATTCCCGTTCATTTGTCGTGTTTGAATTTCATAAAGCGGATAGTAGCAATATGGCTCTGCATGTAAAAATGATTTTTGTATTTGCTGTACCAGTTCATTAAATGTGATTTTTTCTGATCCCTTCACACGTACTGGAATGGTATTAATAAACAATCCAACTAGTTGCTCAACTTGCTCAAGCGTAGGCGGGCGCCCAGAAACCACAGAACCAAATACGACATCTTGTGTAGCATTATACTTCTGTAGGAGCACTCCCCATCCGGCTTGGATTACGCTATTAAGTGTGACAGCTGCTGTTTCTGCTAATGTCTTTAATTGATTCGTGCGCTCTTTGCCAAATGTGAAGACAAATTCTTTTCCCACAAATACTGAAGATGGTGTCGATTTTTCATATGGTAAAATTGAAAGCGTATTAAAATCAGCTAGATATTCTTTCCAGAATTCTTGGGCTTCCTTCGGGTCCTGTTCATTTAACCAATCCATATAAAGAACATTAGATGAAATACTTGATGGTAAACTTTCTTCTCGCAACGCTTTTTCATACATTTCGAAAAATTCTTTCATAACAATACCCATGCTCCATCCATCTAGTACCATATGGTGGAAGCTCCAAATTAACTGATAGCGATTTTCATTAAACTGAACTAGCATCATTCTTGTTAAAGGTGCCCTTTTAAAATCAAAGAAGGCATTTCGATCATCCAACAAAAGTTGAAGCAGTGCTTCTTGTTGTAAATCTGCTTGCAAATGTTGTAAATCGATGAAACGAATAGTATCCTCTACCTCCTGTACTATCACTTGGCAAGGTAGATCTACCTGCTCTATGATAAATAGTGTACGGAAGGTTTCATATTTATTAATTAATAAACGATAACAAGCTTCAAGTTTGTCAAATTGAACGTGCCCCAATAACTGTAACGAAGCCTGTTCAAAATAAGCATGTGATGAAGGATCCAATTTGGCATGATACAGCATCCCTTGTTGCATCGGGGTCATGTTCGAAATCTGTACAATTGATCCTTCAATCTTCTGTTCTAATTCATCAAATGTTTCAAGTGATAGCGCTAGATTTCCAATATCACTAGGCGTTCTTCTAGGTCTAGACTCGTCAATGCAACAATTGAGAATTTCCAGTAAACTTTCTTGATAATATGTGAGTAATTGTGTCATAGTTTCTTCATTGTATCGTGGCTGACTATAATCAATGGTAATCGTCAAATGAGAATTTAAAACTTTCCCACTGATATCAATGGCGTAGAGACGTTCTAACTTTTTACTACCTACTTCTCCTAGAGGGAATGTTGACATTTCCCATTTGGATTCGGTTGAAGGCAAATCAGTTTGCCCTAAGTAATTAAAGCTAATTTCGGCATCCGTTGAACGCATCCATTGAGGTTTTTCAGCCATTCCATACTTGAAGACCCCATATCCTAGTCCTTTACTCGGTACTTTTCTCAATGTTTCTTTGACCGAGCGAATATAGTAGGAAAGATCCCCGACTTTTGTGAAGTCAAGCACAACTGGATAAATTGATGTGAACCATCCAACTGTTCGCGATAGGTCATACGCCTGGTCTAATTCTTCACGACCATGTCCTTCTAAATCCACACGAATAGAATCAGTTCCACTCCATTTATTCATTGCAAGCCCTAAAGCTGCGAGTAGTAAATCATTGATTTCCGTTTGATACGCCTTCGGTGCTTCACGTAAAAGACGTGCTGTCCACTCTGAATCTAACTGCATGGAGACACTGCCCATTTCCGCATAAGTACCTAATGGCATATCCTTATCCTTTGGCAATGCTGGAACAATCTTTGACTCTTGCTCTTCCCAATATCGTGCTTCTTTCCATAATTTTTTACTTGTTGAATATGCTTGAAGAGCTTCAGCCCATTCTTGATAGGATACCGTTTTTTCTGGCAGTGTAAGTGATTGACCTTGCATCGCTTGATCGTATAAATGAATAAAATCTTCCATTAAGATACGCCAGGACACTCCGTCGACAACTAAGTGATGAATTGCAAAGAGGATAAAATCTCCTTCTCGCGCTTTCATCACCGCTACTTTCATTAGCGGTCCAGTCGTCAAGGAAATACTTTGTTGAATACGGCTAGCTTCTTGTTCCAATTGCGTGGCCAGAGCTGTAACATCCTGTAAGTCTACTTGCTCGATACTATAAAACCCTTCTCCTATTGGTAAATTTTCTTGATGTATAGCAGAAGATGTCCACTTGAATTGCAGACGCAGCGCATCGTGATGAGTGATTAATTTATCTAGCACTTGTTGTAAAACTATAAGGTCTATTGTCTCTTTACTTTCTAATAAAATCGATTGGTTAAAATGCAATTGTGGATCTTGTACCGTAAAGAAACGTCTTTGAATTGGTGTTAATGGCACTTCACCTTTAACAACCTCACGACATATTACATATGTTTCTTCTTTAATTTTTCGTGACATATCTTTTATAACTGGATTTTCAAAAATATCTTTGATTTCAAGCTTTAAGTGATGTTGACGCAATCGAGAATAAATTTGTAATGCCTTAATAGAGTCGCCCCCTAAGGCAAAATAGTTATCTTCTAAACCAATAGATGGAATGCCTAAGACTTCTTCACAAATCATTACAAGTTTGGCTTCTTTCTCATCTACTGGTTTTTCCAACGAATGAGATAGTTGCATATGCTCGATTGGATTTGGCAAAGTGTTCTTGTCGACTTTCCCATTTGAAGTTAAAGGTAAAGTGTCAAGTCGCATAAAGTAATTAGGCAACATATAGAACGGAAGACATTGTTTGAGATAATCACGTAAATCTTGAATATCTGTTCCAGATGAAGAAACATAGTAGGCAACTATGCTTAACTGATTATTTTGAAGTTGTTTTGCAACTACAATAGCTTCTTCTACTTCTGAGTGTTTTAGCAGTGTTAAAATGATTTCATTTATTTCAATTCGATGACCACGAATTTTTACTTGTTCATCTCGGCGTCCAATATAGGACAACTCGCCATTTGGTAGTACTTTTACGATATCTCCTGAACGGTAGAGACGTTCGATTCGATGTTTATTCGTTGATATAGGCATCGAATGTGAGATAAATCGATCATTTGTTAACTCTTGACGATTTAAATAACCCTTAGTAACACCTTCTCCCGCTACATAAAGCTCCCCTGGAACCCCTACAGGTACTGGTTGCATATCTTGATCTAAAATATAAACACGGAGGGTAGGAATTGGCTTACCAATATTGCTTTCATTTTGCTCAATTTCTTCTAAACCAATTTCTTTGTAGGTTACATGGACCGTTGTTTCCGTAATACCATACATATTAATGAATTTAGTGTTTGAATAACGCATTGCCCATTTTTTCAGAATAATTGGTTTTAAGGCTTCTCCTCCAAAGATAATGTAACGAAGTGAAAGTTTTGCTGATGCTTGTTCCATCTCTATTTGGGATAAATTTAAAAAGGCTGTTGGAGTTTGATTTAAAACCGTCACTTTTTCATTTATGAGCAACTGATGAAAAGCTTCTGTATCTCGTGCAATCTGTTTAGGGATGACAATTAATTTCCCTCCATATAATAGTGCTCCATACATTTCCCATACAGAAAAGTCAAAACAGAAGGAGTGGAAAACAGTCCATACATCCTTATTTGAAAAATCAAACTGCATAGATGAATTAAAGAGTAAGCGCACCACATTTCGGTGTGTTACCTCTACACCCTTTGGTTGTCCAGTTGTACCAGATGTATAGATAATGTAAGCAACATCCGATGAGTTTAATGTGCAACCAAAGTTTTCTTTAGATAGTTGATTAATAGCCAAATCATGCACAAGCAGTATATTTACATTAGCCGCGCAAGAAGAGCAATAACTTTCTTTTGTCAGCACTACTTTCAGTTGACTATCTTCCATCATGTAGGTAATTCGCTCTTTTGGATATGTTGGATCAATAGGTAAATATATTGCTCCACATTTTAACGTCGCAAGAATGGAAATTATCATATCAATTGATGAATCTAATAAAATCCCAACAATTTCTTGAGGTTTCACATGTGCCTGTGTCATAAACCTTGCTACTTGATTCGCTTTTGCATTTAAATCGCTATATGTGAGTTGTTGTTCACCTTCCACTATAGCGATTGCACTAGGATGTAGTTTTACCTGTGTTTCAAACACTGATAGAATCGTTTCTTCTATAGGGAATGTAGCTTCTGTATCGTTTAATAATGAATACATTTGCTCGTATTGCTCATTTGATACAATGTTTAAATCGCGTACTAACGCATCTTGACATGTAGTAACTGATTCAATAAGTAAGTGTAGCGATGTTCGAATTTGCTCCACGTCCTTTTTAGAGTACACATTAGCATTAAATACGAAATTTATTTCAAATGCTTCGTTTGGTAACACAACTACATTAAAGTCATAGTTTGTTTGCTCAAAGGCCTCAACCTCTTGAATTTGAAACGGTGTTGATGAATTATCTTTTAACTGCTGCATCTCCATTTGCAATGGATGGTTTTCAAACACGACAATATGGTTGATTAATGCATTCCCTAAAGACGTTTCGGATTGAATAGATGCTAGTGGATAATAACTATACTCCTCCGCTTCCAAGATTTCGTGTTGTACTTTTTGCACTAAATCTTTAAATGAAAGCTCCTTGTTAATCGTTAGGCGTAGAGGAATAGTATTAATAAATAGCCCTACCATTGTTTCGATTTTTGCAATATCAGCTGTTCTTCCGGATACTACTGTCCCAAATAAAATGTCATCTGTTTGATTTAACTTGCGTAAAAATATACTCCATATTGACTGAAAAATTGTATTAACTGTTACGCCATATTGCTTTGCGATTGCTTCTAACTCACATGTTAAGGATTTTGACAGAATCAGTTTGACAGTTTCTTGAATATACTCCGGCTGATTGCTATTCGCTGTAGAATGTGAAACAACTAATGGTGTTGTAAAATCATTTAATTTCTCTTTCCAGTAACTCTTTGCCTCTTCCTGATCCTGTTCAGACAACCAATGAATGAACACTTCATATGGAACAACATCCTCGAGAATCGGTGATTGTCCTTGAGCAAAAGCATTATAAATAGCCATAAACTCTTTCATGACAATTGCTAAACACCAGCCATCCATGAGGATATGATGTTCACTCCAAATTACTTCATAAACTTCTTTGTCCAATTTTATAATATAAGCACGAAGTAATACCTCGTTTTCTAAATCAAATCCACGTGTTTTATCAGCAGCAAGTAATTCCTCCATTTCAGCTTCTTGTGCAAAAGGCGAAAGATGTGATATATCACGATAATGAACTTCACCTTGCCTCTTATCTAATACCACTTGCATTGGTTGACGTAAGCGGTTATAAATAAATGCCGTTTTAAAAATATCATATCGATCTAGTAAATATTGATAACTTTTTCTAAAGATGTCTTCATCGATCGTTCCATGAATACGTAAGCGATTTTGTTCAAAATAACTTTTTGCCTTCGAATTCATTACATGATGGAATAACATACCTTCTTGCATCGGAGAAAGTGGATATACTTTTTTGATTACTCCATGCACTTGTTCTTCAATAAGTTTAAATTCTTCTAAAGTTAATGCTGTAGCCCCTACGTCTGAAGGAGTTAGAGTTGTTCTATCGACGGAAATACAATGGGAAATAATTTCTTGTAAAGAAGATTTAACCAACGAGATAAACGAATTCATTGTTGATTCTTCGTATTGCTTAGACGCATAATCGACTTTGAAGACTAATCTTCCTTGTAATATTTGCGAATTGATGTCAAGAGTATATAGATTATCAGCTTTTTCAGAACGATAGCCATCAAGTGATTGTTGTGAAAGAGAGAATCCACTTATCTCATCCGCTTGCGGTATATCAATTTGCCCTAAGTAATTAAAGCTAATTTCGGCATCCGTTGAACGCATCCATTGAGGTTTTTCAGCCATTCCATACTTGAAGACCCCATATCCTAGTCCTTTACTCGGTACTTTTCTCAATGTTTCTTTGACCGAGCGAATAAAGTAGGAAAGATCCCCGACTTTTGTGAAGTCAAGCACAACTGGATAAATTGATGTGAACCATCCAACAGTTCGCGATAGGTCGTACGCCCGTTCTAATTCTTCACGGCCATGTCCTTCTAAATCCACACGAATAGAATCAGTTCCACTCCATTTATTCATTGCAAGCCCTAACGCTGCGAGTAGTAAATCATTGATTTCCGTTTGATACGCCTTCGGTGCTTCACGTAAAAGACGTGCTGTCCACTCTGAATCTAACTGCATGGAGACACTGCCCATTTCCGCATAAGTACCTAATGGCATATCCTTATCCTTTGGCAATGCTGGAACAATCTTTGACTCTTGCTCTTCCCAATATCGTGCTTCTTTCCATAATATTTTACTTGTTGAATATGCTTGAAGAGCTTCAGCCCATTCTTGATAGGATACCGTTTTTTCTGGCAGTGTAAGTGATTGACCTTGCATCGCTTGATCGTATAAATGAATAAAATCTTCCATTAAGATACGCCAGGACACTCCGTCGACAACTAAGTGATGAATTGCAAAGAGGATAAAATCCCCTTCTTGTGCTTTCATCACCGCTACTTTCATTAGCGGTCCAGTCGTCAAGGAAATACTTTGTTGAATACGGCTAGCTTCTTGTTTCAATTGCGTAGCCAGAGCTGTTACATCCTGTAAGTTTACTTGCTCGATACTATAAAAACCTTCTCCTACTGGTAAATTTTCTTGATGTATAGCAGAAGATGTCCACTTGAATTGCAGACGCAGCGCATCATGATGAGTGATTAATTTATCTAGCGCTTGTTGTAAAACTGTAAGGTCTATTGTTTCTTTACTTTCTAATAAAATCGCTTGATTAAAATGCAATTGTGGATCTTGTACCGTAAAGAAACGTCTTTGAATTGGTGTTAATGACACCTCACCAACAATTGGCTTTTGCGCTATAACTTTTGTTTCCTCTTGTTTGACTATCTTTGATAATTCGGCAATAGTTGGATTTAAAAATACTTGTTGTAAAGTACACTTTAAATGGATACTTTTTAAATGCGAAATCAACTGTAATGCTTTAATTGAATCGCCGCCCAATTCAAAGAAATTATCATGCACACCAAAATCATCCGTAACAATAATTTTTTTCCATATATCATAAATTGCTACTTCTAGCTCATTTGATGGACTTATATTCTGTGAATGTTTATGCTTTTGTATAGTTGGAAGTGGCAATGCTTTTTTGTCCACCTTGCCTGAATTTGCAATTGGTATACTATCTAGTTGTATGAAATACGTCGGAACCATATAGTATGGTAAAATTTCTTCTAGTTTCTTTCTTAAAACATAGACATCAACTTCTTCATTGGATGTAATATACGCACATAAATGTGTTTGTTGAACCATTGTCACTGCCTGTACTACTGCTTCTTTAATGAAAGAGTGTAGGAGGAGCTGTCTTTCAATTTCTTGCATCTCAATTCTTAGCCCTCGTATTTTCACTTGTGAATCAATACGACCTAGAAAATCGATTTCTCCATTAGGTAGGATCTTGGCTAAATCTCCAGTTTTATATAATTTTTCATACCCTTGTTCAGCGTAGGGATTCTCTATAAATGCAGTAGCTGTTTTTTCTTCATCATGTAAATACCCTTCTGCTAAGCATATTCCACTAATATAAATCTCTCCTGTAACTCCTTTTGGTACTATGTGCAGCTGTTCATCCAGCAGATAGATTTTCGTATTAGCAATTGGACGACCTATTGGAATTCTGCCCTTTTCTTTACCTGTAATTTGATGATAAATACAACCAATACTTGCCTCAGTTGGTCCATATAAATTGTATGGTTTCACGTGTGGGAAAATGGCTAAGAAATCTAATACAGTGGAAGGGGTTAGTGCTTCCCCACCAAGTATAATTGTTTGTAAACTACGTAAACCCTTTTGATACTGGAAATCCTCTTTTAACTGCTGGACGATTACATCAAAAACTGATGGTACAAAATCTGTTAATGAGATATTTTCTTGTTCAATAATTTGCGTTACATATTCTGCCGTTAAGCTGTCTTCTGGTAGCGGTATCACCGTTTTCCCACCATTAATCATTGGCCAAAATAGCTGCCACAAAGCACTGTCATACACATAATTTGTTGTATTAAGTACGGATTGTGCAGCATATTCTCCAAATTCATCATTCATCCAATTAAAACGATTTAAAATTCCTCGATTCAACACTTTTACACCCTTAGGAACACCTGTTGACCCAGAAGTATAGATGACACACATAATATGATCGTTTTTCAATGAAACTTTTAAATTTTCACTTACTAACGGCAGCTGCACGTGTTCAATAAACATTGTTTCAATATTCAACTGATTGATTGGTATTATCGCATTAGTTAAGAGAATTGATGCATTCAGATCACGAATAATAGTTTCGATACGTTTGATTGGCCAACTAGGGTCCATTGGACAGAAAGCAGCCCCAATTTTTGAAATTGCAAACATAACTAAAGGCATTTCAATACTTCTATTCATAATTACTGGAATAAAATCGCCTTTTCCATATCCTTTTTCACGCAATCTTGTTGCTAAAGCATTAGCTTTTTGATTGAATTCTTCATATGTGATTTTTTTTCCCCCACAAACAACTGCTGTATAATGTGGTGTTTTAACTACTTGTTCTTCTATCAGACGATAGATAGGTCGGCAATTTTGGTAACTACGCGCTGTATTATTAACTTCTACCATTAAGTTTGTTATATGATTATCATTTAAAAGAGAATATGTGTGAATAGGTTCTTCAGGGGATGCAACTATTTGTTCAATTAAATAGTGGAAACTACTCAAGAAAGTTTCCATTGTTTCTTGTGCAAACAAATCAGTGTTGTAACGTAATATAAGTTCTGTTTTCCCCTTTACTTCTTCAATATCCAATGAAAAATCAAATTTTGACATTTGCTGTTCAAATGTTTCAATTGTATAAGAAAAATCATTTAATACTAATTCTTCTAGTTCATTATGATGAACCGTTAGAACAGTATCGAATAACGGGTTTCGACTGGAATCCTTAATTACATGTACAGAGTTTATCAATTCCTCAAAATCAAACATTTGATGTTTATAATCTTCATAAAATTGATCTTTTAAATTTTGTAGATACGTGTTGAATGGCTGATGACTTAGTAGTTTTGATTGAATAGGCAATGTATGTACAAACATTCCAATTGTGTGTTCCACCTCTGGTCGCATTCTTCCAGAAATCGGTACACCTACTACTAAATTTTGTTGTTTAGTGTATTTATGAAGTAAGATATTATAGCAACTCAAGAACAATAGAGATGTTGAAACTTGATATTTTTTTGCTAATTTATGAACTTTGTTTGTCTCATCATTACTCAATTGACTAGAAAGGGTAACCCCATTAAATGTTTGAATCCGTGGACGTTCAAAGTCTGTTGGAAAATTAAGAAGTGGTGCGTCATTTCCGAATTTGGATTGCCAATAAAGAGTGTTGTTTTTAATTAAATTTTGTTGAGACTCTTCTAAACACCAAAGCGTATAATCCTTATAATCAATCATTTTCTCCGGTAAAGCTTGTCCATTATAAATAGCAATAAATTCTTGGAAGAAAATACGCATAGAAATACCATCCACTATAATATGGTGAGAATCCAAACATAGATACCATTCTTGTTCATTGCAGGCGACTAAATTGATCCGTAAAAGTGAACCTGCTTCTAACTGAAATGGTTGCACAAATGAACGCATAATATGATGAATTGTTTCGGCTGTTCCTTCTTCAACCGTTAAGTCAAGTGATGTAGTAGGACAAATTTCTTGGTATAGTTCACCTTCTTTTAAATGAAACGATGTTCGAAATACTTCGTGTCGTTTCACTAACTGTTGCATAATTCGCGTTGTTTTTTGAACATCTAATGATCCTTTTAGCCTTACTAAGATGGGTACATTATAAGCAATTGATGTCGGGTCCATTTGATGAATAACGAATAATTGCTTTTGAAGTAAACTAATCGGATAGCGTTCTTGTATTGGATAAGGTGTAATTTCCTGATGACACCCTGGTTCTAATTGTTCAATTTTATACGCAAGTTCTTTAATAGTTGGATTTTGGTATAAATCATTAAGTGTTAAATCAACATTAAAACGCTTAGATAGCTTAGCAAGTAAAACTGAGCCTTTTAACGAATGCCCACCATTTTCAAAAAAATGCTCCGAATTACTAGACGGCTGGACATGTAAAATATCAGCCCAGTATTCTCGCACAATTTGTTCCGTTCTTGACATATTTTCCGTTAGGTGTTTTGGTGATATCGATAAAGAGGAATAGAAAGCAAGTAAAGCTTTTCGATCTATTTTCCCACTACTTAGTCTTGGGATTTCTTTTAAAAAATGAATCTCTGTCGGTATCATATAGTGCGGTAACTTCTCAGATAAAGTTGAGATGATCACTTGTTTTTCTATTTGAGCATCAGCTTCGTAAAAGGCGACTAAATCATCTTCATGTACATGAACGACTACTTCGCTTACATCCCTAACTTTTTCAAATGCCTGTTCAATTTCGCCCAGCTCTACACGATACCCACGGATTTTAACTTGGTTGTCCATTCGGCCTAAAAAGTGTATCTCACCATTTTCTTGCCATACCCC
>NZ_JBIVRU010000037.1:0-5829 GCF_044755845.1 Lysinibacillus sp. NPDC092081
AGACACCGCCCTTTCACGGCGGTAACACGGGTTCGAATCCCGTACGGGTCATACTGAAATGCAGTAGATGTAACTTACATCTACTGCATTTTTTTGTATAAAGATAGCTTTTAAGATTCTATATAGGATTTGATACGAAGATTAAGATTCTAATATTTCCTTATGAACAATTGTTTAATTAAATGTTGAAATTTATTAAATTGAAAACAAACATTACAACATGTCACGTAGAAGATTCAATTAACTATACTAACAAAACGTCTACCAGAAATGAGTAGACGTTTGTTATTGGATAGTCTTAGTCTAAGATAAAACGTTACATCGAGGTTACTTCGATCCCTAGGGCTGGATATAAACGCTTTAGAGCATTTGTTCTGAAGCTTTTAATAGCATTCTTTCAAGTGAGCTACGTGCCTCTTCCGCAATGTGAGCATCTACTTGAATACGATTATGTGGCTGCCCCTTTTCTATACTTTCTAAGGACCAAAGTAGATGTGGAAGGTCAATTCTATTCATTGTAAGACAAGGACAGAAGTTCTCATTTAAAGAGATAATCTGCTTATCAGGGTGCTGCTTGATCATACGATTAACGAGATTCATTTCAGTACCGATTGCCCATGCTGAGCCACTCGGTGCCTTATTAATCGTATCGATAATGTATTTTGTAGAACCTGCATCATCCGCAGCGGCAACAACTTCACAATTACATTCAGGATGAACAATGATACGCATATTTGGATGAACTTGACGTATAAGCTCTGTATGCTGAACTGTAAAACCTTCGTGTACAGAGCAGTGTCCTTTCCATAAGATGACTTGAATGTTTTCTGGGGGCTGATCTGTCTCAAGCATATTTGTATGAGGATTCCAAACAGCCATATTTTCAAGCGGTATTCCTAAATCATACGCAGTATTTCTACCTAAATGTTGATCTGGTAAAAAGAAAATACGAGGCTTTTGCGTAAATGCCCATTTAACCATTTCTTTTGCATTGGACGATGTTACGCAGGCTCCACCATGTCTCCCAGTAAATGCTTTAATAGCAGCAGTAGAATTGACATATGTTAGAGGGATTATAGTATCGCCAAAGAGTTCTTGTAAAATCGGCCATGCTTGTTCTGTTTGATAAATGTCTGCCATATCTGCCATTGAACAACCTGCACGCATATCAGGTAAGTAAACATGCTGCTGTTCAGTTGTAAGCATATCAGCTGTTTCCGCCATAAAGTGTACGCCACAAAATACTATATGTTCAGCTTCTTTGTTAGCTGCTGATAATTGAGCAAGCTGCAAGGAATCCCCCGTTGCATCAGCAAATTGAATCACTTCATCTTTTTGATAATGATGCCCAGGGATGAAGAGCTTACTACCTAATTTCTTTTTTATGGCTAGAATGCGAGATTCCATGTCTTTTTTAGATAATGCACGATAATGCTCTGGCAGTAGTGACGTTTGTTGTAATAAACTAGTGATGGACAATGGAATTAGCTCCTTTCGTTTGTACAAGTGCACTAATGTCAAAGGCTTTTACTGAATGTGTTAGCGCTCCGAGTGATATCCATTGAATACCTGTTTCAGCATAGGTATTTAAGTTATGAAGCGAAATACCGCCTGAAGCTTCTGTAGCAATATGTGGAGGAACTGCTGGAAGCCATTCACGTATTTCTTCAGGGCTACGATTATCAAACATAATGATATCTGCACCAGCTGTAATTGCTTCATCTAGCTGTGCTTTTGTTTCAATTTCCACTTCGATTTTAATGGTGTGACCGATTTTCTCACGGGCTGCCTGTACGGCCTTTGTAATACTACCTGCAAAAGCAATATGATTATCCTTTAGCATTATCGCATCGTATAAACCATTGCGATGGTTATAGGCACCACCGATTCTAACAGCATATTTATCTAACATACGCATTCCAGGCATTGTCTTGCGCGTATCGCATATTTTCGCATTAGTACCTGCTGTTTCTCGCACCGCTAAATTTGTAGCTGTAGCAATAGCAGACATACGCTGGATAAGATTCAAAATTACACGCTCACCCATTAATAACTTTTGAAGAGGTCCTTGAATAACAGCAAGAACATCCCCGGCATTTACTTTTTCACCATCTTGTTTATAAAGGATAATATCCATCGATCGATCAAGAAGAAGAAATCCATGCTGAATGATAAGGGCTCCACAAAAAATACCGCTTTCTTTCGCATAAAATGAAAAAGATCCCTGCTGTTCTGGAGAAAATATAAATTCACTCGATAAATCTCCATCGCCTATATCCTCATTAAAAAATTGCTTGAGCAATTCCTCGAGTTTGATGATATTCATATAATGAATTCCTCACTTTCATCTGTCCTTGTTGAAAAATGATCCAGCGGTTTGCCCACTGATGATCATTTTGTGGTTTATCAATGCGAATATGTGCTCCTCGAGTTTCTTTTCGTGTAATGGCTGCGTGTGCCATTAATGTAGCGACAATATGCATCATGTAAAGTTCAAGTTCCTGTCGATTCAAGCCGTCTAAATCAACATGAAGAAGTGTTTGCATTGAGGGCAATTGTTGTACGAAGTGTTGCATATCAATAGGATTTCTCACAATGCCTAATGTGTGCATCATCATTTGTCGTAATTGATCTTTTGTCAATAATGATGGCATTGTTTGTTGGTGATGTTTGTCATCGATCAAGAAACTATTTTGCTTGCAACCTGTTTGAATAATGTATTGGGCTGTTCTTTGCCCAAACGCAATTCCTTCTAAAAGAGAGTTACTAGCTAAACGATTGGCACCATGTACCCCTGTACAAGCAACTTCTCCAATTGCATATAGATTAGGAATGGAAGTTCTTCCCTTGTCATCAGCAACAACACCACCCATTAAGAAATGGCTACCTGGTGCTACAGGAATTAATCCATCTTGTAAATTAACATGATTGTCATAGCAAAGCTGAGCAATCGTAGGGAATTTTATTTCAAAGTGTTCAATCCTTGAAATATCAATAAATGTTTCCTGCCCAGCAGTACGTTTATTAAATAATGCATGTGCAGTAACATGGCGTGGTGCTAAGTCCAACTGTTCATGTATGCCTTTCATTATGGGATGGCGCTGTGCATCGACAAACACTCCACCGGCACCGCGTACAGCTTCAGAGACTAAACCTTTAGCCTGCCCATCACACCAAAGTAAGCTAGGGTGAAATTGCATAAATTCCATATCACTGATGGCAGCTCCTGCACGGTATGCTAAAGCGATACCATCTCCAGTATTCGTAGCAAAGTTAGACGTACAAGAATAAATAGCACCTGCACCTCCTGTCGCGAGAATGACATGGTGGGCAAGGTAGCGCTTCACTCCCTCTGGCCCCTTTGTCAAAACGCCAACGCAATCTCCATCTATATTCAATAAAAGCTCGTAAGCCATTTCATAGCAATTCACAACGATATTAGATGTAAGTTGATTGAGCAAATAATCTATCATTACTTGGCCAGTACGATCACCGCCTGCATGTAAAATGCGGTGATGACTATGTGCCCCCTCAAGGCCTAGAGCCGGGGACCCATCAACTTGTCGATCAACTGGGAAGCCCTTATTTAATAAATCGCGCATAATTTCTGTGCCGTTTTCTATTAGTACTTCAACATTCCTTCTTTCATGATGATATTCACCAGCAGTCAACGTATCAGCAATGTGAAACTTTGGATGATCTTCTTGACTTGTAACGGCAGCAATACCACCTTGAGCACGATAAGAACTACTCATTTTAACTGAACATTTTGTAACGATCTGTACTTGAAAATGTCCTTCGAGAAGTCGAGCAGTTTGAAGTGCAGCAATACCGCTACCAATAATAAGTACATCTGTCATTACATCCATACACATACCTTCTTTACAGTTGTCTTGACACATATCTTTACATAAAATAAAAGAGAAAACAAGACCTGATAAACTAGAAAGGAAGAATAAGATGATTTATCTAGATTACGCAGCAACTTCTCCAATGACTCCAAAAGCTCTTAAAGCATATTGTGAGGTAGCAAAGCAGTATTATGGGAATAGTGCAAGCTTACATGATCTAGGGGGGCAAGCGCTTTATTTTGTTGAACAGGCAAGAGCTGTCGTAGCAAGAGCTCTTGGAGTAAATAGTGACGGTGTCATTTTTACTGGAAGCGGAACTGAGGGCAATTTAATTTCAATTTTGTCATTAGCTTTAGCGTCAAATAAAGGGAAGCACATTATTTCATCACAAGCTGAACACACATCCGTACATGCGGCTTTAAATACTCTTGAAAAAATGGGGTTTGTGGTCACAAAACTACCTTTACAGCAAGATGGTTGTATTCATGTGGAGCAACTACGAGAAGCAATACAAGAAGATACGGCTCTAATCACTATTCAACATGTAAATTCAGAGATAGGCTCTATTCAACCGATAGAAGAAATTGCCGAGATTGCAAAACAATTAAATGTTCTCTTGCATGTCGATTGTGTACAGTCTTTTTGTAAACTCTCGTTAAAACAGCATGTAGATGCTATTACCGTTTCAGCTCATAAAATAGGTGGGCCAAAAGGATGTGGAGCTATCTATATTAATCCTAAGCTCCGTGTTCCTGCATTAGCACCAGGTGTCACGCATGAGCGTGGGTTAAGGGGAGGAACACTGGATACCCCAGCTATTGTCGCTTTTGCTACGGCAATTGAAGATTATGAATATGAGCGGAAGCATTATGAAGCATTACGTCAAAGCTTTAAGGAAAATTTACAAGAAACGTGTCAAATAATTGAGAGTAAGGAGCAATTGCCTAATATTTGTGGTGTATTGATGAAAAGAGTAGAGGGCCAATATGTTTTGTTAAAATTAAATGAAGCGGGGATATGTATTTCCACAGGAAGTGCTTGTGATATTCATAGTGAATCTGGTACGAATGCGATTTTATCAATGGGCTATTCTATGGAAGCGGCACGTCAATTTTTTAGAATATCTTTTGGTCCAGCAACAACATTTGAGGAAATTGATCGATTACAAATGGCGCTTTCTGTTATTTAACTTCTTTAGCAGATGCTTTCGGTAACGAAAGCGAAGCGTCAGATGTGTTCTTTCACCTGAGCAGTAAATTTAGGGTTTAATATGATTGAGGATAAAATGAAACCTGAAAGCTATAATTAAATAATTTTGAAATGATAAATTAACAGGCATGTTAATTGAATCTATAAATAGTTTTTTGTTTATATTTTGCTTTTAAGTTGATTGTAACGAAGGGCTACTCTGAGTGATCCTGTAGCAGATTAAAGATTCCTGCGAAAAGCGAAGCGGCTTGACAGTCGGAAAGGAGTAGCTCATATCGGAAATCAGCTATTTTAATGAATTAAAATAGATAAAAACACAACTGATAAATTAATTGTTTTCTTTTAATTGAACAATTGCTATAATAAATAGTAGAGTGATAATTTCTCTTACATTACAAAAATATCTTCAAAAAGTATTAATTTCTCTTTTTTTATAAAAAGGTGTTGCGTAATGTGAGAAAACGTTATACAATAATTCTTGTCTTGAAGGACAGGTAATAAACTTCAAAACGAAATACATAAGGGTTTCAAAATACGAAGTATATTGAAAGCCGAAGAGAGCTTCAAAACACAAGTAGGACAAGGAAGCAAACGAGTGAATGAGGGAGCGTATCTCTGTACGTGACCAATTGAACGAGAGAAGCTGACGCAGTAATACGCCGTGTGTTGAAGGTCGACAATAGTCTAGTGATGATGGCAAAGAGGTCACACCCGTTCCCATACCGAACACGGAAGTTAAGCTCTTTAGCGCCGATGGTAGTTGGGGGCT
>NZ_JBIVRU010000038.1:0-4759 GCF_044755845.1 Lysinibacillus sp. NPDC092081
GTTCGTCCTGAGCCAGGATCAAACTCTCCATAAAAGAAATTTGATTAGCTCAAATTGTTTTGCTGGCATCATGTTTGATGTCCAAAATTTTGTTTTGTTCGCCAACTCAAGGTTAGCTACTAAAAACTTTATTGATTACGTTTTGCTTGTTCAGTTTTCAAGGTTCATTTGCAATCGTCATCTCTTTGTTAAGAGTCAACTTTTATATAATAACATGTTTTACACAGAATGTCAAACAGTTATTTTATTTTCATATTGTTCTAGCTGAATGTTCAGCAGCAACTTTTATATAATATCATCCACTTCATAGAACGTCAATAGTTTTATTCGTTTTTTTCAAAAGTTTTATAACCTAAACCTTGGCCACGATTTTAAAAATTGAATAGTACGGTTTCTTCCAATTTCTAAGAGCGTTTCTTTAGTCTCTTCATCTAAATCAAATTGTGTAGAGCTATAATCATCGACAGGGATGAAAATAATATCTCTTTCATGCCGTCTTGAGATATACCTTTCATCATGAGCATCTTTCATAGTAGAAAATAAAGCTTCAAATAAATTTAATCCGTTTTTAATTTCATATGGGTGTTGTTCTTCTCTACGTCTACTCAATTTAAGCCCTATAATCGGTCGCACTTTACGTCCTTCTCTATCATCAAATACCCATAACGGAAAATTACTCAATACGCCGCCATCTACAATAACCGAATCTCCTTTTCCTGTTTTTAATGTAACAGGTTCAAAGAAAAATGGTATTCCACAGCTCATACGTAAAGCACTGGCTACAGAAAAATTCCCCGCATCAATATGATAATTTTGTAAATCATCTGGTAAAACTATCATTCTGCCATTTGTTAAATCTGACGCCACTAATTTTAACGAATCTCTAGGTAAATCTCCGAATGTATAAACTCCTTTTGCAGCTAATTTCTGAAAAAACCATTTTTCTAATGCTTTTCCTTTATATAAACCTAAATGGTGATAAACATTAACCCACTTCATAAACGGGAATGGTAAGATTGTTTTCCTTTGATCTAATAATGAAGGTACATCCAACTCTTCTAACATAGTCTGGATTTCTTTTCCGCTATATCCCGCAGCAATAAAAGCAGCTAATATGGCCCCGGCACTCGTCCCAGCTACCCGTTTAAAGCGAAAATTTTCAGCTTCTAGTACTTGATACGCCCCAACTAGTGCAAACCCCTTCAAACCGCCACCAGAAAAAACACCATCAATCCACAAAATTCCCTCTCCTTTTTTAAGTAATCTTTACATTATATAAAGAGTTATATACAAATAGAACGAACTCAATGAGTATTTTGTCGAATTTACAAACTACTTTGATGCTGACATACGGATTTAAAAACAGTAAAAGGATTAACTCTGTTCAAGATAGAGCTAATCCTTTTAACTTAGTTTATGTTATTGCTTAGATTACTTAATTTTAAAATGTGCAATTTGACCTTTTAAGTTTTCAACCATCTCGTTTACTTGATTAGCAGTTCCTAGCATTTCTTCCATAAAAGCAGATTGCTCTTGCATAGTTGAAGCAATGTTTTGGGTACCTGCTGATGTTTGCTCCAATGATTGCACAGTTGTCTCAGTAGTCCCTAATACTTGTTCAGAGCTTGCTGATATTTGTTCTACTGTTGAAGCAATTGATTGCGTTCGCATACTAATGTTTGAAATTAGAGATGAGATTTTTCGGAAAGTATCTCCAGCCAATCTTATTGCGACAGTCTCTTGATCAATTTCATTTACTACTCTCGTAATAGCGTCAACAGATTCATTAGAATTGTTTTGCATTTCAGAGATTAATTTAGTAATGTCATTAGCAGATTGGGCAGATTGTTCTGCTAAATGTCTTATTTCATCTGCAACAACAGCAAACCCTTTTCCATATTCACCTGCACGAGCAGCCTCAATAGCTGCATTTAGTGCAAGTAAATTAATTTGATCTGAAATACTTGTAATTACATTTGTAATTTGTCCTACTTCTTTAGAACGTTGATGCATTTGTTCTGTCATTTGCATAGAGGCTTTTGAAAGCTCGTTAATCGAATCAATTCCTTGTACGGATTGTTGAATAACATTATTACCTTGATTGGATTCTTCAGATGTCTTAATAGATTCATCAGAGACATTCGTAGTAGATTCCGTAATTTCTACTATACCCTCTGATATTTCTTTAATCGCAATTTGATTTTGAATAGCCCCAGTTGTTACCATTTCGCTACTTACTGAAACTTCCTGAATCGCCGCTGATACCTGATTAGTCATTTCTGTCACTTGCTCTATACTTTGAGTCAATTCTTTAGACCCATTTGCTACATAGTCTGCTGTTGAGGATACATGCCCTATAACATCTTTTAGCTGTACTTGCATACTATTAAAACTTGATGCAAGCTGACCAATTTCGTCATTACTTGTATTTTTTATTTCCTGCGTTAAATCACCAGCTGCAATTACTTTAGTGTAATCTACAAGTTGATTTAACGGTTTAGAAATTCTTTTAGCAGTGAAATATGCTAATATACCACTTACCACAATAAATATAAGTGCTAATAATACACATACTTTTATTAATAAATTTTCTAAATCAACTATAAAATCTGCATCTTCATCTAATCCTAAGACAGAATCTGTTCCTTGAACTTGTAAAAATGTAGACTTATGAGCACCGTAATCATCTATATAAATATCACTTGTAACCATTTTAGTTGTGCCCAGCGCTGCTTTTTGTTCATCTGTAAACGCTAGTGGTGATAAATACTTATCGTCATTGCCTAAAAATAAAATGACTTCTTTATTATCTACTTTACTCATAATATACACATTTTCTAAATCATACTTTTCTTGAAATGCATTTCCTCTAGACAATAATTCTTGATATGCACTTTTGTTTGTTTTAGCACTATTGATTAATTCTTTATCAAATAGCTCATCAAAATCCTCCATTTTCATCGTTAAGCTCTCTTCAAACTGAGGAATAATATACCCATCAATTAAACGCTCAGCTACAATAAAAATGGCAAAGCTAAAAATTGTGCTTATAACAACAATAGGCATTAATACGTTTAATAATATTTTCTTTCTAATTGTCATACCTTTAAACATCATTAACGCTCCTAACTGTAATAAAAAAATTAATCATTATTAAACAAATACCAATTCATTTAACGTAATATATTGATTCAGATCTAAGTTCAATAACCTTATATTCTCATTTAAATCCGGTGATTTATGAAAGATTACAGCAAAGGTAGAGCTTTCATTCACTTTCATTGGTCGATATTCTAAAATTTCATCAAAATTTAGTTTAAATGCTTCATGATTAATAGATACAACTTGCTTACAATCAATAGAGGCATCTATTTCAGCACAACAAAAACTATAAATTGAATCATCCATTTGATTAACTATATTTTCCCAATCAGGCTTTTGTTGTTTAAAAAAGTACTCACATGAGTTTACACCATATGCATGAACGCCAAGTTCATTTGTACCGATACCAGCAAATCTAAGTGGATTTACTTCAATTGGAACAATCTGTCCCTCATTATCGATGCGAATTTCAATATGTATAGGGGCAAGTTTTAAAGCGAAGAACGATGAAATAGTTCCTAAAAATTCTTGAATTTTGTTGAGGGACTCATTTATTACTTGCTTACTCGTATAGTAAATTCTATCGCTCATGTCTTTCTCATGCCTAAACATTCTTTTAAAAAGATTTAAGATAACAGGTTCCCCGTCTTCTGTAAAATATACGTCAACAGCGTATTCATCACCTTCAATTAATTTCTCAATTATAAATGATTGGTTATTAATAACTTCGATTGGATAGTCTGAACTTGTAACTTCCATTTCAAATTTAAGTTGTTTAATAGTTTCTTTATATTCTTCTACCTTATCAATACGATGTACACCTATACTTGAATATCCTATAACAGGCTTAACAATAATAGGGAAAGGTAGAGCACTAGGATCTAATTCTTCTAATTCTTTTAGAGAAACTTCTGTGAAAAAGAAATCTTTATAATGTCTACTTAATGTTTTCCTGAAAGTAACTTTATTTTTCAAAATATCTGTAACAGTTGTTAAATAGTGATTAGGTGCATATTTTGATAAAATATTAAGTCCATTTTCAGAGTTAAAGAGAATCGGACAATTCCTCTTCTCTAATTCAATCAACAAATCGTCTACCTTTTTTAAATTTATAGTAGATTCGTTTGGTATAAAAACTTCATTTAATTTGATAACTGGAATTTTATTCTTACTAATTGTGTGCGCTAATAAATCAGAAACATAAGGTCTATCTAGTATTATCAACTTTTACACTCCTATCCATATATTTTTTACATATCCTACTATGATCTATAAAAGTATGTAAAAATAACTATTACCTATTTTAATATATAATACCTATAAAATCCATAGTATTACCTTTTTATACTATAGGTAATATTACATCGAAATTAATAAAAGGCATAATTAAATATCTAAATACTAATGAGCGTATTTAACTATATAAAGATTAACTTTTGCTAAAGTAAATAACTAAAAAAAATCAAGAAGCTAATTTAAGCTTCTCGATTTTTTACTATTGTTTTTTTACAATTTGTATAATTTTATAAAAAAAAACAGCCAGCACTCAGCTGACTGTCTACATTGCCTAGCGACGTCCTACTCTCACAGGGGGAAGCCCCCAACTACCATCGGCGCTAAAGAGCTTAACTTCCGTGTTCGGTATGGGAACGGGTGT
>NZ_JBIVRU010000039.1:0-1811 GCF_044755845.1 Lysinibacillus sp. NPDC092081
GTCACACCCGTTCCCATACCGAACACGGAAGTTAAGCTCTTTAGCGCCAATGGTAGTTGGGGGCTTCCCCCTGTGAGAGTAGGACGTCGCTAGGCTATATAATAAGATTATTCCGAAGTAGCTCAGTTGGTAGTAGCACCTGACTGTTAATCAGGTTGTCGCAGGTTCGAGTCCTGCCTTCGGAGCCATTCTTGGAGAGTTGTCCGAGTGGCCGAAGGAGCACGATTGGAAATCGTGTAGGCGGTTAACACTGTCTCAAGGGTTCAAATCCCTTACTCTCCGCCAGCACTTTAAGGATTCACCATTCCAAACGATGGCCCCTTGGTCAAGTGGTTAAGACACCGCCCTTTCACGGCGGTAACACGGGTTCGAATCCCGTAGGGGTCACCATTTAATACCCAGATGGAGGATTAGCTCAGCTGGGAGAGCATCTGCCTTACAAGCAGAGGGTCGGCGGTTCGAGCCCGTCATCCTCCACCATCATTTAAATAAATTACTCATTATCGCGGGGTGGAGCAGTGGTAGCTCGTCGGGCTCATAACCCGAAGGTCGTTGGTTCAAATCCGGCCCCCGCAACCAAAATGGTCCCGTGGTGTAGCGGTTAACATGCCTGCCTGTCACGCAGGAGATCGCCGGTTCGATCCCGGTCGGGACCGCCATTTTTTTAAAAATATGGGTCAGTAGCTCAGTTGGTAGAGCATTAGATTGAAGCTCTAAGTGTCGGCGGTTCGATTCCGTCCTGACCCACCATATTTTTTTGCCGGTTTAGCTCAGCAGGTAGAGCAACTGACTTGTAATCAGTAGGTCGTGGGTTCGATTCCTATAGCCGGCACCATGGCATTCCCGGAGGGGTAGCGAAGTGGCTAAACGCGGCGGACTGTAAATCCGCTCCTTAGGGTTCGGCGGTTCGAATCCGTCCCCCTCCACCAGTTTTTTCATAGGGGCATAGTTTAACGGTAGAATAGAGGTCTCCAAAACCTTTGATGTGGGTTCGATTCCTACTGCCCCTGCCAATTAATTAATTTCATGGCGGTTGTGGCGAAGTGGTTAACGCACCTGATTGTGGTTCAGGCATTCGTGGGTTCGATTCCCATCAGTCGCCCCATTTAATTTAAAACAATAAAATATATAGTAATATGGCGGTTGTGGCGAAGTGGTTAACGCACCTGATTGTGGTTCAGGCATTCGTGGGTTCGATTCCCATCAGTCGCCCCATTTATATATTTAACTTTTGGGGTATAGCCAAGCGGTAAGGCAACGGATTTTGATTCCGTCACGCCCTGGTTCGAATCCAGGTACCCCAGCCATTTTTTGCGGAAGTAGTTCAGTGGTAGAACACCACCTTGCCAAGGTGGGGGTCGCGAGTTCGAACCTCGTCTTCCGCTCCAATAATTTTATGGCGGCATAGCCAAGTGGTAAGGCACAGGTCTGCAACACCTTTATCACCGGTTCAAATCCGGTTGCCGCCTCCATATTTTATTACTTAATCGGTTTATCCGATTTTTTTTATCTCCATTATGCCGGTGTGGCGGAATTGGCAGACGCGCACGACTCAAAATCGTGTTCCTTTGGAGTGTCGGTTCGACCCCGACCACCGGTATCAACTAACTTTAATGAATAATGCTGTTGTAAAAAGGATTCCTAAATTAATAGGATTCCTTTTTTCTTTGTCTTTAAACTGAAAATAGTCATCTAATTAAAACGATCTTATAAAACTGGTTCTATAATATTTCTTGGGGTATTCATACAATTTCGCGCATAAAAAAAGCACAGATTCACTGATTTATATATACTTGAATTGTCGAGAAACA
>NZ_JBIVRU010000040.1:0-1749 GCF_044755845.1 Lysinibacillus sp. NPDC092081
ATCTTATTAAATTTAAAGTATAAAGAAATCGGAGTTCATTTGGGCTAACGTGCTGAGAGATTAGTGCACCCCAACATTTGACTTAGAACCTTTTTTTAGTTGAAACATTGACTGTTATCTCACAATATAAATGTAATTTATCTATAAAAATAGTATAATTATGGATAAGTACCTATGAAAATAATTTTCTTAGGTGAGGGAGTGACTCGACGTTCAACCGCAGCGAAAATCGGGCCTTCAGATGAATGATAGTGTATAAAAATGCATACCTTATTCTAGTAATTTTCAGTCTATAACCGTCAAAAATCATATAAAACCTTTTAATTTCACTATATTTGAAGTAAAATTGTTAATAATTAGAAGTGGTTAGTATATTTTGTTGCCAGCTTATTTTCTTTCTTGCTACAATAGGGCAATAGGCTGATACAAGAACGGAGTAAATGATGAATATTTCAGTGATGACAGTGTCTTTTCCGTTAGATGGGGAAACATTAAATGAATTAAAATTATTGTGTGAAGAAGCGACCACGCATGATTATCGTGTATATGAAACTGCTATGGGTTTGCCTATGGCGAGTTCCTTTGAATCGAAGGGCTTTATGGTACTTGCTTATGAAGATGACAAAGATGTATTAGTTGGTGCAGCTAGTGCAATAGATTTAATGGGGCTGCATACATATGAATGGTCTTTAGTTGTAACACCCCCGTACCGTCAAAAGGGAATTGGAACCGCTTTAGTGGAAGCTTTACAGGTCGGCCTCGAAGAGCGTGGGGCAGAAGGGCAATTGGCGGTAGTGATAGATGGCTCACCTTTTGGACACACATTTATCGAAAAGAAGGGCTTTTCATATAGCTTTTCAGAGGCCACTTTAGAAACAAGAGCAGAGTCAGTAGAATTAAAGAATGATATCGAAATCATCCCTTATGCAGGTGAACAGGCAGAGCTGATTGCTATCTATAGTGCAGCGTTTGGAGACCTACCTGAAGAGTCTGAGGAGCTAATCGCTTTTAATACATCAACGACTGGAAGAAAGCTATGGGTAGCGCGTAAAGATGGAGAAATTGTTGGAACGGTGACGACTGCCCAGGAAAACGAAATTCAATGGGTAACGGCATTGGCAGTTCATCCAAACTGTGAGGGGCAAGGGATTGGTACTGCGATGCTTTCATTTTCCAAAGATTATGCGAGCAAAATTGGTGCGAAATTCGTCATGCTAGATGTAGAAATTGACAATCGAAAGGCGCTTTCTGTATATGAGAAGGCAGGCTTTATGAAGGCTCAACAAATAGACTATTATGTAAAACAATAAGTGATGAGTGAGGAGTGTGCTTTATGCATCGCTCCTCACTTTTTGTGTTCAGCATGAAGTCCGAACACCAGAGATGAGGAAGCGAGGAATTTTTTAGATGGAGAGACGAACTACATAAACGGGTAGGTAAGTCCGTTCTTTCAAAGGAAATTCCCGAGGAAACATGATTCGACCCCATAAGATAAAGTTGAAAATAATTTCATAATGATCCAAAAAAGCAGTTTATCAAATTTAAATAACAATAAAACACTAAATTAACGTCAGGTTGTGAGACTAATATTAAATTGTTTTCTTAATTATTATATAGGAAGTTTCTCGACGAAGTGAAAAACTATAATATTTTTTTAGAAAAAGTGTTGACCTTTTTAAATTAAGAGTGTAGTATTATACAAGTCGTTAAGACAACCGCTGAAAAACAACTTAATCAAATAAATTAGTT
>NZ_JBIVRU010000041.1:0-1413 GCF_044755845.1 Lysinibacillus sp. NPDC092081
ACATGGATGTATTATAGATGAGTGGACATACCTCGGTTAAATCAATAGAATTGAGCATAAGAGAGGACGTGTCCGACCATGAGTCAAAAAAAGTACAATAAAGAATTCAAACAAACAGTAGTCGAACTTTATCGTTCGGGTACACCGGTCAATCAACTAGCTAGCGAATATGGTGTGTCAGAAGTCACAATTTATAAATGGATTAAACTCCATTCTCCAATTGAAGGAACTGAGGAGTTAACTGCAGCTGAAGTAGTTGCTATCCAGAAGGAAAACCTTCGCTTAAAACAAGAGGTAGATATTCTAAAAAAGGCTATGACCATATTCGCGCAAAAATAGCAGACCAAGAACTAATCGACCACATTACAAAAGAAAGCGAACATCAACCCGTTCAATTGATGTGTCGCATTTTAAAAATGCCTAAAAGTACGTATTATCAATCATTTCACAAAAAGCCGAACAGCTATCATGTCGCCAACGAAAAGCTACTCGCTCGTATTCGCGTTATTCATAAGGAAAGTGACGGCCGTTATGGTGCACCGAAAATATTTCAAATCCTTAAACAAGAGGGCTATACAGGCAGTATTGATCGCGTTCAACGCATTATGAGAAAAGCAGGTATTCGCTCAAACATTACAAAAAAGTACCGTCCGACGCCAACACAGAAACCTGTGGAAGAGCGTGAAAACGTATTGGGACAAGACTTTACAACCGAAACCATCAATGAAAAATGGGTAGCAGATATTACGTATATCCACACAGTAAATGATGGTTGGTGTTATTTGGCGTCGGTATTAGATTGTCATACAAAGAAAATTGTTGGATATAAATTTGGTCGCAAAATGACGGTTGACCTAGTCTTAGAAGCACTTAATAACGCAGTAGCCGCGCAAAATCCAGCGCCAGGACTCATTGTACACACAGATTTAGGTTCTCAATATACAAGTGAAGCTTTTGGTGAGCGCTTACAGAAATACGAAATGATCCCATCATTCAGTCGAAAAGGTTGCCCATATGACAATGCGTGCATCGAATCATTTCACGCAACACTCAAAAAAGAAGAAGTATACCGAACGCGCTACAGTCACTTTGAAACCGCACGTGTAGCTTTATTTAAGTACATCGAAGGCTGGTACAATCGCAAGCGAATCCATGGTAGCATTGGTTATTTCACACCCGATGCATATGAGAAAATGTGCCGAGCAGCAGCGTAAAAAGGGGTCAAAGAAATCTACCCCTACACATTTTTCGGGCGCAACCTCCATGCATTTTCCGCTCTACATCCCGAGTAGGCGGTCAAAGGCTCTTTTCACTTTGACGGGCTACTCGGGATGTGGAACACTCCAAAAATGGACGTTGCGCAACACAAAAAATTAACTTGAGTGTGTCTACAATCTTGACGTAGATCCAACA
>NZ_JBIVRU010000042.1:0-1336 GCF_044755845.1 Lysinibacillus sp. NPDC092081
TCAGCACGTTAGCCCAAATGAACTCCGATTTCTTTATACTTTAAATTTAATAAGATTTTTGCTCGAAAGTGATCGAAACGTCGAAATCCATATGCATTCCGTTTCATCACTTTTGTTTTATTATTAATTCCTTCCAAGAAGCCGTTGGAATAACCAAAACTAAAGCTATTTAAGATTTCTACTTGCCAGTTTTTAAATGTTTGAATTGCTTTTAAAAAAGCTGGTAATTTTGTCTCTTCTACCTTACGGTAAAAAGCTAGTAATCGCTTCTTTACTTCTACGACATCATTCTTTGTCTTTGCCCAATCAAACCACTCACAATAGGCTTCCTTTAATTCATGGGCTACTTTTAATGTTTCAGACATTTCTGTATAGCGCTGTAAGTACCACTGTTGTTTCGGTGATAATTTAGATGCACGTTTATAAAATACATGACGCATACGTTTACACTTTGTGCGATTATATTTGTCCCATTCTTTTTGTATTTGTCGGCGCACTTCATCCATTGCCCAATAAATATAACGGCTAAAATGAAAACGGTCTGCCACAATAACAGGTCGACCTAGTGCTTGACGAACAGCTGCTTTAAAACTTGGATTCATATCCATGACCACTATTTCAACATCTGCTCCATGCTGACTTAAGTAATTTTTTATTGTTTCTTTTTTACGATTCGGTAAAATATCAATCGGCTCGTGCGTCTCCGCATTCGCAATGATTAGCTGATACGTACCTGCATCTGTATCGCCTTTATACTCATCAATCGCAATCGCTTTTGGTAAACGTACACCCTCTACTAATTGTTTATTCGCTACCTTTTTAAAACGGCGAATGACCGTCGTGGTTGATGTACCTAGTACTTCTGCAGCTTCTTTAAATGTTTTGGCTTTAATAGCCCGTACATTCACCACTTGATTCCATTCTTTTGAGTAGCGTTGGTATTTATCTACGAAGGGGGATTTTTCAGAGAAACGCTTACCACAATTACAAACATAGCGACGACGTTTATAGAAGAGAATAGTTAAACGTTCAAACCATTTTAAGTGATTGATCTTCTGTATTCGGTAATCGTGAACCTTTGATGTTTCTTTTTTACAAACTGGACATTGATGCGTACATTTGGGCAATTGTACATGCAACGCAATTCGATCTCCTACTTCTTCTACTTTCGTAATCTCTACATCTTTTAATCCTGGGATATTCATGTTAAAATTCATTTGCACAGTTCACCTTTCTATTACTTGTTTCTCGACAATTCAAGTATATATAAATCAGTGAATCTGTGCTTTTTTTATGCGCGAAATTGTATGAATACCCCAAGAAATATTATAGAACC
>NZ_JBIVRU010000043.1:0-1136 GCF_044755845.1 Lysinibacillus sp. NPDC092081
TGAAGTGACCCCTAAAAGTTAGACACGGTTATTTCATTAGGCAGCTCGGGTAAAATGAGTTCGGTATTGCACCGGACTCATTTTTAATTTTGCCTTGATCCGTTTCGTATTATAGTAATTGATATATTTTTCTAATTCTATTTTAAAATGCTCTATACTTTCAAATTCCCTCATGTAAAGGAATTCGGATTTCATAATTCCAAAGAAATTCTCCATGACAGAGTTGTCGTAACAGTTTCCTTTACGAGACATACTTTGAACAATCCCTCTTGATTCTAAGGCGCGACGATATTTATTCATTTGATAATGCCAGCCTTGATCGGAATGCATGAGTAACTGGTGGTGCTCAGGTAAACGTTCGAGTGCTTTGTCCAACATGTCTGAAACAAGTGAATAGGTTGGTCTAGAGCCAATTGTATACGTGATAATTTCCCCGTTAAATAAATCTAAAACTGGCGATAAATAAAGTTTCTCACCGAACAATTTAAATTCCGTAATGTCTGTCACCCATTTTTCATTTGGGGCATCTGCTTTAAAATTGCGGTCTAAAATATTTGGCGCGATTTTGCCAACGTTTCCTTTATAGGATTTATACTTTTTCATACGTACTAAACATTTTAAACCTAACTCTTTCATGATACGTTGCACTTTTTTATGATTCACTTTTTGCCCACGATTCGTTAGCTCGTCACGAATACGACGATAGCCATAACGTCCTTCATGTTCTTCATAAATCGCCTTTATTTCTGCTTTTAAATCGGCATCTGGATCTGGTCGATTCATACGTTTTACTAAATCATAGTACGTACTTCGTGGAATGCCAGCGAGTTTTACAAGTGCTTTCACCGAATATTTATGCCTTAACTCATAGACTACTTGTGCTTTGTCCTGTTTGGTGATTTTTCCTTGTTTTGAACTAAGGCATTCAACTTTTTTAAATACTCGTTTTCCATTTCTAGTTGTTTAATACGTGCTTCAAGTGCTTCGTTAGAGCCTTCAACTGGTGCTTGTTTCGATTGTTTATTAAATTCTTTTTTCATGGATGGACGCCCCTTTTTCTTTGATTGAAGGGCATCTAATCCTTGAGTTTCATATTGCTTTCTCCAAACACTAATTGTTGAAGGGGCAGGTATCTT
>NZ_JBIVRU010000044.1:0-1083 GCF_044755845.1 Lysinibacillus sp. NPDC092081
ATATGCGGGTGTGGCGGAATTGGCAGACGCACTAGACTTAGGATCTAGCGCCGCAAGGCGTGGGGGTTCGACTCCCTTCACCCGCACCATTTTTTAGAATTTCATAATTGCCAGGATAAATAAATCTTATGCACATGCGGAAGTAGTTCAGTGGTAGAACACCACCTTGCCAAGGTGGGGGTCGCGAGTTCGAACCTCGTCTTCCGCTCCAAATGTGCCGGGGTGGCGGAACTGGCAGACGCACAGGACTTAAAATCCTGCGGTAGGTGACTACCGTGCCGGTTCGATTCCGGCCCTCGGCACCATTTTTTATTTCAATAATTAGCGCCCGTAGCTCAATTGGATAGAGCGTCTGACTACGGATCAGAAGGTTGTGGGTTCGACTCCTGCCGGGCGCGCCAAATTAATATTTATCGGAATGTAGCTCAGCTTGGTAGAGCACTTGGTTTGGGACCAAGGGGTCGTAGGTTCGAATCCTGTCATTCCGACCATTTTATGGGGCCTTAGCTCAGCTGGGAGAGCGCCTGCCTTGCACGCAGGAGGTCAGCGGTTCGATCCCGCTAGGCTCCACCATAAAAGATAACCAGTATAAAGATCCTGGCGGCGTAGCTCAGCTGGCTAGAGCGTACGGTTCATACCCGTAAGGTCGGGGGTTCGATCCCCTCTGCCGCCATCTTAAAGGACCTTTAGCTCAGTTGGTTAGAGCAGACGGCTCATAACCGTCCGGTCGCAGGTTCGAGTCCTGCAAGGTCCACCATTTATATAATATTACGGAGGTATACCCAAGTCTGGCTGAAGGGATCGGTCTTGAAAACCGACAGGCGGGTAACACCGCGCGGGGGTTCGAATCCCTCTACCTCCTCCAGTTTATATTTAAATGGTGCTTGAAAAACTCGAAAAGAATATATTATTAACGCGGGGTGGAGCAGTGGTAGCTCGTCGGGCTCATAACCCGAAGGTCGTTGGTTCAAATCCGGCCCCCGCAACCAAATGGTCCCGTGGTGTAGCGGTTAACATGCCTGCCTGTCACGCAGGAGATCGCCGGTTCGATCCCGGTCGGGACCGCCATTTTTTTAAAAATAT